>DFSO01000068.1 GCA_002378665.1 Loktanella sp. UBA3435 | reverse complement strand
TAAAATCTAGGACCACCTCTAACAAAGTCCCCGCGCGCCAAGCCTGCCTGAATTATATTGGCCCACGCAAATGGCGGATAATACGAGCGACTTGGAATGGACCGCCACCATACCCGACAGAACCGCATTCGAGGCCCTGTCTTCGCGTGATGATGTGCCGGGCATGCTGCGGCCCTGCCCTTCTCATTCTACCATGATTTCATGGCGGCCAATGGGCTTTACGATACCTTGCAATCCATGCTCGAAGCCCCCGCCTTTCAATACGATGCCAAGCGCCCCGATCTGCTCAAGGCCTTTCGCCGCACCATCAAAGATGCACCCCTCCCCGCACCGCTAAGTGCCAAACTCGACGCCATGCACCAAAGCTTCCCGTCAGGCACGACCCCGCGTTGCAGATCGAGCGCCAATAACGAAGATTTGGTTGGGTTTACGGGCGCGGGGCTCTACGATTCTTACACACACCGCGCGGACGAGGGCCACATCGGGACATCTATCAAACAGGTTTGGGCCAGCCTGTGGAACCTGCGCGCCCTCAATGAGCGCGATTTCTACCGCATCGATCACATGACCGCGGCCATGGGCGTCTTGGTGCATCCGAATTTTGACGATGAACTGGTCAACGGCGTGGCCCTAACCCGCAACATCTACTACCCCGACTTTGAAGGGTACTTTATCAACGCACAGATCGGCGAAAACTTGGTCACAAACCCCGACGGGGCCGAGATCGCAGAAGAGGTCTTGGTGCTTCAAACCATTAACGAAAACAGCCCTTACCCCTATGAAACCATTTACGTTAGACGCTCCAGTCTGGTCCCTGATGGCGGCACGGTCCTCAGCCACATCGACCTGATGACGCTGGTTTCGCTTTTGCAGCGCATTCAAGGACATTTTCAGCAGCGCTACGACCGCGCAGATGACCCGAGCTTTGCCATGGACGTCGAGTTCAAAGTCGACAGCAACCGCCAGCTTACCATCAAACAGGCCCGCCCGTGGTTGCGTTAACATAGCCACTTCCCACTTCGGCGCCAAAATTGGCCCGTCCAACACCTACAGTCACGCTTGAACTTAGTGTCCGCCCTGCTATTGAGGCAAGCAACTGCTCATATAAGCCTCAATAAAGGACATTTGCTTTGGATATCGCTCAACTCCGCTCCGCGCACCCCGACCATTGGATGAAAGCCGCAGCAATCCGCACGCTGACCCTTGATGCGGTCGCTGCCGCGAACTCTGGCCACTCTGGCATGCCAATGGGTATGGCCGATGTTGCAACCGTCCTGTTTGAAAAGCACCTGAACTTTGATCCAAAAGCGCCAAACTGGCCTGACCGCGATCGGTTCATCTTGTCTGCGGGCCACGGCTCTATGCTGCTCTATTCCCTGATGTATCTCACAGGCTATGAGGACATCACGCTCGACGAGATTAAGAACTTCCGCCAGTGGGGCGCAAAGACCGCAGGCCACCCAGAATACGGCCACGCACGCGGTATTGAGACAACCACAGGCCCGCTCGGCCAAGGTATCGCCAACTCGGTTGGTTTCGCAATCGCAGAAGAAATCCAGCGAGCCCGCTACGGCAAGAACATTGTCAACCACCACACATACGTCATCGCTGGCGACGGCTGCTTGATGGAAGGCGTGTCCCAAGAGGCCATCGGCCTTGCTGGTATGCAGGAACTCGGTAACCTGATCGTGCTGTGGGATAACAACAACATCACCATCGACGGCACCGTAGATATCGCCGACAAAACCAACCAGCCAATGCGCTTTGCGGCTTCTGGCTGGCACGTGCAGGAAATCGACGGCCACAATCCAGTCGAAATCGACGCAGCGATTGCAGCTGCTAAGAACGATCCGCGCCCGTCCATGATCGCCTGCAAAACCCACATCGCTTTGGGCCACGCAGCACAAGACACATCCAAGGGCCACGGCGCTTTGACAGATGCCGCACAAATGGCCGCGGCCAAAGAGCTCTACGGCTGGCCCGCAGGTTCCTTCAACGTACCAGCAGACGTGAAATCCCAGTGGGAAGCCATCGGCGCCCGCGGTGCAGCAACACGCGCCGCATGGTCAGAGCGTTTCGCAAAGCTATCCGACACTAAGCAAGCGGAATTCAACCGCGCTTACGCTGGCGAAGCTCCAAAGAAACTGATCTCCGCCATCCGTGCTTTCAAAAAGAACGCATCTGAGACTGCGCCAAAATATGCGACACGCAAATCGTCGGAAGAGGCGCTCAAAGTCATCAACCCGATCATGCTGGAAACCATTGGCGGCTCTGCCGACCTTACTGGCTCCAACAACACCAAAACCGGTGACATGGGCGTGTTCCACCCAGATACCCGCGCTGGCCGCTATATCTATTACGGTGTGCGCGAGCATGGCATGGCGGCGGCGATGAACGGCATGGCGCTGCATGGTGGCGCGCGCGCATACGGCGGTACATTCATGTGCTTCACCGATTACGCACGCGGTGCGATGCGCCTGTCTGCGCTCATGGGCGTGCCCGTGACCTACGTGATGACCCACGACAGCATCGGTCTTGGCGAAGACGGCCCGACACACCAGCCCGTCGAGCACCTCGCCATGATGCGCGCCACACCAAACACCCACGTCTTCCGTCCTGCGGATACCGTAGAAACCGCCGAGGCTTGGGAATTGGCCCTGACATCGCAAAGCACGCCCTGCGTCCTCGCCCTGTCACGCCAGAACCTGCCAACTGTGCGCACCGAGCATAAGGTCAAAAACCTGACAGCACAGGGCGGCTACATCCTGGCCGACGCTGATGGCAAACGCCAAGCGATCATCATGGCAACTGGTTCTGAGGTGGAAATCGCCCTCGCAGCGCGTGACCTGCTTCAGGCCGAAGGGATCGGCACACGCGTCGTCTCTATGCCCTGCCACGAATTGTTCCTTGAGCAAGAAGAAAGCTACCGCAAGCGCGTCCTGCCAGCAGGCCCCGTGCGCGTCGCGGTTGAGGCTGGCGTTCAAATGGGCTGGGAACGGTTCCTATCAGGCGAACGCGGCGCATCCAAGAAAGCAGCCTTCGTTGGCATGGATAGCTTCGGCGCATCCGCACCAGCCGAGACATTGTTCGAGAAGTTTGGCATCACAGCTGCAAACGTAGCAGCACAAGTGAAATCGCTGATTAAGTAAGTAGGATGGGTTTTAACCCATCACTGGTCGGGGCGCAGTTCACTGCGCCCCGATTTTTTATGCCTTTTTGAATAGTCCAAACACCCGCGTCACAATCGGGATCAAAACAAGACCAATCAACAGCCCTGCAATCCCATCTGCAAACGCGGTCACAGCCCATTCAGCGAACCCTCGACGCCCCGCCTGAACCTGCTCGCCCACTGCCACTGCAAAGTGATGGATCGCCTCATATGGGGCTGCCCACAAATGCGTCACCTCCAGCCCGTGCAGAATGATCGAACCACCAACCCAAAGCATCGCCGCCGTACCAATAACGGACAAAACCTTCAGAAACTTCGGCATGCCACGCACCAATCCACGGCCAAACGCCCTGCCAAAACCAGTCCGCGCTGTACGGGCCATCCAAAGGCCGATGTCATCCATTTTCACGATCAACGCGACAGAGCCATAAACCACCACCGTAATTGCAATGCCCACAAGAGCCAAAGTTGCAGCCTCCAGCCAGAACGTCGCCGCAGGAATAGCCGCGAGTGAAATCGTCATAATCTCAGCCGAGAGAATGAAATCCGTCTTGATCGCCCCCTTCACGCGGGCCTCCTCAAGATGCACCGGATCACCCACCGCGAAATCTGCCTCAATCTGCGGGTCAGCATGGGGCATAATGGCATGCACCACCTTCTCGGCCCCCTCAAAACACAAATAGGCGCCTCCAATCATAAGCAAAGGCGTGACAAGCCAAGGCGCAAACGCGTTCATCAGCATCGCGACAGGCAACAAAATCACCAGCTTGTTGAAAAACGAACCCTTGGTAATCTTCCAAATGATCGGCAATTCGCGCTCGGCCTTGAACCCCTGCACATAGGTCGGGGTCACAGCCGCATCATCAATCACAATACCTACGGTCTTGGTGCCCGCCTCGGCTGTCATGCCTGCAATATCGTCTACAGAACTGGCTGCGACCTTTGCAATTGCTGCCACATCATCCAACAGGGCCAATAATCCGCTCATCACGCTCTCCTCAAATCTCGTGCCCGCGTTACTACAACGACAAGCAAAGTCGAACACCATTGTTATCGCAAACCGTTAGCGCAACCAGACACAATGCGCCCCTTTTATCGCTAACATATTGGTTGAGTTCACATTAATCCTTCCCGCTTTGGGTTCATTTTGCCATAGAACGCGCAACGGAATCGCAAGGATGAGGTAAGACCAATGACTGTCACCATCGGAATCAACGGATTTGGTCGTATCGGACGCTGCACTTTGGCACACATCACCGAAGCGGCGCGCAACGACGTCCAAGTCGTCAAGATCAACGCGACGGGCCCCATCGCAACCAACGCACACCTGTTGAAATACGACTCAGTGCACGGCCGCTTCGGTTCGCCAATCACCGTCTCAGGCAACACCATGGATCTGGGCCGCGGCCCGATTGATGTGATGTCCACCTACAATCCAGAAGAACTCGACTGGACAGGCTGCGACGTCGTCCTCGAATGCACAGGCAAATTCAACGATGGCCTCAAGGCGGACGTCCACCTGCGTCAAGGCGCCAAAAAGGTGCTGATCTCTGCCCCTGCTAAAAACGTTGACCGCACCGTTGTCTACGGTGTGAACCACCGCGACATGCTCGCAAGCGAGCGCATGATCTCCAACGGTTCCTGCACCACCAACTGCCTCGCGCCACTCGCCAAAGTCCTCAACGATACAATCGGCATCGAGCGCGGCATCATGACCACGATCCACAGCTACACAGGCGACCAACCAACGCTGGACCGCCGCCACGACGACCTTTACCGTGCACGTGCAGCCGCCATGGCGATGATCCCAACCTCCACCGGGGCCGCCGCCGCACTTAGCGAAGTGATCCCAGAACTTGCAGGCAAGCTTGACGGAACAGCCATGCGCGTGCCAACGCCAAATGTCTCCGCCGTGGACCTGACATTCGAGGCCTCCCGCTCCGTCACCGTGGCCGAAGTTAACGCGATCATGGAAGAGGCAGCCAACGGCAACATGCGCTCCGTTCTGGCTTACGACCCCGAAGAAAAAGTCTCCATCGACTTCAACCACACTACACAATCCTGCATCTTTGCGCCTGACCAAACCAAGGTCGTCGGCGGACGCACTGTGCGCGTGCTGGCATGGTATGACAACGAGTGGGGCTTTTCGGCGCGTATGGCTGACGTGGCCTCCGCAATGGGGCGCTTGTTACACTAGGCAAATCGCCCTGCCCCGTCTAAGACTGCATCCATGACCAATACGATTGCCCTTTGGCTTGCATGCATCATTATCGGCTTTTTTGTGCTTGATCACTTCATCCTTCACTTGGACGCGGTGACCCATGTCATGCGTGGCGTTCTTTTTTTGATCAATAAGGCCGCCGTTTGGCGGTAACCCCCGCAATTTAGTGCAGCGGGAGGTTGACCTTTCGCTAAAAATCGCAATGTTAGCGCCAACATTGGGTGTTATCCCATACTTCACCTTTTTGAGGAGACGGCGTCATGGCAGTCAAAGTAGCAATCAACGGTTTCGGTCGTATCGGGCGCAATGTTCTGCGTGCCATTATTGAATCAGGTCGCACAGACATCGAAGTCATCGCGATTAACGATCTTGGCCCAGTGGAAACCAACGCGCACCTCTTGCGCTTTGATTCCGTGCATGGCCGCTTCCCTGCGACCGTCACCACGACCGAAGACAGCATCGACGTTGGCCGTGGCCCGATCCGCGTCACAGCGATCCGTAACCCTGCCGATCTGCCTTGGGGCGACGTTGATATAGTGATGGAATGCACAGGTATCTTCACATCCAAAGAGGCCTGCCAAGCCCATCTCGACAACGGATCTTCGCGCGTTCTGATCTCTGCTCCAGGCAAAGACGCAGACAAAACAATCGTTTACGGGGTGAACGACAAGACACTTACAAAAGACGATATCATCGTCTCCAACGCGTCTTGCACAACCAACTGCCTGTCCCCTGTTGCGAAAATCCTGAACGACACTGTCGGGATCACCAAAGGCTTCATGACCACGATCCACAGCTACACAGGCGACCAGCCAACGCTTGATACCATGCACAAAGACCTCTACCGCGCACGTGCGGCGGCCTTATCCATGATCCCAACATCAACGGGTGCGGCTAAGGCTGTTGGCCTCGTGTTGCCAGAACTGAACGGCAAACTCGACGGCGTCGCTATCCGCGTGCCCACACCAAACGTCTCTGTTGTTGACCTCACATTCGAGGCCTCGCGCACCACAACAATCGAAGAAATCAACGCCGCCATCGTTGAAGCCGCTACAAATGGCCCGCTCAAAGGCATCCTTGGTTACACAGACCAGCCAAACGTCAGCACCGATTTCAACCACGATCCACGCTCGTCGATCTTCCACCTTGACCAAACCAAGGTTCTGGACGGCAACATGGTCCGCATTCTGACATGGTACGACAACGAATGGGGCTTCTCAAACCGCATGGCTGACACAGCCGTTGCGATGGGCAAGCTCATCTAATCACTGAAAAATATAGCAAAATTGCCGGCCCGATGTGGCCGGCTTTTTTGTGCCTATGCGCCAGACGCAAGGCGGGTAGTCCAATTGAGCATTTGAAGCACGAGACATCGAGGCGTAGGGCGGTGACAAGTTACTCGTAACGCCTAATTTTTGGACACTTTGAAAATGAAAATGATCTCAACACTCCGCACAATCACAGCCTTCCTGCGCGGCAAAACAATCTCCAACCGTGGCTGCGACATCTCCCGCGCAGACGCGGCACGTATCCAAAGCTCTGTCGCCTATTCCTAAGACTTCAGCTTTTCGAGCAAAGTTTGTTTGACCGACGCAGGCACGAACTTTGTCACGTCTCCGTCAAGCCGTGCGATCTCTTTCACCAGCTTTGACGCAATCGCTTGGTTCTTGGCATCTGCCATCAGAAAAACGGTCTCGATAGAGTTATCCATCGAGCGGTTCATGCCAACCATCTGAAATTCATACTCAAAATCGGCCACAGCGCGCAGGCCGCGAATGATCATATTCGCTCCCACATCGCGGGCACAGTTAATCAACAAGTTCTCGAATGGGTGCACCACGACTTCGCAGCCAACAGCAGCACCAAGCGGCACGCATTCCGCCTCAACCATCGCGACACGTTCCTCAAGGCTAAACATCGGCCCCTTGTCACGGTTAATGGCGACGCCAATCACCAAACGGTCAACAAGCGTGCAGCCACGGCGCACGATATCCAAATGGCCGTTGGTCACGGGGTCGAATGTGCCGGGGTAAAGTCCAACGCGCATGGCGCACCTCATCAGTTAATTGCTTGGGCGCACGCAACAATACTGCGCGTCGGATTGCAAGGACTAGTGCCCCATGATCATGCCTTGGAGGGCATCCTTTTCCATCGACAGCTCCGACAAACGCGCCTTGACCACGTCACCGATTGAAATCAGCCCAACCATTGCGCCATTATCCATCACCGGTAGGTGGCGGAAACGACCAATCGTCATCATTTCCAAGACCTTATCGGCGGTATCCTCTGGGCTGCATGTCACCAGCTTGGCCGTCATGATCGCGCTTACCGGCTCGGCCAGACAAGCAACGCCGCGCTTGCCCATCTCGCGGACGATATCGCGCTCCGACAAAATACCATCAAGCGACGCGCCGTCTTCCGACACGACAACGGTACCAATTCGCTTCTCAGATAATATCCCCACCGCCTCCGAGACTGACGCGTCAGCCTTCACAGAAATCACGCCAATATCGGCCTTCGACTTCAAAATTTGGGATACAATCATTGACGTGCTCCTATATGCATGGGTCCGTCTTCTAACTGTCTCAAATGAAAGGCGCATCTGTCAAGCGCGCAACCTCCTCTAATCGCGTCACTTCCGCTTGTAGACCCGCAACCAAAGCCGCCGCAAACTTGGTTAATCGCGCCGATTGACGATCCGTTGCATGGCGGACCAAATAAAATGAACGGCTCAAATTGACCTCGTCGACCAAAACACGCGTCAGCTCTGGCACCGCAGGCAGCGCAAAATCATGCACGATTCCCACGCCTGCATGACGCACCATCTGCATCTGCACAGCAACCGAATTGGACGCAAGCTGCACGCCATCCGCCCCCAAATTCCCCAAATAATCCAATTCCTTATCGAAAATCATATCAGGGATATACCCCACAATCGGTCGCCCTCTTAGATCATCCAAAGACCTGATCGGCACCGCATCCCTGCGCGTTGCCAGATGCAACTGATAGTCTGTCACCCGCTGCACCGTCAGCCGCCCCGCCGCAGGGGGGCTCACAGTGATCGCCATATCCGCCTCACGCCGCGACAGGTTCACCACGCGCGGCAGCGCCAATATCTGCACCTCTAGATCTGGGTTATCGCGCTGGATTGCCGCACAGACCTGCGGCAAGAGAAAATTCGCCGCCCCATCAGGCGCACCAATCCGCACCTGCCCCGACAATCCCGACGCAGGGGCCTGCCCGATTTCAATCGCTTGGGCCAAAGCCGCCTCCGCCTCCACCGCATAATCGCGCATGCGCTCACCCAAACTGGTCAGCGCGTAACCCTGCGGCGACTTCACAAACAACGCGCCACCAATACTCGCCTCCAACCGCGCCACCCGCCTGCCCAAAGTCGCGGGGTCCATTTTCAACACAGGCGCCGCCGCCGTTAACCCCTCGGCCCGCGCCACTGCCAAAAACACCCGCATATCATCCCAATTCATCAGCATACCTACAATTTTGCAAAATGGTTTTGATACATTGCCTCTGTTACATACAAATTCGCAAGCCTATTGTGCCTCAAATCAATCGGAGGAACCCCCATGCAAGAGCTGACCCACTACATCAACGGCGCACACGTCAAAGGCACATCAGGCCGCTTCTCAGACGTCTACAACCCAGCGACGGGCGAAGTGCAGGCAAAAGTGCCGCTCGCAAATGCCGCTGAAATGGACATCGCCGTTGCCGCCGCCGAAGCCGCACAGCCAGCATGGGCCGCCGTAAATCCACAGCGTCGCGCACGCGTGATGATGAAATTCGTGGGCCTCTTGAACGACAACATGGACAAATTGGCCGAGGCCCTGTCCCGCGAGCATGGCAAAACCTTGCCAGACGCCGCAGGCGACGTGCAGCGTGGCCTCGAAGTGGTGGAATATTGCATCGGCGCGCCTGAACTCCTCAAAGGCGAATTCACCGACAGCGCAGGCCCCGGCATCGACATGTACTCCATGAAGCAAGCGCTTGGCGTTTGTGCAGGCATCACGCCGTTCAACTTCCCTGCCATGATCCCGATGTGGATGTTCGCCCCTGCCATCGCATGCGGCAACGCGTTTATCCTCAAACCATCCGAGCGTGACCCATCCGTGCCGCTCATGCTGGCCGAATTGATGGAAGAAGCGGGCCTTCCTAAAGGCATCCTGCAAGTCGTGAACGGAGACAAAGAATCCGTCGACGCGATCCTCGACCACCCCGTGATCCAATCCGTAGGCTTCGTCGGCTCCACGCCAATCGCCGAATACATCTACGGACGCGGCTGCTCTAACGGGAAGCGCGTGCAGTGCTTTGGCGGCGCGAAAAACCACATGATCATCATGCCCGACGCCGACCTCGACCAAGCTGCTGACGCTCTCATCGGCGCAGGGTATGGTGCGGCTGGCGAGCGTTGCATGGCGATCTCTGTGGCCCTGCCCGTCGGCGACGAGACCGCCGACCGCCTGATCGCCAAACTAATCCCACGCATCGAAGCCCTCAAAGTCGGCCCCTACACCTCAGGCAATGACGTCGATTACGGGCCCGTTGTGACTGCGGCTGCCAAAGCAAACATCCTCAAACTCGTCGAATCCGGCATCGAGCAAGGCGCAACCCTCGTCGTCGATGGCCGTAACTTCTCGCTGCAAGGCTATGAAGACGGCTTCTTTGTCGGCCCACACCTCTTTGACAACGTCACACCAGACATGGACATCTACAA
The DNA here is from genome assembly GCA_002378665.1 of Loktanella sp. UBA3435. Lineage (GTDB taxonomy): Bacteria > Pseudomonadota > Alphaproteobacteria > Rhodobacterales > Rhodobacteraceae > Yoonia. Next base: position 27,005 of record DFSO01000068.1, on the reverse strand, counting down.
AAAAGAGATCTTCGGCCCAGTCCTGTCCACTATCCGCGCAGGCTCCTACGAAGAGGCGCTCGGTCTCGCCATGTCCCACGAATACGGCAACGGCACCGCGATCTACACACGTGACGGCGACACCGCCCGCGATTTCGCCAACCGCGTCAACGTCGGCATGATCGGCATCAACGTGCCAATCCCTGTGCCTTTGGCCTACCACACTTTCGGCGGCTGGAAGAAATCGGCATTCGGCGACCTGAACCAGCACGGCCCAGATGCGTTTAAGTTCTATACACGGACCAAAACCATCACCTCCCGTTGGCCCTCAGGCATCAAAGATGGTGGCGAATTCAACTTCAAACCGATGGAATAACAAATTCCCTAAAAAACATGTAGGCTGGTGAAACTTAATTGAGCTGGCCTACGTGGCTCTACCGAAAGCAGCATTCAAAACGAGGCTGCACATTGAGAGAGGACTGACTATGACCAATCCAACACGCCGCAACGTACTTCGCCTTGGCGCATCGCTTTTGGCCCTGCCACTTGCCGCCGCCACTGCAAACGCGGCCTCCCATTCAACATCCCATACCGTTGTCATCAAGGGTATGAAATTCACGCCCGCCGATCTTGTGATCAATGCAGGCGACACCGTGATGTGGGTCAATGAAGACAGCGCGCGCCACTCGGCGACCGACCTGAACGGCGCATTCGACACAGGTCTTTTGGCCAAAGGTGCCTCTGCCAGCCTTACATTTGGCGGCGCGGGAACCTTCAACTACCGCTGCACGCCGCATAGCGCCATGCGCGGCACAATCACCATTAATTAACGCCTCACTGACACACTTTTAACGTGACCTCCTCCCGCGCGTCCGCTAGTATCTGAACAGGTGTTCATTTACCAGCGAGGCCGCCATGGACTTTGCCCTGTCCGACGAACAGACCGCCATTTTTGATATGGCCCGTGCCTTTGGGGCCGAACATATCGCGCCCTTCGCGCGACAATGGGAGGCCGAAGGCACGATCCCGAAAACCCTTTGGCCGGAAATAGCAGCCCTTGGTTTCGGCGGCCTCTATGTCTCTGAGGAAAACGGCGGCACTGGCCTCACACGCCTTGATGCCACCCTCGTTTTCGAGGCGCTTTCCATGTCCTGCGCCTCCGTCGCCGCCTTCCTGTCGATCCACAACATGTGCGCCAAAATGATCGACGCTTATGGCTCCGACGACCTCAAATCCCGCATCCTGCCACGGGCTCTGTCCATGGAAACCGTGCTGTCCTATTGCCTGACGGAGACCAATTCAGGCTCCGACGCCGCCGCCCTCAAAACCCGCGCTGTGCCCAACGAAGACGGCTATAGCCTCACAGGCTCCAAAGCTTTCATCTCTGGGGCTGGTTATTCCGACGCCTATATCGTCATGGCGCGATCAGGGGACGCGGGCCCTAAAGGCATCAGCGCGTTTGTGGTTGAAGACGGCACCGATGGTCTGTCATTCGGCGCTCTAGAAGAGAAAATGGGCTGGCGGTCGCAACCAACGCGCCAAGTCAACTTGGATAACGCAAATATTACTGCGGACAATTCGCTCGGCGAACTGGGAAAAGGTTTCACTTATGCGATGAAGGGCCTCGACGGCGGCCGACTCAACATCGCGGCCTGTTCCATTGGTGCCGCCCAAGCCGCGCTCGATCAAACCCTCACCTATATGAGCGAACGCCACGCCTTCGGGCAGTCCATCGATCAATTCCAAGGCCTGCAATTCCGCCTTGCTGACATGAACATAGCACTACAATCCGCCCGCACCTTCCTGCGCCAAGCGGCTTGGAAACTCGACACGGGTGCCCCCGACGCGACCGCCTATTGCGCCATGGCGAAAAAGCTTTGCACCGAAACAGGCTCCGAAGTCGCCGACGGGTGCCTACAACTGCACGGCGGCTACGGCTACCTCGCGGATTACGGCATCGAGAAAATCGTGCGCGACCTGCGCGTCCACCAAATCCTAGAAGGCACCAACGAAATCATGCGCCTCATCACCGCCAGACACATGCTGCAAAAATGACTGATCTCATCATCCGTAAAACAGGCCCCGCAGGGTATATAACCCTCAACCGACCCCAAGCGCTCAACGCCCTCACCTATGACATGTGCCTCGAAATCGAGGGCACGCTCGACATATGGCGCAATGACAATGACGTTAACCTTATCCTGATAGACGGCGCAGGAGAACGGGCATTTTGCTCAGGCGGCGACATTGCCGACATGTACAAAAGCGGCCAAACAGGCGACCTGTCCTATGGCCGCAATTTCTGGCGCGACGAATATCGCCTCAATGCCAAAATCGCCAACTACCCCAAACCTATCGTCACTTTCCTGCACGGCTTCACCATGGGCGGTGGCGTTGGCGTCGGCTGCCACGCGAGCCACCGCATCGTCTGCGAAACCTCTCAGATCGCCATGCCAGAGGTCACCATCGGGCTGATCCCCGATGTTGGCGGTTCACTTCTCCTCGCAAATGCCCCTGGCTTCACCGGCACATATCTTGGCCTCACAGGCGACCGGATGGATGCCAGCGACGCCATTTTCGCAGGGTTTGCGGACCACTTCGTCCCAAAAGATCAATGGGATAACGTCAAATCAACTCTCCTTTCATCTGGCGATACCTCCGCGATTAACTCGCTATCACCGCCCCCCGCCCGTCTGGCCGACTGGCAAACGGACATTGGCGCGGCCTTCGCTGGTGCAACTCTCAGCGCAATTTATGCCAATCTCTCGGACACACCGCCCCTTGCACACGCCCGCAAACTCATGGATCGTAACGCTCCCCTCGCCATGGGCGCAGCAATCCCAATCATCGATGCAGCCCGCAACACCGGCACAATCGAAGCGGCCCTAGAGATGGAATACCGCTTCACATACCGTGCCGTCGCAGATTCCGACTTCATCGAAGGTATCCGCGCCGCTATCATCGACCGCGACCGCACACCAAAATGGCGCGACACAACCGCAGGCGACATCCTCAAAATGACCGCACCACTTGGCGCGGCAACACTCGACCTTTCTGGAGCAAAATTATGAAAATTGGGTTTATCGGTCTTGGAAATATGGGCGCGCCAATGGCTGCCAATCTGGTCAAAGCTGGCCATGACGTGACGGGTTTTGACATGGTGGCAAAGCCTGACGGGATACCCCTAGCGACCTCTGCCGCCGCCGCTGCCAAAGACGCCGATATCGTCATTACAATGCTGCCAAATGGCGCGATCCTGCGCACCGTCGCGGCAGAAATTCACGCTGTCATGAAAGCAGGCGTACTGCATCTCGACTGCTCAACTGTCGACGTTGACTCCGCCCGCGATGTCGCCCAATCCGCTGAAAACGCAAAGGTTCTTGCCATGGACGCCCCAGTTTCTGGAGGTATCGGCGGGGCCAGCGCAGGCACGCTCACCTTCATGGCGGGCGGCACGAAAGCAGGTTTCGCTATGGCCAAGGCTCTCTTTGACATCATGGGCCAAAAAGCCGTGCATTGCGGCCCATCAGGCAACGGCCAAGCCGCGAAAATCTGCAACAACATGATCCTTGGCGTCACGATGATCGCCACCTGCGAGGCCTTCAATCTGGCCGACAAACTCGGCCTCGACCGCCAAGCCATGTTTGATGTGGTCTCCACATCCTCAGGCGCAAGCTGGTCGATGAATGCCTATTGCCCCGCCCCGAATATCGGCCCCAAATCGCCCGCCGACAACGACTACACCCCTGGGTTCGCCGCTGAATTGATGCTCAAAGACCTACGCCTCAGCCAGATGGCCGCCGAGGCCACTGACGCCGATACCCCAATGGGGGCCGCGGCCACCGCGCTTTACAAAACTTTTGTTGAAGACGAAGGTGGGCTTGGGCGAGACTTCTCCGCGATGCTCCCCCGCTTTTCTGCGCGGAGCCGTAAGGACAGCTAAATGGACGCCAGCTTCGCTGATTTCGCCGCCAACCTGACGATCAAAGACATCCCCGACGCGGTTCTCGGCACCATGCGCCGCTCGTTCCTCGACACAATGGGGGTAGCGGCGATTGCAAGCACGACAGACATGGCAAAAATCGGTGTGAAAGTCGCACCCATCATTGGCGGCGCAGGCAAAACCTCCGCTCGCATCCTGATGAACGGCACCCGGGTCAGCACAACCGCCGCCGCTATGGCGGGTGCGATGACCATCGACAGCGTTGACGCCCACGACGGCACATCTCCTTGCAAAGGCCACGCAGGCTCGGCCATATTTCCCGCTCTTCTGGCCCTCGCTGATACCGTGCCGATGAATGGTGCCACCTTCGCAACGCTCCTCACTATCGGCTACGAAGTCAGCTACCGCGCAGGCCTCGTCCAACATGCAACCTGCGCCGATTACCACACCTCTGGCGCTTGGACGGCTGTTGGCGTCGGTACGGCCTATGCGCGCGGGCTGGGTCTTTGCGCTGCAGAAATTCGCCATTCTGCGGGAATCGCGGAATACCACGGTCCACGCAGCCAAATGATGCGCTGTATTGATCACCCCTCCATGGTCCGCGATGGTGTGGGCTGGGGCGCACCGTCTGGCGTCGCCGCCGCCTACCTCGCTCAAGCAGGCTTCACTGGTGCCCCCGCGCTCACCTGCGAAGACGCACCCGAATTCTGGTCCGACCTCGGCTTCGCATGGCGCATCACCTCCGACACGCATTATAAGCCCTACCCCTGCTGCCGCTGGGCGCACCCTTCCATCGACGCAGCCCGCGACTTGATGCGCGACAATAACCTGTCCCACAAAGACGTCGCTCGCGTTGAGATAAAAACCTTCCACATGGCCACACGGCTTGCAGGCCAACCCCCCGCAACGCCCGACGAATTCGCCTATGCGATTGCATTCCCCGTCGCCACAATGATCGTACGCGGGCAGATTGGTGCGCCAGAACTGGCCACCGACACTCTACAAGACCCTGAAATAATGCGTATTTCCCAAAAGACTCACCTGATAGACGACCCGCACCTCACCGCCATCAGCGTGGGAAAACGCTGGGCCGAGGTCTCGATCATCCTGCACGACGGACGCCGCTTTGACGCCGCCCCTCGAAGCCCGCGCGGCGACACCGACATGCCGCTCTCGGACGCGGAAATCGCGGAAAAATTCCACCTTTTCGCTGATCCCGTCCTCGGGGTCGCACGTGCAAACGAGATAGAAACCCTGACAGCAAACTTTGACGCACTCAAGCAGCCAGACTTCGCCCGACTGCTTGATCTTTGCCTTAACGCTGCGCCTCAAGCATAGGTTTCAGATACCGCCCCGTATGGCTCTCGGCCACTTCAGCGACCTCTTCAGGCGTGCCCGTGGCCACAATCCGACCACCGCCATCACCGCCCTCAGGGCCAATATCTATGATGTAATCGGCCGTCTTCACCACATCCAAGTTGTGCTCGATCACAACAACCGAGTTCCCCTGATCTACCAATTCATGCAGCACTTCCAACAGCTTACGCACATCTTCAAAGTGCAAACCCGTCGTCGGCTCATCCAAGATATAAAGCGTGCGACCCGTCGATTGCCGCGCAAGTTCCTTCGACAGCTTCACCCGCTGCGCCTCGCCACCAGACAGCGTCGTCGCCTGTTGGCCGACCTTGATATAGCCCAAGCCAACCCGCATCAGCGCGTCCATCTTGGTGCGGATCGACGGCACAGCAGTAAAGAACCCCTGCGCATCCTCGACAGTCATATCAAGCACATCAGCGATTGATTTACCCTTAAACTTAATTTCCAAGGTCTCGCGGTTATACCGCGCGCCCTTACAGGTCTCGCAGGTCACATAAACATCGGGCAAGAAGTGCATCTCGATCTTGATGACGCCGTCGCCCTGACAGGCCTCACAACGCCCGCCCTTCACGTTGAAACTAAACCGACCCGGTTTATAGCCGCGTGCCTTGGATTCAGGCAGCCCCGCAAACCAATCGCGGATCGGCGTAAACGCCCCCGTATAAGTCGCAGGGTTCGAGCGCGGCGTGCGCCCAATGGGGCGCTGATCAATGTCGATCACCTTATCAAGATGCTCGAATCCTTTGATCGTCTCACAAGGTGCTGGCGTCTGCCGCGCCCCGTTCAGCTTCATTGAGGCATTCTTGAACAAAGTTTCAATCGTCAGCGTCGATTTCCCGCCACCAGACACCCCCGTCACACAGACGAATTGCCCCAATGGATAGTCAACGGTAACATTCTGCAAATTGTTGCCTGTGGCCTTCACCACCGTCAGCTTCTTCTTCGTAGCCTTCCTGCGCACGGCAGGAATTTCAATGCGCCGTGCACCCGTAAGGTACTGACCTGTCAAGGAATTCGGATCGGCCATCACCTCTTCAGGTGTGCCTTCAGACACGACACGACCACCATGCACACCCGCACCCGGACCAATATCAAACACATAATCAGCCTCACGAATGGCTTCCTCGTCGTGCTCTACCACGATCACGGTATTACCTTGATCGCGCAGGTTCTTCAGCGTCGTCAGCAAGCGGTCATTGTCGCGTTGGTGCAAACCAATCGACGGCTCGTCGAGCACATACAGTACCCCCGTCAACCCCGACCCGATCTGGCTCGCAAGTCTGATCCGCTGGCTTTCACCACCCGACAGCGTGCCAGAATTACGGCTCAACGACAGATACTCTAGGCCGACGTTATTCAGGAATCCCAAACGCTCGCGGATTTCCTTTAAAATCGCCTTACCGATCTCGTTCTTCTGCTTGCTCAGGCTTTCAGGCACCGCCAAACACCAATCGTACGCTTCCTTGATCGAAAGCTGCACCACATGGCCCACGTGCTTCTCGCCGATCCGCACCGCCAAAGCCTCTTGGCGCAAACGGAAACCACCACAATCAGCACAGTGACGGTTGTTCTGGAACGCTTCAAATTCTTCGCGAATCCAGTTGCTATCGGTCTCGCGGTAACGCCGCTCCATATTCGGGATCACGCCCTCAAAGGCACGCTCAACTGTGTAAACGCGGCCACCCTCATCGTAGCGAAACTTGATCTCTTCCTTGCCAGAGCCACGCAAAAACACCTCGTGGATTTTCGGGTCAAGATCCTTCCAACGGGCGTTCTTATTAAACCCGTAATGCTTCGCAATCGCCTCAATCGTCTGCAAGAAATAAGGGGATTTCCCCTTTCGCCACGGTGCCAGCGCCCCATCAGCAATCTTCAACGTGACATCGGGGACAACCAAGTTTTCGTCGAAAAACAGCTCGACACCAAGCCCATCACAGCTCGGACAAGCCCCAAACGGCGCGTTAAACGAAAACAAGCGCGGCTCAATCTCGGGGATCGTAAAGCCACTGACAGGACAGGCGAATTTCTCGGAGAACGTGAACCGCTCAGGCTCGCCCTCCGCAGGTGCGGTCTCCAGAACTGTGATCCCGTCAGCCAGATCAAGCGCAGTGCGGAAACTATCCGCCAGCCGTGTTTCCAAGCCCTCACGGACCACAATCCGGTCCACGACAACATCAACATCGTGGCGCAGTTTCTTATCAAGCGTCGGCGGCTCGTCCAGCTCGTAAAACGTGCCATCTACCTTTACACGCTGAAAGCCAGACTTGCGTAACTCTAAGAATTCCTTGCGATACTCGCCCTTACGGTCCCGCACAATCGGGGCCAAAAGATAGCCACGCGTGCCCTCGGGCAGCGTCATCACACGGTCCACCATATCCTGCACTTGCTGCGCCTCAATCGGCAGACCCGTCGCAGGGGAATAGGGCGTACCAACGCGGGCAAAGAACAAACGCAAATAGTCGTAAATTTCAGTGATCGTGCCAACGGTAGAACGCGGGTTCTTGCTCGTCGTCTTCTGCTCAATCGAAATCGCAGGCGAAAGGCCCGAAATATGATCCACATCAGGCTTTTCCATCATATCGAGGAACTGACGCGCATAGGCGCTGAGGCTCTCGACGTAGCGGCGCTGCCCTTCGGCATAGATCGTATCAAAGGCAAGCGAAGACTTCCCCGAACCAGACAGCCCTGTGATCACCACAAGTTTGTCACGTGGGATATTCACGTCGATATTCTTGAGGTTATGTTCGCGCGCGCCGCGCACTTCGATGTTCTTCAACTCAGCCACTGATCAGCCCCCGCAAATGGTCCAGACTTACATAACCCGAACGTTACGAATTGCCATAGCAGAAAGAGAACATTAAGCGAACGTTAATCACAAAAAAGCCCGCCCCTGCGACAGGACGGGCTTTTGATCTTTCGGTGCATGTGCTGTGCACGCTTGGTGCACACAAATCACATGTGAATAACGCGGCCGTAAGCGTCCAGAACGCTCTCATGCATCATCTCGGATAACGTTGGATGCGGGAAGACTGTGTTCATCAAATCTTCTTCTGTGGTCTCCAACTGGCGACCGATCACATAACCTTGGATCAGCTCGGTCACTTCCGCACCAATCATATGCGCACCCAGCAATTCGCCGGTTTTCGCGTCAAACACGGTCTTGATCATGCCCTCGGATTCGCCCAAGGCAATCGCCTTGCCATTGCCAATGAACGGGAAACGACCAACCTTGACGTCAAAGCCCAATTCCTTGGCTTTCGCCTCGGTATAGCCCACGGAGGCAACCTGTGGATGGCAATATGTGCAGCCTGCAATGCTCTCGGGCTTGACTGCATGGGGGTGCATGCCCGCCATCAATTCAGCCACCATCACACCTTCATGCGACGCCTTATGCGCGAGCCACGGTGCACCCGCTATATCGCCAATAGCAAAGAGGCCCTCAACGCCTGTGCGGCAATATTCGTCCGTCACAACATGCGTGCGATCGATTTTCACACCCAGTTCCTCAAGACCCAAGCCTTCAACGTTGCCCACGATACCAACAGCCGAAATCACCGTATCAAACTCATGCTTTTCAATCTTGCCGCCCACTTCGATATGCGCGGTCACGGTGCCCTTGCCACGGTCAAGCTGCTTGACCATCGCCTTTTCCATGATCTTCATGCCCTGCTTCACAAACTGTTTTTTGGCGAAGGCAGAAATCTCGGCATCTTCCACGGGCAGCACGCGGTCCATGACCTCAACGACAGTCGTATCAGCGCCCATCGTGTTGTAAAAGCTGGCAAATTCGATGCCGATTGCGCCAGAACCAATCACCAAAAGCTTCTTTGGCATATGCGGCGGCTGCAATGCATGGCGGTAGGTCCAGACCATTTGGCCATCAGCTTCAAGGCCGGGAAGTTCCCGCGCACGTGCGCCGGTGGCCAGCACGATATTCTTGGCCGTCAACTCCTCGACGCCCTTTTCGGTCGTGACAGAAACCTTGCCCTTGCCGGTCAATTTGGCGGTGCCCATGATCGTCGTGATCTTGTTTTTCTTCATCAAATGGCCAATGCCACCAGACAATTGGCCCGCCACCTTGCGGCTGCGCTTGACCACTTCGCCCAGATCGAAATTCGGTTTTTCGACGAAAAGGCCAAACTCCTTGGCGCGGTGCATCAGGTGGAAAACTTCCGAAGAGCGTAGCAACGCCTTTGTCGGAATACAGCCCCAGTTCAGGCAGATACCGCCCAAATTCTCACGTTCCAAGATCGCGACGTTCATACCCAATTGGGCTCCACGGATTGCAGCAACATAGCCACCCGGGCCTGCACCAATAACGACTAAATCAAAGTTCTTCGCGGCCATTTCCGGTCCTCCAATTCCCAATATAGTTTGATGTTAAACTATATTTCGAGAGACCTCTAGTGACCTTGGGGCATGGCAGTTATCTCGCTGCTGCAATTCAACCGATATCTTGGCTACGACGAAACGCGCCACCATAGCCGCCCGCATCTAAAAAGTCCTGTTCCGCCGCTGTCATTTCGCGCCCTAACGCGTTGTTACGATAAGGAAAGCGATCAAATTCACGGATGATCTCGCAATGAACTTTTGCGTGTTCAAGCGTGCCTGCGCCAGTCGTTGGCAACCGTTCTGCAATCAATGCAATGCCACGTTCTTGGTCTGCCAAATCTTCGGAATGCATCATCGGCAAATAGAAAAACGACCGTTCTGGTTCTGGTAATTCCAAATCCCAGTCCTTTTCTATGGCACCATAAGCCGCCGCACGCGCACTGGCGTCTGTCGCAAATGCCTTTGCCGTATCGCGAAACATATTGCGCGGAAACTGATCCGTCAAAAGCACATAGGCCAAGCAGCCGGCGGGATCGGTCAGCCAAAGTCCGAACGATCCGTCCTGACTTTCGTTCCAGACGTCAGCAAACCGATCCCTGATTTGCTGATCAAGCGCAGCGTCGCCACGATACCAGCCGTCCGGCCCAACCTCGTCGCGCCAGAACGACAAAATATCGGTCACGTTTTTCGGAAATACATCCATGCTGTTTCTCCCGCTTTATTAAACCGCTGAGTCGTTGGCTTCTTTCTCCTCGGCGATCTCTTCCTCGACGAAAATCTCTTGCGCGACCTCAACCAAAACGGCCGAAGTTGCCGCAGAAACCGCAGTATATGTGGTCTGTTCAAATTCTTGATCAGCGCGGCTCCGGCGTGTCATCCGGTACATCGCGTAGAAACCGACAAGGAACATCAAGACGCCAGCGAACAACCAAAACGCATTCGCGCCCAGCTTTTCCATCATCGTACCAACAATCAGCGGTCCTGCAATCGCGCCAAGCCCGTTAATGAACAGTACCCCACCAGAGGCAGCCGCCATATCTTCGCGCTCAAGGTAGTCGTTAGTATAGGCAATCAGCAGCGCATAAAGCGGGTTGGACGTGCCGCCCAAAATGGCAGCACTGATCAGGATAATCGTGAAGTTTCCGGGAATGAAAAAGGCGATAAGCGACCCTGCTCCGCCGATCATCGAAATCCATAAAATCAGGATACGACGGTCGATCTTATCGGACGCCCAACCGATCGGATATTGCGCCACAAGGGCCGCGATATAAATCGCAGAAACAAAGAGCGAAATCTGCCCGACGGTCAGGCCCACTTGGCTGCCGTAAACCGCCGACATACCAAACTGCGAGGCAAACACACCACCAAGCAAGAACATCCCCATACACCCAAGCGGTGATGCCTTAATCAACCGTTTGATCGACAGCGGTTTTGTCTGTGCAAACTGTGGCGTTGGCCTGATCGACAGCAAAATCGGCGCAAAGGCCATGGAGACAAGGATCGACGGAATGATGAACAGTGTAAATCCGCCAACATCGCCTTGGCTGACAATATATTGAGCAAATACAATGCCTACCATCTGGACCATCATGTAGATCGAGAGCGCTTTGCCGCGTGTCTCGTTGGAGGATGCGTCGTTCAGCCAGCTTTCAGCCGTGATATACACGCCACAAAAGCAGAACCCGATAATGATACGCCCAACGGTCCAAGCCCATGGCTCAACCAAGACTGGATACATGATCAACACCGCCGAAATCGTAGAGCCAAGTGCTGCAAAAACGCGCACGTGGCCAACACGACGGATCAATTCTGGGGTCACTTTGGAGCTGAACAAGAACCCCACGAAATAGCCCGACATGACGATAGAAAGGGCGAAAGTACTGAACCCTTCTTGGTCACCGCGCAGACCCAAAAGCGTGCCTTGCAGGCCGTTACCAACCATCAACATAAACATGCCGAGGAAGAGCGCCCATGATCGGTTTAAAACTGGTAACATTCGCGCCGTCCTTAACTTTATTTCTTGTCTGCAGTAGCAGCAATCCTGCTATACCAAAAGGCTTCACACGACACCTCATGGCGGACTTGCGCCTATCGCTCGCCCTTAGGGTAAAAGCAGTGACGCATCTCCATACGAGAAGAACCTATATTCTTTGTGAATAGCATGGGCGTAAATATTTTTCACCCTCTCAACGCCCATAATTGCCGACACCAGCATCATCAGCGTGGACTTGGGCAGATGAAAATTGGTCATCAGCGCATCAGCCACGTGAAACTGAAAACCGGGTGTTATAAAGATGTCGGTCTCGCCCGACCAAGGCGCGATCTGACCGCTACGGGCCGCACTTTCAATCAAACGTAATGCCGTCGTGCCCACGGGAATGACCCGCCGCCCTTCGGACTTGGCCTTGGCAATTGCCGCTGCGGCCTGAGGCGTCACCTCGCCCCATTCCGCGTGCATCTTATGGGTGCTGATATCGTCGACTTTCACCGGCAGAAACGTGCCCGCCCCCACATGCAGCGTCACATGCACAAACTCCACGCCCATCTGCGCCAATTGTTCCAGAAGAGGCCCGTCAAAATGCAGAGAAGCCGTTGGTGCCGCGACAGCACCCGCATGTTTGGCCCAATATGTTTGGTAATCGGTCTTATCGGCCTCATCGGCTGCGCGTTTGGCGGCGATATAGGGCGGCAATGGCATCGCACCCACCGCATTCAGCGCCGCATCAAAATTGTCACCCACAAGGTTAAACCGTAACTGCGCCTGCCCCTCTGCACGCCCCTCAACCGTGGCCGAGAGCGCATCCGAGAACACGATCACCTCGCCATCATTGATCTTACGCAACGGCTTAATCAACGCGCCCCACGTGCCATCGGCGCGCGGGTCCAGCAGGGTCACTTCGATCTTAGCCGCCGTTAGGCCGAACTCCCCATCACGGTGGCGCAGACCATTTAACCGCGCAGGAATAACCTTGGTATCATTGAGAACCAGCACATCCCCTTTGCGCAAAAACGACGGCAAATCGGCGACGGTATGGTCAAAAATCTGGTCACCCTGCGCCACCAACAGCTTGGCCGAAGTGCGCGGTTTGGCGGGGCGCACCGCGATCAATGCTTCGGGCAATTCAAAGTCAAAATCGGATAGCTTCATTCTGTCACCTCTGGCACCGGCCTGCGGAAAATTTCGCGGAACATTCCCGGCGTAAACGCGGACAATGGGTTCACACTGACACTTGGAGAGGCAGCCGAGCCGGTCAGGTTAAAGTTAAACCCAATCAAGCCCTCGCCCTTGCGTGTCAGAAACGATCCAATGCCGTTCAGCAGGTAAAGCGGCGAAATAATCCCTTGAAAATCGATCTGTTTAGAGGCGAGCGTGTAAATTCCATCCAAGGAAATGCCAAGCCCTGGCCCGACGGCACTCGCTTGCGTTAAGATAACTTGGCTTGGGGTCAGGCGGAACTTTGCATCAACCTCATCAAAAGCGAGCCCCTGCCCATCCAATTGCCGCAGCAAACCCGCGACACTGATCGCATCCAGCAAAGCGGCCATTGTCGGCGCATCGCCAATCCGCAAACCGCGAATTGTCACATCACCGTCAAACGAACCCGCCCCAGATGCAGGCATCAGCGTCAGATCAAGCGTCCCACTGGTCGCGGATTTGATCAGCCCCGCCGCCGCCGCCACACCGCCCGCGTCATCGCTGCGCACACGGATGGCCGAACGCCCGCGCTGGGGTGCCACAGTGCCTCGCACCGCAGGGCCACCATTCAACAGGCCCGTAAACTCGCCCGCAAATCCGCCCCTCCCTGTAAAATCCCCAGAGAAATCCGTCAGCGAAATCCCTTCCGTAATCTGCAAACGGTCGAGCGACAGGCTCATCGGCCCCGCCTCGCCGCCATTCGCCCCAAACGACGCGCCTCTTAAATCAATCGTGCCGCCACCAATGAGCACGCCAACAGGCTGCCCCTTACCACGTCCGCGCAGGATCACTGGTGCATTAAACCAATTGCCGATCCGCAATTGGCTAAATCGCGCCTGATCCAGTGCAGCTTGATCGTTTAAGATAATTTCACCCTTGGCGCTCAATCCGCCGCCGCTCAGCTCTAGCAGATCAACGCGCGGAATCGGTCCAAGGCTCCCCTCAACGGTCAAAGCGCCTTGCGCATTCTGCGCCTTTCGCCAGCCAATCGCGGGTATTGCGACACCAATGCCGCGTAGCGCCGAGGTTAGCTTAAATGCAGGCGCCTGCCCGCGCACCAAATCAATCGTGATATCTGCGCGGCCTGCACCCGAAACCGTATTCGGCGGCAAGGCGATTTTAAACGTGTCCAAAGTAGCCTGCGACAATGCCATGTCGGCCACCACTTGACTGCGCCCTCGGCCCGCCGCACCAAACCGCTGGTTCCAACTCCCATTTGCCGCGATCCCATCGAGCGTCACAGGCCCCGAAATTTGAAGCCCCGCATTGTCAGCCGCCAACGCGAGCCTTGATGCCCGCAAATCCCGATCCTTGATCAATGTCTCGCTGCGGACATCGCGCAGGATTGCTCCGACATCAAACTTGATCTGGTTGGGCGGCACACCCTTACGCAGTGGAAACTGGAGCGACCCCGAAACCGATCCGCGACCGTCCGCCAGCGTCACCGATTGCCCCGCCTTTGAAATCAGCCTGAGCGGCTCCACATCGAGCAATGACATCAGCGCCGTAATCGAGCCATCTAGCGCCAAGGAAACCTGCCCGTCACCGCCTTTGATCCGTGTATCCAAGATGACAAAAGACGTGCCCGCCGCATTCACCAGCCCGCCTTGCGGCGCAGAGACCACACCACGATCCAGCGACACAATCATCTGATGGTCTTGTAAAAATCCACCCCCTGCAGCCCGCTCGAGCAACGGCATTATGCGCAAAAATCGCAGGGAGGCGTCCGCGAATTCGTAACGCGCCGCGACTATGGGCGCCGTCCCCGCAGCGGCACGTACCGAAAACGTCGTATCAAGCAATCGGCCGCCCGTAACATTGTCCGCCAACCAAGCCCGCGTTTTCGGCTTCACCGTCGCAGGCCACAATGCCACGAGGCGTTCTGGCGCGATCTGATCCACATCCCCGTTAATCGCGACATCCCAGCCCGCATCGGTGGCTGAAAACTTACCCGAGACAGCCAAATGGGTATCACCATCCACCAATGCCAACTGTCCGACTTCAATGGAAAATGGCCGAAACCGTAAACGTGCATCAATCGTCACAGGCGGTAGGTCTAAGCCCTCTGGATAAAACGTCGAGACAGCCAGCCGTGCGTTGGGTGCGGAAAACTGCGCGACAAGCGCTTGCGGCACCCCATCCTCAAGGTCACGCAAGTAAGCGCGGCCTGTCGCGGTGACCGTCGCCTGCTCAGACGTCCATTCAACATGGTCAAACTTGATCAACTGGCTGTCGGGCTCATAAGTCAAATATGCCTTGGCCTCATCAAACGAAATCGGGGCGGTCGCGGCGTTGGGCTGCAACGCACCCTGCCCCAATTCCAGCGTCGCACTTAAGGGGCCAATCTTGCCCGCGCTATCCAAGCTGGTTCGCAAGGCCGCCGTGATTGGCGCATCGATCTCAGCCAGAAACTGCAAGGCAGGTGACTGTGTCGCGATATCACGCGCGCGCGCATTTGTTACCGCAGCCGACATGACCGAAGCACGTGATCCACGCGGGCTTTCATAGTTCACCGTCAGACGCATTAGCTCTGTCCCGCCCGACAACACGTTGAAATCACCGCGCAAAACAGTCATTTCATCGCGCAGATCAAGATCAATCAGCCCGCCATCAACAGTCCAACTCCGCTTGGCCCGCGCATCGGCATAATTAATGACCACCCCCGTCGCCGACACCGTTTCCAAGGCCGCCAATGCGGGTTGCTCGAATATCTGGTCGCTCTGGTCGAGCAATTCGGTGAATGTGGACGCGCTTTTCGCACTGCTTTCACCACCAAAAGCCAATGAAACTGTGCCATCTGCCGCCCGGGCAAGGTTGATCTGCGCACCGCTCAACTCGATATTTTGCATCAGGACCGCGCCCTCAAAGAAAACACCGCGCGGCGAAATCACACCCGACACCTGAGATACCCGCGCCAAAAGTGACCCGTTTGCATCGCGCACGACCGTATCAACCAAACGCACACGCGGATGAAGATCGCGACCTATATTGATGTAAATATTACCAAATTCTAGACTACCGCCACGCAGCGCTTCACCTGCGCGGGTCTCAATCTTTGACGTCAGCCATTCCGGCGCGTCGATATCTTGGTTGACCGTCAAGACAGCGAAAGCCACAAAAAAGATCACAGGCAGCAGTGCAATCAGAGAAACTGTGCGCAAGACATGCCAAAGGTGCCACCAAAGGCTCCGCTTTCTTGGCTGAGGTGTGTCGTCTTTTGCGTCTTCTTCCATGGCCTGCCCGATTGTCTCCCCTTTATCTTTGCCTGACTTGGGCTAAAACAAAACCAACAAACTTAATCAACGGGGATTATTGACATGGACACACTCAAAATCGGCGATCATGCACCAGATTTTGCAGCGCCACGCGACGGTGGCGGCACTATTTCTCTTGCGGATCATGCGGGCAGACCCGTTGTCCTTTATTTCTACCCCAAAGACGACACTCCCGGATGCACGAAAGAAGCGATTGGCTTCACAGAAGCGGCAGCCGATTTTGCAGCCTTGGGTGCCACTGTCATCGGCGTGTCGAAAGATCCCGTCAAAAAGCACGACAAATTCGTGGCCAAATACGATCTTGGCATCCCGCTGATCTCTGACGAAGACGGCAATATTTGCGAAAACTACGGCGTTTGGGTCGAAAAATCGATGTATGGCAAGACCTACATGGGCATCGAACGCGCAACTTATCTGATCGGCGCTGATGGCAAGATCGCGCAAATCTGGCGCAAGGTCAAAGTTCCGGGTCACGTCGAGGCGGTGCTGAATGCCCTGCGCGAACAATCCTAATCTTATGAAAACACTGACACAAATGGCCGTCGACGTGCTTACCACCGCCGATGGTCGCGCCAAAGCGGCACTGTCACGCAGCTATGCGGCTCAATGGCAAGCTGCCCGCGCCAATGGCGAAGATGTCGTAATCGGCAACGTGGCCCCACCCGATCAACCTGCACGCCCTGCGACGCCCGCGCTGCTAGACCCACGCGATGTGCCCAGCCGAAAACCTGGGTCTGAGGAAGGCCGCATCGCAATATTGCATGCCGTCGCCCATATCGAACTGAATGCCGTCGATCTTCATTGGGATATCATTGCCCGTTTTGCCGACACACCAATGCCAATTGGTTTTTACGACGATTGGGTCAAATCCGCAGATGAAGAATCTAAACATTTCAATCTGATGTGCGACTGTCTTGAAACGCGGGGCAGCCATTACGGCGCATTGGACGCCCACGCAGGCATGTGGCAGTCGGCTGAAATTACCGCCCACGACCTTTTGGGCCGATTGGCGGTGGTCCCCATGGTCCTAGAGGCGCGCGGCCTCGATGTGACACCCAATATGGTCAAAGTCTTTCAGAACGCCAAAGACAAAGGCGCCGTCGAAGCCCTCGAAGTCATCTACGCCGAAGAGGTCCACCATGTGTCCTACGGCTCCAAGTGGTTCAATTTCTTGTGTGGACGCCATGACTTAGACCCAAAAGTTGTCTTTCATGAGTTGGTTGGACGCTATTTCCACGGGGCGCTCAGACCGCCGTTTAACGAGGAAAAACGTGCCGAAGCCGGAATTCCGCCAGACTTCTATTGGCCCCTCGTTGCAGAAAATAAGCAGAAATAACTGCAAAGGTCGGCAGAATGCCGCCTAAGGCCCTACTTTTTCTCAAAAAACCACAAAACGCGGACCAAAAACGTTGCGGGATTGGTCTAAGCTGTCTAACACCTGCAGGACGGCAAGAAGGGTGTAGGGACCCGTCGTTAACTGGGACGGGACAAGGACGACAACATTGCGATCACGCATCACCAAACGAATTCACGGGTGGCTTGAGGGCCGTTTTCCTGAAAAGCGCCTGTTTTTGCGCTCGGATAGCGAAACACGCTTCATCCGTCTGACTGCGGAATCGCAATTGGTCGCGTGGACGGGTTGCACAATTCTGGTCGGTTGGACCATTATCGCCACCGCGATTTTATTAATGGATAGTATCGGCGCTGGCAACTTCCGCGCCCAAGCCCAACGCGATCAAATGATTTATGAGCAGCGTCTCAACTCGCTCTCAACAGAACGGGACGTACGCGCCGAAGAGGCCGTCGCAGCGCAGAGCCGCTTTACCTCCGCGCTAGAGCAGATTTCGATCATGCAGTCAGAACTGTTGAACACAGAAGACAAGCGTCGCGAATTGGAAACGGGCCTTGAGGTCGTGCAATCCACACTGCGCGACACCATGAAGGCCCGCGAAGAAGCCCGCGATCAGGTTGCAGCCCTTTCCGCTGACGGCATCACAACAACTGCCGCTGCCATGAGCGACGAAATCTCTGGTACCGTTGATCTGCTATCCCAAGCCCTGCGCGAAACGGCCGCCGAACGTGATCTGATTGCCGCTGACGCCGCATTCGCCCTCGATCACGCCTCCGAGGTTGAACTACAACTGCGCTTGCAAGAAGAGAAAAACGACGAAATCTTCCGCCAATTGGAAGAAGCGATGATGGTTTCTGTAGAGCCTCTCGACAAAATGTTCCGCCAAGCAGGCCTAAACCCAGACACACTGCTGTCGGCTGTGCGCCGTGGCTACTCTGGCACAGGTGGTCCGCTGACACCGCTGCAATTCTCCACCAAAGGTGGTGCGCCTGATCCAGATGCGGCACGTGCCAACGGCATTCTTGACCGTATGGACCGCATCAACCTTTACCGCATCGCGGCAGAACGTGCGCCTTTCGACATTCCAGTAAAGAGTAATTTCCGTTTCACATCAGGCTTCGGCCAACGTTGGGGACGCCTTCACGCGGGTACAGATTTTGCTGGTCCCGTAGGCACCCCAATCTACGCAACCGCAGACGGCGTGGTTGTTCACGCAGGCTGGGCGTCTGGCTATGGTCGCCTCATTAAGATCCAACACGAGTTCGGAATCGAGACACGTTACGCACATTTGAACGCAATGCGCGTTTCTGTGGGCCAAAGGGTCTCGCGCGGACAGCGAATTGGTGATATGGGCAACTCAGGCCGGTCCACCGGACCTCACCTTCACTACGAGGTTCGCGTCGGTGGCGCTCCCGTTAACCCAATGATTTACATAAGAGCTGGACAAGATGTTTTCTAAATCCAAAATCAATGAGCCCGGCCCAAAGGCCGACGAAGCACCAAAAATGCCTGCGGCGGCACCAACGACACCTGCCCCAGATTTCAAGGCTTCCGCACCAAAAGCGAAGCCTGCAGCATCCGTGCTTTCCTCTGATCTGTTGATCACAGGTAACCTTAAAACAACTGGCGATATCCTGATTGAAGGCCAAGTGGACGGCGACATTCGTGCGCATCTGCTTACGGTCGGCGAAGGCGCCACTGTTAAGGGCGAAGTTATCGCTGACGATGTTGTCGTGAATGGCCGCGTAATTGGTCGTGTGCGTGGCCTTAAGGTGCGCCTGACTTCATCTGCGCGTGTTGAGGGTGACATCATCCACAAGACAATCGCAATCGAATCTGGCGCCCACTTTGAGGGTTCCGTTCAGCGTCAGGACGATCCTCTGACAACTGGTGTTGGCGGCAAAGCCAAGATGCCAGTGACAGACACAAAGTCCTAAGGGACTTATTTTGATACGATCTAGGGCGCCTGAGCTATCTCAGAGCGCCCTTTTTCATGTCAGCTGTTGATGCCACGCCTGACCCAATTGTAGCAGCGCCAAATCCGCCCCACGCGGCCCAGCGATCTGTAGGCCCATCGGCAAACCATTGGCGCCCAGCCCCGCAGGCACCGCCAAACACGGCAAACCGATCAGGCTGACGGGCACCACAACTTCCATCCAGCGATGATAGGTATCCATCTTCACGCCTGCGATTTCGCGTGGCCAATCCCATTCTACGGGGAACGGATAGCATTGCGCTGTGGGCAGCACAAAAGCGTCATAAGTCTCAAACAGCGATGCCGCTTTCTCGAACCAGCGTGAACGGATCACACTCGCGGCCTGCACCTGCGCGAGGGTCAATGCCCTGCCCCGCTCGATCTCCCAAATCGCTTCTGGCTTCAACTTGGCCCGCATGCCTGCGTTGTCATAGAGCGCCCCAAGCCCCACCGACACCGACCACGACCGCAACGTGATCCAAGCCTCCCAAATATCCGCCGCCTTAAACGGCGCAGACACGGCCTCAACGACACAGCCCATCGCTCCAAGCCGCGCAACGGCGGCAGCGGCATGATCCATCACCCCCGCCTCCATCGGATAGGCCCCAGACCAATCGCCCAGCCACGCAATCTTGCGCCCTGACACATCCGCATCCAAGCGACCAGCGACGGGCGTATGGTTCAGCGAATGCGGTTGGCGCGGATCGCGCCCCGCCTGTACATCAAGCAAAAGCGCTAAATCCGCAGGGCTGCGCGCCATCGGCCCGCCGGTGGAAAGCTGGTGCAGAAACGTATCGCCCTTAGGTTCAGACGGCACCGCGCCCCACGTCGGGCGCAACCCGTAAATCTCGTTCCAGCCCGCAGGGTTCCGCAGACTGCCCATCATATCCGACCCATCCGCGATCGACGTCATGCGCGCCGCCAAAGCTAAAGCCGCACCACCACTTGACCCGCCAGCACTACGGCTCGAGTCAATCGCATTGCGGGTCGCGCCAAACACAGGGTTATAGGTATGCGAGCCAAGGCCAAACTCTGGCGTATTGGTCTTTCCGATGACAATCGCGCCCGCATCAATCATGCGCTGAACCATCACGTCCGAAGTTCTCGGAACCATCCCTGCCAAGGCCGCACAGCCCATCGACGTCGGGATGCCCGCAACATCGGCCAAATCCTTCACCGCAATCGGCAACCCATGCAACGGGCCTTTGCGCGGCCCCGCATCAGCAGCGCGGGCTTGGGCCAGCAACGTCTCGCGATCCACACGGCTCACAATCGCATTGAGCGCAGGGTTCACCGCATCCACATGATCAAGTGTGGCGATCATCAAGGCCTCAGCCGTCAATGTACCATCCGCAATACGGCCCGCCAAAACGGTCGCGTCTAATTTGAGTATATCGTCCATGCCCACAGGAAACCGTGAGACGGCCGGTCTGGCAAGCCCTATTCGCCCTGCGCATCCGCACGAGATTTGCCCGACACAGCCAAAGCCAATGTCGCCGCCATGAAGCCATCAAGATCACCGTCCAAAACACCTTTTGTGTCGGAAGTCTCGTATTGGGTGCGCAGGTCTTTGACCATCTGGTAAGGCTGCAAAACATAACTACGGATCTGGTTGCCCCAGCCCGCATCGCCCGCATTTTCATGCACGTCGTTCACGATGGCAGAACGCTTATCGAGTTCCATCTGATACAAACGCGATTTCAGCGCCTTCATACAAATATCGCGGTTCTGGTGCTGCGACTTCTCGGAAGAGGTCACAACGATACCCGTCGGGAAGTGGGTAATCCGCACCGCAGAATCGGTTGTGTTCACGTGCTGGCCACCAGCGCCCGACGAGCGGTAAGTGTCCAAACGAATATCCTTGGCCTCGACCTGAATGTCGATGTTGTCATCAACCACAGGGTAAACCTTCACGGACGTGAAAGAGGTGTGGCGCTTGGCGGCACTATCAAACGGCGAAATGCGGACCAAACGGTGCACGCCGCTCTCAGACTTCAACCAACCATAAGCGTTCAGACCTGAAATCTTATAAGCAGCAGATTTGATCCCCGCCTCTTCGCCCGGGCTCTCGGCCTGCAACTCGACCTTATATCCCTTTTTCTCGGCCCAACGGACATACATCCGCGCGAGCATATTGGCCCAGTCGCACGATTCTGTACCACCCGCGCCAGAGTTAATTTCAAGGAACGTATCGTTGGCGTCAGCCTCGCCATCCAAAAGCGCTTCAAGCTCTTTGGCGGCAGCCACTTTCTCAAGCTTCTTCAAGGCCGTTTCAGCCTCGGTGACAATCTCGGCATCATTTTCCATTTCGCCCAGTTCAATCAGCTCGATATTATCGGCCAACTCCTGACGAATACTCTCATAGGCAGCCACAGCATCTACCAACATCTGCCGATCACGCATCAGCTTTTGGGCGGCCTCTGGATCGTCCCACAGGGTTGGATCTTCAACGCGGGCATTGAATTCCTCTAACCGATACGGTGCGGTTTCATAATTCAAACGCTGCGCCAGCAGGGCCAGCGACTTTTCAATCGCGTCAACGGAGTTTTGGGTATCTGCGCGCATGGGGCACCTAATGAAGTCAGTGAAGTTGTTGGGTCATACCAAGCGTTGTTAGTAAAGGCCACCCGAGGAAAGCAAACCGAACGAAGCCTTTGGTCCAACTTGCGCCGTGCCACCAGAAGAAGATTTCACAGAGCGAGTCGCGCGCGGCACAACATCAAACAATGGCAAGTCAGCCGCCATGCCAAAACCACCGTCAAACGTGATACCAAACACTGGCTCTTCGCCCGGACGGAAACATTCGGCAATGACGTTATCGCCGCTGGCACTGTCAGGCAAACGCGCACCACTGAAACGGCCAATCTTGATGAACTGACAGTCGCTGGGCACGTTGAACTTACCGCCGCCATAGGTCTTGATCGCTTGTGTCATAAACTGGTTGAACACAGGGCCACACATGCCGCCGCCATAGGCGCCTTCACCCAAAGAACGCGGATTGTCATAACCGATGTAGCAGCCCGCAACGATGTTGGAGGAAAAGCCAATAAACCACACGTCTTTTGCGTCGTTTGTTGTCCCTGTCTTACCTGCGATGGGCACAGGCAAGTTCACGGTCTTGCTGGCAGAACCTCGTTGTACCACGCCCTCCATCATAGAGGTCAGCTGATAAGCGGTGATTTCGTTCATCACGCGTTCGCGGGTCGAACTGATACGCGGCGCCTGACCAAGCGGCAGGTTCAAATCGGAACAGTCCTCACAGATACGCTCGTCGTGACGATAAACCGTCTTGCCGTAACGATCCTGCACGCGGTCCACGAGCGTCGGTTCCACGCGCTCGCCGCCATTGGCAAACATCGCATAAGCGGCAACCATCTTGAACAATGTGGTTTCTTGGCTCCCCAAAGCGTTGGCCAAAACTGGCTGCAGTTTTTGATAAACACCAAATTTCTCGGCATAGGCACCAACAACATCCATGCCAATTTCTTTCGCCAAACGAATGGTCATCAGGTTCCGCGATTGCTCGATCCCTGTGCGCAACGGGGTTGGGCCGTAAAACTGGTTAGAAGAGTTCTGCGGACGCCACACACCCTGCGGCGTGTTGATCTCAATCGGCGCGTCGACCACGATTGTCGCAGGCGAATAGCCACTATCAAGGGCTGCCGCATAGACAAACGGCTTGAACGACGAACCGGGCTGACGTTGGGCTTGGGTGGCGCGGTTAAAGACCGAGTTCTGATAAGAGAACCCGCCCTGCATCGCGATCACACGGCCTGTGTTGACGTCCATTGCCATGAAACCGCCCTGCACTTCTGGCACTTGACGCAAAGTCCAACGAATGAATGTGCCATCCGCATCTGTCGTCATACGGCGCACATGCACCACGTCACCAACTTCAAAGTTGTCGGTAAAACCGCCCCTGATCCAGTCAATATCTTTCGCTGGAATAACCTGAGGCTCGGCCTCTGTCGCGATGACATCCTCGATGCCAATACGCATTTCACCATCTGCTATCCCAAGGACAACAGCAGGATACCACTTGTTTTCCAAGGTTACATCGCGGGCAACGATCGTATTGCTCAACGCCGCACGCCACTGGTCTTCCGTCGCCAATCCCTCTGGGGCAATCGTTTTACCAGTGCCACGCCAACGGCCGATACCACGGTCATATTGCTCGAGCGCACGTTGCAAAGCATGGGCCGCTTCGACCTGCATATCAGGGTCAATCGTCGCGCGGATCGACAGACCACCAGAGAAGAATTCTTCCTCCCCAAAGTTTTGGCTCAACTGGCGCCGGATTTCGTCCGTGAAATAATCACGCGGCGGACGTTCGCTTGAAAACGCAGGAAAATCGCCGTTCTGAACCGTGCGCAAAGGATCGTTCAACGCCTCCTGATAAGCAGCCTGATCGATATACCCGTTCTCGAACATCTCGCGCAAAATAAAGTCGCGACGTGCGAGTGCGGCTTCGCGGTTTTTCACAGGGTGATAGCTATAAGGTGCCTTTGGATGCACAGCCAAAAACGCGGCCTCTGCGGGCGACAACTCTGACAATGACTTGTTAAAGTAACTTTGCGCAGCAGCCGTCACACCAAAAGAGCGCACACCAAGATCAATCTCATTGAGGTAAAGCTCAAGAACCCCCTCTTTACCCAAAGACGCCTCTAGGCGCGGCGCCAAGATCAATTCCTGAATTTTCCGTTCCGCTGTGCGCGATCCGTCCAAAAGGAAGTTCTTTGTCACCTGCTGGGTAATCGTGGACGCACCACGCAAATCCGCGCCCCGTGATTTCACCGCATCGACAAATGCCGCAGCCATACCGCGCAAATCATACCCCGGGTGGGAATAGAAGTTCTTGTCTTCCGCCGAAATAAACGCCTGTTTTACGATGTCCGGGATTTCCTCGGACGGCGTGAACAAGCGGCGCTCGGATGCGAATTCGTCGATAATCCGGCCTTCACTCGAATAAATCCGACTGATGGTCTTTGGCGCATATTGTGACAACACATCATAAGACGGCAAGTCGCGGCCATACATATAGAAAATAGCGCCCAGCGTCAGCGCCATCATGGCAAGGCCGAGTGTCAGCATCGAAAAGATACCGCCGAAGAAAGACAAGATAAAGCGAACCAAGGCGCTGACCCCTCATAAGATGATTGGCTTATAGGGGTAGTAGTTCAATTGGTCAAAACCGCAAACGCCATTTTTGGCGCGAATTCGCCTGTATCATCATCACTTTTTGTGCAGGCCGCCCTATTGGCGGATCAAAGGGGCACGTGCGGCCTCATCTTGCGCCCAAGCAAGCAGTGCCGCCACGATTCCACGCACCATCGGCGCACGCGTCGCCGAGCTGCTCAGGTTTGCGCGATCGGTGTCGGACGACAAGAACCCGATTTCAACCAAAACGCTGGCAAAGTCAGGGGCATTGAGCACCGCAAGCTTATCCTTACGCCGTGGTTTGCCGTTCAACCGCACCCCTGCGGACCGTAAGCCAGTGACAATCGCATCCGCCAATCTATCGCTCGCAGGCCCCGTTTCGAGACGCGCCAAATCCATCAAAACTGTCGCAATACGGTCATCTTGCCCCTTCAGGTCGAGCCCCGCCAGCAAATCCCCCCGCTCATGACGCTCCGCCATACGCTCTGAGGCATCATCAAGCGCCTCAGCAGACAGCGTATAGACAGACGCACCCTGTGCGCCGCCCTCTTCCAATGCATCCGCATGCAGCGACACAAAAACAGCCGCACCCGCCGCACGTGCAATCGTCATCCGTTCTTCCAGCGGCACAAAGAAATCCGCGTCACGCGTCATCACGGCGCGCATCTGTCCTGTGCGGTTGATCGCGTCAGCCACCTCAATGGCCAGCGACAACATCACATCGGCTTCGCGCACACCGCCGCGCTCGGCACCCGGATCAATGCCGCCATGGCCCGCATCAATGACCACTATCATCGGGCCATCATCAACCGCTGGGGCCGCGACAGTGCTATCAACACGGGCCAACTCTTCCCAACCCGCCTCTGGCGGCGCACCTGCGTTGCTTGCAAAATCAGCGGCTTCGACGGGTTTCAACACGATATGCAATTGCGCGGCCCCTGATCCAGTCTCGACTTGCATCCCGGCCTCGGACACCGCCAGCGGCCCCGCCAGATCAACCACCATCCGCGACCAACCGGAGCGCAATGGGCCAAACCGCAGATCAGTCGCGGCATCGGCATTCAACAGCCCCTCACGGCTCGCTCCCGTAAAATCCACCTCGCGAAAATCAATGACCAAGCGGCGTGGCTCATCCAGCGTATAAACGCGGTACGGCACAGGTTGGGTCAGGCGCAAATCAATCACCAGATTAGGCCCATCATCGCGCAATTGGCTTTGGGCCACGTCCAAACGCGCCAAGGCGCTAAACTCTTGCGCCGACACTCCAGAGGCACAGAAAATCAGTAGCGCGATCAATCGCAACATCACGTGCGCCCTTTCATAAAGGTCGTCAATCTCGCGACCCCTTCGGTAATATCCGCCGTAGAGCGCGCATAAGACAACCGCAGCCATTTATGCCCATTGGCAGGGTCAAAATCCAATCCCGGTGTCACGGCAACCCCTGCCTTTTCCAAAATCTCGGCGGAAAACGCGAGCGCATCGTTCGTATAATCCGACACATCCACATAGACATAAAACGCGCCATCAGGCGGCGCAAATTTGCCCAAACCCGCCTTAGTCAGCCCCGCAACCATCAGGTCGCGATTGGCCGCATAAACCGCCAAATGGCTGTCCAATTCCTCTTTGCAATCAAACGCCGCCAACGCCAATGCCTGAGACGCATGCGGCGCGCAGATAAACATATTTTGCGCCAACCGCTCCACACGGCGCACATGATCGGCAGGCACAACCATCCAGCCCACACGCCACCCCGTCATCGAGAAATACTTTGAAAACGAGTTGATGACATAGACATCATCCGTGACAGAAAGCGCCGTAACCGTCTCTTTATCATAGGAAATCCCGTGATAAATCTCGTCCGAAATAAACGCCGCACCCTTGGCCGCACATGCATCCGCCAGCGCCTTCAACTCAGCTCGCGTCAACATCGTACCCGTCGGGTTCGCAGGCGAGGCGACAATCAACCCGTCCAGATCAAAATCCGCAACGTCACTCGGCTGCGGCTGATAACGGCCAGCGGCAGTCGTCGGCATCTCAACTGCCTTCAACCCCACCGCCTTGAGAATCTGGCGATACGACGGATAACACGGCAGGCCCAAACCAACCCGTTCGTCATTGTCAAAAAGCGCCGAAAACGCGAGCAAGAACGCACCTGACGCGCCCGACGTAATAACAACGCGGGCGGGATCGACTTCCAGCCCGTAAACTTCCATATAATGCTGGGCAATCCGCGCCCTGAGCGCAGGTAGGCCCAAACCAACGGTATAGCCCAACGGCTCCGCCAATTGGTCCGCCAATGCCGCACGCGCGCCCTCAGGCGCACCCGTTCCTGGCTGTCCCACTTCCATATGAATGATATGACGCCCAGCAGCCTCCGCCTTGCGGGCTGCCTCCATCACATCCATCACAATAAAGGGATC
>DFSO01000067.1 GCA_002378665.1 Loktanella sp. UBA3435 | reverse complement strand
CAACTGAGCTACAACCGCGCATCTTAGAAATCAGTCTTTCGACGTGACGTGAGGGGCTTCTATGCGGCCTCAATTGCAGCGTCAAGCAGTCTAACGCGGAAAATTTCACATCTGCCCAATATCTGCAAAACGGATTCCACATTGCGTCAGTAAATCACGGCCCAAAAGCCGCTTCAAAGTTTTAGATATAAAAGTTTACGGCGAAGGATTGGCAGAGGCTAAACCACACAAAACAGATACTCGCAACAATTCGCCCCTGCCGATCGACTAGACCAAAGTCTAGACTCCATTTCAGTGTGGTTTGCGCTTAAGAACGTACAAACGACACGGAATGCTACGTTTAGGATTTGACTAAAAAATGCTTAAAAGAGAAACACTTTGTCATGAAGTGCACTTCCGTGACGTGTTTTGCAGGCCATTTTCTTTCACCTTGGCCGAATACAAGCTATGCGTGTCCCACCCCAACACCTATCAATTCTCCGCATTGATAGTCGTGATATTATTTGGCGTTGACCCGCATGGTTTCCGAGACGTTATGCCCGCATGGGAGGCACTACCGATCTGGATTGCTGCGGTCGTCGCGTTCATGACAACCTCATGCGCCGTGTTCTTGCTACTCGCTTCGTTTACATTTCGGGTGGGCAAAATCAGGGTGTTTAGCTGGATGATCTCACTTGTGGGGTTCCTTGCGGCAACAGTCGTCGTAGAATATCTTGCAGGTATTCACTCGGACGGTGCCTACGTGAATAACACGTGGCAGCAGACGTGCTTTTTTGCGTTAACCGTCATCATGATCGAAACCATCTATTTCCGCTTTGTGATGCCGCCAATTCAAATGAAGGTCGCCCCCCCTAAAACGGTCGGCCCCTCTGAACCCGCAGGAGCGATCAAAATTGGACCGCGCGAGGTGAGGCTAGAGACCTTGCTGTATATCGTGTCAGAAGAACACTACGTCCGTGTCGTCATGCGCCATGACAAATTCATACATCGCGCGCGCCTGTTGGACCTCACGGCACAAACTGGCCCAGAACACGGCTTTCAGCCGCATCGTTCATGGTGGATCTCGATCAACGCCAAGCCACGTATCGATCGCTCAGGCATCAAGCCCGTGCTGATCCTATCAGATGGCACCACCTCCCCCATCGCACGCGGTCGGTTCAAAGAGACCCAAGACTGGATCGATGCCCATGCAAATTGGGACAGTCATGCGGAAAACCAAGACCAAACTGGCGAGCCTACCAAACACGCTTTGCCACGTTAGCGGGCGTAAACTATCGCGTCATGAGAGAGTAATGGGTGATAAGAGGTGAGAGCCCCCGAAACAGGGTGGCTTGCCGCAGGCAAACGCCCACCGTCAAGACTGTGGAACGAACAACAATTGATGGGGAATGGTGGGTGATGAGAGGCTCGAACTCCCGACATCTTCCGTGTAAAGGAAGCGCTCTACCAACTGAGCTAATCACCCGCTGGGCGTCGTTTAGAACACCTTCGCGGCCAGTGCAAGCGTCATTCGAGAACTTTTTGTACACCATTTTTTAAATGATAAATTGTGCCCTGCCCACCGTGGATCGATGAGGGCTGTGATGCCGCTTCCCCCACCACCAATGTACGGATAACACGGCTGGTCACGCCGTGCGTCACAAGCACGGCAGGCCCTTTTAAATCAGCCAAAAACGCAGCAGCACGCAAGCGGACACCAGCCAACCTCTCGCCCCCGGGGGCCGCCTCATATTGCGCCAAGTAAGGGTCTTCGACGTCTTCCATTGGAAGTTCATCTCGGAGCAATCCAGACCAGTCACCCACAGTAATTTCCGCCAAACGAGGATCGGTCACGATAAAATCAGCGACTCGTGCCAAAGCGATTCCCGCTGTCTGCACAGCGCGGCCCTGCGGAGAGCTGATGTATTGGAACCCAGTGAGGTCAAGGCCTTGCAGAATCATACCCTGCTTTGCAGCTTCCGCCTCGCCCTGCGGCGTCAGCGGCGAATTCAAAGCGCCCTGCATGCGGCCTTGGGCATTCCATTCGGTCTGCCCGTGGCGCAAAATGTAAAGTTCGGGAAACATATGCCCTGCGACTTAATCGTCGTTGTTGTCGTCGTCCGACTTCGACGCACCCGAACCAGCGCCATCTTTCATCGTCCGCAGCTTCAGGGTCAAAACCCGTGCGCCATCGCCGATGTCTTTCGACTTCACAACGCGCATTTTGCCCATTGGCGGCAGGTTCAATTCTTCGCCCGCCATCAACGCTTCTGACAAAACAGCCAATGCGGCTTCAATCGCAGGCTTGGCGTCACGCTTTTTGACGTCGCCGCGCTCAACCGCGCGATCAATAAACTCAGCTTTCTTCAACATCTCGCCTTGCGGAACGGAAATAGCCGGTGTCGAGATTTTCGTTTTTGGCACGGCGACATCCAATGGATTGACGACCGGCTCTGGCACAATTGTGTTGAGCTTAACCGTGTTGGAACCTGATTGATTCTTCGATGACATGATAGCGCCCCTTACTAAGTTAACATTAAACTACTGCAATCCTTAGGAAATGCACAGATTCGATTGCATTCATTAACAGAAACCTTGCCAATACCAACATTCCCGCAACAAAAAAGGGCGCGCCCAGACAGGCACGCCCCCATTTATTCACTCACACAAATCTAGTGCGCAGTCGCACCCTGCCCGCCCAAACCCTTAGCAAGCGCAGCAGCCGCAGCAGCCTCCTCGGCTGCCTCATCCCACTCGATTGGCTCAGGCTTGCGGACAAGCGCGTGGTGCAACACTTCCGACACGTGCTTCACAGGGATAATCGTCAGCCCCTCTTTCACATTGTCGGGGATCTCAGGCAGATCCTTCTCATTGTCCACAGGGATCAAAACGGTCTTGATCCCACCGCGCAGTGCTGCCAGCAGCTTCTCTTTGAGGCCACCAATCGGCATCGCGTTACCGCGCAATGACACCTCGCCCGTCATCGCAATATCCTTGCGCACAGGAATACCCGTCAGCACCGACACAATCGACGTCACCATCGCAAGACCCGCACTTGGGCCATCCTTTGGCGTCGCCCCATCTGGCACGTGCACGTGAATATCAATGATGTCGAACTTCGTCGGCTTCACGCCAATCTCGGGTGCGATCGAGCGCACATAAGACGAGGCCGCATCAATCGATTCCTTCATCACATCGCCGAGTTTCCCCGTCGTCTTCATCCGCCCTTTACCAGGCAAACGCAGCGCTTCGATGTTCAAAAGCTCACCGCCAACAGAGGTCCAAGCAAGGCCAGTGACGACACCAACCTGATCTTCTTCCTCCGCGAGGCCAAACTTGTGCTTTTTGACGCCCAAGAACTCATCCAAATTAGCCGCCGTGACCTCAATCACCGTCGCCTCTTTCTTCACAATCTTGGTGACCGCCTTACGGGCAATCTTCGCCAATTCGCGCTCTAGGTTCCGCACACCAGCCTCACGGGTATAGACCCGCACCATCGACAACAGAGCATCCGCAGATACGCTGAATTCTTTGGCTTTCAACCCGTGGTTCTTCATCACTTTAGGCAACAAATGCTGACGCGCAATTTCGCACTTTTCATCTTCGGTGTAACCCGACAACGAAATGATCTCCATACGATCAAGCAGTGGCCCCGGCATGTTGTAAGAGTTCGCCGTCGTCAGGAACATCACGTTCGAAAGGTCATATTCGACCTCCAAATAGTGATCCACGAATGTGGAGTTCTGTTCCGGATCAAGCACCTCCAACATCGCAGACGCGGGATCGCCCCGGAAATCCTGACCCATCTTGTCGATTTCATCGAGCAAAATCAGCGGGTTCGTAGTTTTCGCCTTTTTCAGCGCCTGAATAATCTTACCGGGCATAGAGCCGATATAAGTCCGACGGTGACCACGGATTTCAGACTCATCGCGCACACCACCAAGGGAGATACGGATGAATTCGCGACCCGTCGCCTTTGCTACAGACTTACCAAGGCTCGTTTTACCCACACCAGGAGGGCCGACGAGACACATGATCGGACCTTTGAGCTTCGCCGACCGCTGTTGCACCGCGAGGTATTCAACAATGCGCTCTTTGACCTTCTCAAGGCCGTAGTGATCGTTATCCAGCACCTTTTGCGCCGCAACCAGATCTTTCTTGGTGCGCGATTTCACGCCCCACGGCACGCCCAAAATCCAGTCCATGTAGTTGCGCACAACAGTGGCTTCCGCAGACATCGGAGACATGTTCTTAAGCTTCTTCAGCTCGGCATCAACCTTTTCACGGGCTTCCTTCGACAACTTCGTCTCGGCAATACGCGCCTCAAGTTCAGCGACCTCGTTCTGGCCGTCCTCACCATCGCCCAGCTCCTTCTGAATGGCCTTCATCTGCTCATTCAAATAATATTCGCGCTGGGTGCGCTCCATCTGGGTCTTCACGCGGGTCTTGATCTTTTTCTCAACCTGCAACACGGACATCTCGCCCTGCATCAGGCCGTAAACCTTCTCCAGACGCTCGGTGACAGTCAATGTCTCAAGCAAGCCCTGCTTCTCAGACACTTCAATGCACAAATGACCCGCAACGAGATCGGCCAGCTTCGCAGGCTCAACAGCCTCGCCAACAGCGGCCATCGCCTCTTCAGGGATGTTCTTTTTAATCTTTGCATAACGCTCGAATTCAGCGGCGACATTGCGCACCAGCGCCTCGGCCTCATCCTCGTTACCCAACTCCTCTTCAAGGTACTCCGCAGAGGCCTCAAAATAATTCGGGTTCTCGTGGAATTCAGTAATGCGCACGCGGTCACGACCTTCAACCAACACCTTCACGGTGCCATCGGGCAGTTTCAACAGCTGCAACACATTGGCCAGCACGCCAGCCTTATAAATACCGTCCTGTGCGGGATCATCCTCACCGGGATCAATCTGGCTGGACAGCAAAATCTGCTTGTCATCAGCCATCACCTCTTCGAGGGCGCGGACTGATTTTTCACGGCCCACAAACAGCGGCACGATCATATGTGGGAAAACCACAATATCGCGCAGCGGCAGGACGGGATAGGATGAACTCAACGGTTCTTTCATGCTCTTTCCTTTTCTTAGCAGACCAGTCGCACCCCGCTTTGCGGCAACCCAACTGACCCCTTGGACTTCTTAAGATGGGGCGGACACTGCCCCATTTCAACTGCCCAACTATTTTGTGACAGTCTGCCCGTCCACGCGCGTGGCTGCAAGCAAACTTTGCTTAAAACTTATTCTCGGAATTAAGTGTTTTCTTCACTTAACGCCTGCATCTCCTGCGCTTTCAACGCCAGTTGCAGCAATTTATACCCGTTGCCATACCAATGCGTATCACAAGGGTACTCAATCCCCATGACCTTTGCGTCATTAGGGGTAAAGCTCCGCTGAGAGGCAGGCAACGCCCTGCGCCCCCAAGCAATCGGATCATTCTGGTGGTCGGCGTTATAGTCCCACCCTGCCTTTTCGCAAAGCCTGCGGAACATCTCGAACACCACAGGCTGGGTCGGATGGTTCATGCCATAAAGCGTCGGTTGCTTGCGCCACGTATCAAACAAATAGTCCGAAATCGTGATGTCACACTCCTCCACTTCCTTCTCGCGGATACGTTCAATCGACGACAACACGCGCTGTTCGCACTGCATATCGATCACACCATCACAATAGTCGTTGAAAATATGGATCGGCTTGCGCCCCTCTTGGCCCAGCAATAGCTGATCGGCGCCGCGAATAACCGACTTCCCCTTGGAGGCGATAATCTCAAGCGAAGCAATTCCGTCAATATAAACATAAGGCACAAAGATCACGTCACCCGTTGCACTCTGGCGCACGTCGTTCACGTTGAACGTTGTCGTCGGGTTCGCAATCGCTTGGCTGACCACGATATCAGCCTCGGCCAATTCCGCGCGGGTCTCTTCCTCGCTGAATGTCCCCCAATAGGGCGTGATCGTCTGGAACGTCGCTTTGACCGTCGGAAACATCTCGCGAAACAGGCCACGCATCGCGTTTACCTGACAATTCCCAAGGAAAAATACTTTCATCGCTACCGCCTCATTCACATTCTTTTGGCGATCCTACCGCAAGCTGCAGCAAACATCAAAGCGGATTGGCATGGCCCACACAAAGGCACTAAGACCGCCTCTCTCTCGCCAAAATTTCCTCCAAAATGACCCCAAGTCGTACAAGGACAACGATAAATGGAAGCAATTGGTGCCTACTGGGTGATATTTTGGCCGTACGCGCTCTATATCGCGGTCATGCTCATGTTTTGCGTGCGCGAGACAATGAATCGTCTGGTCCTGCCCGCAATGACGCAGCCCACATTCGGCTTCACAGCAAACGTCTTAGACGCCCTCAGAGCTGTCTTGATCGTGATCGGCACCATCGGCCTTTTTCATGCACAACTCTCATGGAGTGACGTGCACGACCACTTGATGAGTTTGGCTTTCTTAACGTTTTTGACGTTTGGCATCGTTGGTGCAATCGTTGTTATCGGAATTGGTATGACCACACGGGTCTGCCTGCGTGTCTCGCTTATATTCCTGCGACGCCACGTCTAAAGCGGTTCAATATCGCCCTGCGCACGGCCCGCATGAAACTCGGCCTCCCAAGCGGCAAAGCCACCCACCGCAATCGCGTCCCGCATCCCCTGCATAATATCTTGGAAATAATGCAGGTTATGCCACGTCAGCAACATCCCCGAGATCATTTCCTGCGCACGAAACACATGGTGCAGATAGGCGCGTGAATAGTTCGAACAGGCAGGACATGTGCAATTCTCATCCAGCGGCCTTGGATCATCCGCATGCCGCGCGTTCTTAATATTCAGCACACCGCGACGGGTAAACACCTGCCCCGTGCGCCCCGAACGGCTTGGCAAAACGCAATCCATCATATCAATGCCACGCTTGACCGCGCCCACGATATCATCAGGCTTGCCCACGCCCATC
This sequence comes from Loktanella sp. UBA3435, assembly GCA_002378665.1. Lineage (GTDB taxonomy): Bacteria > Pseudomonadota > Alphaproteobacteria > Rhodobacterales > Rhodobacteraceae > Yoonia. The sequence continues at coordinate 4,646 of DFSO01000067.1, read as the reverse complement.
AAATAACGCGGCTTATCGACAGGCAGTTGATCAGGCGCAAAATCCAAGACGCCAAACATCGCCTCTTGCCCCTCGCCCACAGCCAAACCGCCAACAGCATAGCCGTCAAATTCAATCTCGCGCAGCGCCTTCGCACTCTCTTCGCGCATGTCCTGCTCAAGGCCCCCCTGCTGGATACCAAACAAAGCATGACCTGGACGGTCGCCAAACGCATCCTTGGAGCGCTGCGCCCACCGCATCGACATCCGCATACTTTCCTCAATCCGCGCACGATCCGCAGGCAAGGCAGGGCATTCATCAAAGCACATCACGATATCAGAGCCGAGCAGCTTTTGAATCTCCATCGACCGCTCTGGCGTCAACTCGTGCTTGGAGCCGTCAATGTGGCTCTTAAACGTGACGCCCTTTTCGGACATCTTGCGCAGATCAGCGAGGCTCATCACCTGAAACCCGCCACTATCAGTCAGGATCGGCTTGTCCCAATTCATAAACTTATGCAGGCCACCAAGGTTCGCAATCCGCTCCGCCGTCGGGCGCAGCATCAAGTGATAGGTATTGCCCAGCAAAATATCCGCACCGGTCGCGGCCACGCTCTCAGGCATCATCGCCTTCACCGTCGCCGCAGTGCCAACAGGCATAAACGCAGGCGTGCGAATATCGCCGCGCGTGGTGTGAATAACGCCAGTACGGGCCTTGCCGTCCGTGGCCGTGAGGTCAAATGAGATGCGTTGTGTCATACCCTCCTATTGCCGCAACTTGGGGAAAAGGAAAAGAGGCATCCGTGACTAAATCAAACGGCGGAGCTTCGGGATCGGATCGTCACGGCACGACATGTGACCGCAAGGCAGCATTGCCCGCACGATCTGCTATCGGCCAAGACTTGTTCAGATACCGATGCCCTTGCACTTGGATGTGGCGGGCGCCAGACATGCGGCGGTGCGACTTTAGCGCACGGCGGACCTCCTGCACAGGGAGACACACCCGTGCTAGCGGGCCATTTAACGCGTCGAGCAGCGCAGTCTTACGGCCAAAAATTGCTTCCACATCACCGCGCTCTTTGGCGGTTAAACACGCCAGCACCATCGGTGCTAGCAACAACGACTCGGTCAAGCAGCCATTCGCAGTGACCACCTCATGGCGGTCGCAAGCAAAATGCACCCATGTGATACGCCGCTTGCCGGCCATATGACGCACGCCGGCAAGCGGGGTCAGGGCTTTCGCGGCAACAAGGGCCTCTTCGGCAAAGTCGATCACCAATTGCCTGCCACCGCCAACCAATATCCGGTGATTGGGCGACACAATCAAATCTTGTTCAGGCACCCCTTCCCCCAGTGATCCCGCCGCGAAGAGCATGGGTTTTCGGCTCTGCTCAACACCGTCAAGCGGACAGTCGTGAAAACGAATCCATTGGATTGGCTGCAACCCATGATCCAGCGTCATCACCAGATCTCCGACCACAAGGGTTTCGACCGCGACCTCACCAGACCGCGTGGCGATCAAGGTGCCTAAGGCAAAACAAACAATCGTCGCACCCTGAACATTTGATGCACCAGCATTGATGCCCGACGCATTGGAGGTATTCAAACTCACCAAGGAAATCGACTGGATCGCTAGCCCGTCAAGCGGATTGGCTGGGTATTCCGAGATGAAAACTCGCCATTGGCCGCTTGGATCACCAGCACGGGCACCGACATTGTCGATCCATCGCCCAAAAGAATATCGGCATTATAGAGCGAGGTACTGTCCAACGCAGTGGTCGCCGTGCCGGTGCCTAGGTCATAGCGCAGATAATCGCCCGTCCCATATTCGTCGTCATAAATGACACCGTCCTCGTCCACATCGACCTCGGACACAGAGGTAACAACAAGATCGTCATGGGTCCCCAAAACATAATCAGGCTGTTCATTGGTCTGATTACCCTCAAAAGTATCCATATCGGCAAAATTGCCCGCATAAAACATTTGGACTGTGCTTGTCGTTGACATGATAGCTCCGCGAGTAAGGGGTTTCGTCGGCACCACACTCACGGTTTATCTTTAGTGTTTAATGAAGTTTCGCGATGAACTTAGCTGCAAATTAGTTCAACTTTGCGGCATGAAGCCTGACGCAGCGCTTAGTCGCAGCACTTGGCCATCATGAGCGCAATTTCGTGACATCCCCCTTTTGCTGTCACTGTTGGACGAGAAAAGAGGGATCGCGCACGCAACAAGTAAACGCAAACGATCCTGCCCGCAGTTTGCCCAACGGTCGTCAGCAAACTGCGCCCAAACGACCAATCTACCCATGAAACGCCTTTGACGCGTTCACAGCAATCAGCAAGAAAATCAACGCGCCCCCTGCGGCGACCATCCCCACGGTCTCCATCATCGACGAAGGGCGATCCTGCGCCGTAGGCACCGTCCCGCATGAGGCCAGTGAGGCCATCAACACAGACACAATAACAGCATTTTTCATACGGTTTTCCAATCCTAAACAAATGTAAAATGAGAGTTTGAAACGCCTAAAATCGGTGCTGCCCCGACGGGTCCAAACACACCACCAAATTCAGATAACGGAAAGCCATATTTTCGTAACATCGACCAACAGGCCAAACACTCAAAGAGCCCAAGTAAGCAGATCGTTTTAAAACCAGTGACCCGTTTAAACGCCCTTGTCTATGAGATTTCGCGCCCGCGATGCTGTGGCGCATGCCCTCTTTGCCGTGCCGCAAATCTGCCCTACAAAACCCCATGAGCCATAACCGCACCTTCCTTATCGCCATGAGCGTCTTCGCAAGCTACGTGCTGGCATTCGAACTCCTGAGCTTCACCCTGCCGCTGCTCGCTCTCGACATTTCAGGCACAGGCACAGGCCTCGCGCTGATCAAAGGCGCGGGCTTCATTCCCAACATCATTTTCGCGATCTTCATCGGGGTTATCAACGACCGCCTGCGCAAATCGTTCGGCTTCCGCCTCTACACAGGCCTACTCGCCTTTTGCACGGCCCTCCTGTGGCTTGGCCTCATGCGAGACCTCGTCTCAATTCCCGCCCTCGCGGTCTTCATGATCGTGTTCAACGCCACAGGCTACGCGCTTGGCAATATGCAACTGACGCTGATCAAGCTCACCGTCCCGCAATCTCAACTCGGCAGCGCCACCGCCCTCTCGGCAGGCATCAACTCGACCATCAACACAATCGCCCCCGCCATCGGTGGCCTTGCGCTTCTGTGGTTCGGGCACACCAGCCTGACAGGCGGCATCACCGCCCTGCTCTGCCTCGCAACGCTCATGAGCTTTGCGGTACGCCCCACCGAGACCTTGCCCGCACCAACCCCATTCTGGCCCGCCCTTACTGAAGGCTGGCAGGCCTTTCGCCAGAACCGCGAACTCGCGACAATCGCCATCGCCGTTGTTGCGACCAACGCCGCCACAGGTACCGCTGAGGTCGGCCTCCTGCTCAAGCTGAAAACCGACCTCAACCTCGACACATTCACCATCGGCCTTGTGCTCGCGTCCGCAGGTATCGGCGCTGTCATCGCTGCCACCTTTGCCTCGCAACTCCGCAACCGGATCGGATCACGTGCAGCTTTCCTCTGGCCGATCGCGATCCTCGCAGCCATTTACCTCGGCATGATGGCAACCAATGCGCTGCCCCTGCTCATCCTCCTCAGCTTCCTTGAGGGCGCCACCTCAACCATCTCAATCATCGCCGTCTGGTCCACACGGCAAGAAACTGTCGCAGCCAAACACATGGGACGGGTTGCAGGGCTAACAACCGCGATCTTCCAATTGGGCATGCCCCCCATGATCCTGCTCTCAGGCATCCTCGCAGACACAGGCCACCTCTGGGCAACTTTCGGTGCGGCCGCTGCAATCAACATCCTAGCAGCCCTCTACCTGATCTACATCGCAAAATGGGGCTGGGGGCGCCCTAGAGACTTACCCTCTTAAAACCTGTTTGGAGAATGTCGGCTCCGCGGACGCAGGCGACATGCAGCTCTGTCGGGTCAAAGGCCGGTTATGAGACCCGAGTGAGCTTATTCTGGCGCAATCCACGGTTCCCAAACCGCTACTCCGTCCATGCCCAAAGCTTCCATTAAATCTACTTGATTGAAGTTTATTGTTTCGAATTCACAGACAAGTTCAGCAAGGATTTCGCCCCCCCTCAAAACATCGATACCACCCCACCTAATGTCGCCAAAACGTACGGCCGGTGGCCATTCTCCTTCCAGTAAGTTTTCTCGGTCGGTTAAAAACCCAGTCTCGATCTTGTAGGTGTACTGTCCGTTACCAAATCTAACCTCATCCCAAACAGATTGACCAATTCTGGAAGAGGGTATGTAAGAGACAGACGCGAGCGGTTCCTCCAACTCAAGTTCTGGCACACCATCAACCGTACCATATCGATAGTAAATCCGATCCTCATCAAAACAAATCGAAACGTGTGTATCACGGCCTGCTATTTCGCAGGACATATATAGCTGTTCCTGCTGTCCACAAAGCGCGTGAGCCCCCGACGCTAAGAGGCAAAAAAGTATCAAGAATGCTGAATGTTTCACTATCGAACTTTCGTTATCGTATCTGCCAAGAAATCCTAAGCGCTTTGAGTATCCTATATTTATCACTTTGGCATTTCGTAGCAAACCTGATGGGGTGGATGGCTCCTGC
>DFSO01000072.1:22483-40511 GCA_002378665.1 Loktanella sp. UBA3435 | reverse complement strand
CCACTCGATGGGGGCACTCCAGCTGCGGGGGAAAGTCGACAAACCTTTTGAGCGTGAACTGATCGAAACGGTGTGCGGGTCCGGCTACCGGATCGATGCATAATGCAGCGGGTTCTGCGCTCAATCAGGTCGACACCTTTGCGGCTGACCGCAATCCTCGTCACGATCTTTATACTGTCGTCAGTGGTAAGCTTTGCTACGGCCTACTTCGTTATTCGGGCCACGTTTGATTCAACTCTTGAGGACGAGATCAATCAAAGGGTCGCGACCTATCAGGCGATAGATGATCAAAATGATCTGATCGAGTGGCTCAAGGATGATGCCGAAACCTCAAAGCCTGAATTGTTGATCCTGCAGTATCTGCCCGACCAAGGTTCCCCGATATCCAACGTGCGCCATTTCCCCCCCATTAGCGGCAGGGCCATCATCGCAGAGCGTGCAATTGACCATCGAGGGCGGGAGATTGCCGAGAGCTATCTCGCTCGTAGCATGCGGGTCGGGCGTGGTCAGTTGATCGTGGCTCAAACGCGCAACCAAGTGTTTGAGATGGGCGAAATCATGGTGTCGGTGGTCTTGATCGGCCTCATCCCGACGCTCTTGTTTGCAGCTGTCTCTGGCGCAGTCGTCGCACGCAATGCGCGGCGCAAGATTGGCAAAATCCAAACAACGCTCGCTGAACTGACCAGCGGAGCGATGGAGGCACGCGTCCCTATCAATGCCTCCGAAACCGACGATCTTTCCGATATCAGCAAGTCCGTGAATGCAATGGCGTCGTCTCAAGAGGCGCTTATCGCGTCGATGCGTCAGGTCTCGGCCGATATTGCGCATGACTTAAAAACGCCGATCCAAAGGGTCGCGGTGATCATCGAGCAAATAGCGGACAAAACGAAACTTTCTGATGGGCAGGAAGACCTCTTGGACCGCGCCCGTGCCGAAACGGACCGGATCGTCAAAACGTTTCAGGCGCTGCTGCAATTGGCCCAGATTGAGGGCGGTGCCGTCCGCGATCGGCTGGTGTCAACGGACCTGCGGGCCGTAGCAATAGATGTTTTTGAATTCTTGGAAGCCGAAGCAGAAGAGCAGGGGCATGGGCTGCACTTACAGATCGAAGGTGAGGGGCAATTCATCGTGCGCGGCGACCGTTACTTGCTGTCACAGGTGGTCGCCAATTTGATCCAGAATGGTCTGCGGCACACTGCCGTTGGGTCGCAGATAAAAGTTGTGTTGAAGAAAACAGACAAGGGTATTGGACTGACCGTGTCTGATAATGGCGCTGGCATCCCAGAGGCCGAGCGCGAACATGTTTTGCGGCGTTTGTACCGGATGGAGAAAAGCCGAACCACCGATGGTAACGGATTAGGCCTAAGCCTTGTGGCCGCGATCTGCGCGCTTCACGGGGCGGAACTTGCGCTATCAGATAACGCGCCTGGGCTGGTTGTCAGTATCACCTTTCCCAAAACAGACCCGCGTTGAGACGCCCCACTTTCCTGCGGCCGTTGTTCTGACGCGGGTCACTGGCATCGGTGGGTGTGGAAACGGTGCACGCTTGGTGCACGTCCTGTGCACGGATAGTGACAGCTGCTATCCGTACTTTCGGAACGCTTCCATCTCAATTGCAAGCTTGGTCTGCAACTCTGCGAGAACCAGCATTTCTTCTCGGCGCTTCACAGGGTCGGTAAGGTCTTTCAATCGTGCCGAAGACGCCAAAATCTGCTCGCGGATGATGACTACAGGGGCCTTCGCGTCTGCTTCGCGCATGATCCGATTAAGCAGCGCATTTGCAGGATCGTCCAAATGCGGCAATGGCTTTCCTGCGCCCGCCAAATCCTTGAACGCGCCATTGGCTTCGGCCTTTTGGATGATCTGATCAATCAGCGATTCAAGTGGATGCACCATGGAACACCTGTGAGGAAAACGGACAAAGTAGGATGGGTTTTAGCCCATCTTCACCCAAACGCAAAACGCCGCCCCGAAGGACGGCGCTTCGTAGTTTAAACAGTGGGTTAGCTTAGAAGCCAAGACCAGCGTATTTGTTCTTAAACTTGGAAACACGACCGCCAGCATCCATAAGACGCGAGCTGCCACCAGTCCAAGCTGGGTGTACAGATGGATCAACGTCGAGAGACATCGTGTCGCCCTCTTTGCCCCATGTGGATTTCATTTGCACTTCGGTACCATCGGTCATTTTGACTGTGATAGCGTGGTAATCTGGGTGAATATCTTTTTTCATAACAGGTCCCCTTACGCCTTCGGCGCTTTGTAGTTGGTGACTTCTGCGATACGCGCAGACTTACCACGGCGATCGCGGAGATAGTACAGCTTCGCGCGACGAACTTTACCGCGGCGGACGACTGTGATCTCGTCGATGTTTGTGGAGTGCAGTGGGAATACGCGTTCTACGCCTTCACCAAAAGAGATTTTGCGAACTGTGAAAGAGCCAGCAATACCTTTGCCGTTCTTACGAGCGATACATACGCCCTCATAGTTCTGCACACGGCTACGTGTGCCTTCGGTTACCTTGTAACCAACGCGGATGGTGTCACCCGCTTTGAAATCGGGGATTGTTTTCCCCAGCACAGCGATTTGCTCCGCTTCGATTTGTGCAATCAGATTCATCTGATAGCTCCTTGATATAGCACGGGTTTTCCCGAGACTTGTTGGCGTGATTGCAGAGCTCTGTGTCGTTATCGGGTCCGCAATCGCGCCCGCCAGAGAGTGCCGTCATCGTTTGTTCATTGTGGTCGTCCGGCCTGTCTGGTGCGTCATGTCCCAACGAAGAGACCAGCAATATCCAGCGGTTCCATAAACCAACATCCCGAATCCATACGGGTTCAAGATTGGTTGCGTATAGGGGGAAGTGAGCAGGCGGGCAAGAGATTTTCGGGGTGTTTTATACGTGCACAGGGCGTGCACCAAGCGTGCACTGGGATGTTGGGGGAATTGATTATGAAGCGGCATGGTCGGACGCTGGTTGATGTCCGGTTAGAGCCCATCTTCACCGATTTGCTGCCTCGCAGCGAATGTCTCGAAACGGGAAATCAATACAAGGGCATTCGGACGCCCACCTGAAAGCAATCCTCTGCATGGCTTCCGTCGCTGCAATCCGCCCTAATCTTTCCAAAGCTGCGCCAGCACCGCATCGTCCATGGCCACCGATTGCACATCGTTCGGGAAAACCCCGCCACGCACATCTGCGATATATTCGCCATACGCCGCGATGCGTTCGTCTTGCATCCGGTCGCGTTCGGCGGCGAAATTGCGATAAGTCTTGGCGTGGCGCGGAATATGGCCGCGATTTTCTCCCAGCAGGTCAGCGGAAAACAAATATTGTGCATCGCAGCCGGCGCCAGAACCGAGCGAAATCGTCAGCATCTTCGAGCGCTTTGTTATCGCGGTCGCAAGGGCGGCGGGGATGACTTCCATCTCAACGGCAAAGGCACCGGCGGACTCAAAATTCTGCACCTGTTGCCAGATCATGCGGGCCTGTTCGACCGTTTTGCCTACGGCCTTAAATCCGCCCGTCCATGTGGCCTTGGGCGGGACCAAGCCGACATGGCAGATGACTGGCACACCCTCAACGGCCAGCGCCTCAACGATCTTGGGGCTATACCCACAATAGACCGATTGCGCGCCTGCCATCATAGCCGCCATCGCATCGCGCAGCGCTTCGGTTGAATCTGCGTGTTTGCCCCAACGCAGACCAAACTGGAAATGTGTGTCGGGGACCGCCCGTGCAAAATGTGCGCGGTCGGGCATAAAGGCCGTTCCGATCATATCCATGCCCGCGGCAGATGCGGCGACCGCTTCCTCCTCGCCTGCGACCTGAACATAGGCGATGGTGCGATTGCCCTTGGCTTCCCGCAGGTCCTTGATCGTCATGCCACCCATATCATTTGGCTCCATTCGTAAATTTTTTGCGCCGTTCGCGGATTTTGGTGTCAGATTCAACGGTGCCGTCATGGAATGATCCAAACCACTTGTCCCACGGCAACTCGAGCGATCCGTAGTTACATTCGAAATAGCGATGATGCATCTGGTGGTGGAACGTGCCGAGCTTCAACCGGTTCTTATCCTTGAATACCATTCCTTCAAACCCAGTGTGGGTCGTGGCGGCGGTCAACGCATAGTATTGCAAATGGAACAGGATATGGACGGGGTGCGCTGCGACGACGAAGTGGACCAAAACCGATCCGAGAAAGATCAGGTGTTCGACGGGGTGCATCGACAGGCCCGACCAAGGTCCCACGTTAATGTTGCGATGATGCAGCGCGTGGACATGTTTGTAGAGGAAAGGGATGTGGAGCGCGCGGTGAATCCAGTAGAAATAGAAGCTCTCCCAGACGGGGATCAGCAGGAACAAAGCGACGAACCAGAATGGATGTGCGGCCCACGTCAGCATGGGGGCATAGCCGTTGGCCATAGCCCAAAACATCAGCACCTCATATGCGGTCCAGACGGTGACGCCGCTGGCAATTGTCCAGAATATATTGTCGCGTATTTGCCCGCCTAATGTGAACTGCCGCCCATTTTTCATGAGCGGACGTGTGTCATATTTCAACGCCTGCCCCTGTTTGGTGAAGGTGTAAAAATACAAATGCAGCCCACCGGCAACCAGCGTCATCAGGATCACGTTGCGGATAAACATTTCTGCAATCCAGCCGAAGGCCAGCGTGCGTGTCACGTCCAACGACGGCTGGAACCAGTAGAATGAGATGAAAGCGATCCCGACGATGATCAGCTTTTCGGTAATGAAAAACCACGAATTGAACACCCATTTGGCCATCGCCATCGGGCGAGGCGGCCAACTGAAGAGCGGTGAAACTTGCAGCGGAACATTGGGCGTGTGGTTCCAGCCTTTGAGCGGAGCGTCGGACATGATGGACCTCGTGAAAATGGCGATACTCATACAATGGCATGGCCTTTATCATCTGAAAAATGGTATTATAAGATGACCTACATCTGAAAATACGAGGTTATGAATGGCGCTGACTTTAAAAGCTATGGAATATTTCACCACCGCCCTGCACCACGGCAACATTGCCAAAGCCGCAGTGGAGTTGAACATTGCAGCTTCCGCGATTTCGTCCGCCATAGACCAAGTCGAGACTGAGTTTGACCTGACACTTGTGACAAGACAACGCGCGCGGGGCATTCAGGCCAATGCCAGCGGACGCGAAGTAGCTCGCAAATGCGAGCGGCTATTGGAAGAATACCAGTCCGTGCTCAACGAAGGTGCGGAATTGCGGCATGCCCTTAGCGGGACTTTGCGGATCGGGTATTACGCGCCCATCGCACCCGCATTTTTGCCACCGATCTTCGATACCTTCTTGCCAGCCGATAGTTCAGTAACGCTTGAACTGACAGAATGTGACAACGATCAGGCGCAGGACGGACTACTCAACGGCACATTCGATGTCATTCTCTTTGTCGCTGAAGGTGTGCGCCCCACAGTAGATTTCGAGATCCTTATTACGGCACCGCCCTATTGTCTGCTACCCGCCGCACATCCTTTGACACAGCAATCCTCGGTTTCAATGGCGCAGATCGCTCTGGAACCTTTGGTCGTGCTTAACCGACCCGTTGCCGCGTCCTATTACGAGGGGCTCTTCCAACCAGGTGCCCGCCAAGCACCTGTCGCGGCCTATGTAAATTCGACTGAAATGGTCCGAAGCGTCGTGGCTTCGGGTCGGGGCTGCGCCATCCTCAATATGCGTCCGCTAACCACCGAGAGTTATACGGGTGCGAATGTTGTAGCACTCCCGATTTCAGACGATCTACCGCCACTCACCCTCGCAATCGGTTACGACAAATCGCGCCCACGGCGAAGTGTTAAAGATTTTGTGAAAGCGTGCGAAACCTATTTTGCAAATGCAGGTTCATCGCAGTGCATCGTGGAGCGTTGATCCACAAAAAACGGTCATTTATACTTGTATTAAAAAAGACCGTTTTGTCCTGCCTTGCTGATCATGGCTCATTCCGCAGCGAAGGTCCGCCGAGAGCCCATATTACCGGCTTTCTGCAATGCAGCCAATGTCCGCTCCGCAAGACACGTCGCATCGGTGCTTTGGATAGTTGTTTAAACGCTCGCATGGGACGCAAAAAAGTAGGACAGATCTACACCGTGTTGCAGAGAGGCCGTTACGGACCTATATCTGGGCATTATCATTTTTCGGGATGAGAGGCGTGGGCAACGCAAGCACGCACCAACTTGGAGGAAAACCGCCATGGAAGAGCACGTCTAATTGGACCTATTTGAACTTATCGACCACATTAGTAAACCATTTACAAGCAGCGATGATGATATTTATGGACCAAGTGAGATCGCTGAAAAAGTCGAAATCAGGTTTCTGGATAACGTCGACATACCTCTTTACTATTGGTCAAATGAAATTGACGCGAGTGAAAGAGTTGCATGCTTGCGTAGCTTCTTGAAGATCGATCCAAACATTCGCGGTGATGTCGAGAGTTTTCTATATTTTCACTACCAGCATGATATTTCTGAAGCATGCTATTCAGATTTTAAGGATGCTGAAGACTATATCGGGTGGCAACTTAATACGACAAAGCCATTTGAAATGAATGGGGGGCGTGCCCCGACGCAAAAGGAGCATGTCTGGGCCTTTTTGACGCCGATGCATATGGAGATTGTATTGCATGACGGTGTTCCTTCGGTTGTGTTGAAGTACCGGCCGATTTGGTCACCGGACACCGAAATGGAGATCATTTTCAAGAAGGGGACCGAATTTCGACCCTGCGACTACTATTTATCTCAACAAGGGGAGTATTCGCAGCAAAAAGCAGCTTCTCATCGTCCGACCAGTTTCTTTGCGTCCGTCGCTTACTCTTATTGGCCCCTCAGGTCTGATCCCGCTGACATTTAACACTCACCACGAAAAACGTTGAGATCGTGGAAGCGGTCATTGGTGCAACCGCAGCGAAGTCACACTAAGTCCGCAAAGCGGACCTAGCCCTTTTTCCCATGCCCCTCACGTGCTTGCCACAAATCTGGCCTGCGTTCCCGCGTAATCTCTTCCGACATTTCCTTGCGCCATTTTGCGATTTTGGCGTGGTTGCCTGAGAGCAGGACTTCGGGGATCGGGTGGCCCTGCCATTCGGCGGGTTTTGTGTATTGCGGGTGCTCCAACATACCGTTGGAGAAGCTTTCCTCGACCGCTGAATCCGCGTTGCCAAGCACACCGGGCAGGAGCCGCACGGTGGCGTCGATGAGGGCTTGGGCTGCCAGTTCGCCGCCTGTCATCACAAAATCACCGAGCGAGATTTCTTGGATGTTGAAGTGTTGTAGTACCCGTTCATCCACGCCCTCGAAACGTCCACAAAGCAGGGTCACGCCGTCGGCTTTTGCCAAATTGCGGGCCATCTCTTGGTCGATGCGTTTGCCCCGTGGGCTGAGGTAGTAAATTGGCATGACACCACGTGCAGCAGCGCGGGCGTCATTGATTGCGGCCGCTAGCACATCGGCGCGTAGCACCATGCCAGCGCCACCGCCTGCAGGGGTATCGTCTACGTTTTTGTGTTTGCCGATCCCATAGTCGCGCAGGTCGTAGGTTTGCAGCTGCCACAGGCCATCTTTCAACGCTTTGCCCATCAGGCTTTCGCCCAAGACCCCCGGAAAGGCCTGCGGGAACAGCGTGATGATCTGCGCCGTCCATGCGCCTGCAAGGTCGGGTGTGTCGGTCATCAATTCGCGCGGCTGAAACGTCGGGCGGATGGACTTGCGGCCTATGGCCTTGGTTTTGGGTGCGTCTGTCATGGCGTTGAATTAGCCCAATTGTGAGGGGTTGGGTAGGGTCAACCGAGCAGCGCCTTTTTGCGGGCGTCCAGCGTGTCGCGGTCAAGGCCGCTGCGATTGAGGGCGAGAACTTCGGCGATGATCTCGGGCGAAGGCGAGGCATTGCGCGAGATCGGCATAGTGAGCGCGTCGAGGGTTTCAGCCGGCAAAGCGAAGAGACCAATGATTGGCGTCGCAGGGCCAAAGCGCATAGAAAGCGTGTCTTCCATCGCTGTGGTCAAGAGCGGGGTATCCCCCAGTGCTTCGCGCGTTTGTGCAATGATGGGGTCGAAATTCGCGGCGTCAGGATAGGTTTCCGCAAATGTCGCATAGTCCATTTTGAGCGGCGAGGACCGCAGGTTTTGCCAATAGCTGCTACGCAACCAACGGTCAGGGTCGCGGGTGGACAGATAGAACGTGATCGGCAGATCAGGGCCAAAAACTTCGCGCAATGCGTCGCGTGTGGTGGCCATGAGGGCGGGGCACCCTGCGTAGGTTTCTTTGCCGCTGCGTCCCGGAAGGAGGCCCGCGAGGTCTTCGGCGCTGATGCACAAATGCCGCTTTTTACCGATGTCCAAAGAGCGCAGAAATTCGACCATGCGGAAGTGGAATTCGTCACGCGAAATCGGCCCGCCGATGACGGAATGCATGGTCGCGAATTTGGTCACTTCGCTAATACGTGCGGGCATCACGAGAGCCATATGCGGCCAAAGGTGCTTGCCGTTCTCCATTAGGAAAGACTGGATCGTGGTGGTCCCTGTCTTGTGAAATCCTGCGTGGACAACGATCTGCTGCATGTTTAGACGGCCTTCCACCCGCCAAGAGCCGCCGCCTCTGCCAGCGCTTTTTTCTGATTTACGACGGTGCGATCGGGCAGTGTGGAGCGGTTCAATTTGAGGAACTGTTCCCAGAGCGCGTCGCTTGGCCCTTCATTGCCTTTGCCAACAACTTGCAAACTATCGCGCACGACCTGCGGGACGTTCATTTGATCGACAAGTGCGGCCCCTGGCCCACGTGGATGGCGCAACGCGTCCGACATCGGCATGAACAAAACGGGAAGCGGCGCAAGGGTTTCGGCCACCTCGGCGATGACCTTGTCTAAGTTGGCTGCGGCGCCAAATTGGGCTTCGAATTCTTTAAAGTCGAGCGTCATGCGCTGGCCGCGCAGATGGTGGCGATATGCACTATAGAGCCATTCATTTGACGAGCGCGTCGTGAAGAGAACTTTGACTTGCGCGTCTGGAAAACGATCGGCGAAATAGCCTGCAAGATAGGCCATAAGGGTCGGCACCGCGCTATAGTCACGCACATTCGGCCAGCCGGGCAGATGGCCCGCCAGCCCCTCGCAGCTTATCAAAAGATCACGGTCGTCGCGGACGGGGAATTCGGCGAAAACCTCGTCGAGAAGGTCCACCATATCCACAAGTGTCAGCGGATTTTGTTTGCGCGAGAACAGCGTGCAAAGCTGGACGACGGGTTTCAGATGTCGCAGCATTCGCAGGTCAAAGTAGGGCTCTAATGCTTCACGGTTGATCCACAAGAAATGCTGCATCGAGCTTGTGCCGGTTTTGTGAAACCCTGGGTGCAAGAGAATTTGCCGCATAAACAAAGGGTCCATTCATTGAGAAAGGCTTGGCCCCCATTAGAACCCGTTTCTGCCTGTTAGGTAAAGCACTCAAGCGCTTGGAAACACGCCTTCGGGGGGATCAGCGATGATACGGCCTGTCGCAAGGTCAACTGTGGGCACATTGGCTTGGGTGAATGGCAGATATACGGTTTCGGAATGTCCAACGGGTTGAATTTCCAGCAAATCTCCTGCGCCGTGGTTCACGACGGTCTTTACGGTGCCGAGCTTTTGGCTGCCGGTGTCGATCACATCTAGGCCTTCGAGGTCTGTATAATAGTATTCGTCGTCGGGCAGGTTTGGCAGGTTTGTGCGCTCTGCATAAAGCGAGACATTACGCAGATCGTCGGCCTCTTCTTTGGTGTTGATGCCTTGCACGCGCGCGGTAAACCCGCCTTTGAGACGGCCTGTCAGTACGAGCATCGGAAAGGTTTTCCCGTCCTCGGTTGTCAGCGGCGCGTAGTCACCGATAGCCTCTGGGTCGGCGCAAAACGACTTGAGGCGCACCTCGCCTGCAATTCCAAATGCACCACCAAGGGTGCCTACAACGATACGGTCAGTCATGTGAGATCTCCTTGGCATAACCCTGCGGATTGCAGGTCTGTGCAAAAAAGAGGGGGGATTGCCCGAGCACAAGGCTCGGGCAAAACGTTGATTACTCAGCTGCTGCTTCTTCTGCAGGTGCTTCTTCAACTGGCGCAGGTGCTGCGGCAGCTTCGGCTGCGGCTGCTGCCTTTTTCGCTTTTTCTTCAACGCGTGCTTTTGCAGCTTTGCCTGGCTCACCCTTTTTCAGGTTTGCGCGGTCTTTCTTCGGCAGAACGCCAGCAGCTTCCAACATACGTGCAACGCGGTCTGTTGGCTGTGCGCCTTGACCGAGCCAGTAAGCAACGCGCTCCATGTCCATTTTCACGCGCTCTTCGCTGTCTTTTGGAAGCATTGGTGCATATGTGCCGAGCTTCTCGATGAAGCGGCCGTCACGTGGCATGCGGCTGTCTGCTGCAACGATTGCGTAGTGAGGGCGCTTTTTGGAACCGCCGCGTGCGAGACGAATTTTCATAGCCATGATAGATAGTCCTTTGTTTTTAGGTAGTTTGGCGGGGCGAACCCCCACCGTTACGATTGATGTTGTTTGTGGTGTTGGATGACTTCCTGAATAACGAAATTCAGGAATTTCTTAGCAAACACAGGGTCGAGATCGGCCTGTGTTGCAAGCTCGGTGAGCCGTGCAATCTGCGTCGCTTCGCGGGCAGGATCAGACGGCGGAAGGTCGTGTTCAGCCTTAAGCACCCCTACAGCTTGGGTGTGCTTGAAACGCTCGCCCAATGTGTAGACGAGGATCGCGTCGAGGCGGTCTATGCTTTCGCGGTGCCCTTTGAGTAAGGCTGCTGCGCGGGCTGAATCATTTGTCATATGTGCGGAACCTGCGGTGCGTCTGGACGCGGGTAACGGTAGCAATGTGTGCTTTCGTGGTCGCCAGACGGGTCACGCACTGCGCCAAGACGCAGGGCCAATTTGATCGCCCGCTCGTTGTCTGGATCTATGTAGCTGACGAGTGTGTCAAAGCTCAAAGCGTTCCATGCATTGTTACGCGCTTTCTCTGCGGCCTCAAATGCATAGCCCTTGCCTTCTGCTTCCTCGGTGAACAAAAAGCCAAGCTCTGGCTCGGGATCGCCTGTCTCATGGCCCAGTAAAACAAAGCCTAAGACCGTTTTGTCTTCTTGGTCTTCCACAGTCCACATACCGCAGCCGCGCAAGATCCAGCTAGCTGTCAATTGGATGAAATCGTCCCATGCGCCTTCGCGTGTCAAAGGACCTGCGATGTAGCGGCCACGGTCGGAAATGACCATGTCAGCGAAGACATCGAAGTCTTCCATGTAAGGGCCGCGCATGACGGTGCGGTCTGTAAAGATGCGCGGCAGGCCTTGGCCAATACGCTCTACCGCGACTGCGGCTTGTTGCTGCGGGAGACGTTCCCATGGCAGGCGGTTTGCGTTTGGATCAATCATGATATCACCTCGAAAGTTGCATGTGTTATACGTGCACAGGACGTGCACCAAGCGTGCACTGCATACTTGGTCATAGGGTCACCCCGCGTGGTACAGGGTGACGGTAAACGAGTGTGTCTTGTGTCGGACCAATGGCCGCAACATCAAGTTTCGCGCCCAGCTTTTCGGCCAGCTTGATCGAGCGCGCGTTGGTATGTCCGATGTAGCTGACGGCCGTTTGCCAGCCAAGCACGTCATAGGCGTGTTTGACGGCGGCGTCTGCTGCCTCTGTTGCGATGCCTGTGCCCTCGATGGAGGCGTCGAACATCATCCAGCCGATCTCGGTTTCGGGCCAGTCAGGGGGTGTCCAAGGACCGACGAGCCCGACGCAATCGTTGTCGCCCCGAATGGTCACAGCCCACATGCCATAGCCGAAGATTTCCCAGTGACCGAGTTCTGCCGCAAAGGACCGCCATATTTTGGCGAGGTCCATGTGGGCGCCGAAATGTGTGGAACGATCCGACATCATGAAGTCGTGGAACGCCATCCAATCGCCCGGTTGTGGGCGGCGCATCACGAGGCGCGGTGTTTGCAGGGTCACGCTCATGGCATGACCTCGGCGAGTTGGGCTTGGGCCGTTGGGTGGTCGTGCGGGAGGTGGCGCAGGATGATCGCTTCTTCGCCGTCATGCTGCTTGCGGGTTTCCTCAACGGCACCGAGGCGTGCTGCCAGTGCAAGCGAGCGAGTGTTGCGCGGTACGATCATGGAAATCAGCGGCGAGAGCCCGAGGCTGCCTGCCCAAGCACGCACGGCAACGGCGGCCTCATAGCAAAGCGATTTACCTTCAAAGCCATCGAACATGTGGTAGGCAAGTTCGGGTTCTGGCCAGTCGATATGGTTGAGAATGCCTGTGCGTCCGATGGGTTGGTGCGTGGTATTGTCTTCGATGACAAAGAAGCCGTAGCCGTGCCACTGCCAGTGGCCGATGCCTGCGATGAAGCCGCGCCATGCGTCACCCTCAGAGCCAGCCCAACCAAGTTTTTCCATCCGCTCGGAGCCAACGAACTGCGTTAAAGCGGGGAGGTCAGACTTTTGCGGGCCGCGCAAAGTGAGGTTCTTGGTCACGAGGACAGGGGCGTTGGTCAGGCTCATGCTGTGCCCTTTGTCGATAGGTCTTGCAGCCTCCGGCGGGAGTTTGATTGGACATAGAAAATCGGGGCTTGGGGAGCCCGTGTCTGTCCATCATATGCCGGTAAGAGGTGCATTATTTCTTTTTCCCGAAACCGGAGAGGCCGGGAGGGAGGGCAGCACCTGCGCCCATGCCGGGGAAGCCCGGGGGCAGTTTACCTTTGAGCGCTTTTGCCGCTTCGGCCATGGCTGCTGGATCGTTCATGTCGGGCATAGCACCCTCGGCACCCTTGCCGCCGAACATGCCCTTCATGGCTTGCTTCAGCATGCCGCCTTTGCCCATTTTGCCCATCTTTTTCATCATGTCGCCCATTTGGCGCTGCTGCTTGACGAGTTTATTGAGCTCGGAGACCTCAAGGCCTGCACCTGCTGCGATCCGCTTTTTGCGCGACGCTGCGAGCAGTTCGGGGTTGGCGCGTTCTTTCTTGGTCATCGAGTTGATGAGCGCGATTTGGCGGGTCAGAATTTTGTCGTCCAGACCTGCCTTATCCATCTGCGATTTCATTTTGCCCATGCCAGGCATCATGCCCATCATCCCTTCCATGCCGCCCATCTTGATCATTTGCTCAAGCTGCATTTTGAGGTCGTTGAAGTTGAAGCGGCCCTTTTGGAAGCGCTTCATCATCCGCTCGGCTTGTTCGGCCTCGATGGTTTCTTGGGCTTTCTCGACGAGAGCGACGATGTCGCCCATGCCAAGGATGCGGCCTGCTATGCGCGAAGGCTCGAAGGTTTCAATCGCGTCCATCTTTTCGCCGACGCCCACAAAGCGGATCGGCTTACCTGTGATCGCGCGCATCGAGAGCGCAGCACCACCGCGACCGTCGCCGTCCATACGGGTGAGGACGACGCCAGTGACGCCGATTTTGTCGTCGAATTCTTGCGCCACGTTCACCGCGTCTTGGCCTGTGAGGCCGTCCACGACGAGCAGGGTTTCGCGTGGGTTTGTCACGTCGCGGACTTCGGCTGCTTGCGCGATCAGTTCGGCGTCGATGTGGAGGCGGCCCGCAGTATCGAGCATGTAGACGTCGTAGCCGCCCATTGCTGCGGCGGTTTTTGCCCGTTTGGCGATTTGGACGGGTGTTTCGCCTTTGATGATCGGCAGTGTATCGACGCCGATTTGTGCGCCCAAGATCGCGAGCTGTTCCATCGCCGCAGGGCGGTTGGTGTCGAGGGAGGCCATCAACACGCGCTTGCCTTCGCGTTCTTTGAGGCGTTTTGCGAGTTTGGCCGTGGTTGTGGTTTTACCCGAACCTTGCAGACCGACCATGAGGATCGGCGCGGGCGCGTTGTCGATCTTGAGTTTACCCGGATCGGTGTCGCCTGTCAGGATGTGCTGCAATTCGTCGTGCACGATTTTGACGACTTGCTGACCAGGCTGAATGGATTTGGTGACCGCTTGACCTGTGGCCTTTTTCTGAACCGCTTCGATGAAGTCGCGGGCAACGGGGAGCGAGACGTCGGCCTCAAGCAGGGCCACGCGGACCTCGCGCAGCGCTGTTTTCACGTCATCCTCAGAGAGCGCACCTTGTTTGGTGAGCTTGTCAAAGACGCCTGATAGGCGGTCGGATAGGTTCTCAAACATCGGCGCAGTGCCCTCGTGAATACAGAAGCGCCCCCGTGGGTGCGACGCACTGACGGAGGGCGATCTCTATGAATAGAGACCGGAAAGCTGATGCTATCCGGAGTTAGGGGTCGTTTACTGCGGGTGACGGGCGGAGTCAACTGCGTGTAAAGCAAGATATCTCTTGCATCACCGAACGAAAGCCGTGCATTTTAGTATTTCATGTTTATGAGCGCACAGGGTGGATAATGGATAATTGGGACGAGATTCGCACGGCTTATCAGGTGGCACGCAATGGCACGGTGTCGGGTGCGGCCGAGGCGCTGGGCGTGCACCACGCGACGGTCATTCGTCATATTGATGCGCTTGAGACCCGATTGGGTGTCAAACTGTTTCAGCGGCATGCGCGTGGATATACGGCGACGGAGGCGGGCAATGACCTGTTGGTTGTCGCCCAAGCGACTGAGGATCAGTTCACGCAATTGGCGGGGCGGATCAAGGGGCAGGGCGAGGGCGTCAGTGGTGATCTTGTCATCACTTCGCTGGGGGCATTGTCGCGGTTTTTGACGCCTTCAATCGTGGCGTTTCAAGAAGCGTATCCAGAGGTGCGCGTGCGGTTTCTGACGGGCGAGCGCTTGTTTCGATTGGAATATGGCGAGGCGCATTTGGCGATCCGCGCGGGTGATATGCCCGACCAGCCCGACAATGTGGTGCAGCCGTTTCTGGATATGAATGTGCGGCTTGTCGCGTCAAAGGCCTATATCGAAAAGCATGGAATGCCCGCATCCGAGGCCAATTTACGCAATCACCGTTTTGTCGGCCATGACAGCGAGGCCAATCGTGCGCCGTTTAATAAGTGGCTGCGTGCCACGGTGGGTGACGCACGGATCATTTATCAGGCGACGGATGAGCGTAATATGGTCGATGCGATTTTGGCGGGTGCTGGGATCGGGTTTGTGTCGGATTTCGACATGACGGAGGATTGCGATCTGGTTGAGGTCTTCCCGCAGCGGGCCGATTGGGGGGCAAAGCTGTGGCTTGTCACCCATGTTGATTTGCACCGCACGAGCAAGGTGCAGGCGATTTTGACGCATCTAAAGGGGTTTGCGAAGGATTACGCTGCATGACGCCTCAGGCCCGTAGCGGCCATTTGGCGATGCTGTGCTTTTCGGTGCTGGTGGCGGGGTCATTTGCGCTGGGCGTGCTGGCGGCCAATGACATCACGCCGCTTGCGCTGAATGCGGTGCGATTCTGGATTGCCTCTGCGATCATCGGCTTTTTGGTCGCGCTGCGCGGCGGGGTGCCAAGGGCCGCGTTGACTGCGCCTTGGCGGTATCTCGTGCTGGCGTCGGCGTTGACCTTTTACTTTGTCATGATGTTCGAGGGGCTGAAAACCGCGCCTTCGGTCAGTGCAGCGGCGGTGTTTACCTTGACGCCGATGATCGCTGCGGGGTTTGGCTGGCTGCTGTTGGGGCAGCGCATGCATCGTCGGATTAAGGTGGCGCTTGCGATTGGCGCCGTAGGTGCGCTTTGGGTGATTTTCCGCGCGGATGTCGCGGCTTTGATGCGGTTTGAGGTCGGGCGCGGCGAGATGATCTATTTTACGGGCTGTGTGAGTCATGCGTTATACACCCCGCTGGTCCGCAAGTTGAACCGTGGTGAGAGTGCGTTGGTGTTTACCTTTGGCACGCTGGTGACGGGGGCGGTGATCTTGACCATTGTTGGTTGGTCGGATTTGAGGGCCACCGATTGGGCAAACTTGCCTGCGATCGTTTGGATCACGATTCTCTATACGGCGATTTTCGCGAGTGCGGCGACGTTTACCTTGCTGCAATTCTCGGCGATGCGCCTGCCTGCGGCAAAGGCGATGGCCTACACCTATTTGGTGCCGTCTTGGGTGATTGTTTGGAGCGTTGCGCTGGGCGCAGCCGTGCCGCCGCTGGCCATTTTCGGCGGCGTTGCACTGACGATTGTGGCGTTGTTCTTGCTGTTGCGCGACGACGGCTAGCTGGGGAGTTCTTGCGCGAGGAAAGCCTCGAATGCATCCAGATCAATCGCGTCCATCTGGCCAAAGCCTTGCATCCAGACGGAGGCGGCGCGCAGAGCGTCGGGCTCTAGTTTGCACCATTTCACGCGGCCACGCTTCTCTTGAGTGATCAGCCCCGCTGCGGTGAGAACCACCAGATGTTTGGAAATCGCGGCCAGTGACATTGAGAACGGCTCGGCCACATCCGTGACGGCCATATCGTCCTCCAGCAGCATCGCGAGGATGGCGCGGCGGGTGGGGTCGGCTAGGGCCGCGAAGGTGGCGTCAAGTTGGTTGGTCATAGTGTCGATTAAGCGGGATGCCACGGAAACGTCAACCATTTGGTTGAATATCAAAATTCACGCATTGTTAACGTATTGCCCCAAAACCCCGCCTCGCTTTGTCTGAAATACTCATGTTTTACAATGCCTTACGCATACACAACGGCTGCTTGACTCATGGCCGGCCTCATCCTAAACCCTGCACAACACTTCGTGGGATTTGAAACCGATGTCCGAGCCACACGATCCAGTAGATGACGGTGCCAGATTGAAGGCGCTTGAGGCGAAACTGGCGGCGGCAAAGAAGACGGAATACGTCAAAGAGCACGGGGACGAGAGCTATAGTCAGGCACAGCTCGCTTGGCGGATGGTGATCGAATTAGTCGCCGGTCTTGGGATCGGATTTGGCATTGGGTATAGTTTGGATCAGTTCTTTGGAACGCTTCCGATATTCCTGGTGATATTTATTTTTCTGGGCCTCGCGGCTGGTGTCAAAACCATGGTGCGATCGGCGCAGGAAGTGCAGAGAAAACAGTTGGCAGCCGCCAACGAACAAGAGGGTGAAAACCGTGGCAACTGAGACTCACGCTGCTGAAAATACTGGGTTGGTTTTCCACCCGCTGGATCAATTCATCGTCAAGCCGTTGTTCGGCGACGGTGCAATCCACTGGTACACACCAACAAACGTGACGCTCTGGATGGCAATTGCTGTTCTTTGCATCGTTGCACTGTTTGTTCTGGGCAGCCGCGGTCGTGCGATTGTTCCGACACGCGTCCAGTCCATCGGCGAGCTGCTTTACGGTTTCGTTTACAAGATGGTTGAGGATGTCACTGGTAAGGAAGGCGTAAAGTACTTCCCTTATATCATGACGCTTTTCCTCTTTATCCTTTTCGCCAACTTCCTTGGTTTGATCCCAATGTCGTTCACAACAACAAGCCACATCGCGGTGACTGCCGTGCTTGGTTTTGGTGTGTTCTTCGCGGTCACGATCCTTGGTTTTGTGCTGAACGGCCCTGCTTTCCTTGGCCTGTTCTGGATGAAAGACGCGCCTTTGGCCTTGCGCCCTGTTATCGCGATCATCGAGCTTATCTCTTACTTTGTGCGCCCTGTTAGCCACTCTATCCGTCTTGCGGGTAACGTTATGGCCGGCCACGCAGTTATCAAAGTTTTCGCAGGTTTTGCTGCCATCGCAGCCATCAGCCCCGTGTCCATTCTGGCGATCACCGCCATTTACGGTCTCGAAGTTCTGGTGGCCGGCATTCAGGCCTACGTCTTCACCATTCTGACTTGTGTGTATCTGAAGGATGCATTGCACCCAGCGCACTAAGTTTAGATACGTCACTACAACTCAATTCCATCGTAAGGAGAATCTCATGGAACTCGTAGCAGCAGCCGCACTCGGCAAATTCATCGGCGCAGGCTTGGCCGCAATCGGTTCCGGCGCAGCCGCAATCGGTGTTGGTCACGTCGCTGGTAACTACCTCGCAGGCGCATTGCGCAACCCATCCGCAGCTGCATCGCAGACTGCAACACTGTTCATCGGCCTCGCATTCGCAGAAGCTTTGGGGATCTT
>DFSO01000072.1:15893-22124 GCA_002378665.1 Loktanella sp. UBA3435 | reverse complement strand
TAACGCGGCGCGCAGGTCGGTAAAACCAAAGGTAACCGGGGGCCACCATGGCAACAGAGACTGTCGAACACGGGGCGGAAGCTTCTGCGGGTATGCCGCAGCTGGACTTCTCGACCTTTCCGAACCAGATTTTCTGGCTCATCGTCACCCTAGTGGTGATTTACTTTGTGCTGTCGCGCATCGCACTTCCACGCATTGGCGCGGTTCTTGTGGAACGGTCTGGCACAATTACGAATGATATCGCCGCAGCCGAAGAGCTGAAGCATAAGGCCGTTGAAGCGGAGGCTGCTTACCAGCAGGCATTGACAGATGCGCGCGCTCAAGCTTCTGCGATTGTTGCTGAAGCGAAAGCTGACATTCAGTCCGAGCTTGATGCCGAGCTGAAGAAAGCTGACAAAAAGATCGCGGCCAAAGCTGCCGAGAGCGAAAAGGCTATTGCCGACATTCGCGACGGTGCGGTCAAGAGCGTCACAGAAGTGGCCAAAGACACAGCCAAGGAATTGGTTGCGGTATTTGGTGGTACTGCTGATGCAAAAACAATCACTGCGGCTGTTGCTGCGCGTATGAAGGGTTAAGGACATGAAATATCTTGCCGCCACCCTGATGACCGTCGCTGCATCCCCAGCGTTTGCTGCGACTGGTCCGTTCATTTCGCTGCGCAACACCAACTTTGTTGTGCTGCTCGCGTTCCTGCTTTTTATCGGTATTTTGATGTACTACAAAGTACCTGCAAAAATCGGTGAGATGTTGGACAAGCGGTCCGCATCGATCAAATCCGAGCTGAACGAAGCGCGTGCGCTGCGTGAAGAAGCACAATCCTTGCTGGCCTCTTACGAGCGCAAGCAAAAGGAAGTGCAAGAGCAGGCTGATCGTATTGTTGCCACTGCAAAAGACGAGGCGGCAACTGCTGCTGCTGCTGCAAAGGCTGACATCGCGTCTTCAATCACACGCCGTTTGGCTGCTGCTGAAGAGCAGATCGCCAGTGCCAAGGCCTCTGCGATTAAGGCCGTGAAAGACCAAGCTGTTGTTGTTGCCGTGGGCGCTGCCCAAGACATCATCGCACAGCAGATGGATGCCAAAGGCGCCAATGGTTTGATCGACGATGCGATTGCAACTGTCGAAGCCAAGCTGCACTAAGCACTGGTTTCACCAATGATTTCAAAGAGCCCGGCCTTGAGTGGTCGGGCTTTTTTGTGGCCAAATTGCCAACATGCTGCCTGATTTTGGCAACACATTTCAATTCCGCCTAAGTCAAATTCCCGAATCTATGCTAGTCTGATCTCAATTCGCCAAAAGTGCGGTATCTATTGAGGTAACATCGCTATGCCCACAACGTTTAGTGCAATATCGCTCGGCCAATTGCCGGATATCGATACTTGGGAAGGCAACACAACGTCCGAGAACGCAGGCGCCCTTGTAGGGATGACCTTTGGCGGCGTTGGTGATCCTTTGGTCGATGACTTTGTCACGTGGTCACCTGTTGGCCATGTCGGCAGCTATTACGATATGGATGGTCGTCCTGCGGAGCATTTCCGTATCGATGGCGGCAACCCCCAACGCTTTGACGGCACGGCTGTTTACAACGCGACGGTTACTTATACGGATGGCACGACAGCCACTCTAACTGCCGTCATTGCCCAAGATACGAATGGAAACGCCTATCTTGTCCCTGAATATGTCAGCCCCGGTGACCCGTCGGTATTGGACGGCGGACCAATTAGATCCCTGACACTCGATAGCCTCGCGGGCAACAACTATAGTGGTTTGAACGCGGAGCGTTACAACTGGAATTATGTGACCTGTTTTCTTGAGGGCACTTTGATCGAAACGGTGAATGGACCGCGTGCGATTGAAGATTTGCAGCTGGCGATCTGATCCCAACGATGGATAGCGGTGACCAGCCGATCCGTTGGGTGGCGTCATCACGGATTGTGGGCAACCCCAAGGCCGCGCCTATTCGGATTGAAGCGGGTGCTTTGGGCAATACGCGCGATCTTTATGTGTCGCCACAGCATCGGATTTTGCTGACGGGCTGGCGTGCCGAGCTTTATATGGGTGAGGACGAGGTTCTGGTCCCTGCGATCCAGCTAGTGAACGACCAAACGATCCGCCAAGTCCAGCGAGACAGTTTCACCTATTACCACCTGTTGTTTGATACGCATGAGTTGATCTATGCGGCGGGGATTGCGTCCGAAAGCTTCCATCCCGGTGAAAAGGCGATTGGGTCGATGGCCGAGGATGCCCGCGACGAGTTGCTCGCGATTTTCCCTCAGTTGGCGGATGTCGCGGCTGGGTCTTATGGCCCCTGTGCGCGCCCAACCACCAAGTCGTTCGAGGCCGCTGTTTTACGCTAATTAACGCTTGGCTTCGTGCTCGTACCGTTTCAGCGCGAAGGCCTCGTTACGATCCGCTTTTTGCTTATCCGAGAGGGATGTTTCGACAAAGCTGAGGTGCCCTTCGACTGCTCCGCGTGCCCTTTCGGGGTCGCGCGCTTGCAGGGCCGCGTTTATGGCGCGGTGTTGTTCTAATAGGGTGTCGCGGGTGGTGCGTTGTTTGAACATAACGGTGCGGTTGTAGAACACGCCCTCGCGCAACAACTCGTACATCGAGCGCATCATATGCAGCATGATGATGTTGTGGCTGGCCTCGATAATGGCGAGGTGAAAGTCCGCGTCGAGATGCGCCTCGTCGGCGGGGTTTCGTTTGGTGTGGGCCGATTCCATTTTCTTGAAGATCGTGTCGATGACTTTCAGGTCCATGTCAGACCCCAGCCTTGCGGCGCGTTCAGCTGCCAACCCCTCCATGTCGCGGCGAAAGCTGATGTAGTCGAACACTGCTTCGTCATGCGAGGAGAACAGGGTGATCAAAGCGGGCGAAAATGCGCTGCCAAGGACGTCAGCGACAAAGACGCCTGCCCCTGCTTTGCTTGCCAGCAGACCGCGCTCTTGCAAGTCGCTGAGCGCCTCTCGCAGGGAGGGACGTGAAACGCCCATACGCTCCGAGAGTTCGCGCTCTGACGGCAAGCGCTCACCCGGACGCAGGATGCCACGCAGGATAAGCCCCTCAATCTGGCGCACGACGCCCATCGACAGTTTCTCTTGCGGTATTGGTTCAAAGGGCATCTTGGTTTCCATCCGTATTTGGTAAATTGGTATTATCAAAGTCTGGTTGGGGCAATGAAAAAGGGGGCCCGCGATAAGCCCCCTTTGATTGTTTTAACTGTGAACTGCTTAGTTCGGGGTGATGATGATCTCGACCCGTCGGTTCATCTGGCGACCCTGTGCCGTTGCGTTGGAGGCAACCGGTTGGTCCTCGCCGCGACCGATCGAGCGGATACGCTGAGGGGATACGCCGCCGTTGATCAGGACCGACGCGACCGATTGTGCACGGCGCTGGGACAGATCAAAGTTATAGGCCGCATCGCCTTCGCTATCGGTGTGGCCGACGACGTTAACGGTGGTGTTCGGGTAGCGGTTGATCGAGCTTGCAAGCGTATAGATGTCGTTTTGTGAAGAACTCGAAACAGCCGTTGAATTTGTTGCGAACAGAATGTCTTGCGGCAGTGTGACGACGAGGTTGTTGCCGTTGTTGACGATGCCAACATTGCCACCCATTTGCGCGCGAAGCTCTTCTTCTTGCTTGTCGAGCGCACTGCCGACGCCTGCACCGATTAAGCCGCCGATGATGGCGCCCTTGGCTGCGTTGCGGCGGCGTTCGTCTGCGTTGTCGCCACCAGCGATACCCGCCAGAACACCAAGGCCTGCGCCAATAGCGGCACCGTTACGCGTCTTTTCGCCACCATTTGGCGAGGTTTCCATACAGCCGCTGACAAAGGTCATGCCTGAGAGCGCGATAACGAGAGGAAGTTTATAAAAAGTCATATCTATGATTCCGTCTGATATGGGGTGCGTCGAAACGCGGAGTTGATGCAATAGTGTATGCATTAATAACCATTGCTATCCAATAACGTTCCATAATTCGGCGGATTTCAGCAGTTTTAGGCGGCGCTATCGGCCCGCGCTGATTCCCACGCGAGCAAAGTCCGCTTGATCGGCAGGCCCCAATGGTAGCCGCCAAGCGCGCCAGATTTGCGCAATGCGCGGTGGCAGGGGATGAGCAGGCTGACGGGATTACGGCCCACGGCAGTGCCTACGGCGCGGACGGCTTTGGGCCTGCCGATGGAAAGTGCTATCTCGGAATAGGTGGTGACGTGCCCTGACGGGATACGCAGGAGAGCTTCCCAGACTTGGAGTTGGAACGGCGCGCCGATCATATGCAGTTTGGTGTCGCCTGAAAGGCCGAGCGCTGATTTGGTCCATGCGGCGATGGCGTCAGGGTTTTCCACATAGGTGGCTTTTGGCCAGCGGGAGCGCAGGTCGGACATGGCGATGTCTGGGCCGAATTCAGCCGAGAACGCCAGCCCGCAGATGCCCCGATCTGTCCCCAAGGAAAGGGCAGGGCCGAATGCACTGTCGAACCAGCCGTAGTTGATGGTGAGGCCCTCCCCCGCGCGGGCGAAATCACCGGGGCTCATGGCTTCCCATTTCACGAACATGTCGTGCAGGCGGCCTGATCCAGAGAGGCCGATAGCGTCGGCTGTTTCTAGCGTGGTGAACCGTTCAGCGAGTAGGGATTTGGCGTGATCAAGGGCGAGGTATTGTTGGTAGCGTTTGGGGGAAACGCCGACCCATTGCGAAAACAGCCGCTGGAAATGCGCAGGGCTCATGTTCATTTCAGCCGCGAGTGCGTTGAGGCTCAGCGGCCTGTCCGTCGCCTCATCGATGTAATCGATGGCCCGACGCATGACCGCAAAGTGATATGTGTTTTGCTGTTCCATCTGGTCATTCTAGGGCATCGGAGCGGTTGCCCGCGACCCGAAAATTGCGCATAGATTGGGGTATGGTAAAACAACTTGATTACAAATCGATCCGCGAGATGTTTGAGCGCTTTCACGAGATGGAAGCGGAGCCGAAAGGCGAGCTTGAGCATGTAAATGTTTATACGCTGGTCGTGGCCGTGGCGCTGTCTGCGCAGGCGACCGACAAAGGCGTCAACAAGGCAACGCGAGAGTTGTTCAAGATCGCCGACACGCCGCAAAAGATGCTTGATCTGGGCCTTGAGGGTGTGACCGAACACATCAAGACGATTGGACTGTTCCGCCAAAAGGCGAAGAACGTGATCAAGATGAGCCAGATTTTGGTCGATGAGTTTGACGGCGAAGTTCCGAATTCGCGGGCGGCGCTTCAGTCGTTACCAGGGGTGGGCCGCAAGACCGCCAATGTTGTTTTGAACATGTGGTGGGGCCAACCTGCGCAAGCGGTGGATACCCACATTTTCCGCGTAGGTAACCGCAGTGGTATCGCCGTTGGCAAAGATGTGGACGCGGTCGAGCGGGCCGTGGAGGATCATGTGCCTGCCGATTTTCAGCTGCACGCCCATCACTGGCTAATTCTGCACGGGCGCTATACATGCGTCGCGAGAAAACCGAAATGCGCGGCCTGTTTGATCCGCGATCTCTGCATGTTTGAGGATAAAAACCTATGAAGAAGTTTCAGGTCGTGGGCATCGGGAATGCGATGGTTGATGTGTTGGCGCGGGCCGAGGATAGCTTTCTGGCCGAGGCTGGGATCGGAAAAGGCATCATGCAACTGATTGATATGGAACGGGCCGTTGAGCTTTACGGCAAGATTGGTCCTGCGCGTGAGGTTTCTGGTGGGTCAGCAGCCAATACGATAGCGGGCATTGCGCATTTGGGTGGCCGGACGGCTTATGTTGGGAAGGTGAAAGACGACCAGCTTGGCGCGATTTTCGCGCATGATCTGAGGGCCCAAGGGGCGGTTTACGAGACTGCGTTTGCGCCCAAAGATGCGGTTGATGAGACGGGCCGCTGCCTGATTATCGTGACGCCAGATGGCGAGCGATCGATGAACACTTATCTGGGTGTAACCGAGTTTTTGACCTCTGACGATATTGATGTGGACCAGATGGCCGAGGCGGAGTGGATCTATCTTGAGGGTTACCGCTTTGACGGGCCAGAGAGCCATGCGGCTTTTGCAAAGGCAATTGCGGCGTGCAAGGCGGCAGGTGGGCGCGTGTCGCTCACGTTGTCCGATCCATTCTGCGTGAGCCGTCACCGCAATGCGTTCCGCGAGATGATCAAGGCAGACGTGGACCTGTTGTTCTGCAACCGCGCCGAGATGTTGTCGATGTACGAGACCGATGATTTTGACG
>DFSO01000072.1:10545-15561 GCA_002378665.1 Loktanella sp. UBA3435 | reverse complement strand
ACGTGGCATGTGCCCGCGATCCCGACGGATATTGTGGACGCGACGGGGGCAGGTGACTTGTTTGCAGGCGCGTTTTTATGGGCGTTGACGCATGGGTATGCGTTGGAAGATTGTGGTCACATTGGCAATATCGCAGCAGCTGAGGTGATCAGCCACATCGGCGCGCGGCCTGAGGCGGATTTGACTGCTTTGATTGCGCAGGCGAGGCTAAGGCCAGCCACATAGCATCAAGTGCGTCGATTTGGGCGGGGTCGAATGTATGTTCGACCTCCCAGTATTTTCCTGACGGAACATAGTAGCCAAGGGTTCTTTCCATGGCCAAGGCCGCCGCGACGGCTGTTGTATTGTGTTGCACGGGCTTCTGCGCGGCGGCGGTCAGAAGGCGCGCGCGCGGGAAGGTGAGCTGGCTGGGATTTGAGGACAGATTCACCATCGCGCAGTTGTTCTTTGCCGCGAGCGCTGCCAGCCGCGCGGATTTGGCAGGCAGGGACCGTAAGGTGACATCGTCACGCAGAGGGTCAGGGCTGCCGTGGCCGTAAAAATGCGTTGGTCCCCTTGACGCATAGGTCATGTCACATCCGATCATTGCGATGGCAGACGGCCTTAGTGCCCCAAGTGCCCAATAAGCAGCGGTGAAAGCCATGGTGCCACCCGCATAGACGAAGCCACCAAATTGGTTTTGATGAGGGACAAAATCGGAGGCTTGGATCCGCGTTTGACCGTCTTTTAGGTGGTGAGGGCGGCGGTCTGCGGGAAAGTCTTCGGGATAAATGAGGTAGTTCCAATCCTCGCGAACGCGCCACGCGTTATTAATCGCAACGATCACGTCGAATACGCCGCGCGGCCAAGAGCGAGCCTCAAGTGCATTTGGCCCAGAGCCAATGATCAAAACTGTGGTCATTCATTCCCCTCTTCACCGAACGTGATTTAGGGCGGCAATTGGATATGGCGAGGAAAAGAGCATATTTATACTCGGAAAAAGCCAAAGGTGCGCTGCCAGCCTGAAGTCGCCTGGCGCAAGAGGCGTGGCAGCGGCTTTTTCGTCGGCGGTCATCGGCATGCCTGCCTGTACCGCCTCAATAGTTTCAGCGATTCGTAGTTAACAAATCGTTTTTTCCGAGCGGAAATATGCTGGGGGGTGAGGCCGAAGGCCGAGGGGGGGCTAGCCCCCCTGACCTGCCGCCGCAGGCACTACTCGCCCAGTTTTGCGTGTACTTCGTGCAAGTCAATTTCGCCGATGGGCATTTTGTTGCTGGCATCGTCGAAGTCGTATTTGAACAGTTGGAAATCCTTTTTGTAGATTTCCCACATCAGATGTTTGGACAGATCGTCGAAGTAATCCTCAACAGGATGCAGCCGCTTTGGGCCGTGCCCTTCGCTTTCGTTAAAGCGCGGGATTGCAGCAAGGTCGACTTTGCTCGGGGTTTGGATTTTGTCCAAGACCTCTTGCATGCCTTCGTTGAATTTCTCGGTCCAGATGATTTTGTCATAAGTCCCGCCATTCACGATGAAGGTCGAGATGTGTCCTGACATGGCAGACCAGTGAATATCTGGCTCCATTGGCCTGCGCCAGCGGATGGTGTCGCGCGCAAACAACAGGAATCGGCGGAAGGATTTGATCTGGTCGAATTCAAAGCCCGTCTCCGGATCGCCAACTTCAATCCCGTATTTCTGGATCAAAAGCGGGACGAGATTGCCGCGATAGCGGCGGCCATTGCGCTGGATGCCGCAAATCTTATCAAAGAACGACGACAGGATTCGCGTGTATGGGTTGCGCACGCAGGTGAACGAATAGCTGCTGTGCCCTTTCACGTTGGTCGTGATCAGCGGCTGGCTTTCGTCCATCGCCCATTTGTGCATACCACCCGTCGCATCGTGGATATCCCCATCAAAAAAGGAGCCGTGATCGGAGTAATACATGATTTGACCGATGGTCGAGCAGGCGCATTTCGGGACGACCCGATAGACCACACTTTCGCTTTCGGTCATCCAAGTGTCGGGAAAACCCATAAATCGGTCTCCAAACTGCCCGCTTACACACGGTTTAATTACTCAACCGTCATAGTTGACCAATAAAAGCAAAGAAAGCCTGTATATTCAACGTCTGTTCACGTTATGAGAAGTAAGCAACACTAAAGTTTCGGGTAAACGTATTCTGGTATGGCAAAGATCGCTTTCATTCTCTTGTGTCACAAGGACCCTGACGCAATTATCCAGCAGGCACAGCAGCTGACGGCTGTTGGTGATTTTATCGCAATTCATTTTGATGCGCGTGCTCCACTTGAGGCGTTTGAGAAAATCCGCACGAGTTTGGCGGATAATCCGAACGTTGCGTTTGCGAAAAAGCGGATCAAATGCGGCTGGGGCGAATGGTCGTTGGTGCAAGCGACCCTTTATGCGGTTGAGGCAGCGGCAGATGCGTTTCCGCGCGCGACCCATTTTTATATGGTTTCGGGCGATTGCATGGCGATTAAGTCGGCCAAATATGCCCATAAGTTTTTGGATGATAACGACGTCGATTACGTCGAGAGCTTTGATTATTTCGAGAGTGAATGGATTAAGACGGGCTTTAAAGAAGAGCGTCTGATTTACCGTCACTTTTTCAACGAGCGCACCCAGAAGCGCCGATTCTATTGGTCGTTCTGGTTCCAACGCAAATTTGGGATCACCCGTGAGGTGCCAACCGATTTGCAGGTGATGATTGGATCGCAGTGGTGGGTGCTGCGCCGTCGCACGATTGAATGGATCCTTGATTTCACCAAAAAGCGCAAAGATGTGATGCGGTTTTTCAAGACGACGTGGATTCCTGACGAGACGTTTTTCCAAACGATTGTCCGCCATTTGGTGCCAGGCAATGAAATTCAGACCCGCACGATGACGTTTTTGATGTTCACCGATTACGGGATGCCGGTGACGTTTTATAATGATCACTATGATCTTTTGCTGAGCCAAGACAGCTTGTTTGCCCGTAAAATTAGTCCTGAGGCCAAGGAGCTTAAGGAGCGATTGGGGAAGCTATATGCCTCTGGGCGCGATGATTTTAAGATATCGAATGAGGGCCGGGGTCTGTTCAAATTCCTCACAGGCCGTGGTCGTATTGGCCGCCGATTCACCAGCCGTTTTTGGGAAACTGAAAGCTCGTTGGGTAGGGAACGCGAATTGTTGATTGTCGCATGTAAAAAGTGGCATGTGGCCAAGCGGTTACTGACGTCAATCCGCGAGCATACGGATGTGCCTGCGATTGATTATATCTTTAACGAAGAAGACACGCCCCTGCCTGATTTGGGCGGGATTCAGTCGAACCTAGGTAAGCGCACGCGTCACCGCCGTGCCTTGGTGCGGATGTTATTTGATTACTACGACACCAACCGTCTGGTAATCAGCATGGACACGGCCAACCTTGATCTGATGCAGGATTTCTTCTCAGACCGCTCGTCAACCCGACTGCTAGAGATCGATTGCAACATGACCGATGATTATCTGGTGGGCCACGCCCGCCGTGTGGGTCTGGCAGGTGATCAGACGTCTGATGAGACCCTAGAGCAGCTTTTGCCGACGATCCGCTATGACATTTTGTTTGATAGCGACAGGATCCGCGACTCTGGATTTGAGAATTACGTGCGTTTGCGCGAATCCGCGAGCCCGCAGGAAAACGCCACAGCACTTGCGCGATTTTTGTCGCTGGATGATGAAACGGCCCGCAAACTGGCCGAAACCCCCTACCTATTTGTTGACTGAGGTGACCCATGCAATTTGACTATGATGACCAGAATATTTTTGCCAAAATCCTGCGTGGGGAAATTCCCAACAGCACGGTTTTTGAGAACGAGCATGCCTTGGCGTTCAAAGACATCGCACCGCAAGCCCCTGTGCATGTGCTGGTGATCCCTAAGGGTGCCTATGTTAGCATTGACGACTTTGCAGCCAATGCGCGTGCGGATGAGCAGGCGGGTTTCTTCGCTGCTGTCGCTGCTGTCTGCGAGATGAGCGATGTGGCGCAGGGCTTCCGTGCTGTTGCCAATACCCGTACTCATGGCGTGCAAGACGTGCCGCATTTTCACATGCATATCATTGGCGGCAACCAGTTGGGGCGGATGCTGCCTTAAGACTTTGTCAGGGCGAGAAAGACGTCTTCGAGGTCTGATTGCTCTGTCGTGATGTCGCTGATTTCGATTTTCGCTTTGCGGATCAGGTCGAGGACCGCATCGGCGCTGGTTTGCCCGCTTTGGTAGGTGAATGCCAGTCGTCCGTCGTGCCGCTTTTGCCCCGTTATATTGGCGGGCAGGGGCGGTAGATCGGCGTCAGACGCAGGGCGGATCACGAGAGTTTTGTGGTCTAGGCGGCCCAGCAGGTTGGCGGTGGTGTCGCGCACAATCAGGTTGCCGTGGTTGATGATCGCGATCTCGTCGCACATCGCCTCGGCCTCTTCCAAGTAGTGGGTTGTCAGGATGATTGTCACGCCTTGTTCGTTGAGCTTGCGCACGTTGGCCCAAAGGATGTTGCGCAGTTCAATATCGACGCCAGCGGTGGGTTCATCAAGGACAAGGATTTGTGGGGAGTGCACGAGCGCCTTGCCCAACAAGAGCCTGCGCCGCATGCCACCTGAGAGTGAACGGGCGTAGGCGTTTGCCTTGTCGGTCAGGCCGATCAATTCCAGAATTTCGGCGGTCTTGCGCTGCGATTTTGGCACGCCGTAGAGACCCGCTTGCACGTCGAGCGAGCCTGCGGGTGTGAAGAATGGATCAAGGTGCGGCTCTTGCGGCATGATCCCGATAGCGGCACGGGACTGGCGCGGGTTTTCGTCTTGGTCAAAGCCCCAGATTTTAACGGACCCAGAGGTCTTGGTGACAAGACCTGCGAGGATGTTGATCATCGTGGATTTGCCAGCGCCGTTCGGCCCCAAAAGCCCAAAGATCATGCCGCGCGGAATGTTGAGATCGATTCCATTGAGCGCATGTTTCGCCTCAGAGCGCCCAGAGGCGGCATATGTCTTGGAAAGACCCGAAATTTCGATGG
>DFSO01000072.1:0-10231 GCA_002378665.1 Loktanella sp. UBA3435 | reverse complement strand
TGTAAGGCGGGCCGTGACCCGTGGCAACCAGACAGGACGAGACATGACAACACCTGCCCCAGAAATCCGTATCGTCAACGATTACCGCGTGGCCTGTGATGGCGGCGAGGGTGGTCATCCGCGTGTTTGGCTGCAAATTCCAGGTGACCATGGCTGGGTCGAATGCCCGTATTGCGACGCCAAGTTGGTACACAAAGATTTCGAGGGTAAAGTATGACCCGCGTTGTGATTTCAAGCGATCACGCTGATATTCCATTGCGTTACGCGATTGCGGCTCATGTAGAGGCAGCGGGTTATGAGGTCGTTGATATCGGCCCTGAAACGGACGCGAGCACGGATTATCCGAAACATGGGCAGGCTGCGGCCAACATGGTTGCCTCTGGTGATTGTGCGCTTGGCATTATCATTTGCGGCACTGGCCAAGGGATTATGATGGCGGCCAATAAGGTTGCAGGCATTCGCTGTGGTGTGTGTTCGGACACGTTTTCGGCCCGTATGATCCGCCAACACAACAACGCAAATATGTTGTCGATGGGCGCGCGCGTAGTGGGCAAAGGCCTTGCGATGGATATCGTTGATGCGTTTCTGTCTGCCGAATTTGAGGGCGGGCGTCATGGTTTGCGCGTCGATATGATCGAGCCTGCCGCTTAAGCACTGGCAGGCTGGTCCCGTTTCTGGCAAAACGACCCCTGACACAAATGCAGGGGAAATTTACATGACACAGCAATTTGGCAAGGGCCACCATCTGCATTTGATTGATGGCTCTGCGTTTATTTTCCGAGCTTATCACGCGCTGCCGCCGTTGACGCGCAAGTCTGATGGTTTGCCTGTTGGGGCTGTCAGTGGCTTTGTGAATATGCTCCAGCGCTATATCGAGAATAATTCTGGCGACGATGCGGCGACACATGTCGCCGTGATTTTCGACAAGGGCAGCCACACCTTTCGCAACGATATGTATGACCAATACAAGGCGAACCGCGATGCGATGCCTGAGGATTTGCGCCCGCAAATGCCGCTGACCCGCGATGCGACCCGTGCGTTTAACATTGCTTGCGAAGAGATCGAGGGATTTGAGGCCGACGATATAATCGCGACGCTGTCGTGTCAGGCGCGCAATGCGGGGGGCCGTGTCACGATTCTCTCGTCCGACAAAGATATGATGCAGCTTGTGGGTGACGGCGTTGAGATGCTCGACCCGATGAAGAACAAGCGCATTGACCGCGATGCTGTGGTCGAGAAATTTGGCGTGCAGCCAGAGCGCGTGGTTGATGTGCAGGCGCTTGCCGGTGATAGCGTGGATAACGTGCCCGGTGCGCCGGGGATCGGGATCAAGACGGCGGCGTTGTTGATCAATGAATATGGAGATCTGGAAACACTGCTCGACCGTGCGGGCGAGATTAAGCAGCCAAAGCGTCGTGAAAGCCTGCTCGATAATCGTGCGCAGATTGAGTTGTCCAAGCGCTTGGTGACGCTGGATTGCAATATGGAATTGCCGTTTGATCTGGACAGTTTGGAGATCAAGGATGCGGTGCCTGAGGATTTGCTGGCGTTTCTGGCGCTGATGGAATTCCGCACGATTGTGAAGCGGATCGCGGATAAGCTGGGCGCAAAGGCGCCAGAGATTGAAGCCCCCGCTGCTGTGGTTGCCGATGCTGTGCCTTTTGATGCGAGCAAATATGAGAAGGTTTCCGATGCGGCCGCCTTGCAGGTCTGGATCGACCGGATTTATGCGCGCGGCTATGTAGCGGTGGATACCGAGACCACGGCGCTCAATGAAATGCGGGCCGAATTGGTGGGCATTTCGCTATGCGTTGAGGCGGGACAGGCCTGTTATATTCCGCTGACCCATAAGGCGGCCGCACAGGATGATCTGTTTGGCTCTGATGCGCGCGCGGACGGGCAGATGGATTTGCGCGAGTGCTTAGCTGCCTTGCAGCCGATGCTGGAGGATGAGACCATCCTCAAGATCGGGCAGAACATGAAATATGACGCCAAGATTTTTGCGCGACTGGCGATCAATGTGCACCCCATCGATGACACGATGTTGATGTCTTATGCGATGCATGGTGGCTTGCATAATCACAGCATGGATTTGCTGTCGGAACGGTATTTGGGGCACACGCCGATTCCGATTAAGCCGCTTTTGGGTACGGGTAAATCTGCTGTCACGTTTGACCGTGTGCCGATTGATGATGCGGTGAGATATGCGGCCGAAGATGCGGATATCACGCTGCGCCTGTGGCAGATGTTTAAGCCGATGTTGCACCTCGCCAAGGTGACGACGGTCTATGAGACGCTAGAGCGGCCTTTGGTTCCAGTGCTCGCACAGATGGAAATGGCGGGCGTGAAGGTGGACCGCGATACGCTGAGCCGCATGTCGAATGGCTTTGCCCAAAAGATGGCGGGGCTGGAGGATGAGATCCAGACGCTGGCTGGGCGCAAGTTTAACGTGGCCTCTCCCAAGCAGTTGGGCGAGATCCTGTTCGACGAGATGGGTCTAGAGATGCCCGACGGGAAGAAGCCATCGACGGGCAAAACGGGGGCCTATTCGACAGGTGTTGACGTGCTGGAAGACTTGGCAACGATCCACGATTTGCCGCGCCGCATTCTGGATTGGCGTCAACTGGCAAAGCTGAAATCGACCTACACGGATGCGCTTCAGGAACATATCAACGCCGAGACGGGCCGCGTGCACACGTCTTATTCGATTGCGGGGGCGAATACGGGGCGCTTGGCTTCGACTGATCCGAATTTGCAGAACATTCCTGTAAGGTCCGAAGAAGGCCGCCGTATCCGCGAGGCGTTTATTGCTGATGAGGGCAAGGTTTTGGTGTCCCTCGATTATAGCCAGATCGAGTTGCGGATTTTGGCGCATGTCGCAAAGATTGATGCGCTGAAACAGGCGTTTAGGGACGGCATTGATATTCACGCGCAGACGGCGTCAGAGATGTTTGACGTGCCTTTGGATGAGATGACGCCTGCTATTCGGTCTCAGGCGAAAGCGATTAACTTTGGGGTGATCTACGGGATTTCGGGCTTTGGTCTTGCGCGGAATTTGCGGATTCCACGGGCCGAGGCGCAGGGGTTTATTGACCGCTATTTCGAACGTTTTCCCGGTATTCGCACCTATATGGATGAGACGATCCAATTCGCGAAAGACCACAATTACGTGCAAACCTTGTTCGGTCGTAAGATCAACACGCCCGAGATTAACGCCAAAGGGCCGCAAGCGGGCTTTGCCAAACGCGCGGCGATCAACGCGCCGATTCAGGGGACTGCTGCGGACGTGATCCGTCGTGCGATGATCAGGATGCCCGAGGCGATCAAAGGAATTCCTGCCAAAATGCTGTTGCAGGTCCACGATGAATTGATCTTTGAGGTCGATGAGGATGCTGCTGACGATTTGATTAAGGTGGCGCGTGATGTGATGGAGAATGCCTCTGATCCTGCGGTGAAGTTGGATGTAAAGCTCGCGGTGGATGCGGGGCAGGGCAAAAGCTGGGCGGAGGCGCATTGATGGACCGCAAACCCGCGAAAGCGACCCAGATGATTGATGATGCGCGGGTGCGGGTGACGCGCTTTGATTTTGCGCCTGAGGCCGAGACGGGCTGGCACACCCATGAATATGACTATGTGATTACGGCTGTGACCGATTGCGCAATGTTGCTGGAAAACCCTGATGAGGCGGTTGTTGAGGTGCTGATCCCTGCGGGCACGGCCTATCGCCGCGATGCGGGTGTGAAGCACAATGTGATCAATCGTGGCGCGGATACAATGACCTTTGTGGAGGTCGAACTGAAGTAGGATGGGTTTAAACCCATCCTACCGAGGTGTGGCAAAGGGCCGAAGTTGCCCTATTGCCGCTTAGTTCACTGACTTTTCTTCGATCAGGTTAGCCTTGGTTGTTTGGCCTTTGGTGATCGCGATTTGGCGGGGCTTGAGCGCCTCGGGGATTTCGCGGACCAGATCGATGTGCAGCATGCCGTTCTCGTGGCTGGCCCCTGTCACGCGGACATGGTCGGCCAGATGGAAGCGGCGTTCAAACGCGCGGGTGGCGATGCCGCGATGCAGATAAGTCTTGGTTTCGTCTTCGTCGGACTTGCGCGCGGTGACGTGAAGATTGCGGTCTTTCACCTCAATCGCGAGGTCGTCATCGGCAAAGCCTGCGACAGCCAGAGAGATGCGCCAAGCGTCATCATCGGTCTTTTCGATATTATATGGGGGGTAGGTTGTGTTGCTAGCCTCTGAGGCAAGCGTGCGGTCCAGAAGATCGGCGATTTGGTCAAAGCCAACAGTGGCGCGGTAGAGTGGTGTCAGGTCAAAAGTACGCATAGTGGTCATCCTTTATCAAGCGATAACAAGTGTTTGGCTCTCCATTATTGGCAGAGCCGATTGAGTGATGGACCCATGTTTGGCGTCCGTATCATTGATGTGGGGATGGTGCGTTTTGGTTTCAAGGGGGGCGTTTTGGTGTAAAATTCGCCTCCGGCGGGCATATTTTGGCTCGGAAAAAGCGTTAGGGCCGCAGGAATTTCGCGCCTGTGTCATTGCGCTGTCCGTTTGTAACGATCTTGCGCGCAGAGCCCGTGCTTTGGCTGTTAAAGCTGGCGAGGAGTTGTGCGAGCGGTTCTTGCAGCGAGGTGCCAATCGAGATTTGTCTGCCCTCGACATCCGCCATGGCCGAGACCACCGAAACGATTTGCGGGTGGCCGTCCGCCATGGAAAAAACAGGTGAGCCAGAGGAACCGAAGGTGATGTCGCAGTCCATCAGGATCACGCCAGATTGACGCTCAATGACCTTGCAGACCTCTTGCAGACTGGCCGCATTCGCGCGGTCGCGCCCGTAGGAGACGATCCCGATTTCATCGCCTGCTTGTGGTTTTGGCGCGGTGGCGTAGGGCATGATCCGCCCGTTGCGGATCGGCTGGTCAAGCTCCAACAGGGCGATGTCGTTGGCCACTTCTGCGGCGTCGGTACTTGGCCCGTCATGTTTGTAATCGGGGTGTGGCAAGATGCGGCTAATCCCGCGTGAAGCCTCGGCGCGACCATCGCGTAGACCTGCTTCAAAGACGAAACGGTCGGGGCTGATCAGGCTGCCATCCGTGTCGTAGAGGCAATGCGCGGCTGTCAGGATCAGGCGGTTTTGGATAAGAGCGGCGGTGCAAAACCCTTTGTCGATGATGTCGAGCCTGCCGACGCCCGCCCAATTACGGCTGTCTTCGCGGGTTTGCAGGGTGACAAGACCGGTTTCCTGCGCGGCGAGTGGCCCGCAGATCATCAGGAAAACAAAAGACAAAATGCGCATTATCACCTCGGGGTTTTGGGCTGTGTATCCAGCCCTTGCGGCGACATTATGGCATTAGCGCAGGATTGGCACCTGAGGTTGGGTGTTTTTTGCTGCAGTGAGTGCAGGCGGTTTTGGCCCGCCTGTGGCCCAATCCAGCAGCTCCACCGTGTGCACGATGGGCGTATCGGTGCCTGACCCGATTTGCATCATGCAGCCGATGTTGCCCGCGCTAATGATATCGGGGGTGAGGGCCTCTAGCGTTTGCACTTTGCGCGCTTTGAGTTGCTTGGAAATTTCGGGTTGCATCAGGTTGTAAGTGCCAGCCGAGCCGCAGCACAGGTGGCTGTCGGCGGGTTCGAGAACGGTGAATCCAGCACGCTTGAGAAGGTCCTTGGGGAATGTTTTGATCTTTTGGCCGTGTTGCAAGGAACACGCCGCGTGGTAGGCGACCTTGGTATTTTTGGGTGCGCCTTCGGGCAGGTCAAGTTTCATCAACACTTCAGAGACATCCATCGCAATGGCCGATACACGGGCGGCGTCGATGGCAAGATCTGTGTTGCGGAACATATGGCCATAGTCTTTGACCGTTGTGCCGCAGCCAGAGGTGTTGATCACGATGGCGTCGAGGCCCGCATCCATTTCGGCCACCCAAGCACGGATGTTTTTGGCCGCGGTTGCGTGGCTCTCGTCCTCTTTCCCCATGTGGTGGGTAAGGGCGCCGCAGCAGCCTTGGCCTTTGGGGATCACGACCTCAGCGCCGAGGCGGGTCAGCAGGCGGATCGTCGCGTCATTGATATCGGTGTTGAGCGCACGTTGGGCGCAGCCTGTCATCAGGGCAACACGCATTTTCTTGTCGGCAACCTGGAAAGTCTGGGGGTCGTCGTTACGCGATACAGGTGGGATAACCTTAGGGGCCATTTCCAGCATGGCGCGAAGCCGTGGATCGGGAATGAGCCGTGCAAAGGGGCGTCCGATTTTTGCGCCGAGCAGAGCGATCCGAAAGCGTGTCGGATAGGGCAAGATACGGGCGAGAACCCAGCGCAGGGCGCGGTCCGACAGGGGCCGTTTGTATTTGTCTTCGATATAGGCACGGGCGGTGTCGATCAGATGCATGTAGTGAACGCCAGACGGGCAGGTCGTCATACAGGCAAGGCAAGACAGGCAGCGGTCGATGTGCAGAACGGTGTTCGCGTCGGGCGTGCGCTCGTTCTCCAACATATCCTTTATCAGGTAGATGCGGCCACGTGGGCTATCAAGCTCATCGCCGAGGACTTGATAGGTCGGGCAGGTCGCGGTGCAAAATCCGCAATGCACGCAGGCGCGCAGGATTTCATTGGCGCGTTTGGTGGCGGGCTTGGTCAGTTGCTCTGGCGTAAAAGTGGTTTGCATCAGGACATGATCCCCGTATTGAGAATGTTGCGCGGATCGAATTTTGCACGCAGGCCTGCGGTGATCGCGGCGATAGGGGCGGGTTCGGGGTGGAACGTCGGGCCGCAGCCTTTGCCACGGATCAGTGTCGCGTGGCCTGCAGTGCCGCCCATGGCAGTGCGCAGGTCGTGGCCTTCGGGTGTGAGTGCCCAGATCAGGCCGCCGCCCCAGTCGTATTGCACGGCCGTAGCGCCAAGTTTGGCAGTAAGTGCCGCGGCGTCGGAGGGCTTGACGGAGATGCGCCAGACGTCACCTTGGTTATTGGCGAAGGCGTGCACGTCGCGGATTGCGGTCCAGTCGGTTTGGGCCTCGGCCGCCGTGCCAAATGCGCTGAGCTTTTTGGTCAGTTCTGCCGCACGGTAGGCCACAGAGGCTGCAAACCCCTCAAAGCGGAAATGGGTTGTGGCTGTGCTTGGGTCGTGGGCGACGCCTGTGACCTCATAGGGAGATGAAAGGGCCGCTGACATCGCCTTGATTGCCATAGCATCGTCGAGGCCGTTCAGGGTGAGGCTGAGTGTGGTCTCAACTGCGGGCAAGACTTTGAGCGAGACTTCGGTAAGCACGCCGAGGGTGCCGTATGCGCCCGTCATCAGTTTGACCAGATCGTAGCCGGTCACGTTTTTCATCACGCGGCCACCGTTTTTGATGATGTTGCCTGCGCCATCGACAAATCGCACGCCGAGCATGAAATCACGGGCTGCACCCACGGCGATACGGCGCGGGCCGGAGACGTTCGCCGCGGCAACGCCGCCGATTGTGGGGGTGCCCTCTGTGCCTAAAAGCGTGCGGTGATCCATAGGTTCAAAAGCAAGGCGCTGGTTTTGCGCAGCGAGGGTTTCTTCGATCCCGGCAACAGATGTGCCTGCCTTGGCGACGAGCGTAAGCGCTCCCGGCTCATAAAGAGTGATACCAGACATGGCTGACATATCTAGCGTTTCGCCAATGACGCGCCCGATTGCCCGCGTGCCGCCGCCAATGATGCGGAGCGGACCTTTTGCGTCGGCGATCATTTGGGCGAGGTCGGTCTGTGAATGTGGGGTCATGTCATCTTCTTCTGATCAAAAATACCTGCGCCGCAGGCTCCAATTTTCGGCGAAAATTGGTCATGCCACGCGGCGTCTTGCTGAGGCGTCGAGCGGAAACACTTTGGCGGGATTAAGCAGCCACTTGGGATCAAATACGTCCTTCACGGCCATTTGCGCTTCAAGATCTGCGGGTGCAAATTGCACATGCATGAGGTCGCGCTTCTCGATTCCCACGCCGTGTTCGCCAGTTAGGCAACCGCCCACCTCGACGCAGAGTTTGAGGATTTCGGCACCCATTGCTTCGCAGAGTTCTAGGTCGCCTTCTTTGTTGGCATCAAACAGAATGAGCGGGTGCATGTTGCCGTCGCCCGCGTGGAAAACGTTGCCAACATCGAGGCCAAATTCCTTGGACATTTCGCCGATCCGCTTGAGGACGAAAGGGAGCTCGGAGACGGGGATCGTGCCATCAAGACACATGTAATCGTTGATCTGTCCCATCGCGCCAAAGGCGGATTTCCGACCAAGCCAAATGCGCGCCGCCTCGTCGGCCGATTTCGCTTCGCGCAACTCCACTGGATTATGTTTGCGCGCAATATCCATGATAAGCGCCAGTTGCGCGTCAATTTCGGCGTCTGATCCTTCGACCTCGACGATCAGCAAGGCCTCGCACATCGGGTACCCCGCTTGCGCGAATTTCTCGGTCGCTTCAATGCAAGGGCGGTCCATGAATTCGATGGCAACTGGCAGGACGCCCGCTTTGATGATGTCGGTCACAACCTGACCTGCGACCTCGGAATTGTCGTAGCCCATCAGCACGGGGCGTGCGCCTTCTGGCTTGTGAAGGATGCATAAAGTGGCCTCGGTGACGACGCCCAATTGCCCTTCTGATCCGCAGATCACGCCCAGCAAATCAAGCCCGCCCGCATCCAGATGTGCGCCGCCAATCTCGACCACGGTGCCGTCCATCATGACCATCGTGACACCCATCAGGTTGTTGGTCGTGACGCCGTATTTCAGGCAATGCGCCCCACCAGAGTTCATCGCGATATTGCCCGCGATGGCGCAGGCCAATTGGCTGGATGGGTCGGGGGCGTAGAAGAACCCGTTGGTTTCAACGGCACCCGTGACCGACAGGTTGGTGCGGCCCGTTTGCACACGGATATAGCGGTCGTCGTAATTGGTCTCGATCACGCCGTTCATTTTTGCGACACCAAGGATCACGCAATCGGCGGTGGGCAATGCGCCCCCCGCGAGCGAGGTGCCAGAGCCGCGCGGCACGACGGGGACGTTCATCTCGTGGCAGATTTTCAAGACGGCGGCGACTTCGGCAGTGTTCGCAGGCAATACGGCGCAAAGGGGCGGGCAGCGATAAGCGGTCAGCCCGTCGCATTCATAGGCACGCGTTTCGGAAATGTGTGAGATCACGGCGTCATGAGGAAGGACTTCGCGCAGGCGTGAAACCAGTTGCTGCTTGCGCGATATGACCAAAGCGCTGGGGACGGGCATTTCCATGGCGGCTCTCCAAATTCTTTATTGGTAAATTAATATGACCAATTTAAGCGACTGGCAAGCCTCAATTGAAACCGCTAAGAGTTGCGCATGACAATGACTCATCACTTCACGCTGCTTGGCACATACGATTGGGCCGCTTTCTTGTTTATGGTCACCGCTTGGATGGCCCTTGGTTGGCTCATTGAGCATCCACCAAAGACCAGGCCCTCGGTCACAGTTCTGATGTCGCAAAAGCGGCGCGATTGGATGGAGGTATTTATCCACCGCGACCCACGTATTTTCGATGCGCAGATTCTGGCCAGCCTGCGTGAAGGCACCTCGTTTTTTGCTTCCACCTGCATCTTTGCGATTGGTGGCGTGCTGGCCTTGGCCAAGAATACCGACCCGCTTGTCGGTGTTGCCCAAGAGGTGACAGCGATGTCGTCGCCTGTCTTGCTGATCCAAGTGAAGCTGGCGTTTGTGGCGTTGTTTTTGACCAATGCGTTCTTGAAATTCGTCTGGTCAAACCGCTTGTTTGGCTATTGCGCTGTTTTGATGTCGGCGGTGCCAAACGATCCCAACGATCCATTGACGCAACCAAGGGCAGGACAAGCGGCCGAG
Source organism: Loktanella sp. UBA3435 (assembly GCA_002378665.1). Taxonomy (GTDB): domain Bacteria; phylum Pseudomonadota; class Alphaproteobacteria; order Rhodobacterales; family Rhodobacteraceae; genus Yoonia. Next base: position 379 of record DFSO01000072.1, on the reverse strand, counting down.
TTGAATATCCGCGCTGCGATGAACTTTAACCGTGGCTTGAGGTCGATGTATTTTGCGCTTGGGGCGCTGGCGTGGTTACTCGGCGCTCTCCCGCTGTTTGGTGCGACACTTGTTGTAGTCTGGGTGGTTTGGTCGCGTGAGTTTGCGTCAATTCCGCGCAACATTTTGCTGGCGAAATGAAGATGAAGCTTGCTGCGATTTTGACGGTTATGGCGACCACCAGCTTTGCCGATACGCCTGAGATCCAAAAGGTGGCGACCACTGCGATGAACGCAGGTGGTTGGCGGTTTGATGTGACTGTGTCGCACCCAGATACAGGCTGGGGTCATTACGCCGACGGGTGGGTCATTGTCGATAGAGATATAGCTAAAAGTTGGTG
>DFSO01000048.1:2100-2766 GCA_002378665.1 Loktanella sp. UBA3435 | reverse complement strand
AACTGCGAGAATCGCCTCGACAGGATCTGACGAAATGGCAAGATCGGTCCTAAATCCACGCACCGGCATACGCGCGAAATGGGGGTCGGGGCCGATGTGTACGACCGTGGTTTCTGGACCTGGGGCATTGGTGGCCTCAATCCATGGCGTATCGCTATCAAGGACGATAATGAGGTCGGCATCCCTGGGCCCGCTGGCATGATAGCCCTGCAACGCCGGATCGTTTGACGGCAGGACATTGCGCAGCAAAAAAGGTTCAAACACCGCAATCCCATGGTTTGCCGCAAGGGTTGAAAGCGCCTTCGAAAGACGCCCTTCGGTGTCGCCACGCTGGCAAATGATCACGGGATGTGATGCGGTTTCAAGAAGACGCGCAAGTTTGGCGATGGCCTCTGGATCGGGCAAGATCTTGGTCGCAGAGGGCGGCATCGGATGATGCGTTTGCGTATTTTCGGGCACAGTTTCTGACAAAGGTTCTTTTGGGAGCGAGAGGTAAACCGGGCCTTGAGGCTCAGAGGTTGCCAATGACATGGCACGCATAACCAGTTGTTTTCCTTGTTCAGGATAGCGCATTTCGTAGCTATATTTCACCAAGTCCCGAACGAGTGACGTCTGGTCAAACATCTCTTGACCATATTGGATGGGCGTCATTCGCGCGCCCTTGCG
>DFSO01000048.1:0-1800 GCA_002378665.1 Loktanella sp. UBA3435 | reverse complement strand
CGACCTGACATGACCAGCATCGGGATATTGTCGGACGCCGCGTTGATCACGCCCATCACGGAATTGGCGAGCCCGACATTCACATGCACCATCACCGCCTGGGCGCGACCTGTGACCAAGTAAGCGCCATGAGCCATTGCGACGGCGGCGGTTTCATGCGGTATCGTCAATGCAACAGGCGCCGCAGATGGATCACGCCGCGCGAGAGCTTCGATGATCGGCGGAAAATCCGTACCGGCATTTGCAAACATATATTGAATGCCAGATCGCGACAGGCCCTCCAGCAAAGACTCCGCGCCCGTTTGTTCGTGACTTTGGTCCATCTCTTATCCCTTGCGCCTGAATAAATTTATTAGGCCTTGTCGGATCGCAAATTTCAAGTAATTTGGTAGATAATCTCACATTGTGGGATTTTAAGAGTTTACTTCGGCAAACCGAAGACAATCTGGGAGGATTACTAATGAAATTTTTATGTACAGCCGCCGCCTTTAGTGTGGCCGCGCTCGTGGGGAGTACCGCATCTGCGCAGAACGTTGGAATTGCGACGTCCAATCCGGGATCTTTGTTCCATAATATCGGAACCGCCGTCGCCAACGCTGCGAATGCAAACGGTCTCAACACGACTATACAACCCGCAACGAGTCCCAACCAGTTCATTCCCTTCGTAAATGACGGCGGGATTGAATTTGGCGTGGCGAACCTGCAAGAGGTGAATTATTCCATCACCGGCGAGGCATGGTGGAACGGTAATAAGAATGAAAACATCCGCGTCGTTGGTCAGTTGCAACCTTTGGTCGAGGCCATCTTTGTGCGCAAAGACAGCGATATCATGACAGTTGGCGATTTACGCGGTAAAGCCATGACCGATGGATATACCGCGCAGAATACGATTTTGCCTCAGCTCTCTGCATTTTATGCCACGGCAGGCATGACACGCGATGATGTTGAACAGGTTTCGGTGGCCTCTGTGGTTGCCGGCGCAAATGCCTTTATGGCGGGCGATACGGTCGGGTTCATCTTTGCGCATGGCGCTGGCAAGGTGCGTGAAGCAGATGCCGCCGTGGGCGGTTTGCGTGCCTTGGGCGTAGATGACACCAGCGATGCGGCCCTTGCGGCGGCGCGTGAGCATTGGCCAACGGCCTTCTTCAAAGAGCTCAAAGCGGGCGCAATGCCAGGGGTTCTGGAAGATGATACTTACATCGCTTTCCCGCAAGTTGTCTTTACGCATGCAGGTGCTTCAGATGAGGCGGTCTACCAAATGGCCAAAGCGATGTATGAGCAGGCCAAAGTCATGGGAGAAACCTTTCCACCGATGCGCGCGTTCAAACCGGCTGATATGCGCGGAGATATCGGCATTTCAGAGTTTCATCCTGGAGCGATCCGCTTTTATGAAGAAGTCGGGTTGAAGTAAACCGCGATGAAAGACACCACGCAAATCCAAGAGGGCGTTCGCGGCCTCTTGCCTGGGGGGTGGAGCACGCTCAGCAATGCGCTGGCGGCTCTGCTGACCTTGATGGCCATAGGCTGGGCGTTGTCGTTGCAGCGCCAGATCGGTCTTGATCTTTATCCTCAGCAGTTCTTTGCTGCAATGTTGGCGTTGACATTGGCATTGGCGTTTTTGACGCTGCCGTTCAAAAGTGGCACAGACCGCCCTAAGGCGCCTTGGTACGATGTGGGGCTGGCTTTGATCAGCTTGGGGGCCGTCGGATATATTGCGGTGCGTTATCCTGACCTGGTGTTGATGATTTTCTCGCGCCCGCCAGAGCTTTGGATTCCCAGCGTGCTCATTGTTCTATTGAC
>DFSO01000010.1:1045-3925 GCA_002378665.1 Loktanella sp. UBA3435 | reverse complement strand
CGGCCGCGAGTTTATCGGCTGCTATGACATTCTGCGCGATAAGCTGGAATTGATGGACCGTGCGGATCGAAACAAGGTCGCCGCGTCGATTTCGATCAAGGGTTTGGATGATCCGAAGCTCAAGGAACATGTGCCGCCTGCGTTGCTGTCCAAGTTTCTTGAAGAGATCGAGATGGCCAAGGAGTTGCTCCCTGCCCTTGATCCGCAGGCCTTGCTTGATGGCACGATGACGCCGATCTGGTTCGGCTCTGCGATGAACAGTTTTGGCGTCAAGGAATTGATGGACGGGATCGCAACCTATGGCCCCGAGCCGCAGGTGCAGAAAGCGACGCCGCGCAATGTGGCCCCTGAAGAGACGGCTGTGACCGGCTTTGTGTTCAAGGTGCAGGCCAATATGGACCCGAAACACCGCGACCGCGTGGCGTTTGTGCGTCTGGCGTCGGGGCATTTTGAGCGGGGCATGAAGTTGACCCATGTGCGGTCCAAAAAGGTGATGGCGGTGTCAAACCCTGTGCTGTTTTTGGCCGCCGACCGCGAATTGGCGGAGGAAGCTTGGGCTGGCGACATCATCGGTATTCCGAACCACGGGCAGCTGCGCATTGGTGATACACTGACCGAGGGCGAGGCGATCCGTGTGTCGAACATCCCGTCGTTTGCGCCTGAACTTTTGCAAACCTGCCGTGCTGGCGACCCAATGAAGGCCAAGCATCTTGAGAAAGCCTTGATGCAATTTGCCGAAGAAGGGGCTGCCAAGGTGTTCAAGCCGACCTTTGGCTCTGGTTTCATCGTGGGCGTTGTTGGGGCCTTGCAGTTCGAGGTTCTCGCCAGCCGCATTGAGCTTGAATACGGGCTGCCTGTGCGGTTCGAGAGTTCGCAGTTCACCTCGGCCCGTTGGGTTTTGGGGGCGAAGGTGGCGGTCGAGAAATTCTCGGAAGCAAACAAAGCGCATATTGCCACGGACAACGACGGCGACGTTGTTTTCTTGACGCGATTACAATGGGATATCGACCGCGTGGCCCGCGATTACCCTGATGTGACGCTGTCATCGACGAAGGAAATGATGGTCTGACCTTACAGAACCGCGTCTTGCCTACAGGAGAAATCGTGGCCGATGCAGGCCGCGGTACGGTGACGGGCAATCGCGGGATTTTGCACCGTGAGGGGCGTGTTTTGGGCACCGCGCGTTGGACCCATAAGGCGTGGATTTGCTGCGTGCTCGATTGGCAGGACCGCACACGCGCGGTCATGACGGGACGCAATTGGACCGAGTTGTTTTTCCTTGATGAGGCGGTGGCGTTTTCGGCTGGACACAGGCCTTGCGGCTATTGCAGGCGGGCGGATTATGCGCGCTTTGTGCAGGCTTGGAGCAAGGCTTACCGCGAGCGCCAGAAGGCCCCGCAAATGGACGCCATTTTGCACCCTGCACGTGTGGGGCGTGACCGTGTTCAAGTGACCCATGAGGCCGATTTTGCCAGCCTGCCACGTGGTGCGTTTGTCCACCACGAGGGGCAGCCGCATTTGATGACCGACCATAGGCTTTACCCATATACGACAGCGGGTTACGGCGCACCCTGCCCGCGTCCGCGATGTGGCAAAACGACGGTATTGACGCCCGCGCCGATAATTAAAGTGATGCAAGCGGGCTACACCCCGCAGCTGCACCCGTCGACTGTTTAAGTTCCGTTAACCTTTACGCCGCAGAGTAAGGTCATGTTGGTCCGACTGGCTTTTATTTTCCCCCTCCTTATCGCTTGTTCGCCGTCTGACCGGCTGCAACGCAGCTATATGCATGAAACGGGCGTTTGGCAGATTGTTTCGCGCGATACGGAAGTGTTCCGCGACCGCGATGTGCATGTTTTGGCCCGTACGATCATTTTGGAAAGCGGTGGAGAAACGCGCTATTATCTGTCGCTGTCGTTCTTACATGGACGCGGCGCGCGGCCCCAGATTACAATCGTGACGCAAAACGGTGATTTAATGCCCTACGAGATGCACGACAGGTTGCGCACCTTTTGCATTGACCATTGCCATAGCGCCGAAGTCGGACAAATCCCGCTTACGATCACGCAGTTTCGCATGGCCGCCAACGAGGGTATGACCCTGAAAGTCGCAGGCAAACGCCGCGATTATCTCGCGCAAATCCCGTCTAGGTTGTTTTATAGCGCATTGCAGACCGCAAATCTGCTGGAACCTGCCACCAAGCCCCTGCCCTGATAGGGTTTCCTTGACCTTTGGACCACTTAGGTCTAAGGCCATGCACAGTCGAACGCCCTGACAATTCGGTCAGGCGGGCCGCGCAATATGAGCGGCCAAACAGCCGTAACATATTGAAAGGGCTAACTTGACCAAATTCTCCGATCTCAACCTTGACGCCAAGGTTCTTAAAGCCATCGCCGAAACAGGCTATGAAACACCGACACCTATTCAGGTTGGCGCGATTGTGCCTGCGCTTGAGGGCCGCGATGTTTTGGGCATTGCGCAGACGGGTACGGGCAAAACTGCCGCCTTTACGCTGCCGATGATTACCCTGTTGGGCCGTGGTCGTGCACGTGCGCGGATGCCGCGTTCCCTTGTACTGGCACCGACCCGCGAGTTGGCTGCCCAAGTGGCCGAGAACTTTGACACATATGCCAAATACACTAAGCTTTCCAAGGCCTTGCTGATTGGCGGCACGTCCTTCAAGGACCAAGACAAGCTGATCGACAAGGGCGTTGACGTGCTGATCGCGACCCCAGGCCGTTTGCTTGACCACCTTGAGCGCGGCAAATTGATCCTGACTGACGTCAAGATTATGGTCATCGACGAGGCTGATCGCATGCTTGATATGGGCTTTATTCCTGATATCGAAGAGATCTTTAAGCGCACGCCGTTTACCCGTCA
>DFSO01000010.1:483-767 GCA_002378665.1 Loktanella sp. UBA3435 | reverse complement strand
ACGCTGTTTTTCTCGGCCACGATGGCCCCTGAAATCGAGCGGATCACCAACACATTCCTGTCGAACCCTGCCAAGATCGAGGTTGCTCGCGCGGCCACGACGAACACGAATATCAAGCAAGGTGTCTTGATGTTTAAGGGCTCTAACAAGGCGAAAGAGCCTGCAGAGAAGCGTGCCGTTTTGCGGGCATTGATCGACCGCGAGGGTGATGCTTGCACCAACGCGATTATCTTTTGCAATCGTAAATCGGACGTCGATGTAGTTGCTAAGTCATTGAATAAATA
>DFSO01000010.1:0-176 GCA_002378665.1 Loktanella sp. UBA3435 | reverse complement strand
ATCCATGGCGACTTGGATCAAAGCCACCGCACACGTACCCTCGAATCGTTCCGCGACAACGAGCTGCGATTCCTTGTGGCGTCAGATGTGGCTGCCCGTGGACTTGATATCCCTGCCGTGACCCATGTTTTCAACTTTGACGTCCCTTCCCACGCCGAAGATTACGTGCACCGCAT
>DFSO01000082.1:35992-36973 GCA_002378665.1 Loktanella sp. UBA3435 | reverse complement strand
ACCACTCGATGGGGGCACTCCATACAAACGGCTCTACACCGCGACCCGCACAAATTTTAAACGCGCGGAGGATAAGGCGTGGCATCATAGTGCCCAGCAATTGCATGATCTGATTTTGTTCATGGCAAACAAAGGCCTGCGCCCAGACGAAGTGAACCGGCTAGAGTATCGCGATGTGTCCATCGTGGACGATGAAGGAACTGCTGGAACAATCCTCGAGGTTGAAGTGCGCGGCAAGCGCGGAACTGGCTACTGTAAGAGCATGACAGGGGCCGTGATGCCATTCCAACGGATGGTTGTAAGGACCGAGCCCAAGCAGACCGACCTGCTGTTCCCTGCCGACCACAAGAAGCAATTCAATCGCATCCTTGCCGAGATCGAACTTAAGGTCGACCGCGAAGGAAATCGGCGGTCTCTTTATTCCCTCCGGCATAGCTACATCTCTTTTCGCTTTCTGGAAGGCGCGGATATTTATCAAATTGCCAAAAATTGTCGTACGTCGGTCGAGCAGCACTATGCCGTGCATCTTAAGAACAGCATCGCCGCGTCCGCGATCAATGTGCGGAAGGGGCGGCTCTGATCGGCCTTTTCTCGATCTTCCTCAAACTTTTTAAAAACGAAAATCTGAGTGCTGCTGACTTACTTATTCTTAAGTGAGTATTCTTCTATAGAGGGAAGTGCCAAATTGGCGTCAAAGGGGGGTGGAGCACCCCCATCGGGTGGTCCAGTTTGAATGGTAACGCCGATTTGTCGAACGGCCTCGGAAACTGACTTTCCCTGCCCTTGCAAAGCTTCAACCTGCCGAAGCTTTAGCACAATATCTTCCGGTTTCTCTCGCTTGCCAGCTATCGTTAAGTCCTCCTAAACTGGGATAATCATATCCCAATTAGTGGACCACTTCAGTGGGGGCATTTCAAGCCATCGCACGGCCAAGATGCTCTGCGCACCGCATCTTAGCGAAATTTCTCCTTTCGTTTCAGT
>DFSO01000082.1:17896-35689 GCA_002378665.1 Loktanella sp. UBA3435 | reverse complement strand
GTAAATGCGATCAAAGGAGCGGCGTCATTCCGTGACAGGTCCAGTTACATCCGCGAAATAGAAATAGGGCGCAGCGGATATTCTCGCTACGCCCTAGATCACTCATTTTTTTTCGAAGGGCTTAGTCTAGCCGCGCAACCCGCGCGTCCTCTTTCGAGGTCAAATCAGCCAGAACAGTTTCGCCTGCGACCATCGTTTGGCCAAGGTTCACCATTGGGTGCACGCCGTCTGGCAAATACACGTCAAGGCGGGAGCCAAAGCGGATCAGCCCAAAGCGTTCGCCTGTCTTTAGTGCGGATCCTTCGGATGTGAAGCACACGATGCGGCGGGCGACGAGGCCTGCGATCTGCACGACAGCAATCTGGCGGCCATCTTCCATCTCGATGCACAGGCTATTGCGCTCGTTGTCAGAGCTGGCTTTGTCCATAGACGCGTTGAAAAACTTGCCCGGACGGTAGGCAATCGCCTTCACTGTGCCGCCGATTGGCGCGCGGTTCACGTGGCAATTGAACACGCTCATGAATACGCTGACACGGGTTAGGGGGGCATCTGACATGCCAAGCTCTGCTGGCGGGACTGCCTTTTCGATCAGGGATACGATCCCGTCGGCGGGGCTAATGACCAAACCGTCACGGGTTGGTGTCGCCCGCTTTGGATCGCGGAAAAAGTAGTAGCACCAGACGGTTAACCCAAGGCCGAGCCAACCGAGCGGCTCCCAGATCAGCGCCAGAATTACGCTTACCGCCGCAAAGATGGCGACGAACTTACGCCCCTCTGGGTGCATTGGCTTGATAAAGGTGTCGGTCATTTTCATCGGGCTCATCCTTGGCAAAAACTGTTTGTGCTTCCTACCCTGAACAGGCGTGATTGCACAATAACATTAGGGTTTTGGCCTTGCCACTGGGGGTAATTGTGGAACACTGTCGGTCAAGAATAAGGGAGAAAACGATGACGAAAATTGCATTTTTAGGCTTAGGCGTAATGGGCTACCCGATGGCGGGCCATTTGGCCGCTGCTGGTCACGAGGTCACTGTCTACAACCGCACGGCAGCAAAGGCCGAGGCGTGGGTGGCACAATACGGCGGCAAGATGGCCTTAACCCCCGCAAAAGCCGCAGAAGGGGCCGAAATGGTTATGGCCTGTGTGGGCAACGACAACGACCTGCGCGGCGTGTGTTTAGGGCCAGATGGGGCCTTTGCTGGCATGGCGCAAGGCACTGTTTTTGTTGACCATACGACCGTGTCGGCGGCTGTGACCCGCGCGCTTTACGAGGCGGCCGAGACACGCGAGATTGCCTTTGTCGATGCGCCGATTTCGGGCGGGCAGGCGGGGGCCGAGAATGGTCAGCTTTCCGTGATGTGCGGCGGTGATATCGCACCCTATGAAAAGGCCGAGCCAGTGATCGCGGTCTATTCCAAGATGTGCCGCCGGATCGGCGAGAGTGGTGCGGGGCAGATGACCAAAATGTGCAACCAGATCGCGATTGCGGGCGTGGTTCAGGGGCTTTCCGAGGCGATCCATTTTGCTCAAAAGGCGGGTCTTGATGGCGCCGCTGTGGTCGAAGTGATCAGCCAAGGGGCCGCCGGTAGCTGGCAAATGTCCAATAGATACAAGACGATGCTCGATGATCACTTTGATCATGGGTTCGCTGTGGATTGGATGCGCAAGGATTTGGGGATCTGTCTGGCGGCGGCGAATGAGAATGGTGCGAGCCTGCCTTTGACCGCCCTTGTGGATCAGTTTTACAAGGACGTGCAAAAACTGGGCGGCGGGCGTTGGGACACCTCGTCGCTGCTTAAGCGCTTGCAAGCAATGGATTAAACCAGCGTGGCAATATGGCGGAGCGCGAGGGAATACCCTTGTGTTCCGCAGCCTGCGATCACACCGTCAGCACGGGCTGAGACGAAGGAGTGATGGCGGAATTCTTCGCGTTTATGAATGTTCGAAATATGCACTTCGACCACGGCACCGTCATAAGTGTTGAGCGCATCGAGAACGGCTACAGATGTATGTGAATAGGCGGCAGGGTTGATGATGATACCCGCCGAAGTTTCGCGTGCAGCATGGATCATCTCGACCAAACCACCCTCAAAGTTTGATTGCTGGAACAGCACCTTAAGGCCCAACTCGGACGCTAGAGTAGTCACCTCAACTTCAACATCCACAAGTGTTTTGGACCCGTATTTCTCAGGCTCACGCTGCCCCAAAAGGTTCAGGTTTGGCCCGTTCAGGACTGTGATCAATTTTGTCATGGCTCTATCTCTCATCGCATTTTGTAAAGTGATAGGGCAGAAGGCCCGTCCCGATCAATGGGCCAAAACCAATCACTTTGCCAGATTGGCAAAAATGCAGCGCGGCGATTTTCAGGGAGAGTTACCTTGGCAGTCCGTACGGGAGTCGAACCCGTCTTTTCAGGTTGAAAACCTGACGTCCTAACCGATAGACGAACGGACCGCGTTGGTAGGGGCCTTCTAAGAAAAGCGGCGCGGAAGGGCAAGAGGATAATTTCAAAAATCGCAAAATAAGTTTGTCCCAACCTGTGCACCAAGCGTGCACCGCGCGTGCACCGATTTTACAGGGGTTTTAGGCCGCAGGTGCCGCGTCTTCGAGCCGAAGCTGCACCGATTGCCGCCCTTGCCAAGTGTTAATTTCCAGCCGACCCGCCAAATGGAATCGCGCACAGTTGTGATTTGTGAGCATTGGACCGAGCGGGCCGTCCATTGCGCCGAAACTGATGGAATCAATCCGTTTGCCCAAGCCGTCACCGAAGGTGATCTTGAGGTGGTTCGCACCGACAGTTTTCGCGAAGAGGATTTGCACGTCAGGGAAAACAAAGCGTGGCGCGGGTGCACCTGCGCCGAATGGTCCTGCCTGTTCAATCTGGTTGACCAATTCGACAGTCGCCGCTGCGGGCATGAGCACCCCGTCGAGTTTAAGGTCCGCAGGGCCGATTTTATCGGACCCTTGTTTGGCCAAGAGTTCGCCCAAGCGTGCCATTGCCGCCTCGATCTTGTCGCCCTCGACCGAGAGGCCCGCCGCCATCTTATGACCGCCGCCTTTGATCAGCAGACCCTCGGACGCGAGCCGTTGAATAGCTGCCCCAAGGTCGATGCCAGTGACCGAGCGACCCGAGCCTTTGCCCGTTCCATCCTCGTCGATACCAATCACGACGGACGGGCGGTTGCTGGCGTCTTTCAGCCGCGAGGCGACGATGCCGACAACACCAGGATGCCAGTTTTTGCCAGCCGCCCAAACCAGCGGCGCGTCATATCCACGTGCCTCTGCCTGCTCGATCGCGAGGTCGCGCACGGCGCTCTCAACTTCGCGCCGTTCGGTGTTCAATTGGTCGAGCATATCGGCCAAGGCGCTGGCCTCGTTGCGATCAACGGTGGCGAGCAGGCGCGCGCCAAGGTCCGCCTTACCGATACGCCCGCCCGCGTTCACGCGGGGGCCAAGCAGGAAGCCGAGGTGATAGGAGTTCGGGGCCTCGTTCATGCCTGCAACGTCGGAAAGCGCTGTGATCCCAATCCGCCCGCGGCGTCCCATGACGGTCAGACCTTGGCGCACAAAGGCGCGGTTCACGCCGATCAGCGGGGCGACGTCAGCGACGGTGCCGAGCGCCACAAGGTCGAGCGCGGACATCAAGTCGGGGCCAGCAGCACCGCTCGCTTTCATCTGGCGGTTTGCCTCGACGAGCATCAGGAACACGACGCCAGCCGCGCAAAGGTGGCCCAAGTCGCCAGATTCGTCTTGGCGGTTCGGGTTCACGACGGCGACGCAATCGGGCAGGGTTTCGCCGCCCAAGTGGTGGTCAAGCACGATGACATCTGCCCCCACGGCAGCGGCGATGGGGCCATGAGAGAGCGTGCCGCAATCGACGCAGATAATCAGGTCGTGGTCTTTTGCCAGCGCTGCCATCGCTTCGTCATTGGGGCCGTAGCCCTCGTCGATGCGGTCTGGAATGTAGAGCGTGGATTTGAGGCCCATATCGCGCAGCCAGCAGATCAGCAGGGCCGCAGAGGTGCCGCCATCCACGTCGTAATCGGCGAAAATCGCGATGCGTTGTTTCGTTTTGACGGCCACGAGGAACCGTTGCGCCGCCTTTTCCATATCGCGCAGATCATGGGGGTCGGGCAGCAGGTCGCGCAAAGTTGGGGCAAGGAAAGTGCTTGCGTCCTCTGCTGTGACGCCGCGCTTGACGAGGGTCCGGCAAAGCGGCGCGGGCAGTTTGGTGATCTGCGCCATGGCCTCGGCCAAGCGGTCTTCTTCTATCGAAGGACCGACCCAGCGCCGCCCAGTGGCGGAGGTGGCAACATTGAGGAAAGCGGGTTTATCTGGTGTCTGTGTCATGGCTCGACACTATATGAGGGGCGCGGCATTGCCACGCCCCTTTTTAGCTTAAACAGGGTTGCGATAGATCATCCGACGCACAGAGCCCGTTTTGGAGCGCATCAGGATGGTTTCTGCGGTCACAAAACCGACTTCGCGCTTGATCCCAGACACAAGTGAGCCATCGGTCACGCCCGTTGCGGCAAAGATCACGTCAGCAGTGACCATATCGTCGCGCAGGTAGACGCGGTCGAAATCGGTGATTCCTGCTTTGAGCGCGCGGGCTTTTTCGTCCTCATTGCGGAACAAGAGGCGGCCCATGATTTGTCCGCCCATGCACTTCAATGCCGCCGCAGCAAGAACGCCCTCTGGTGCGCCGCCGCTGCCCATATACATGTCGATGCCCGTTTTCGCAGCCTCGGCGCAGTGCATAACGCCTGCGACGTCGCCGTCGGTGATCAGGCGGATCGCGGCCCCCGTGGCGCGGATTTCGGCGATGATATCTTCGTGGCGCGGACGTTCTAGGACACAAACGGTGATGTTGGCGGTAGTGCAGCCCTTAGCCTTGGCCAATGCCTGAACCCGCTCCGTTGGGGTCATGTCCAGAGAGACAACGCCAGCCGCATACCCCGGTCCAATCGCGAGTTTGTCCATATAGGTGTCAGGCGCGTGCAGCATAGAGCCGCGCGGCCCCATGGCGATCACGGCCAGCGCGTTTGGCATATCTTTGGCAGTCAGGGTCGTGCCTTCCAGCGGGTCAAGCGCGATATCGACGCCGGGGCCAGTGCCGTTGCCGACCTCTTCACCGATGTAAAGCATCGGGGCCTCGTCGCGCTCGCCTTCGCCGATGACAACAACGCCAGAAATGTCGAGCTTGTTCAGCTGTGTGCGCATCGCGTCCACGGCGGCTTGGTCTGCGGCCTTTTCATCACCGCGCCCGATCAGCGGGGCGCAGGCGATGGCCGCAGCCTCGGATACACGGGCGAGGCCGAGTGAGAGGGCGCGGTCGTTAAAGTCGATTTGGGTCATGGAATCTGTCCTTGCGATACTACTTAAACCACCCCTAACGGTGCGTGCGGTAGGGGTGCAAGTTTGTTAGCGCTAAACAGCCTCGATACGGATCGCGACGGGTGTGCCTGTGACAACGGCGGTCTTCTCGAACGCGGATAAGGCCTCGTCGAGCGCCGATTTTGTCGTCTTGTGGGTCACGATCAGCACGGGCGCTGTCTCGTCGTGGTGGTCATATTGGCGCATGCGGTCGATGGAAATACCCGCGTCGCCCAAAACGGCTGCGACCTTTGCCAAGGCACCCGGTTTGTCCAAGAGTTGCAGGCGCAGGTAATAAGGCGCGGAAATTGCGGCCGTTGCGGCGCGAACCTTGCGCAAAGTGGAGGCCGGTTGGCCGAATGTGGTCATACGTGAACCGCGTGCGATATCCATGACATCGCCCATCACGGCGGAGGCTGTTGGACCCATGCCAGCACCTGCACCGCGCAGGGTGATTTGCTCGACGCTATCGCCCTCAAGCACAACCATATTGGTGCCGCCTTGCAATTGGCCCAGCGGCGAAGTGTCAGGCACGAGACAAGGCGTCATGCGCTGTTCCAGCCCGCGACCTGTCATCTGTGCGACGCCTAAGAGTTTGATTTTATAGCCCATATCAGCAGCTTGGTGGATGTCTTCGATGGTGATGGAGCCGATGCCCTCTAGGGCCACGGCATCAAAGTTGACTTGCGTGCCAAAGGCGATCGAGGCCAAGAGCGCTAGCTTGTGGCCCGCATCAATGCCGCCCACGTCAAGCTCTGGGTCGGCCTCAAGATAGCCAAGTTGGTTGGCGGCATCAAAGACCTCTTCGTAAGTCATGCCGTCGTTTTCCATGCGGGTCAGGATGTAGTTACAAGAGCCGTTCATCACACCCATGACGCGGGTGATCTCATTGCCAGCAAGGCCTTCGGTCAGGGCCTTCACAACAGGAATACCTCCTGCAACAGCGGCCTCGAAACGGACAACGCAGCCTTTGGCTTCGGCCGCCTCGGCGATGGATTGGCCGTGGATCGCGAGCAGCGCTTTGTTGGCGGAAACAACATCGTGGCCGGCGGCAATAGCGGCCTCTGTCGCGTCTTTCGCGGGGCCTTCGGAGCCGCCCATCACCTCAATAAACACGTCAATATCGGTGCGTTTTGCCAGATGCACAGGATCGTCTTCCCATGCGTAATCGGACAGATCGACATCGCGGTTTTTCGTCTTGGAACGGGCGGAAACGGCTGTGATCACAACAGGGCGCCCTGCGCGTTTTTCCAAAAGCTCGGCGTGTTTTTGGACGATGCGCACAATGCCCACGCCAACAGTTCCGAGGCCAGCAATTCCGAGGCGAAGGGGCGTAGTCATGTGCAGAGATTCCATCAGTTTGGGTGCGTTGGCGCGGGTTTACCGAATTGCGGCGGGCACCGCAACGCCGCGTCGCATACGGGCACGTGTTGCGGCATCAATGACGGGGCCGCGTAGACGTGCAGCGCGGGCGCGAAGGGTCCCAATGCGGCTATCAAAACCCGCCTCGGATGCGGCGGTAATTGTGTTTTTTTGATTTGCAGCCTTCGCCAAAAGCGGATCAAGCGGCTGCAAGGTTGGGTAATCGGCGGCCAATGCTGCGGCATCAATGCGGTCATCAAGCTGCGGAAATTCGGCACAAGCCCCCAGCCCAGCAATCGCTATCATCAATATCATGCGCATTTTGGGCTGCTTCACTTGCTTCATTTCGCGCATAATAACCGTGCGGGACAGGGAAGGGCAAGGCTCGCGAATGGGGCTTTTCTTATGAACGGATGTTCAGTTAAAAAGGCGCATGGCACGCAAGCAAGGTTCACATTCCGATATCACTGGCCCCAAGCTGCGCAAAGCGGCGCGTCGGCTGATTGCGCAGCATGGTTTTGCTGCCGTCTCAATGCGCCAGATCGCGGCAGAGGTTGGCGTACAGGCGGGCGCGCTTTATAACTACACCCCTGATAAACAAAGCCTTTTGTTTGATCTGATGCGCGAGCACATGGACGAATTACTGACCGCGTGGGACGTGGAAGAGAAGGGTGGCTCTGCCCTTGAACGCCTAGAGCGTTTCACCCGTTTTCACATCCGTTTTAACCTGCCGCGCGCGGACGAGGTGTTCATCGCCTATATGGAATTGCGCAATCTTTCGCCTGAGAACTTTGCCGAGATCGAAAAACTACGCCGCCAGTATGAGGCGGGGTTGGAAGATATCTTGCGGGCAGGTGAGGCCGAGGGCGTATTTGCCTTCACCGATCTGCGGATCGCGACGATGGCCTTGATCGCGATGCTGACAGGCTTGAACACGTGGTACCGCGAAAACGGGCGGCTAAGTGTCGCCGAGATCGAGACGATTTATTGGGATTTAGTGCGTAAATCCGTGGCCGTCTGAATAGGTCGCATTTAGACCAGACGTGCGCGGCACTTGATTCCACGCTTCAAGGTGAAATTGCCTTGGGAGAGCAGAATGAAAATAGGATTTGTCGGTCTTGGAAATGTTGGCGCAAAGCTGGCGGGAAGCCTTTTGCGTAACGGGCATGATTTGCATGTGCATGACCTGAATGCTGATTTTGTGTCCGATTTTGTGAATCGTGGCGCAAAGGATGGCAAAAGCCCTGCTGATTTGATGCGTGTTTGCGAGGTGGTGATCACCTGTCTGCCAAGCCCGCAAGCCTGTGAGGCGGTTGTCACGCAGATGTTACCAGAGGTGACCGACGGCAAAATCTGGCTAGAGATGTCAACGACGGACGCGAATGAAGTGGCGCGTTTGGCTGATGAGGTGATCAACAGAGGTGGTTCTGCGGTCGATTGCCCCGTGTCTGGCGGCTGCCACCGTGCGGCGACGGGCAACATCTCGATCTTCGCGGGCTGCGAGCGGGCGACGTTCGAGCGGGTCTTGCCGTTGTTGACCACATTGGGCCGCAGGGTTCTGCACACAGGCCCGGTTGGGTCGGCGTCGACTTTGAAGGTGATGACCAACTATTTGGCCACGGCAAACTTGCTGACCGTCTGCGAAGCACTGGTCACGATGAAGGCGGCAGGGGTTGATCTGGCGACGACCTATGAGGCGATCAAGATCAGCTCTGGCACCAGCTTTGTGCATGAAACCGAGAGCCAGATGATCCTGAACGGCTGTCGTGATATCAACTTCACGATGGATTTGGTGAAAAAGGATATCGGGCTGTTCCAGCAGATCGCTGAAGACCACGGCGTGCCCTTGGAGATTTCGCCTTTGATGGTGGCGATCTTTGAAGACGGGATCAAGCGCTACGGGCCGCGCGCCCAGTCTGATGACATCATTCGCCGCTTGGAAGAGCCAACGGGCCTGAGCATCACCGCCCCCGGTTTCCCTTCCGAGATGATCGACGACGAGCCAGAAGAGCAGGGTTATGAGGTGATCCCACCGCGTTAGGGCTGGTCAAAGGCAGCACTTGCGCCGTAAGCATGGGGCAATTGGGAGATTTGAGCCATGTTTGAAACAGATAAAGACGGTATCTACGCCCGCGTTTGGGCCTCGGAGATAAGAAGGGGCTTTGCTTGTGCTGTGCTTTACGGCTTGGCGGCGCTGTTGTTTTACGTGGCTTTTGCGCGCCCACCCGAGGTCATTTGGCTTGTTTTCCTGCTAGTTTTTGGCGCGGCCACTTTGTTTGTCGCGGAAAAGTTGCGCAAAGCGTCGCGATTGGAAATCTTGCTCACTGCTGACGACGTGCGCGATAGCAACGGGCGTATTTTGGCGGAAATGGCAAATATCGAGAGCGTGCAACGCGGCGCATTTGCTCTCAAGCCATCAAACGGGTTTACGCTGGTTTTACGTAACCGCGCACCACGGGCTTGGGTGCCAGGCATGTGGTGGCGCATGGGGCGTAGGGTCGGGATTGGTGGCGTGACTGGCGCTGGTCCGGCCAAATTCATGGCCGAACAAATCGCGTTACGGTTGGCTGCGCACCCCAGTGACTAGCACTTAGGTGGATTGCTATCGGACGGCGATTGGTCCCAACATACCGACGTCGTAAATCGCGGGCGGATCACTTGTATGGAATTCATGTCCATGGGTTCTAGCCCGTGAACACGAAAAATCTGACCGATTGAGGTGCCAAATTTCGGGGTGTATCTTGTGACCGTTTCCACAATGATCGTACGTTCACCATCGCCCATGATCGGGATCACGTCAAAATAGGCGTTAATATTGGCGTCATTTAGCCTGCCCAACGCTCCGCTAAATTCCGACCAGACGACCTTGTGTTTGGACTCGCTGGCATTCCAGGACACGACAGAGATCCTCAGGTCTGGACTATCATCTGCGAGGGTCAAGAAATTCAGCAGATCACTCGTTCCCTTGATGTACACGCTGTCAATGGTGCCCTTTTCACGACTAATCATATCGCCAATGGTAATTGTGGCCTTTGTCGAGATGAGCTGGGTCCGGTAGGCGTCAAAATACTGCAAAGTTGCAAGCAGCGCCCAGACAAGAAGCGGGAACGATAACAAGAACTCGACGCTTTGGCTGGCGCCTTCTTCTTCTTTGCGAAACTTGCCAATCTGGCGCTTAAGTGTTGCAAGCAAAATCATTGGTACGGCTCCACAACATAAGACGTGGTCGCAATAAGCCCGTAGCCCCCACCATTGATTTTCGCAAACCCGTTGCTAAGGCTTGTGGTTGGGAAGAATGGGTCAAACAAAGCGCACACTTGGAGAACCATAAGTTCGTTATTCGCACCATTCGTAAAAGTAGTCGGAACCTGTTCTGATTCGGCGCGGTCGATGCATTGCACTGGGCCATCAAGGTCCGTGCCCCAGTTTCTGACGTCCATTTTGACCATTTTGATTTTAACACTATCCAAACAATCAGGAATGACCCCTGAATAGTTGCAGATGGCCGTCCGTACGGTGTCGATGCCGGGGCCTTTGCCGTCGGCGTCTTTCAGTGCCCCAATGCGGACTTGCCGAACGGCGAGGTCAACGCCTCGCTCTAACAACACATGGCGGGTTGAGAGAATGCCAATTTCGATTGACGCAAGCAAAAACAAGAAGATCGGAATGTAAAAGAACAGAGCCTCAATCGTCGAGTTTCCATCTTCGCACGCTAAGAAGCGGCGAAATCTTTGGTACATGGGTGAACTGTTCAAGGTCATAGTGCGAGTCTCAGATCAGTGATCTGGCGTGCAATCGCACTAAATACATTCTCCAACTCGCCGCCGTTCACGTTGAAGTAGTGCGACGTTGAGGACGCACATTTTGCCATCTCTTGATCGCCATGACTGCCAGCCTCAACCGCAATTGCGTATATGATGCCCCCTTTGTCTTTGGCCTTTTGGCAGAGCCCTTGCATTAGGTAGTCACCGTTTGTGATACCGTTAATTTTCGCGGTATTGAGGTTCGTAGGGTCGCTGAGATAACGATCATAGGTAAACCAACTGCGTGGGTCAGTGTAATATAATTCGCGAGAGTAGAACCACCACAAGTTGTTGTTTGCCCAATGCACCCTATCGCTTGGGGAATCATAGGCCCATGAATTCAACCGCTGTGACCCAGAGTTGGCACCGTCTGTCATCAAAACAATGACTTTTTGCGTGACAATTGTTTCACCCGCAACGGGATAGGCATCGGGTCTGCCCTGAAATTGCGCGTCAATTTTGCCGCTTGAAATCAGCGTGCTGACCACAGGCTGCAGGCTTGGATCAAGCAGCGCCAGTCCCCATTTCAAGCCCATATAAATCGCGGTACCCGCGCGCGGCTGGAGTTTGTTGATCTGCGTTTTTAGTGCCGCCAAATCCTGCGTCAATGGCGTAACCTGTTCGTAGGAATAACGCGGGCAGACTGTATTCGTCATGGTGTTCCGATACTGACCCGTATCATAATTATAGTCCGAGTTCCACTGATAGTGCTGCATTTGCGTATAGGTTTTTGACAAGTTGAGACCCGTCAGGTCAAAATCTGAATCATCAAAATCGACGCAGTATGAAAAGTTGTGCTTCTGATCGACTTTGAGAGCGCCAAAGAGACTGGGCCCCACATTGACATGCTCGGAATACGGAACCAGCGACAATGAAATCCGACCAGCATAGTCTGCCTGCAACATGTTTTCAGCTAACTTTGCTGCGGCTTTGCGTAGCGCAACAATTTTTGTATCCGAGGTGCCGCTGGCGGGTTCTGCCATCGAACCAGAAAGATCGACGACCAAAGACACTTCGATATCCGCGACGCCGTCAACTGCGGTTGATGCTGCGTTTGACGAGAGTTTGTGAATGCCCAAAAGCTTTAAAAAGATCGTGTTGATCTCTTGATTTGCAACAACGCCGACTGAACGACGGCCCCCCAAGTCTTCGACATTGGGCTCGCCGACAATCGCACCGCTCAGGCCAGCCTTTTCGAAATAATCGATAACTACCTGTTTCTGATCCGCATCCTGGTCGAGGTCCGCCGCCGCAAGAACGGCACGGTCTGCAGTGCTTTGCAGCACAGCGCGTTCGCATTCAAAGCGCATAAAGTCGACAGCCATCCCGCCGATAGCGAGCATGAGAATCAACAGAAAGAGCGTGAAAATGATAATTGAG
Organism: Loktanella sp. UBA3435; assembly: GCA_002378665.1. Classification (GTDB taxonomy): domain Bacteria; phylum Pseudomonadota; class Alphaproteobacteria; order Rhodobacterales; family Rhodobacteraceae; genus Yoonia. The sequence goes on along the minus strand of DFSO01000082.1, from coordinate 23,768 downwards.
CCGTTCTCATCATCACGAAAGTCCGATGACCGCCGAGATAATTGCTGATTTACGCGCTGTTTCAAAGTCATCATTTCGTCACCACTCATTCCCGTTTTCCCGCCTTTTGGCTTCGTTGAACGGTCTTTCCCTCGGCTTATAGATCAAAAGTCTGTGGCCGAATTGGGGCGTAACCGCGTCAAATTAAGTTCTTATTGCCCAAATTCGTGAGGACATTTCAGGGGAGAATTGCCCATTGTTGCTGCATTTTCATCATTCTGGCGGCGAATCTCCTGCGGTAGGCTGGTGTGGCGGCAGATTGGACTTAAAACCTCAAAAGTTTCCAAACCGCCTAAACTTTCATCAAATCGCACCTATAGTGATCACGAGCAGACCGCTCCAATTGAAATACCCGACGCTGTGTCGGTACATCGAAGGACATGACCCTATGACCACTGCCCATCAGACCGCCGCGGAGCCAAGCTTTCGCGAATCTGTTGATATGATGTTCAACCGCGCTGTGGCGCTCATGGATTTGAGCCCCGGTCTTGAGGAGAAAATCCGTGTGTGTAACGCGACCTATACGGTGCGTTTTGGCGTCCGTTTGCGCGGCGCTATTCATACATTTACCGGATATCGCTCGGTACACTCCGAGCATATGGAGCCAGTCAAGGGCGGCATTCGCTATGCCCTGTCGGTTCATCAAGACGAGGTTGAGGCGCTTGCTGCGTTGATGACATTCAAATGCGCTTTGGTGGAGGCCCCGTTTGGTGGCTCTAAGGGCGGATTGCGGATTGATCCGAATGCATGGGAGCCCCATGAGCTGGAGCAGATCACCCGCCGATTTGCCTATGAGCTGATCAAGCGTGACCTGATTAACCCCGCCCAAAACGTGCCAGCCCCTGATATGGGCACGGGCGAGCGCGAGATGGCATGGATTGCAGACCAATATAAGCGGATGAATACGACCGATATTAACGGTGCTGCCTGTGTAACGGGTAAGCCGATCAACGCAGGCGGTATTCAGGGCCGCACAGAGGCCACGGGGCGCGGCGTGCAATATGCGCTGCGCGAGTTCTTTCGCTATGACGAGGATAAGGCGGCCGCGGGTCTGACGGGCGATCTGTCGGGCAAGCGCGTGATTGTGCAAGGTCTTGGCAACGTAGGCTATCACGCGGCAAAGTTTCTGTCCGAGGAAGATGGTTGCCTGATCACGGGCATCATCGAGCGCGACGGAGCTTTGCATGACGAGAAGGGTCTCGATGTTGAGGCCGTGCACCAGTGGATTGCAAAACACGGCGGCCTGACGGGCTATCCCGATGCGGGGCATCAGGCGGATGGTGCGGCATTGCTAGAGGCCGAGTGCGATATCCTGATCCCGGCGGCGCTTGAAGGTGTGATCAACCTTTCGAACGCTGATCGTATCAAAGCGCCATTGATTATTGAGGCCGCGAACGGCCCTGTGACAGCAAGTGCAGATGAGATCCTGCGCGAGAAGGGTGCCGTGATTATCCCCGATATGTATGCCAACGCAGGCGGTGTGACGGTGTCGTATTTCGAGTGGGTCAAGAACCTGAGCCATATCCGCTTTGGCCGGATGCAGCGCCGCGCGGAGGAAGCGCGCCATCAGGTTCTCGTCGATGAGTTGCAGCGACTGGACCGTTATTTGGGTGCCGATTGGTCAATGTCTGCAGGCTTTAAGGAAAAGTATCTGCGCGGGGCGGATGAGTTGGAACTGGTCCGCTCTGGCCTCGATGACACGATGCGCGCGGCTTATCAGTCGATGCGCAACGTCTGGCACGGGCGCGATGATGTGACCGATTTGCGCACAGCGGCCTATATCGTGTCGATCAGCAAAGTTGCATTGAGCTACCAAGCCAAGGGCCTTTGATCCAAAGGAGCGCCTGACGGCGCAAGACATTCTAAGACAAGGCGCGCAGCAGCGGTTGCGCGCCATTTTTGTCGTTTGTGTGCTTTTCATCTGCCGCTATCCCGCCTAGCGTGAGTCATCAACGGGTGGAGTGCGCTGATGGGATATTCGGGATTTCGTGTGATCAAAGAGGGGTTATTCGGCCAGAAGGGCTGGAAGCCTCAGTGGCGTAATCCAGAGCCTAAGGCCGAATATGACATCGTGATTATTGGCGGCGGGGGGCATGGCCTCTCGACTGCGTTTTACCTCGCTAAAGAGCATGGGCTAAAGAATATCGCCGTGCTTGAGAAGGGCTACCTTGGCGGCGGCAATGTGGGGCGTAATACCACGATTGTGCGGGCCAATTACTTTTTGCCGGGCAATTCCGAGTTTTATTCCCATTCGCTGAAGCTGTGGGAGAACCTTGAGAACGAACTGAATTATAACGTCATGCATTCGCAGCGTGGCTTGATCAATCTGTTCCATTCTGACGGCCAGCGCGATGCCTTTGCCCGCCGTGGTAATGCGATGATCAATCAAGGAGATGATGCGGAACTGTTGGACACTGAGGGTGTGCGTAAGCATTTGCCGTATCTTGATTTCGAGAACACGCGGTTCCCGATTTATGGCGGTTTGCTGCATAAACGCGGTGGTACGGCGCGCCATGATGCGGTGGCGTGGGGCTATGCGCGTGGCGCTGACCAACGCGGCGTTGATCTGATCCAGAACTGCGAAGTGACGGGGATTGATATTGAAGGCGGCGTCGTGAAAGGCGTGCAGACCTCGCGCGGGGCCATTCGCGCCAAAAAGGTGGCGATCGTCACGGCGGGGCGGTCGGGGCAGGTGGCCGCAATGGCGGGGATGCGCCTGCCAATTGAAAGCCATATTTTGCAGGCGTTTGTGACCGAGGGTCTCAAGCCAGTGATCGATCACGTCGTCAGCTTTGGCATGGGCCACTTTTATATCAGCCAATCTGACAAGGGTGGTTTGGTGTTCGGTGGCGATCTGGATTTCTATTCAAGCTACGCCTCGCGCGGCAACCTGCCGATGAAGGAACATGTGATGGATGCGGCCATGACCCTGATGCCGATGATCGGCAAGGCCAAGGTGCTGCGGTCTTGGGGCGGGATCATGGATATGACGCCCGACGGCAGCCCGATTATTGATAAAACCCATATTGAGGGGCTCTTTTTGGATTGCGGCTGGTGTTATGGCGGGTTCAAGGCTGTGCCCGGATCGGGCTTTAGCCTTGCGCATTTGATCGCGACGGGCAACCACCACGCGCCTGCCGAGAAGTTCCGCTTGGACCGTTTCCGCACGGGGCGCGGCCTCATGGATGAGGAGGGCACAGGTGCGCAACATAACCTTCACTGATGGCGGCAAAGGTCGCATTTTGAGTATTTTGAACAAAGCGAGGCAGGGGTTCCATGCGTCTTAACTGTCCTGTTTGCGGCGAGCGTGATCGCCGCGAGTTTTATTATGGCGGCGATGCTGTGGCGATGATGCGCCCTGCGCCGGATGCGGGTGTTGGCCCTTGGGATGACTATGTGCATTTGCGCGAGAACCCAGCGGGCCAGACCCGCGATTTGTGGCATCACGAGGCGGGCTGCGGCGCTTGGCTCGTTGTGACGCGTAACACGGTGACTCATGCGATCAAAGATGTGGCCTTGGCACGGGAGGCCAAACGATGAGATTGCGCAAAGCTGATGTGACGGTCCCGTTCACCTTTGATGGTGTGAAGTATTGCGGGGTTGCGGGGGAAACTTTGGCAGCGGCATTGCAGGCCAATGGCGTCAAGCTGGTCGCCCGCTCATTCAAATACCATCGCCCGCGTGGCGTGATGGGGTCGGGGTCTGAGGAGCCGAACGCGCTTGTCACCATTGGCACAGGCGCGCAGGCGGACCCGAATGTCCGTGCGACCGTGCAGGAGGTTTACGAGGGGCTGGAGGCGTTTTCGCAGAATGCTTGGCCGACCCTCAAGAATGATGTGATGGCAGTGAATGATTTTGCATCGCCGTTCTTGGGCGCGGGATTTTACTACAAGACCTTCATGTGGCCTAAGGCGTTTTGGGAACGGGTCTATGAGCCGATTATCAGGCGGGCTGCGGGGCTTGGTGGCCTGAGTGGCAAGACTGATCCCGATACTTACGAGAAGGCTTTTGCGTTTTGCGACGTGCTTGTCATCGGCGCGGGGCCTGCGGGATTGATGGCGGCACTGGTCGCGGGGCGCTCTGGTGCGGATGTGATTTTGGCCGAAGAAGATACGGCGCTCGGCGGCAGATTGCTTTCAGAGGTTGAAGAGATTGACGGTGCGCCCGCGATGGACTGGGTAAAGTCCGTCGAGGCGGAGCTCTCCGCGATGCCAAACGTGCGGATCATGACGCGGACGGCGGTGACGGGCGCTTATGACCAAGGCACATTTGGGGCGTTGGAGCGGGTCGGTGATTTTGCGCCACGTCGTGTGGGCCTTCCGCGGTCCTGTTTCTGGCGGATCGTGGCGAAGCGGTCGGTGCTTTGCGCGGGCTCGCTTGAGCGGTCGATTGCGTTTCCAAATAACGACCGCCCCGGTGTGATGATGGCGGGGGCTGTGCGGGCTTATGTGAACCGCTGGGGCGTGGCGACAGGTAAGAAGGTCGCGGTTTTCGGCAATAACGATGATGTGGCAAAGACCGCGCGCGATTTGCGGGCTGCGGGCATAGACGTCGTGGCCGAACTTGATAGCCGCACAGGTGCGCGGGTGATTGATACCGCAGGGCGGCATGGATTGCAGAGCATAACGGTCTCGCAAAACGGTGAGAACGCCAAGATCGAGGCTGATTGTCTAGCCGTGACTGGTGGTTGGAACCCGACGGTGCATTTGACGTGCCACATGAATGGGCGCCCCGTTTGGGATGCCGGGATTGCAAGCTTTGTGCCAAGTGCAGGGGCGGTGCCGAACATGGTGACGGCGGGCGCTTGCCACGGGGTTTTCGACACGATGGGCTGTCTCGCGGATGCAGCACAGATTACGGAGGCGGCACTCAAGAACATGCAGATCAAGCCCGCAAAGGTGGATTTGCCCCAGGCCGATCACGCGCCCTATAACATCGAGCCGCTTTGGCATGTTGAGGGCAAGGGCCGCAAATGGATTGATTTCCAGAACGATGTGCATGTCAAAGATGTGCGCCTCGCTGCCCAAGAGAACTTCCGCTCTGTTGAGCATATGAAGCGCTACACGACCCAAGGCATGGCGCCCGATCAGGGGAAATCATCCAATGTGGTGGCTTTGGCCGTGCTGGCCGATGCGACAGGGCGGGGCATCCCCGAGACGGGCACGACGACCTTCCGTCCGCCTTTTGTGCCCGTGCCGATTGCGGCGATGGGGGCGGGGGCGCATGGTAAAGGCTTTGCGCCTGAACGCTTCACGACATCGCATAAGGCAAGCGTTGCCGCAGCTGCGCCGATGATCGAAGCGGGGCTTTGGTATCGGCCAAGCTATTTCCCGATTGCAGGCGAGACCACATGGCGGCAATCGTGCGACCGCGAGGTGAATATGGTCCGCAATGCTGTTGGGATCGTGGATGTGTCTACCCTTGGCAAGATTGACGTGCAGGGGCCTGATGCGGCCAAGCTATTGGATTTCGTTTATACAAATACGTTCTCGACGCTGAAGGTCGGCAAGGTCCGTTATGGATTGATGCTGCGCGAAGACGGCCATGTGCTGGATGATGGCACCACGGCGTGTCTGGCGGACAACCACTATGTGATGACGACGACCACGGCGGCGGCGGGTCTTGTGATGCGCCACCTTGAATATGTGCTGCAAGTGGTACGGCCCGATCTGGACGCAAAGGTGATCTCGGTCACCGAGCAATGGGCACAGTTTGGGGTCGCGGGGCCAAAGTCGCGCGATGTGATCAATGGGATCATTGATGCGCCGATTGATGACGCGAGCTTCCCCTATATGGGCTGCGGTGCGATCACGATTGACGGGATAGCTGCGCG
>DFSO01000082.1:791-17567 GCA_002378665.1 Loktanella sp. UBA3435 | reverse complement strand
TTTATAAACAACTCGTTGATCACGCTGCCAAACTTGACGGCGGGGCCTACGGGATGGAAGCGCTCAATGTGCTGCGTATCGAGAAGGGCTTTATCACCCATGCGGAAATTCACGGGCGGGTCACGGCGTTTGATATCGGCATGGACCGCATGGTCAGCCGCAAGAAGGATTGCATCGGCCAGACCATGGCCGCGCGTGAAGGCTTGATGGACGAGAACCGTGCGCAGCTGGTGGGCCTCAAACCTGTGGGGGCTGTGCAGCAGATGGTGGCTGGGGCACATTTGTTTGACGCGGGCGCTGACGCGGTGCGCGTGAACGATCAGGGCTATGTGACCTCGGTCGGGTTTTCGCCGACGCTGGGCCATAACATCGCGCTTGGTTTCCTTGATCGGGGTCGTGCGCGGCATGGCGAGGTGATCCGGATGGTTGACCATTTGCGTGAGATTGATGCGACGCTGGAGGTCTGCGATCCGGTATTCTTTGATCCGACAGGAGGGCGTTTGCGTGGTTAAATTGCTAGAAACAACGCCTTGCGCGGGGCTATTGCCACGTCAAATCGGGCAAGTGAAACTAAGCGAAGTGAGCTTTGGCAAGGTTTGGTCGGTCTCACCATTCGCAGGAAAATTGGCCGCAACTGATGCGGCATTGCGCAAGCTGGGCGTGGCCTTCCCAATGGCAGGTCAGATCGTCTCGGCTGGCCCCGTGACTGCGATGTGGTTCGGCCATGGGCAGGCCTTGGTGCTGGGTGCAGAGGCTTTGCCGAAGTTGCCAGCTGCCGTCACGGATCAAAGCGACGGGTGGGCCTGCGTGCGCATCGAAGGGCATGCGGTGGATGTGCTGGCACGATTGGCACCTGTGGATTTGCGCGGGGCCGCTGGTGCGCGCCGCACGTTGGTCGGGCATATGTCGGCGGTGATCATTGCACGCGATGGTGGCGCGTTTGACGTGATGGTCATGCGCTCGATGGCGGCAACTTTGGTGCATGAGCTGGAAGTGGCGGCAACGGGCGTTTCGGCGCGGGGCTGACCAATTTTCGTCGAAAATTGGACGACAGTCATATGCGGTTGCTCTCGACTCTGGCCGCTCATAGGCGGATAATGCGCTTATGAGTTTGCCCCCAGGTTTCCTTGATGAATTACGCACGCGGCTGTCGCTTGGACGGGTCGTTGGGCGAAAGGTCATGTGGGACACGCGCAAATCGAACCAAGGCAAGGGCGACCTCTGGGCGCCTTGCCCGTTCCACCAAGAAAAATCCGCCAGTTTCCACGTCGATGACCGCAAAGGGTTTTATTACTGCTTTGGCTGCCACGCAAAAGGCGACGCGATTTCCTTTGTGCGCGAAACCGAGAACGTGGATTTCATGGAGGCGGTCAAGATTTTGGCAGCAGAGGCAGGGATGCCAGTGCCAGCCTCCGACCCGCGCGCGCAAGAAAAGGCCGATCTGCGGACCCAACTGACCGAGGTGATGGAGCAGGCCGTGCAGTGGCACAGGTTGCAGCTGCAAACGGGGGCGGCGTCCGAGGCGCGTGATTATCTGGCGCGGCGCGGGCTCTCGCCTGAGGCGCAAGACCGCTGGGATATCGGCTTTGCCCCTCCAAATGGCGGGGTGATGGCGCATCTGACGGGCAAGGGCGTTGATCCGAAACTGGTGATCGAGGCAGGTCTTTCCGCCGAAAGTGACCGAGGCGGCGCGCCCTATGACCGCTTCCGTGGCCGTATCATTTTTCCGATCCGCGACGGGCGCAATCGCCCAATTGGCCTTGGCGGGCGCTCGCTCGACCCCAATGCGCGGGCGAAATATCTGAACTCTCCCGAAACGCCTTTGTTCGACAAGGGCCGCAGCCTGTATAACCACGGCCCCGCACGCGAGGCCGCAGGCAAAGGTCAGCCCTTGATTGTGGCCGAAGGCTATATGGACGTGATCGCGCTGTCCGAGGCGGGCTTTGGTGCGAGCGTTGCCCCCTTGGGGACGGCGGTAACGGAGGATCAATTGCGGCTTTTGTGGCGGATATCGCCTGAGCCGATCATCGCCCTTGATGGCGACACCGCTGGCCTACGCGCGGCGATGCGGGTGATCGATATTGCATTGCCGCTCCTAGAGGCGGGCAGCTCGCTGCGCTTTGCGCTGATGCCAGAGGGGCTGGACCCTGACGACCTGATCAAGGCGCAGGGCAAGGGTGCGATGCAGGCGCTGCTAGATGGTGCGATCCCGATGGTGCAACTGCTGTGGCGCCGCGAGACTGAGGGCAAGATTTTCGACAGCCCGGAACGGCGTGCGGCTCTTGATAAGACATTGCGCGAAAAGATTAAATTGATCGCGGACCCGTCGGTGCGCAGTCACTACGGCGAGGCCATTAAAGAGCTGCGTTGGGAGCTTTTCAATACCCGTAAACAGGGCGGCACCAGCGGTGGCAAGCGCGGCCCGAAACGCGCGTGGACAGGCAAAAAGCTAGAGCCTTGGCAGCAGGATATCGCGCCTGTGACCTCTTCCAAAATGTCCGAACTTGGGGCAGGGGTCAGTGACGTTGATCACCTGCGCGAAGCGGTGATTTTGGCAACTTTGTTGCACACCCCCGCCGTCATTCTCGCCTTCGAGGCGCAAGTCGAGCGCATGGAGTGCCGCGACCCGTTACATGCGACATTGCGCAACGCGGTCCTGCGGCATGCCACGGCCGAAAACGTAAAAGAGGCTGTGGTGGCAGAAGTTGGCGCGCAGGCCCTTGAAAAGCTGATGAGTAACCCACATTTGGCTATTACGCCCAGCCTGCGTAGGGCTGGTGACGTTGGCATTGCAAAACAACTTTTGGCCGAAGAACTCGGCAAACTCATGGCGAGACGTGGTCACATGCGTGAAATCAGCGACGGCATGGATGAAATGTATGGCATCGCGGACGAAAGCACGACATGGCGTCTGGCGCGGGCTGCGGCCTCGATTGATACGTCGGTGCGCAAAGATGTCGACAATAGTGCCGATTTCGAGCGGGCCAAAAACGGGGTGGAACTGAACAAGGATGAACGAAGCGCCTTTCAAAGCCTTTTGAACGCGCTAAGTGCGGACAAGAAAACGAAATAATCTTGGTTCAGTGGGAACCTCCAACACACGCTGTCCCGCAACATATCTGAGAAACACGACCACCTCACCTTGCGAATCACCCCAAATACAGGTTGATTCGTTTGAAACCGAATCATCCGGATCACTTTGATTCGTTTGACCTCTTGAAGGAGCCCCGCATGGCCGCGAAAGATAACGACGACCGTAAGGACGACCAAGACGGCGATATCAGCCTCGATATGTCCCAAGCCGCAGTCAAAAAGATGATCGCGGACGCCCGTGAACGTGGCTACATCACTTACGATCAGTTGAACGCGGTTCTGCCTCCTGAGCAGGTGTCCTCCGACCAGATTGAGGACGTCATGTCGATGTTGTCCGAGATGGGCATTCAGGTGACCGAGGAAGAAGAATCCGAAGAGACCGACGATCCAGAAGGCGGCACCGCTGTTGCCACTGTCGCGGGCTCTCGTGATATTATCCTTGGTGGTGCGGATGCTGAAAAGCTGGACCGCACCGATGACCCTGTTCGCATGTACCTGCGCGAAATGGGCTCTGTTGAGCTGCTGTCGCGTGAAGGCGAAATTGCGATTGCCAAGCGCATCGAGGCTGGCCGCAATACGATGATTTTGGGGCTTTGCGAAAGCCCGCTGACATTCCAAGCGATCACGATCTGGCGCGACGAACTTTTGTCCGAAGACATTCTACTGCGCGACGTCATCGACCTTGAAACGACATTTGGCGACCAGATGGACGAAGATGGTCTGGGCGCTGTCGTGGCCCCCGTCGCAGGCGCACCTGCGGCCGAGAAGGAAGATTCAGCCGAGGTAGATGCCGACGGTAACCTGATCAGCAAGGATGATGATGACGACGAGGACGATCAGGCCAACATGTCGCTTGCGGCAATGGAAGCGGCCCTGAAACCACGCGTTCTGGAAACGCTGGAAGTCATCGCACGCGGCTTTGGCAAATTGTCTGATATGCAAGACGCGCGGATGTCCGCGACGCTAAATGAGGACTCTTCCTTTACAGGCAAAGAAGAGAAGAAATACCAAAAACTGCGCACGGAAATCGTTGGTCTGGTGAACTCGCTTCACTTGCACAGCAACCGTATTGAAGCGTTGATCGACCAGCTTTACGGCATCAACCGCCGCATCATGTCCATCGACAGCGCGATGGTGAAGCTCGCCGACCAAGCCCGTATTAACCGTCGTGAATTCATCGACGAATATAAGGGCCGCGAGCTGGACCCGAACTGGCTTGAGGAAATGGGCGCAAAGGCTGGCCGAGGCTGGCAGGCGCTGATTGAACGTTCTACCGACAAGATCGAAGAACTTCGCGGCGACATGGCCCAAGTTGGCCAATATGTCGGTGTGGATATCAACGAATTCCGCCGCATCGTGCAGCAGGTTCAAAAAGGTGAGAAAGAGGCGCGTCAGGCCAAGAAAGAAATGGTCGAAGCGAACCTCCGTTTGGTTATTTCAATCGCGAAAAAGTACACGAACCGTGGCCTGCAATTCCTTGATCTTATTCAAGAAGGTAACATCGGCCTGATGAAGGCTGTTGATAAATTCGAGTACCGTCGCGGTTATAAGTTCTCGACTTATGCGACGTGGTGGATCCGTCAGGCGATCACCCGTTCCATCGCCGATCAGGCCCGCACGATCCGTATTCCTGTGCACATGATCGAGACGATCAACAAACTGGTCCGCACTGGTCGCCAGATGTTGCACGAAATTGGCCGCGAGCCGACACCAGAGGAATTGGCAGCCAAACTGCAAATGCCTTTGGAAAAGGTCCGCAAGGTTATGAAGATCGCGAAAGAGCCGATCTCTTTGGAGACGCCAATCGGCGACGAAGAAGATTCGCAGCTTGGCGATTTCATCGAAGACAAGAACGCGATCCTGCCGTTGGATTCCGCTATTCAGGAAAACCTGAAGGAAACCACGACCCGCGTTCTGGCCTCGCTGACACCACGTGAAGAGCGTGTTTTGCGGATGCGTTTTGGTATCGGCATGAACACCGACCACACGCTTGAAGAAGTGGGTCAGCAGTTCTCGGTGACACGTGAGCGTATTCGTCAGATCGAGGCAAAGGCGCTGCGCAAGCTCAAGCACCCAAGCCGTTCGCGCAAACTGCGGTCGTTCCTTGACCAATAAAATCCATAAAAACTGCCTTGGGCCATTGGCCTGAGGCACGACGATGTCATTGGATAAAGCCAAGGCGCTGGCCGCAAACGGGCGTATCGCCGAAGCGGAAACCTTGTTCGATGCGCTTGTGAGGGCCAAGCCGAAAAACGCGGTTGTCCTGTCCACCTACGTCCGCTTTCACAATCGCTATTCCCGCAAATTCCGCAAAGCGGCAGCAGCGGTGGAATCCCTCGTAGCGCTCAAGCCAAAATCAGCCGAAGTGCAGGCCCTTGCCGCCGAAACCTATAGCAATTGCAAACGTTTAGCCGAGGCAGAGCAGCATGCCGCCGCCGCCTTGCACTTCGACCCCGCCAATCCTGATAGCCTGTTTATCGCAGCCCACGTAGACGCGGCCCGCAATCGCCCAGATGCCGCCATCGCCAAGATCGAACTTGCGCTAACAAAACGCCCTGACCACATGCCGTCGCTTATCCAAAAGGGGCGCTACCTGCGAGCGGCTGGCGATTTGGCCAAAGCGGCCGCCGTGGCCCGCGACCTTTGGGAAACGCACCCCGATATATCGACGTCATTAGCCTGCTATTCTCAGTCGGCCCAGTGGCCGCTGACGACCCCGTTCTCGCACATCTCAAGTTGCAGATCCTGCCGCCACTCGCGAAAACAAGCGGCGTCGCTTTTGCGGACGCGCTCAAGCTTTTGGCAAAGGCCCATCTAGACGCTGGCAATCACAACGCAGCCTATGACGCCTTCAGCCGCGCGAAATCAGCCGCCCCAATGCGCCGCGATGAAAAGGGTTACGCCAGCTTTATCCAGACCCTGTGCACTTCGGTCACACGGGCGGACTACGCGACACCGACAGGCGATCCCAGCGATCAACCTGTTCTGATCATCGGCTTCCCGCGCAGCGGCTCGACCCTGCTGGAACAAATGTTGACCGGCCATAGCCAGATCAGCAGCGTTGGCGAAAGTCCAGCGTTGCCCAACCTGTGCCAACAAACAGGGATGCGGTCCCATTATGGCGGCGATATGGTCTCAGCGATCAGGCAAATTCCCTTGGATGCGACCCATTCGTTTGGAAAGCGCTATCTCGCTGAAATCGCTTGCGAAAAATATCAACCACGGGTGATCGACAAGGCGCTGCATAACTTTGAGCTTTTGGGGCTATTCGCCAAAATCCTGCCCAACGCGCGGATCATCGACATGCGCCGCGATCCGCTGGATACCTGCGTGTCCTGCTACCTTCAGCCGCTGTCGGCATGGCACAGCTACACCCAAGACATCGGGCTGCTGGGGCGGACCTATGCGCAGTATCGCAAGCTGATGACCCATTGGGGGCAGGTGCTGCCGAACCCGATTTTGACGCTGCGCTACGAGGATGTGATAGCCGATCAGGAAACCGCGCTGCGCAAAACCCTCGCGTTTCTAGACCTGCCTTGGGACCCTGCGGTCTTGGATCATGCCAATAGCAAAAACCACAGCCACACCCTCTCGACAGCGCAGGTGCGCGCACCTTTGTCGTCAAAGGCGATGGGACGTTGGAAACATTACGAGCCGCACCTCGATCCGCTGAAAGCGGCGTTGCAGGATTTCTATCCAGACGGATGGGACGGGGCCTACCTTTAAGCATCAATTGGGGTTAACCCCGCTTTTGTTTTGCGGCTAAGGTAGGGACAACCCAAGAATGGAGACCCGCAATGAAGTTTCTCAAAACGCTCTTTGGCAGCAAGCCCACTGAGGAAACCTTTGAGATTTACAAAGATTTCCGCATCATTGTTGAGCCCATGCGTGAAGGGTCCAAATACCGCTTGGCCGCGCGTATTGAGAATGAGGTCGATGGCGAGGTCCAAACCCAACAAGTGATCCGCGCTGATACCTTTGACAGCCTTGAGCAAGCCAATGAGGTTTCCCTCGCAAAAGCCAAGCAAGTCATTGATGAGCAAGCAAAGATGCGGGTCGGAACGTGATGAGATATGCGGTTGCATTGAGCCTGCTCGCGGCGCCCGCTTGGGCAGAGTGCGGAGGTTACGACAGTACATTTCTATTTTGCCAGATCGAAAATAGCGCGAAAACCCTGTCGGTTTGTTTTGATGACGAGGCCGCCAGCTATCGTTTCGGTCCGACAATGGGGGCACCAGAACTCGAATTGGTTGAGCGCATCGCGACGCTGGATTACACCCCTTGGCCCGGTGCAGGCAGCACGATTTGGGAAGAGGTCGTGTTTTACAATCAAAACTATAGCTACACGGTGGCTGTTGCAGTCAGGCGGGACATTCCTGATGATCCTGACGCGTTGGTCAAAGTGGATCAATTTGGCGGGGTGATAGTGAAGCGGAACAATGTGGAAATTGCGAACCTGACCTGTGACCCTGCCACCATTTACATTGACCGTTTGGACGGGCTTTCAGAGGCGAAGAACCAGTTAGGCAACGTCTATTCCGATGGGGAATGGGTTGAGCTGCCTGACTAAAGGGCGCGGGGAAACGATGCCGATGAAATACGTACTTCCTTTGTTGGTTTTTGCCAGCCCCGCTTGGGCGATGTGCAATGCGGGCTAAGAAACCTTCATGTCGTGCCAGATTTCAGGCAGCGCAAAATTTCTTGAGGTTTGCTTTGATGACAAACACGCGACCTACAGCTTTGGCAAAGCGGGGCAGGTGCCAGAATTGACGCTACAGACAACGCTCGCCGCACTGGATTACCGCCCTTGGAATGCGACAGGTACCGCAATCGTCGAGGAGGTCGTGTTTTATAACAAGAACTACGCCTATGCGGTACGTGTCGGGTATGAGCGCCCTTGGGGTGAAGAGTTGTATGAGGATGTTCCGCATCGCAACTTTGGTGGTGTGTCAGCATGGCGCGGCGACAAAATCATTCTCGACATGGACTGCGACCGTGCCTCGGTTGAATTTACGTGGGATGTCCTGCTGTTTGAAGCGAAAGAGGCGCTTGGCCTGACGTGGGATGACCGCGCGCTCAAGTGGGTTGCGCTGCCAGATTAAGCGTCGTCGGTGCACGCGCAGTGCACGTAGTGTGCACAGGTTGTGACATCACAGTGAGTCTCTACAGACACACCATTTGGTGTGCCGATTTTCTCACTACCCAAATTGTACCAAGCCTCCTATAGTCCTGTGGATAAGTGGGAAAATACCCACGACTGGCAGTATAAAAATAAAACGAGGACAGGCCCATGCGTTGCCCCTTTTGCGGAAACGTCGACACACAAGTTAAAGATTCACGTCCAGCGGAAGACCATGTCGCCATCCGCAGACGTCGATTTTGCCCCGCGTGTGGCGGCAGATTTACTACTTACGAGCGCGTGCAGCTCCGTGATTTGGTCGTCATCAAATCCAATGGTCGCCGCGAAGATTTTGACCGCGATAAGCTAGAGCGGTCGATCCGCATTAGCCTTCAGAAGCGCCCAGTTGAGCCAGAACGTATGGATCAGATGATCTCTGGTATCGTGCGCCGTTTGGAAAGCATGGGGGAAACGGACATTGGCTCCAAGGCAATCGGTGAGATTGTAATGGAAAGTCTGGCCCGTATCGACGCCGTGGCCTACGTGCGTTTTGCGAGTGTTTACAAGAACTTCCAAGCCGCAGATGATTTTGACAAATTCGTTTCCGAATTGCGTCCGGATGCAAAAACAGAAGAGTGACGCCCGCTTTATGGCGCTGGCCCTGAGTTTGGGCCGGCGTGGGATGGGCCGTGTATGGCCCAACCCTGCGGTCGGCTGCGTGATCGTGCGTGATGGCGTGATCGTGGGCCGAGGCCGCACAGCGGATGGCGGCAGACCCCATGCCGAGACCGAAGCTTTGTGCCAAGCGGGCGACAAGGCGCGCGGTGCGACGGCCTATGTGAGCCTAGAGCCATGCTCTCACCACGGTAAAACCCCGCCATGCGCCAATGCGCTGATCGACGCGGGCATTGCCGAAGTCGTTGTCGCGACAGGCGACCCAAACCCTCAAGTTTCTGGCGCTGGCATTGCGATGCTCGAAGCCGCTGGAATTGCGGTGCGCATGGGTATTCTCAAAGAGCAAGCTGATGCAGATCACGCGGGTTTCTTCCTCACGCAGACGCGCGGGCGCCCTTATATTACACTGAAATTAGCGACCACGCTTGACGGCCATATTGCAACCACAACAGGCGATAGCCAATGGATCACTGGGCCACAAGCGCGCCGTTTGGTCCATGCAATGCGGGCCAGACATGACGCTGTGATGGTCGGCGCGGGCACCGTGCGGGCCGATGATCCGATGCTGGATGTGCGCGATATGGGGGCCGAGCGCCAACCTGTCCGCGTGGTGATTTCATCCGATTTGAACCTGCCGACCAACGGCAAACTGGCGCGAACTGCCAAGGATCAACCTGTCTGGCTGTGCCATAGTCCAGCAGCAGATGCGCGGGACTGGAAAGCGCTGGGCGCACACTCCATTTTGGCCAAAACCAAAGGTAGCAACGTTGATCTATCCGACGCGATGGGCCAACTCGCAGGCGCGGGCCTCACGCGGATTTTCTGCGAAGGCGGCGGGCAATTGGCTGCGTCATTGATGAAGGCGGGCTTGGTCGACGAGCTGGTTTTGTTCAATGGTCCCAAGGTGATCGGCGGCGACGGTATGTCGGCACTTGGCACGTTGGGTGTCACAGTTTTGGAAAATGCGCCACGTTTTGAATTGCTGGAACATCGCGCAATCGGCGGCGATGTCATGAGCCGATGGCGCGTGGCCTAGCGCCACAAATGCGCGTAACTGGCGAAGGCACCTTGTAGCTTTGCCGCGATCCGATTGAACTGACTTGGGCGCGGGATATCACCTGTTGCAAGCCGCTCAACCGCGACCTCAACAGGGCAGGGTAGCCCCGATTTCGGATCAAAATACCGTGGGTAATCAATCAAAACCGCATGGGCGAGTGCGATCACATCGGGTGAAGCCGAGCGGCGCGTGACAGGCATAGCGCGGTCATCCGTCAGACCCCAACCTGCATAGAATGGCGAACCAAGACAGGTGACCTTCTTGCCGCGCAGCAATGCCTCAAACCCCAGAAGCGAGGTCATGGTCCAGACCTCATCGACTTGATCAATGAGGGCCAGAGGATCCGCTTTGGTAGCGACCACATCGGCAAGCGACGTTGCCTCTGATACGGTCCCTTTGCGCAAACCCGCCTCAACGTCGGGGTGCGGTTTATAGATAATAACGGCGGCGGGGTTCGCCTTTCGCGCCGCCGCGAGCAGCCCGTGATTAGTTGTCACATCCGTGGCCCCAAGGCGGATTGAGGCGTCGTCTTCGACTTGCCCAGGCACGAGGATACGGCGGCCTGTCGGAAGGTCCGCGACATTGGCCCCGCCAAGGTTATATTTTGAAAGTCGTTCACCGATCAGCGTGGCAATCAGCGCCTCGGCCCTTCTGCGGTCTGCATCGGACAAGGCTGCGCTGGCCTCGATCAGGGTTTCTAACCTGCTGGGGCGTGACGGGTCATAATAAATCCCCAGATCATCGACAACAAGTGACAGCGGTGGGATTAGATCAGCCCCAAGTCCGCGAGAGCGCAAGAACCCGTCTTCAATCCGCGAAACCCCATGCATTTCAAGAGCTTCCGTCGTTTTTCCTGCCCAAACCATTTGCCGCCGCGCGCCAATTTTTGTCGCGAATTTCACAGGCTTATAGCGCCCAAAAAAGGCTTGGAGAGGCTTGCGCTTCCATAACTTCATGCCATGCGCGTCCCAGCCCGCATGATCGTCTCGCCATGTGCGGGCGGCGGCGGTGAGCGTCGCGGTGGCATGTTCAAAGCTGCAGAGCCTGTCATGAAACGGGTCGTACCATTTCGGGTAGAGCAGCATGCTTGCTGCAAAAAGCTGATTACGCGTGAGTTTGCGTTGCCTGCGGTCAAGCGGTTTGCGGTCCTCGGTCAGGCCCCAGCCGATGTAGAACGGCTGGCCAAAAACGACAGGTTTATGCCCCGTCAGAATTGCCTCAAACCCCATCTGGCTGCTGACGGTATAAACAGCAATCGCCCCGTCAAAGAGCACATAAGGCGAGATCGGCGTGTCCAACAGGGTTATGCGCTCGTTGGTGTTCGCATCGGTGTAGTATCCGCCACGATGGCCCGCGCTGGTCTCGGGGTGGGTTTTGATGATGATCCGTGCGGCAGGATGATCTGTCTGCGCGTAATAAAGCATCTCGCGGAAGGTGTTCAGGTCGGCGCCGCTGGCCTTGACCGATGCATCGCCGCGCGTTTGGTCGATGACCACCACATAGCCTGGGTCGGGGGCAGGGGTGGCGGGATCAAAGGCGTTGTATTTCGAGAGGTGCTGGCGCTTGAGTGTGTCGATCCCGTCGCGGGCGTGGGCCAGAAGGGCGCTGTCGTCAAGCGGATGATCGCGCAGCAGCTCTTCGAGGTCGCAAACAATCGCGGGGTCAAAATGCACGCCCTGAGTATCAAGGTGCAAACCGATGGGATCATCGCCGTCACGACCCGTTAGGACGGAGCGCAGAAAGGCATCTTCGACACGCAAAATTGGGGTTTTGGTTTTTGCGGCAACGGCCTCACCGCGGGGCGAGGTCGGGCTTTGGCCCCAAACACCGACCATATAGCCGTCTGTGGGCTTGCCGATTTTGATGTCATAGCCTGCCAGCGTCAGGATACGCCAAACGCGGGTATTGGTCAGAAAACCGCCGTTATAAACGAAAAGACGCCGCGCATTTTCACGCGCGGCGCCTTGTTTTGGCCGTTGGGCCATTGTTTAGAGACCAGCCGCTGAAGATACGTTTGTTGCGGCGCTTAGCGACCCGGTTGCTGCAGCAATCGCTTTGTTAAACTGGGTGTAAGGCGCTTCTGTCACGTAAACGGTGTCTTGGTCACGGATCGCAAAGTCGCGGGCCATGAACATGCCGTTTGGACGTGTCAGATCAAGCACATAGATCACGCGCTGCGTGCCTGTGATATCGGTGCGGCCCATGAGCTGCTGCGCGACTTCCTCTGGCTCATTGCGGAACACGAATACACCCGTCGGATCGGCGAGCGTGGACTGGAGGCCACCAACTTGGGCAATGGCTTCAATCGCAGAGATCGCTTGGCTCTCGAATTGCACGCGGTCTTGTGCACCAGTGGCCCCAAGCGCCGTAAAGCTGCGGGTATCTTGCTCGCCATGATCCGATCCCCGCCACGCAGGGCGATATCGTGACCAGGGTGGCCGTAGAGATCTTCAAACCAGATTGATCCAGTATGGTTGCCGCGCACCACGGTCACGCGTGCGATATCAGGCTGAACCGCAACGCCGCCGGCAGCGGCAAGCATGCCTGCAAGTGTCCGTGTCGGACGTTCGATCGGATAGACGCCCTGCGCACCAACCGCACCAACAATTGCAACCGTCGCGCCATCGCCAGCAAGGCGACGGACCTGAACCTGTGGGTCAGGGGTCTGATCGGTAAGCTTATCAGTGATGATGCGACGGATCGCTTCGGGGGTATTTCCTTCGGCCTTTACCCGCCCCGCGTAGGGAACAAAGATAAAGCCCGAGCCGTCAACTTGCACTTCTTCAAGCACAGTTGCGTTTTGGCCTTGCGGGACCAACAAACCATCGTCCACGTTTTCCCAGATCGTCAGGCCAAGCGTATCACCAGCGCGGATTGTATCCGAGCCAACAACGCCACGTCTGTAAAGCCAGCCGAAAAGCCCAAGGCGGGCGTCACAGCGGCGATCCGGTTTACGCGGTCGTCAACAACAAGAACAAAGGCATCGCCTTGTTCCAATACGGAACCCGAATAGATTTCGGATTTATTCGGCCCAGAACGGGGCAAGCCACATGAGGCCACAAGGCCTAGGGTCACCACAAGAGCCGCGCCTTTTGCAAAGCGCAATGTCAGAGAAATCACTGCTCGGTCTCCTCGACCTATTTCGGAACTGCCTCAAGTTTTTCTTTTAACCTACGGGAATCCCGAGGCAAAAGCTAGTTCACTGACGGGATAAGGCCTTGTGCTGCTACCAAACTGTTGCGTCGATGTCGCGATAGGGATGGAGGGCTCTAGGTCTAGTGGTTCCTAGTTTACGATACGCAAGGGCTGGCGTGGTGGAACCTTGCCAGATTTGAGCGAGTCGTAGGGATCTTCGTCGCTGAGCATCATATCAACGACTTGTCGCATCAATTGCCTGCGCCCGCGTGCCGAATAAAAACCACCCGGAACTTGGCTAGTTTCAAGCAAGAAACGACGGTAGTCTTTGAACGCGCGGCTGTCAGGGCTGGTCGGATTGGCGAAGAATTCATCCAGCGGCTGTTCCGAGACAAACTCGGGCTTATTGTAAACAGCCTTGCCAAAGACCTTGAGCGGGATGCCACGCCAAAGCACCTGTTGGCCTGCGGTCGAGTTGACGGTCACAGAGGTGCGCGCGTGATCCAGCAGTTGCGCCAGTTTTCCGCCCCGCACGTAATGAACGCGGTCCTCAACACCCAAACGTTTTGCTTCGTCGCGAATGATTTGGCGCAGCGGAGAGCGGCCATTTTCCAGCGGGTGTGCTTTGAACACGAGGTGGTGGTGGCGCGGGGTGCCTTTGGCGAAGCCTTCTAGCACAACCGTGATGAACTCGCCCATGCGGGTAAATGGCGAATGCATCTGAAAACTGGCGTCATGTTCGAGTTGCATCAAAACGAGGTGATACGGAAATCCGCCAAATCTGATCCGCGCCGTGGCGAGAATGCGGTCCAAGGCAATAAAGGGCATCAGCAGCAAGCGGCGGGTATATAGCGCAGCCTCTGTCAGTACCGGCAATTCGCGGTGCCGTGCCAGTTTGCGGTAGTTGCTATTCCGAAACAGCACGAACCAATGGTAAATTGCTCCGTAAAGAACGTGGTGGCGCATGTCACCCCAATGGGCAGGTGGCGTCGGAACTTCGAGATCGGAAAGTGCTAATGCGGCTTGCATGTCCTCCACGCTGAGATCCATCAGACGAGAGTTGCCGTTTGTGCCGCCACGCTCGTAACTGACCCAATAGGGGCGCATGTAGCCTTCTTCAAAGACATGAACCCGCAGGCCTGCCGCCTTGGCCAATTCCACGGCTTGCGCGTGGATCGGGCGTGTGTCGCCATAAAGCACGATGTCGGTGATGCTGTGGGTGTTGATCAGGTCGGTAAAATAAGCGGGCCAGTTTTCTGTCGTGTCACGGTAGGAGATATATCCTGCAGCGCCAAACCAGAAAGCACGGTCGCCCGCGTTAAAGCCGACGCGCCATACCTCACCGCCAGCTTTGCGCAGCATTTTAGCGAGCCTGTGGAAAAATGGCCCGTGTGGTCCCT
Source organism: Loktanella sp. UBA3435 (assembly GCA_002378665.1). GTDB lineage: Bacteria > Pseudomonadota > Alphaproteobacteria > Rhodobacterales > Rhodobacteraceae > Yoonia. Next base: position 3,088 of record DFSO01000082.1, on the reverse strand, counting down.
ATAGGAACAAAAAGCGGCGGTCTGCAGTGGTGGTCACGGTGTAGGATTATCCTGAAACTGATCAACACTAGCTTACTTGCATGCCCTTTTGGCAGGAATAAGGCATATCTGAAACGCGGGCGCCGTGGCATGGCTTGATTGCAACACCTCAAGGGGCTAGGTCTGGAGAAACTTCAAAGAGGAATTGCCATGTTTACAGGCATTGTCAGCGATCTGGGCGCGGTGCGCGCATTAGAGAAAAAAGGTGATTTGCGTGCAAGAATTGGCACCAGTTACGACGTGAACGGTATTGATCTGGGTGCGTCGATCGCATGCGATGGCGTGTGCCTGACGGTCGTGTCGATGGGCAGCGATGGCGGCAATTGGTTTGATGTCGAGATTTCTGCGGAAAGTGTGAACCTGACGAACATCTCTGGGTGGGATGTTGGACGCACCTTGAACCTAGAGCGGGCGCTGCGATTGGGGGACGAACTTGGCGGGCATATCGTGTCAGGCCATGTAGACGGTGTCGCCGAGATTATCAACATGACCGATGAGGGCGACAGTACGCGGTTTGTTTTCCGCGCGCCAAAGGCCTTGGCGAAGTTCATTGCGCCCAAAGGGTCTGTTGCCTTGAATGGCACGTCTTTGACGGTGAATGCGGTGGATGGGTGTGACTTTGGCGTCAATATCATCCCGCATACCAAGGAAGTCACCACTTGGGGCAAGTCTCAAGTTGGCGACTTTGTGAATTTGGAAATCGACACGATGGCGCGGTATGTGGCGCGGTTGCGGGAATTTGATTAAGGGATGATGGGTTAAAACCCATCCTACGCCGTCACGCACACCACATGTGTTACGCGAAACTAAGTAGGGTGGGTCTTGACCCATCACGGTTGAAAAGGACGCCACGATGATGAGTTTGCCGCTGCCTGAGTTTGAGAAGCCTGTGAAGCTACTGCTTGTTGTGGCTGACGCGGAGGCGCATGTTGAGAACGCGGTCTTAATGATGGACGCGCATAATATCGGCTTTGAACTGCTCGACATGCCATCATCCGCCGAAATCCCCACCGCAATTGCGATTGCCGCAAGGATGAGCAATTTTGACGGCTTTGTCGTCTTGGCAGATGCGCAAACTCCTGAAAGTGCGCAAGGTTTGCAGATGCTTGGGCTACAGGGCTTATGTATCGGTTACGGATTAGACTCAAAAGACGCGGATAAAGCGACATCAGCGGTTGCTGCGGCCTTGCACCTTGTGGCAACCAGCCGTAAGTGGGGCCGTCCTGACAATGGCGTCGGGTTCACAAGCGAAATTCTATTGGCGCAGGGCGGCAAGACCACAGCATGACGATCTCAAACAACCAACTCCGCAAAATGAAATCCGCAGCCCGCTTTTACGCGGTGCAGGCCTTGTTTCAGATGGAATCGTCTGGCCAGACTGTCGAGCGCGTGATCGCAGAGTTTGAAACGCACCGTTTTGGCGAGATCTACGACGATATCGAGATGCAAGAGGGTGACGTCGGCACGTTCCGCATGCTGGTTGAAAAGGCCGTTGATGATCAGGCGATTATCGACCAAATGACCGACCGCGCGCTTGTTGCCAAATGGCCGATTGCCCGCATTGATCCGACTTGGCGCGCCTTGTTCCGTGCTGCTGGTGCAGAACTGCGCAACAAGATCACCCCGCCAAAGGTCGTGATTGTTGAGTTCGTGCACGTGGCCGAGGCGTTTAGCCACGACGGCAAAGAGCCGAAGTTTGTGAATGCGGTTCTGGATCATATGGCTCGCGAGGCGCGTCCAGACGCATTTTAAGCGGAATTTCACCAAGTTGGGTGATATCTCGGCTTCACGAACAGTGGGATATAGGTGGCCTTAGTCAAAAAGGACCTATCCCATGTTATTCAAATCGACCTTATTCGTTTGTGCAGCGCTTACACAGGTACTGGCATTCGCCCCGTCTGTGTCTGATGCGGCCTGTCGCTTGTGCATGCCAGAAGCAGTCTTGGAGCCTATCGTGATTGAGCCTCGCCCGATTAACGGCGGGCAGCAGGACATGAACGGAGAGTCAGGCAGGACCTCGCGCGAAACCATAGAGTTTGGCGATACCTCTGTGCCAAAGTCGACGGTCGCGATTGGGGGCTTTGGACTTTTGATGTTCATGTTGGATGGTCTTGGTACCTCAGGGGCTACTCAGTAGGACCTGTTGTATGTTAGTGTTTCTTTGAAATGCGAAGGATAGTCCCATGGCTGATATGCAAAACACCCCAAAACCTGACATTATGGACGCCGTGCGTAAGTTCCGCACAAGGTTTAAGAAC
>DFSO01000082.1:0-505 GCA_002378665.1 Loktanella sp. UBA3435 | reverse complement strand
ATTTTCTCGATTGCAGCGAAAACTTTGCTTGGGTGGGTGTTCTTGCTTACTGGCGCCGCGATGCTCTATCACGCGTTCCAATCCAAGGAATGGCAGTCGGCGATTTGGTCGGGCCTGATTGCGCTGATGCATATCGCACTTGGCGTTTACTTGGGCTTTTTCGCGCTGACGGGCCTCATTGGCCTGACGTTTTTCGTGGGTATCGCGTTTTTGGCGCAGGGTGCTTTTGAAGGCATGATCGCCATGCAGCACCGGCCAAAGAAGGGGTGGGGCTGGCTTGCGTTTAACGGATTTGCCACGCTGGCGATGGGGACATTGTTGATCGCTGGGCTGCCGTCGACCGCGCTTTGGGCGATTGGGCTGTTGTTGGGGATCAACTTCCTGACGTCAGGCATTGCCTTTGTGGCATTGGCTAACGCTGCTGGAGAGTAAGGTGGCGGGAACCGCTGCATCCGTTCAGGGATTTATTCCCGTGAACCTGTATGTACAGGTGGGCGCCAGGTAA
>DFSO01000036.1 GCA_002378665.1 Loktanella sp. UBA3435 | reverse complement strand
TCAACAGGTGCAACTTCCTCAACGGGGGCCGCAGAGAGGGCGAGGGCTTGATCGAGGGCGTCTTGGGTGCAGGTGCCTGCGGTCAGATCGGTATTACCCGACGCAAGGACGTTTGCTGCGAAACCTGCGGCGTCGCTGACTTCATCGCCGCTGGGGGCGACGCAGGGAAATGCGCTTTGCGCGAAGGCAGGGAAAGGGGCAACGAGAGAGAGCGAGACCAGCAAAGCAGTGCCAGATTTCAGGTGGGGTTTGATCATTTTAACCTCGGTGTTTCGATGCGCAAAACGGCGCATTTATGTGATTCAACCACATTTACGCAGAAAGGTTGCGAGGGAAAATTTCAGGGTGGCGAAGGAGCGCCTAAAGGGTGTGTTTCATGCGCGTACCGGACCAGACCGACTTGGCTGTTATCGACTCAACAAGAAGAATCTTTATTCTCAGCCATAGCTAGGATGTAAGTCGCGAAAAAATGACTTTTATGCTCGGAGTTTTCCATAAATTATAGGTATTTCACCATTTTATTAATCTTTTATTAAGAAATTCGACTACAATTTAAGATTGTATTTATCGATCACGCCCGCGAGCCAAATGCGCAAATGTTTAGAGAGTAGACTCGTCATGACTATTCAACTTGTATCTTCCAATCCGGAGCCAAACCCTTCGCCATTCGTCTGGCGTCGCGACTGGAGCTTCTCATATATCAAACCTGATCCGAACGTGTTCCAACGTTTTGGGATTTGTGGTGATTGCGAAGTGATAACCCGAGGTGGCATGGTCAAAATCCGTGACCTTACGGCGGCACATCAAATTATCACGCGTAGCCAAGGATTTGTCAGGCCGATTGGGCTACTTCAAAATACGGATTTAGATCAGGGCGACGAAGGAACGCGACGGGTTGGCATTTCAGCGGGGGCGCTTGGCGGCGGCCTGCCGCAGCGCTTCATTGTTTTGGGCGCCCAAAACGAACTATCGCGCTACGTCAATGTCCCCAACTCTCGACGCATCAGTGTTGTTTCACTCGACCTTGAGGGAGGCGAAAATATCGATGCGATAAGAAATTGCGCGGCTGGCGAGTTGTTTGTTCCTGTCTTCAAGGAAAACGTCAAAATCAGCGTCGCTGGCGTGTATATCAGTTGCCCTACAATATCAGACCTCCGCGCGAAGACGGATACCGTATCCCAATAAAAAAGGGGCCACCCGCAAAGGTGACCCCCTAATTCAGACGATTGCTTTGGCTTTACGCCATTGCTGCCTTAGCTTTGCCAACGATTGTCGCAAATGCTTCTGGCTCGTTCACGGCCAGATCGGCCAGAACTTTACGGTCAACTTCGATGCCCGCAAGCATCAGACCGTTGATGAACTTGGAATAGTTCAGTGTCTCATCAACAGAGCGCACGCCAGCGTTGATACGCTGGATCCACAACGCGCGGAAGTTCCGCTTGCGGTTGTGACGGTCGCGTGTTGCGTACTGGTTTGCTTTTTCAACGGCCTGCTTGGCGACCTTGAAGGTCTTAGAGCGGCGGTCGTAATAACCTTTTGCAGCGTCGAGAACTTTCTTGTGACGACGGTGCGTGACTGTTCCACCTTTAACTCGCATATCAAATTCTCCTTAACGCGCGTATGGCATCATGCTCTTGATGATCTTCGCATCAGGAGCTGAAAGTAGGGTCGTGCCGCGTGCGTCACGAATGAATTTGGTTGTCCGCTTGATCATGCCGTGGCGCTTGCCTGCTTGACCCGCTTTGACCTTGCCAGTGGCAGTCATTTTGAACCGCTTTTTGCAGCTCGACTTTGTCTTCATCTTAGGCATTTCCGTCTCCTCTATTGAGTATCGGTAAAACGCACGACTCGGCATGCCACTTTGGCCGGTCGCGCGGGTTGAAGCTGCCGTATAGGGGGCAACTTATGTCGGTGCAAGTGGAATTAGCCGATATAACGGCCAATGACCTTTGCAAATACATCTGGCAAGGTGTCGAAAGTAAACGAACCTGGTCGTCCGTTGACCGCATAGCTGATCATCACCACGCCGATCAAAATAATCAAAGCAGGGTAACGCGGTGTCCGCCCGTCAGAGAAGGCGGACACGATCGCAGGAATTGAAAATGCGGTCACAACACAACCGAGCACAAAAATAAGTTCTAAATCCATCTGACTGGTCCCAAAGTTAATTACTTCGTAACCTTACTCTGGATCGGCAGCATAAATCAATTTCTCTGCGCACGGCGCAACCCTAAGGATATTCGTCGAGCCTGGCGTGTTAAATGGCACGCCTGCGGTGACGACAATCATGTCCTTTTCGGTGGCGAGGCCTTGCTTGAGCGACGCACGCACCGCCGCGATTACGGCGGTCTTAAAGCGGTCCACTGGCCCCGTCACGACGCAGTTTGTGCCCCATGTCAGGCAAAGCCTGCGCGCTGTCGAGCGGTAGCTGGTCAGCGCGATGATCGGGACGCGTGGACGCTCGCGTGCAACGAGCAGCGCAGTTGTCCCTGATTGCGAGAAGCAGCAGATCGCTTTGACGTCCGCAGTTTCTGCGATCTCACGGGCAGCGGCCACGATTCCGTCAGCAACGGTTGTGCGCACAGCCTTGCGGGATGCCTCGATGATTTCGGTGTAGGTCGGATCGGATTCGACCTCCATCGCCACGTTGTTCATTGTGGTCACGGCCTCAATCGGGAAGGATCCAGCGGCGGATTCTGCCGACAACATGATCGCGTCTGCGCCTTCATAGATGGCTGTTGCCACGTCGGAGACTTCGGCGCGGGTTGGCATCGGGCTGTCGATCATCGATTCGAGCATCTGTGTCGCCACGATCACAGGCTTGGCAGCCGCACGGCATTTGCGCACGAGCTGTTTCTGGATTGGCGGTACGTTTTGCACAGGCAATTCAACACCAAGGTCGCCACGGGCCACCATGATACCGTCAGACACGGCAAGGATTTCGTCGAACATTTTCACGGCGTTCGGCTTTTCAATCTTGGACAGGATCGCAGCACGACCTTTGGCCAAGGCGCGGGCCTCTTCCACGTCGGCAGGGCGCTGCACAAAGGACAGAGCCAGCCAATCGACACCGAGGTCACAAACGAACTCCAGATCGCGGCGGTCTTTTTCAGACAAGGCAGCCAGCGGCAGGGTCACGTCAGGCACGTTCACGCCTTTGCGGTTGGAAATCTGGCCACCGACGATGACTTCGCAATCTGCGAATGTCGGGCCGCATTCTTTCACGCGCAGTTTGATTTTGCCGTCGTTGACGAGCAGGTGTGCGCCTGGTTCCAGTGCGTCGAAAATCTCTTTATGCGGCAGTTGCACGCGGTTCACATCGCCTGGCTCTTTATCAAGGTCGAGGCGGAAAGCGGCGCCAACGATCAATTCTTCGCCGTCGTCGTTCGCAAAAACACCAACGCGCAGTTTTGGCCCCTGAAGGTCGGCAAGAATGCCAATTGGGCTGTCGAGGTCTTCTTCCACCTGGCGGATAATGGCGTGACGTACCCGAATCTCTTCATGGTCACCGTGGCTCATGTTCAGGCGGAAAACGTCGGCCCCTGCCTCGTGCAAAGCGCGGATCATCGCGTAATCATTGGACGCAGGTCCAAGTGTCGCTACAATTTTCACATTCCGGTGGCGTCTCATCGCATTTCCCTTCAAGCATCAAAAAGCGTGACTGTTAGCGGTAACGCCACGCGTTGCGCCCTTATTGCGCAATTCCATTTGCCATACAACTAGCGTAAACGGTGTCAGGGACGAATAACAGGTAAGCATGACACATCCATCTTTTGAAATTCAGGGTGCGGGCCGTACGGGCCGTTGGTTAATCACTTGCGATCATGCGACGAACCGTGTGCCCGATTGGGTGAATGGTGGGTGTCTAGGCCTCGATCCTGCGGATATGCAGCGCCACATTGCGTATGATGTGGGGGCTGCCGGAGTGACGCGTCTGCTTGCCGAAGCCTTGGAGAGCCCTGCGATCTTGTCGGATTTCTCGCGGTTGGTAATTGATCCGAATCGTGGCGAAGATGATCCTACGCTGTTGATGAAGCTGTATGACGGCACGATTATCCCCGCCAATCGCCATGCCGATGAGGCCGAACGTGAGCGCCGTTTGGATGCGCTTCACCGTCCCTATCACAACGCTTACGCCGACTTGGTGCGCCGCCGTGATGATGTGGTGGTTTGTGCTGTCCATAGCTTTACCCCGCAGCTCAAAGGGCGGGCGCCCCGTCCATGGGAAGTTGGCGTGCTTTATGCACGCGATGACCGTTTGGCCAAGCCGTTTCTGGCAGCCTGTCGTGCGCAGGGCTGGTGTGTGGGCGACAACGAGCCCTATAGTGGCCATTTACCCGGCGATGCGGTGGATCGCCATGCGTTGCAAGACGGCAGGCCCAATGTGCTGATTGAAGTGCGCAATGATTTGATCGCGGATGCGGCAGGTCAGGCCTTGTGGGCGGCGAACCTTGCCCCCATTTTGAAGACAGTACTGGCCCAATCTGGATTATAAGGAACAAACATTCATGGACGCGCAAACACAGATCGAACTCGACGCCGCCGCATTCCGTCGCTTGCAAAAGCACTTGATGGAAGAGCGCACGGATGTGCAGAACATTGATATGATGAACCTCACAGGGTTTTGCCGCAATTGTCTGGCCCGCTGGTATCAAGAGGCCGCCAATGAACGTGGCATCGAGATGAGCAAAGACGAAGGACGTGAAGCGTTCTACGGCATGCCGTTTTCAGAGTGGAAAGCGCAGTTCCAGACAGAGGCCACCGGCAGCGCACTTGACGATTTCAAAAAGTCACACCCAAAGGGTTAAATTAACGGGATGTTAACACCCTGAAATCGCACCAATTGTTTCCATCGCGAAAACAATGGGTGAAAAAATGGATAGTCATAAGATAATTTAGGGCTAACACCCTCATAATTTTGACAATTTAATGGCCTCCCCCCATAATGCAGCAGTGTCTGTCTATGTTTCGTATTTTGATATCCTTTGGGGGGATGTATTTTGTTAGAACTCTATCTTTTGCCAATATTGGCCGTTTTGGGCGTAGTGGCCTTTGTTGATTTTGGTGGCGGCGACGACACCGAAGAGCCAACGACACCAGAACCACTTGAGCCTGGCGACGAGAACTTTATGGGATTTGGCCCTGAGGACGATGTGTCTGAGGGAACAATCGCAGATGATTCCATGTATATGGGTGTCGGCGATGATCAGGCCACTGGTGGCGCTGGTGATGACCGTATCTTCTTTGGCGAAGGCCAAGACCGTACAGTTGTGCTGAACGAAGACGGTAGCTTTGACAACACAGGCATGGAAGGCGACGACTTCATCCGTGGTGGCGATGGCCGTGATATTCTTGTCGACTCCCTTGGATCGAACACAATCTATGGCGACACCGGCTGGGATCGTATGAACTCGATCGATGATGCCGACGATCAGGGCACGGCCGACACGATGTATGGCGGCTTTGGAGAAGACGTGATGTTTGCTGATAGTGGCGACACCATCTCTGGCGGCGCACAAGAAGATCGCTTCAACGTAATTGTCACTGGCAGTTCTGATCCTGTGACAATCACGGACTATGAAGCTGGTGAAGAGCTGGCGATCCGTGACGCGGATGGTGGATATTTCATCACCGAGCGGATCACATATGCACAGACTGAGGATGGTGCCAACACCAACCTGATGCTTGACGGTGACGTTGTTTTGGTCCTGCAAGGTGTGACTGAATTCGACCATGCGTCATTGCTGAACCCAACAGCCCCAGCACTGTTTGGTGAGCGTACGGTTGATGCTGAAGGCAACGTGATTAACGACGATTTCAACGATACCCTTGTGGTCGATGACTATACCAGCTCGGTGTTTGCATTTGGCGGCGACGATACCATTGCACTTGCAGATGATCGTATTTTTGAAGATCGCGACATGAATATTCTCGCTGGCGAGGGCAATGATACGATTATTTCAGGCGCTGGCGATGACACGCTCCAAGGCGGCCTTGGCAATGACGATATTAGTGCAGGTCTTGGTGACGACGAAGTCTATGGCGGCTATGGTAACGATATCATCGACACGCGTGATGGAGCCCCAACCGAAGGATTTGATATTGTCGATGGCGGCTTTGGTAACGATACGCTCTTGGCTGACGACGGCGATGCGCTTTAAGGTGGTGAAGGCGTTGATACATTTGAGATCGATATGACCGACCCAACGGGCGATCTGGTCCGCATCGGTGACTTTGATGCCGCAACTGAGACTCTGACGGGTACAGTCGCATTGGACGGCGGCGTCGTACCGACAGTCACTTTCCAGACGGCAACGACTGACAATGGCGATGCGCTTGGTGCACGTGTACTGGTTGATGGACGCCCCGTTGCATTGCTTATCGGTGTTGACGTAGCGGACCTGAACGACACCAACGTGAGCTTCACAAATTCAACGCCGACCCCATAACGGCGCTAAGGTGAAACGAAAAAGGGACGCTCGTTTGAGCGGCCCTTTTTGTTTGTTCCCTATAGGAATTTAGACGGCGGCCTTGCGGCTCTCATCGATATAAATCTCCCGCAGGCGCGTCGCGATTGGACCAACGCTGCCTGTCCCAACCGCCGCACCGTCGATTTCCACGACAGGCATCACAAAGGTCGACGCGGATGTGATGAACGCCTCATCTGCCGCCTGCGCCTCTGCGATGGTAAAGGCGCGCTCCTCAACGTTCATCTGTGCCTCGCGGGCAAAGCGCAAGACAGCGGCCCGCGTGATCCCGTGTAGGATTTCGTTGCCCAAGTTACGGGTTACAATCGTGTTGCCTTTGACGATGTAAGCGTTGTTCGAAGTGCCCTCGGTTACAGCTCCGTCTTCAACCATCCACGCATCATCGCAGCCTGCGGCCTTGGCCATCATCTTACCCAGTGACGGGTAGAGAAGCTGCACGGTTTTGATGTCGCGCCGCGCCCAGCGCTGGTCTTCGATCGAGATAACTTTGATGCCTTTCTTGGCGACAGGGTTCTCGGCCAAGCCGGGCTTGTTTTGCGTGAACAGCACGATGGTTTGTGGCGTATCTTTTGGCGGGAAGGCAAAGTCGCGGTCGTTTGGTGCGCCGCGTGTGATTTGCAGGTAGATCATGCCTTGGTCAATCTCGTTGACGCGCGCGAGTTCGCGGTGGACTTCGAGCAGGTCATCTTTGCTGATCGGGTTGCCCATATCCAGCTCGGACAAGGACCGTGCAAGGCGGACCGCGTGCCCGTCAAAGTCGATCAACTTGCCGTCCAGAACGGTGGTGACCTCATAGACCCCATCGGCCATCAGAAAGCCGCGATCAAAGATCGAGACTTTGGCCTCATGCTCGGGCAAATATTCGCCGTTTAGATAGACTGTACGCATCGGTTTATCCCCATAGTGCTGGGGTCGGTGCATGGACGCCAGCTTCATCAAACTTCAAAGGTGCAGCACGGTCTTCGGCCAGAAGCAGCGGGCCGTCAAGGTCTGTAAAGGCCACACCATGCGCAAGGATGGTCGCGGGGGCCATGGCAAGGGAGGTGCCTACCATGCAGCCGACCATAACAGCATAGCCTTCTTGGGTGGCTGCGTCTTTGAGCAGGAGCGCCTCAGTCAACCCGCCCGTCTTGTCGAGTTTAATGTTTACCATATCGTATTTGCCTTTGAGTTTCGGCAGCGAGGCGCGGTCATGGCAGGCCTCGTCGGCGCAAACGGGCAAGGGCCTAGCTATTTCCGCCAACATGTCGTCGGCACCAGCGGGAAGCGGTTGCTCAACCATCTGCACGCCGAGGCGGATCAAATGCGGGGCGAGGTCGGCGTAGACTTCGGCGGTCCAGCCTTCATTGGCATCAACAATGATACGAGATTTCGGTGCACCACGGCGGACGGCCTCTAGGCGGGCCATATCGTCGGGCGTGCCGAGTTTGATTTTCAACAGCGGACGTGCGGCGTTTTTCGCCGCCTGCGCTTGCATCGCATCAGGCGTGTCGAGTGAAAGAGTATAAGCCGTTATTTCAGGGCGCGGAGCGGGCAAGCCGATCAAATCCCAAACCCGCTTGCCTGCTTGTTTCGCGGCAAGATCCCATAGTGCACAGTCGACGGCGTTACGGGCGGCACCTGCGGGAAGCAAGGTTTGCAAGCTCTCGTGGGTCAGATCATCTGGCAATCCGCTGATCTCAGCCGCGACACTTTCCAGCGTCTCACCATACCGCGCATAGGGCACACATTCGCCCATGCCCTGATGCGCACCGTCTTGCACACGTACCGTCAATACATCGGCTTGCGTGCGTGATCCGCGACTGATGGTAAACACCTGCGCCAGTTTAAAACTTTCCGCCGTCACAGTGATGCGCATATGCCTGCCTTCTTCTGATCAAAAATACCTTTGCCAAAGGCATCGATTTTTCGTCGAAAAATCGGCACCTCGCCAGCGTTGCGCAGTCTGCTAGATTTCTGCGAGCGCGTCCACCAAACGTGCGGCGCCCTGACGGAATGGATCAACGGCAGGCAAGCCCATGTCCGCTTCTACTTCAGCCAAATATGCCTCAAACTTGTCCTGTGCGATATGCTGCGTATTCACTGAAATCCCGATGACCCTGCATGCAGAGTTGGCGATCCGCGCTAATTGCAACGACAAGTCGCGCAACTCAGTAAGGCTCGGCTGCTGATAATCCGGCAATCCGCGCATATGGGTGCGGGTCGGCTCATGGCACAAAACCAGCGCATCAGGCTGACCGCCATGGATCAAGGCCATGGTCACACCCGAATAGGACACGTGAAACAGGCTCCCCTGCCCCTCAATGTGATCCCAGTGATCGGCATCATTGTCAGGTGTCAAATATTCAACAGCGCCCGCCATAAAGTCGGCGATCACGGCATCAAGCGGCACGCCACCACCTGTGATCAAAATCCCCGTTTGACCCGTCGGGCGGAACGTCGATTTCATCCCGCGCGCATTCATCTCGGCGTCCATCGCAAGACCTGTGTACATTTTACCCACGGAACAATCAGTACCGACAGCCAGACAGCGCCTCCCTGTCCGCTTTTTTCCATTGGCAATCGGGTAGGCTACCGACGGAATACGCACGTCAAAAAGTGAGCGACCATTCATATGTGCCGCTGCAGCCAGATCATTCTCATCGCGCAACAGGTTGTGCAAACCAGACGCAATGTCGAACCCCATTTGAAGCGCCTCAATCAGGATTTCTTTCCAAGCAGGTGAAATGACCCCGCCACGGTTGGCCACGCCGATTACAAGGGTCTTAGCGCCGGCCGCCTTGGCCTCTGCCAAGGTCATATCGTGCAGACCAACAGTTGCGCCGCAATTTTCCATACGGAACTGGCCCACTGCATTTTCGGGACGCCAGTCTTTGATGCCTTGGGCGACTTTCGCGGCAAGTTGATCCGGCGCATCGCCGAGGAACAAGAGGTAAGGTGTCTGGATCATGAGGGCAGCTCCACAATTGGCTTGAGATTCGGGTTTGACGGTAGAATTGCGCGTAATGTGAGAAATTTGGTTGTGAAAACTGTGGGTTATTGCGCGATATTCGCAGATTCCCACCGAAATACCCCAACATGTCGGGATGTTCTTGCGCGAGGCGGGGTAGGATGGGTTTTAACCCATCGCAAACAAAAAACCCGGGCGCGAACGCCCGGGGTAGGTCACAGAGCCAAGGGACTAACTTAGCCGCGTGAGAACTCTGGGTAGGCTTCCATGCCCAATTCAGACAGGTCCAACCCTTTGATTTCGTCTTCCTCGGATACACGGATCCCGAAGATTGCCTTGAGCGCTCCAAATCCGAGAAAGCTGACAACAAAAACAAACACGCCGATGGCTGCAAATCCGATGAACTGTGTCACAAAGCTTGTGCCGCTCGTGTAGAATGGCACTGCCATTGTCCCCCAGAAGCCCGCCATCAAGTGCACAGGGATCGCACCAACAACGTCGTCGATCTTGAGCTTGTCAAGGAATGGGACCGCGAAGACAACGATCACACCACCAACAGCGCCGATCCAAACCGCGCCAAAAATAGTTGGGTCAAGCGGGCCAGCTGTGATGGAGACCAGACCTGCAAGTGCGCCGTTCAGAACCATTGTAAGGTCGACCTTCTTGTAGAGAAGCTGTGTCAGGATCATCGCCACAACCGCACCAGCGGAGGCCGCCATGTTGGTGTTCACGAAAATCTGCGCCACGGCGTCTGCGTCTTCAATCGTGCCCATCGCCAGCTGGGATGCGCCGTTAAAGCCGAACCAACCGAGCCACAAGATGAACGTACCGAGTGTCGCAAGTGCGAGGTTGGAGCCGGGCATAGGCACAACGCGGCCGTCCTTATACTTGCCGATACGTGGGCCGAGGATCAGGACACCTGCGAGGGCTGCGAAACCACCTGCTGCGTGCACAAGCGTGGAGCCTGCAAAGTCGGAGAAGCCCATTGCGGACAACCAGCCGCCGCCCCACTGCCAAGATGCTTCAACAGGGTAGATCACGCCTGTCAGCAGCACCACAAATCCGAGGAAAGGCCACAATTTGATGCGCTCGGCCAAAGTGCCCGAAACGATGGATGCGGTTGCACCACAGAACATCAACTGGAAGAAGAAGTCGGATGCGTTCGAATAGCCACCCGCGTCGATCTCTGTCTTGATGTCTTTTGACGAAATGGAGCCAAACACCCCGTCGATGATCCAGTTGCCCTCGCCCGGATACATGATGTTATAGCCCATCAGCCAAAACATAAGCCCCGCAATCGCAAACAAGGCGATGTTTTTTGTGAGCTGCGTGGTCACGTTTTTAGAGCGTACAAGGCCCGCTTCCAACATCGCAAAACCAGCGGCCATCCAGAAGACAAGAAAGCCCCCGATCAAGAACAGCAGTGTGTTAAAGATGAACTGTGTATCGGCAAGCGGTGCGTATTCCACGTCTTGCGCCAAGGCGAATGTCGGCAAAAGCATGAGCCCTGTTCCGACGGCGAGTGATTTGAATAGTTTCATTTTCTGTGTCCCTTTTTGCGACTTAAATCGCGTCATCGTCTGTCTCGCCGGTCCGCACGCGCAGTGCGCTTTCCACGTCGAGAACAAATATTTTGCCGTCGCCGATTTTGTTGGTCTTGGCGGTTTTGGCGATGGTGCTAACCACCATCTCGGCCATGCTGTCGGTCACCACGATCTCAAGCTTGACCTTCGGCACAAAGTTGACCGCGTATTCAGCGCCACGGTAGATTTCGGTATGGCCCGACTGCGTGCCGAACCCCTTGATTTCAGACACCATCATGCCGCGCACGCCCGCGGCGGTCAGCGCTTCGCGAACCTCGTCGAGCTTGAACGGTTTGATTGTTGCAATGATCAGTTTCACGGTCTTCCCCTTGTCGTTACGCTTCGCAGGTTCGAACTGAGGCCGAACCGCTTGAGGACAATCCAAACGGCATGCTGCAGGTGCAGCAATGATTCAGGGGGGGTAAAATGACAGCAAAACTCGAAATCTTGCACAATTTTTGCACAAATTCCCCGTTGTGATTAATTTTTAATCAGGTTCTAAAGCGCAGGGATGGAATTCTAAATCTAAACATTCCTGAGAAATGCCGATAAGGTAGGACAAAAGACGCAAACGTCAGTTGGGCAGAATATGAGCAATTCCGGGAATAAACAGACACCTTTGGTAGCTGAAAAACGATACAGCAATGCGCCCGCGCCGAAAAAACCTGCGCCTCAAAAGCCTGCACGACGCAAACCAGCCAAACAAAAGGTTCGTCGTGGACCCATTGGGTGGTTAATTGCCTCTATCGTGGGCTTGGTCCGTTTTGTGTTCATGTTTATCTGGCGATTGATGTGGCGCGGTGCAGCGGTGATGACGTTGATTATCGGGCTCGGTGTCTTTTACTTTGCCAGCCAAATGCCCCCGATCACCGAAGTCATCGATGGTCGCGCCCGTGGCTCTGTGACGATGACCGATGACAATGGTGATGTCTTTGCGTGGCGCGGCGACCAGTTTGGCGGCATGATCACGACCGATACAGTCTCGGCGCACCTCAAGAACGCGGTTGTCGCATCGGAGGACAAACGGTTCTACGGGCACTTCGGAATTTCACCACGTGGTATTGCCTCTGCCGTCCGTATCAACCTGCGCGAAGGTCGCGGCCCGCTGTCAGGTAACGGTGGTTCAACGATTACGCAGCAGGTTGGCAAATTGCTATGCCTTGGTGTGCCGTTTGATCCAAGTACGTGGGACTCTGAAAAGGCCTATGAAGAAGATTGTCGTCGCACGACCCTTTGGCGCAAGGTCAAAGAAGCGGTTTTTGCGATGGGTATGGAAGTGGCCTATACCAAGGACGAGATCCTCACGATCTATTTGAACCGCGCCTATCTGGGCGCAGGCTCGCGTGGGTTTGAGGCCGCATCACAGCGTTACTTTGGCAAGTCATCGGCTGAAGTCACACCAGCGGAGGCTGCGATGTTGTCATCGCTACTCCCAGCTCCGACAAGTCGTGCACCGACCCGCGATCTGGAACGCGCCCAAAACTTTGCGAATGTTGTGATTGGCCTGATGGAAGCGCAAGGATACCTGTCGGCCTCTGCTGCCGCCGAAGCGCGCGCAAATCCAGCAACCCTTTCGGCCGCCGCAGAACGTCGCGCTGGTGGCTATTTTGCTGATTGGGTCATGGCAAGTGGGCCAGAGTTTTTCACGCGCAACACCACTGAGGATGTCATCATCCACACCACCCTTGACCAGCGCATTCAAACGGCTGCTGAAGACGCGCTGACGTGGGTGTTCGAGAATAAGGTGAGCGCTGGGTCAGAGGCGCAGGCCGCGATTGTTGTCATGTCCGCAGATGGCGCCGTACGTGCCATGGTGGGTGGTCGCGACAATACGGTGACGGGCGCTTTTAACCGCGCGATTCAAGCGAAACGCCAGACTGGGTCTGCTTTTAAGCCGTTCGTTTACGCAACCGCGCTCGACCTTGGTATGACTCCGATGGATATGATCAATGACATACCGACCTGCTGGTATAGCAGCGGATCTGGCGACTGGTGCCCCAACAACTATGACGACAAGTTCAAAGGGCCAGTGACAATGACCCAAGCCCTGCGTGAAAGCCGCAATATTCCTGCTGTTGTCTTGTCAGAGCAAATGGGCCGCGAGATTGTGCGCAAAGTGGCAACCGGCTTTGGTATCGAGAGCGACTTGGCGGCAGGGCCTGCTCTTGCGCTAGGCGCGTCAGAAAGCACGTTGCTTGAAATGACGGGTGCATACGCGGGTATCTTGAATGGCGGGTCGTCGGTCACACCTTACGGCCTGCTTGATCTACGGATGCAAGGCGACGCTGAACCGTTAATGGATAGTGCGGGCACTGGAATCGGTGAGCGCGTCATTCAAGAACATGCGGCACGAGAATTGACGTGGATGATGTCTCAGGTTGTGAGTGCAGAAGGCGGCACTGGCGGGCGCGCCCGCATTGACGGCTGGGAAATCGCAGGCAAAACAGGCACCACATCTGCTGCGCGAGACGCATGGTTCATCGGCTTTACAGGCGAATTCGTGACCGGCGTATGGATGGGTTATGACGACAACCGTCCGCTGAAAGGCGTGACGGGCGGTGGGCTTCCTGCCGATATCTGGCGCGAAACAATGACCCGCGTGCTGGCAGGACGTACGCTTGTTCCGTTACCGATGGATGCGCCGTCAGGCACGGTATCAGCCGCGCCAATCATGGAAGGCGGCACAGGGCCAGTTGCACCTGACTCGCAGATCAACGATGTTGTGTTAAATATCCTGGGTGGGAATTAAAACGCGTCTTCAGCGCAGCGGTCGTAGACAAAAGCGTAGCCGTTCCAGACCATAATCAGCCCGTTGCCTTCTTTGCTGTTCAACAACATCGC
>DFSO01000071.1:12455-20554 GCA_002378665.1 Loktanella sp. UBA3435 | reverse complement strand
GATGATGTCGCAGGGCTCGCCGCATGGCAAGCGTCACGCCAAGCGCAATCGCGCGATGGATACCCCCAGCATGTGACACGGATGTGGCCCAAACGCGAGGCTGATTTGCTCAATGGCGGCTCTATTTTCTGGGTCATAAAAGGCATCATTCAATGCCGCCAAAAGGTGATCCGGCTGGACGAGCGGATCGGTGCAGACGGCATCCGTCGCTGCGCCATTGTCAGCGATCCGCAGTTGATCCGCGTCGCAGCAACGCCAAAACGCGCCTTTCAAGGCTGGCGGTATCTGGCCGTAGCCGATGCGCCGACAGACTTGCCCGACGGCGTTCAAAACGAAGAATCATTGCCGCCCGAACTGTCCAAAGCCCTTGCGGCAATCGGCGTGCGTTAAGCGTTCAGCTTTGCTTCCAGCGCCTTAAACGTTGCCCGCTGTGCATCATCCCAGCCATCCCGCGCACCGCGAAATAACGTGGCTTGCGATGCGTGGATCATGCCGTCGCTGAGAATTTTCAACCCATTCGCGCGCAGGGTTTCGCCCGTTGACGTAATATCGGCAATCGCCTCGGCGGTCTCGTTTTTGACAACGCCTTCTGTCGCACCTTGGCTATCAACGAGCTGATAGTCGGCCACACCATTGTCGCGCAAAAACTCGCGGACAAGGCGGTGATATTTCGTGGCAATCCGCATCCGAAATCCATGCTTGGCACGAAACGCAGCAGCGGCGGCATCCAGATCATCCAGCGTATCCACATCGACCCATCCCTGCGGCACGGCGATAATCAGGTCCGCGCCACCAAAGCCCATCTGCGCAATTTCACTGACTTGGGTATCCCAATTCGCCAGTTTTTCGCGCACAAGATCGGAGCCAGTGACGCCCAAATGAATACGCCCAGCCGCCAATTCACGGGGAATTTCGCCTGCGGACAACAGCACCAATTCGATACCTTCGATACCCTCAACCGCGCCCGCATATTCGCGCTCTGAACCCGCCTTGCGCAGGGTCACACCGCGATCGCCGAACCAGTCAAACGTCTTTTCCATTAACCGCCCTTTGGACGGCACGCCAAGTTTCAACATCAGTTCACCCCTCCCAATGACAAACAAAGGTCGGGGCGCACAACGCCACCAACGGCAGGAACGGCACGCCCTTGGCCAAGCACCGCCGTCAACGCGTCATAGCGCCCGCCAGTCGCGACAGGGGCCAAGTCGGGACGGTCTGCCGCGTAGAACCCAAAAACAAAGCCGTCATAATATTCCAGCGTAGTGCGGCCAAAACTTGCTTCAAAATCAAGGTGTTCGACATCCACACCGCGCTTGGAAAGTTCATCCAAACGCGCCGCCATTTTTGCAACGGCACCACCAATCGCAGGCATATCCACCGCAATGTCGCGCAATGCGCTGAGTGCATTTGGCGAGGTTTCGCGGATCGCCAAGAGTGCATCGATCAAAGCCAATTCCTCTGATGAGATCGGCGCGATCGTCGCGTCTTCGCGCAGTGCATCAATGCGGGTTTGTACTTCGGCACGGCTGCGCAGGCCAACTTCAGGACCAGCTTCGGCAAAGGGATCATCCATCGACAACAGCGCTACGCGGCTTGGTGGCGGTGCAATCCGCCCGCCAAATCGGTCAAGCAAAGCGCGAAAACGGCGCGGCCGCCAGATGTGCCGCAAGAGCGCCGCTTTGCGTGCACCGGACGTGCACAGACCGTGCACTGCAGCCATCAAAATCCCCAGATCACCCGTCGCAGGACGCAAGGGAAGCCCATTCAATACACCCGCAATCGCCGCAAAAACATCGGCGTCAGCGGCGGCTGGATTCTTCCCGTCAAAGACCTCAAAGCCCACTTGCGTAAACTCGTTCGCACGGCTCTCGTCATGCTCTTGTTTACGAAAAACAGGGCCAGCATAGGTATAGCGTGCAGGGTCCGCGCGGCTTTCCATATGCATCTGCACGATGGGCAGCGTGAAGTCAGGGCGCAGCATCATCTCGCCGCGCAAAGGGTCTGACGTCACATAGGCGCGGCTGCGGATATCCTCGCCGTAGAGGTCAAGAAGTGTGCTCGCTGGCTGCAAAATTGCGGCTTCAACATTCACGGCCCCTGCCGCCTCAAACGCGGACAAAATCCGCTGCGCCTGAGCGCCGATAAGATCAGCCATTGCCCTGCCCGTCCAAAATTTCGCGCACTTTGGCGACCAGTTCGCCGCGTGGCACTTCATATTGGCTCGGGCGATCTTTCCATTCTTCGAGCGTCGCGTTTTCGGCAATCTTGGCACCCAAAATCAGATCTTTGATCTGCACGACACCTGCCGCCATCTCGTCGCCACCAACGATCACGGCAACAGGAGAGTTACGCTTGTCTGCGTATTTCAACTGGTTACCGAAGTTCTTTGGATTGCCCAAGTAAACCTCTGCACGGATGCCCGCGTTACGCAGTTCCGCCACAAGTCCTTGATAATAAGCCATTTGGTCGCGGTCCATGACGGTCACGACCACGGGGCCAACGGCCGTTGTATCCAAACGACCCTTAGCCTCCAAAGCCGCCAACAAACGGTCAACGCCGATAGAAACACCCGTCGCAGGCACCTCTTGTCCCGTGAACCGCTTGACCAGATCGTCATAACGACCGCCACCAGCGACAGAGCCGAAGTTGCGCGGGCGACCCTTGTCGTCAAGCACTTCGAACGTCAATTCGGCCTCGAAAACGGGGCCAGTATAATAGCCAAGCCCGCGCACGACGGCGGGATCAATCTCGATGCGATCCGCGTTATAGCCGCCAGCATCCAGAAGCGTCGCGATGGTTTCCAATTCGTTCACGCCGTCCGCGCCAACTTGCGAGCCGCGCACCAACTCATGCAAACGGGCCACTGTTTCGGCCCCCGTTGCACGTTTGGCGGACATAAAGCCCATGACGATTTCGGCCTGCTCGGCGCCAAGACCAGCGCCTTTGGTAAAGTCGCCGCTTGCGTCCTTGCGACCCTCGCCGATCAGCGCACGCACGCCGTCTTCGCCAAGGCGGTCCAGCTTATCAATCGCCCGCAAAACGATGCCGCGCTCGGCCTCTTTGTCGTCGCCCGATAGCCCTGCCACCTCCATCACACCGTTCAACACCTTGCGGTTATTGACGCGCACAACATAGTCACCGCGCGGGATGCCGACGACTTCCAAAGTGTCAGACAACATCGCGCAAATTTCGGCGTCGGCGGCAACGCTTGACGCGCCAACCGTATCCGCATCACATTGATAAAACTGGCGAAAACGACCCGGTCCCGGCTTCTCGTTGCGCCAAACAGGCCCCATCGCATAGCGACGATATGGGTTGGGCAAATCATTGCGGTGTTGGGCATAAGCACGAGCCAAAGGCGCCGTCAGGTCATAGCGCAACGCCAGCCAATCCTTGTCCTCTTCCAACCATGCAAACACACCCTCGTTCGGGCGGTCAACATCGGGCAGGAACTTGCCTAAGGCCTCGACGGTTTCCACTGCCGAAGTCTCCAAGGCATCAAAACCGTAACGATGATAAACACCCGCAATCTTGCGCAACATCTCGGTGCGGGCTTCGACCTGCGCTCCGAAATAGTCCTGAAAACCCTTGGGCGTTTGCGCCTTTGGGCGGGGTTGTTTCTTATCCTTGGCCATGATCGCCTCGCGTAAATTACGTCAATATCAGCCCGCGTTTACAACGCTAGGCCCAGCGGGGCAATGCGATGTTATGGGCCTTTCGCAGGGCATTACCAGCGTGCTATGACAACGCCATGACAGATATGACCCACCTCGAAGAAAAAATTGCCCATTTGACCCGCGTGGTTGATGACCTCTCGGATATTGTGGCCGCCCAGCAGAAAGAGATTGAGCTCTCGACCCGCCGGCTTGCGATGTTGATGGAGCGCGAGGCGTCACGCGAGTATGATGCGGGCGGATCCGTGCCGTTGGCCGATCAACGTCCGCCCCATTGGTAGGTTAACGGGCGACGGGGCCGATAGCCACGACAGCGCCATTGCTCAACAAAATATCCGCCCAATCCGCGTTGTCGCTAAAGCTTTCGTAGGTTGTGATAAAGGTCGTGTTGCGTGCCAAGCGGTCAAGCTTGCGCCCACACGGTCTGCCGCGCGTCGTGCCGCAAAATGACGCCTTGATTAGTTCATAGGCGTTATCTGCCGCGCTATAGGGGTGCTTGCTGTTTGACGGCAGATAACGGACAACTTCATGGGTGCCGATATCCCCCATCAGCGCAGTAGCGGCCGAGAACTGACGGGCGCAATTGTCTTTAAAACCAGTGACATAATGCATCCGGAGCGTTGCCCCATTGGGGGCCGTGTCATAGATCGCGTAGCCAGCATTCTGATCGACAAGCTTGCCCATTTCACCTTTGGAAACAGTGCAGTTCGGCGCGATTTGGCCAAAAGGCAGCAATATGTCCGAGGTTACCTGCGGCTCTGCGGCCTGTTGCGGCGGATCAGCCTTTGGCCCTCCGAACAGACCACCTAGAAATCCTGACTTCGGCGCGGAAACCTCTGCAACGATTGCATCTTGCGGTGGCAATCCATCTGCATCCGAAACGGCCTCGACCACAGCAAGCGCCACAAGATCATCGCCCAAGGTCACGTCTGATAGCGATTTCAACTCTCGCGACGGAGTATTGCTACATGCGCTTAGCACGAACAATGGGACGATAAGGGCACTGCGTAAGGTCACCAGATAAGGCCTTATAGTTGGTTACACGTCGGGTCTAACGGCTCTTGTCCACCCCGACAACGGCTCTAAAAGGATAGCGCGACAAACAGCCGCCCTATACTTCTTCGACTTCTATAACGCCGCTTAGGGACCGCAATGCACCCTTAATCTTTGGATTCACGGGGAAATCTTGGCCAAGGTCAATTTCCACCTCGCCGGGCAAGGCAGGGTCCATCAGGCAGAAGTAAATCGGCCCGCGTCCGCCCCGCACACCGTCGCGCATCGCATTCTCAAGGATCGTGGAGACCGAGGCGATGGCCTCTGGATTGTCCAAGAAAACCCGCAAGCCAGAGCTACCCGCATCTGCGACAGCCGTGTCGATTGCTGATACTGAGCGACCCAATAGCTTGAGAACATCCGCCTCCATCGTGGCCTCGCAAGAGATCACAACTTGGCTGCCCGTTTCCAAATGATCACGGGCCGCTTCCAATGTGTCAGAGAATAGCGTGACCTCATATTGTCCCGTCGGATCAGAGAGTTGCGCGAAGGCAAAGCGGTTGCCGCGTGCGGATTTCCTCTCTTGCCGCCCTGAGACAGTGCCCGCCATTTTCACGACACAAGCACCGCGTTCAGCCTTGGCTATGACCTCATCAAGGGTCAAAACGCCTTTGCGTTTGAGCGCTGCCATATAGTCGTCGAGCGGGTGGCCTGAGAGGTAGAAACCAATTGCTTTGAATTCTTCGGCCAAGCGTTCGGCTGGCAACCAATCGTCGCCACCTGCAAGGCGCGGTTCGGGCAGATCGTCGCCCGCCTCGCCAAAAAGAGATACCTGATTGGACGACTTCTGATCGTGGATCGCGGCAGAGTATCCGACGAGCGCATCAAGGCTTGCCATGACACGGCGGCGGTTTGGGTCCAACACGTCAAAGGCGCCCGCACGGGCCAGCATTTCGAGAGGGCGTTTCCCTACGCGTTTGATATCAACCCTACGCGCGAAGTCAAAAAGCGTGACAAATTGATCTTGACCACGCGCCTCGGTGATCAGCTTCATCGCCTCGACACCGACGTTTTTGAGCGCGCCGAGCGCATAAACCAGCTTTTGATCCTTCACATCAAACGTCGCTTGCGAGCGATTGATGCAGGGCGGCGTGTACTCAATTCCAAGCCCTTTTTTCACCTCTTGAAAATAGGTCGCGAGCTTATCGGTCAGGTGAATATCGCAGTTCATCACGCCCGCCATAAACTCGACGGGGTGGTTCGCTTTCAGCCACGCGGTTTGGTAGCTGACCACCGCATAGGCGGCAGCGTGGGATTTGTTAAAGCCGTAGTTGGCGAATTTTTCGAGAAGGTCAAAAACCTCAGAGGCCTTTTTCTTATCAACGCCATTCTCCATGGCGCCTTTCTCGAATTTGGGGCGTTCTTTCGCCATTTCCTCGGCGATCTTCTTACCCATCGCACGCCGCAGCAAATCCGCGCCGCCGAGGCTATAACCCGCCATAACCTGCGCGATCTGCATAACCTGTTCTTGGTAAACGATAATCCCTTGGGTTTCAGCCAAAAGATGGTCAATCGACGGGTGAACGGATTCAATCTCTTTGACGCCGTTCTTAACCTCGCAATAGGTCGGGATATTTTCCATCGGACCGGGCCGGTAGAGCGCCACGAGGGCCACAATATCCTCGATACAGGTCGGCTTCATGCGCTTAAGCGCGTCCATCATGCCGCTGGATTCCACCTGAAACACGGCGACGGTTTTGGCGCTGGCATAAAGTTTATAGGACGCCTCATCATCCAGCGGAATTGTGCCAATATCATCAATTAGCGCCGCTGGTGGCTCAAAAAGTGTGTTTCCTTGCGCATCGATATGTAGATGCCGTCCCGATTTTACGATCAGATCAACAGCGTTTTGAATCACGGTCAGGGTTTTCAAACCCAAGAAGTCGAACTTGACCAGTCCCGCTTGCTCGACCCATTTCATGTTGAATTGGGTTGCGGGCATGTCAGAGCGCGGATCTTGATACAGCGGTACCAATTCATCGAGCGGACGGTCACCAATCACGACACCCGCCGCGTGGGTCGATGCGTTTCGCAGCAAGCCCTCGACCTGCTGCGCATAGGTCAGCAAACGGCCCACGATCTCTTCGTTTTTTGCCTCTTCGCGCAGGCGCGGCTCGTCTGCCAGCGCCTTTTCAATCGACACAGGTTTGACGCCCTCGACAGGGATCATTTTCGACAGGCGGTCGACCTGTCCGTAAGGCATTTGCAGCACACGACCCACGTCGCGCACCGCAGCCTTGGACAACAGCGCACCGAACGTGATGATCTGACCAACCTTATCGCGCCCGTATTTATCCTGCACGTAGCGGATCACCTCTTCACGGCGGTCCATGCAAAAGTCGATATCGAAGTCGGGCATGGATACCCGTTCAGGGTTAAGGAATCGTTCGAACAGAAGCGAATAGCGCAACGGATCAAGATCGGTGATCAGCAGCGCATAGGCCACAAGCGAACCCGCACCAGAACCACGGCCCGGCCCGACGGGGATTTTGTTTTCCTTGGCGTATTTGATAAAATCCGCAACGATCAAAAAGTAGCCAGGGAAGCCCATGCCTTCGATAATACCAAGCTCGAAATCAAGCCGCGCTTGGTAGGCCTCCAAACTCACCGCATGTGGGATCACGGCAAGGCGTGCTTGTAGACCTTCGTTCGCCTGACGGCGCAATTCGACGATCTCGTCATCGGCAAATTTTGGCAGAATTGGATCGCGTTTGTAGACTTTGAATGCACAACGACGCGAAATTTCAACTGTGTTATCAATCGCTTCTGGAAGGTCCGCGAAGAGTGTGATCATCTCTTCGGGCGTTTTCATAAAGTGCTGGGGCGTCAAACGGCGGCGCGGTTCTTGCTGGTCCACATAGGCCCCGTCCGCGATACACATCAGCGCGTCATGGGCCTCGTAGAGCGAGATTTTCGGGAAGTAGACATCGTTGGTGGCCACCAATGGCAGGCCTTTGGCATAAGCCATCTCGACAAAGCCGCGCTCCGACAATGCCTCCGCCTCGGGCAAGCCAGTCCCGTCAGGGTGGCGCTGCAGTTCAACATACAAACGATCAGGATAAATCGCAGCAAAGCGATCCATCAGCGCCTCGGCGGCAGGGCGCTGGCCCGCGCGCAACAGCCGCCCAATCGGCCCATCAGGGCCACCAGTCAGACAGATGAGCCCAGCGTTGTATTTCTGCAAATCGTCCAGCGTGACCTGCGGCACCTGATTGCCCTGATCGAGATAGAGGCAGGAATTGAGCTTCATCAGGTTCAGATAACCCGCTTCGGATTGCGCGAGCAGAACGATCCCCGCAGGGTCTTCTTGTCGTTTGCCCTGCTCGATCACAGTATACCCGAGATCAACCTGACAGCCGATGATCGGTTGGA
>DFSO01000071.1:0-12104 GCA_002378665.1 Loktanella sp. UBA3435 | reverse complement strand
GCCACCGCAGGCATGTTCATTTTCGCGGCCATTTCAGGCAGCTTTTTAGCGTGAACCGCCCCTTGCAACAGGGAGTATTCAGTGTGGACGCGCAGGTGGATGAATCGGGGATTTTTCATGTGGTCATCTTACGGTCTGGCGCAGTTGGGGGAAAGCGCGGAATTGTTAGCGCTACGGCTAACCGTCTTGACCTTGGTCCCGAATCCCCCTCACCTTGCGCCATGAAACAAAACCTCGACGCCTGCTTTGCCGCCCTTGCCGATCCGACCCGCCGTGCTGTTGTTGAGCATCTGGCGCGAGGTCCCGCCACGGTATCAGAGCTGGCCGAACCGCACCCTATCGCCCTACCCACATTCATGCGTCACTTGGGCGTGTTGGAGGCCTGCGGGCTTGTGAGATCCGAAAAGAAAGGCCGCGTGCGCACCTGTTTTATCGACCCCGACCCGATGCTGGAAGTGCAGGGCTGGATGGAATGGCAGCGGGTGATCTGGGAGCGCAGAGCCGACCAGATCGACCAACTTATCATGCCGCTTGATGGCGCCATTCATTAGGTCGTCGCGCCTTTCTTGCGGCATTTGGACGAAAAAGCTTGATAATTCCGTCCCGCCCCGCTTTCATCACGTCAAACGAGGGCCCCGTGTCTACGCCGCATCGACGCCATGCCAATACTCGCAAAATCTAAGTAACGCGGCAGGTTTACACGATGAAAGTGACGTTTCTTCTCAATGGGGAAACCGTGGAGGTGGAAACACCTGCCACGCAAACTCTGCTGGATTGGTTGCGGGGTACGCGCGGGCTGACGGGCACAAAAGAGGGGTGTAACGAGGGCGACTGCGGGGCGTGTTCGGTGATTGTCACCGACGAGACCAGCAAGCGTGCGCTCAATGCCTGCATCCTTTTCATGCCGCAACTTCACGGAAAATCCGTGCGCACAGTTGAGGGGATCGCTGGGCCAAATGGCGAAATGCACCCTGTGCAATCTGCCATGGTTGACCACCACGGATCACAATGCGGGTTCTGTACGCCTGGATTTATCGCCTCTATGGCAGCAGGTCACGCGAATGGACGGACCGATCACGACGATATGCTGGCAGGCAACCTTTGTCGTTGCACAGGTTACGCCCCGATTATCCGCGCGGCCAAAGCGGCAGAAAGTGACCCTGTGCCTGTTTGGATGAATGAGGGTCAAGCGCCAATCGCACCTGCCCCTTTTGCCCCCGAGACCCTTGATGCGCTTTGCGCTTGGTATGCCGCCAATCCCGACGCCACCGTGATTGCTGGCGCAACAGATGTTGGGCTTTGGGTGACCAAGCAGTTGCGTCAGCTAGATAATGTTGTGTTCCTCAACCGGTGCCGCGACTTGCAGCAGATCACCGAGACGAACGATACGATTACCTTTGGCGCGGGCGTCACGATGGTCGACGTGCATCAGACGCTCAAAACCTATCACCCGTCTTATGCCGAAATGGTCCGCCGTTATGGATCAGAGCAAGTGCGCGGGGCCGCGACCATCGGCGGCAATATCGCCAATGGATCGCCTATCGGGGACAATCCGCCTGCGCTGATCGCCCTAGGTGCGACGCTGCATTTGCGCCACGGCGAGGCGACACGTTCGATCCCGCTGCAAGATTTCTTTATCGCTTACGGCAAACAAGACCGCGCCAAAGGCGAACTAGTCACGGGCGTTACCATCCCGAAATCGGCGCCTGCCTTGCGCGTCTACAAACTCTCCAAAAGGTTCGATCAGGACATTTCTGCCGTCTGCGGCGCGTTCAATGTGACGGTTTCGGGCGGAAAAGTGCAAGCCGCCGTAATCACCTTTGGTGGCATGGCAGGCACGCCGGTCCGTGCGGCTGCGGTTGAAAACGCACTCATCGGCATGCCTTGGACGAATGAGACCGTGCAAGCCGCCCTGCCCGCATTTACGCAGGACTACACACCAATGACCGACATGCGCGCCTCTGCCGCCTACCGCCTTGAGGCCGCGCAAAACATGTTGCTACGTTATTTCGCCGAACTATCTGGCCAAGCCACATCCGTATTGGAGGTCCAGCCATGAGCGCGCATAAATCCCTGCCCCATGACGCGGCCCCACTGCACGTCACAGGCCAAGCCCGCTATATCGACGACATACCGACGCCTGCGAACACATTGCATTTGGCGTTTGGAACCAGCGAAGTAGCCGCTGGCAAAATCATCGCGATGAACCTTGAAAAGGTCCGTGCTGCCGCTGGCGTTATCGCTGTTTTCACGGCCGACGATTTGCCATTCGCGAATGATGTCTCGCCCAGCGCACATGATGAGCCATTGCTTGCAAAAGGCACGGTACATTACCTAGGGCAGCCGATCTTTATGGCCGCTGCGACATCTCATCTTGCGGCTCGCAAAGCGGTTCGGTTAGGGCAAATCGAAATTGCCGCCGAGACACCGATCCTCACGATTGAGGACGCGCTTGCCGCCAACTCCCGATTTGAAGACGGCCCGCGCATTTGGACCAAGGGCGATGTGGATACGGCCCTCGCGAGCGCCCAACATCGCCTGCAAGGCGAGATCGACATGGGCGGGCAAGAACACTTTTATCTTGAGGGTCAAGCCGCGCTCGTGTTCCCGCAGGAAGGTGGCGACATGGTCGTGCATTCCTCGACCCAGCACCCGACCGAAATCCAGCATAAAGTAGCCGAAGCAATTGGCCTGCCAATGCATGCCGTGCGCTGCGAGGTCCGCCGCATGGGGGGTGGATTTGGCGGCAAAGAAAGCCAAGGCAACGCGCTTGCCGTTGGTTGCGCGATTGCGGCGCGGGCCACTGGGCGGCCCTGTAAAATGCGCTATGACCGTGACGATGACATGATGATCACAGGCAAACGCCATGATTTTCGTATCAGCTATGACATTGGTTTTAATGAAAAAGGTGTGCTGTCGGGCGTTGATTTTACCCAAATGACCCGCTGTGGTTGGGCGCTTGATCTGTCGATCCCTGTAGCTGACCGTGCGATGCTACATGCCGATAACGCCTACCTTTTGCACAATGTCCGCATCACCTCGCACCGCCTCAAAACCAACACGCAAAGTGCGACTGCTTACCGCGGCTTTGGTGGCCCGCAAGGGGTGCTGGGGATTGAGCGGGTGATGGATCATGTCGCGGCGCATTTGGGTCTTGATCCGATTGCAGTGCGAAAGGCCAATTACTATGCACATATGAGCAAAGCAGGCGCGGACAACACCACGCCCTACGGAATGCAGGTCAAGGATTTCATCCTGCAAGAGATGACCGATGCCCTGCTGGTTACGGCCGATTACGAGCGGCGTCGCGATGACATCGACAATTGGAACGCGGCCAATCCGGTCCTCAAAAAGGGCTTGGGCTTTGCGCCGGTTAAGTTCGGGATTTCCTTTACACTGACACACCTCAACCAAGCGGGTGCCTTGGTGCATGTCTATCAAGACGGCTCGATCCATCTCAACCACGGCGGCACCGAGATGGGGCAAGGCCTGTTCCAAAAGGTCGCCCAAGTCGCCGCCTCCCGCTTTGGTGTGGCGATGGAGGCGATCAAGATCACGGCAACCGATACGGCCAAGGTGCCCAATACGTCGGCAACTGCCGCGTCTTCGGGGACGGACCTGAACGGCATGGCAGTGCAGAACGCGTGTGACACGATCATTGCACGCATCGCTGACATCATGGCCCAAATTCACGGAGGCAAAGCGGTCGACGTGACCTTCTCGGACGGCAAAGTCACACTAGGCGAAACCACACTGACGTTTCAGCAGGCCGCAATGCTGGCCTATACCAACCGCGTGAGCCTCTCGGCTGCGGGATTTTACAAAACACCAGACCTTGCGTGGGACCGGATCAAGGGCCAAGGCCAGCCGTTCTTCTACTTTGCCCAAGGGGCCGCGTTGACCGAGGTCGTCATCGACACCCTCACAGGCGAGAACCGCATTTTGCGCTGCGATATCCTGCATGATGCGGGATCGTCGCTGAACCCTGCGCTTGATATTGGCCAGATCGAGGGCGGCTATGTGCAAGGTGCAGGCTGGTTGACGACAGAGGAACTGGTCTGGGACGACAAGGGCCGTTTGCGCACCCATGCGCCATCGACTTATAAAATCCCCGCCTGCTCTGACAGGCCTGCGATTTTCAATGTGGCCCTTTGGGACGCGCCGAACTCCGCCAATACGGTTTACCGGTCCAAGGCCGTGGGCGAGCCGCCGTTTATGCATGGGATTTCCGCGCTTTTGGCGATCTCGGATGCGGTGGCGGCGTGTGGAAAAACCTACCCATCGCTTGACGCGCCCGCGACCCCCGAACGCATCCTCGCAGCCATCAAAAAGGTGCGCGTATGAGCTGGATCACGGTCACGATCAGACGCACGGCAGGGTCTGCACCGCGTGACGCGGGCACGCAGATGCGGGTCTTTGCGGATTATATCGAGGGGACGATTGGCGGTGGTGCGCTGGAATGGGAAGCGATGCGCCATGCGCGTGAAATGCTCGCAACAGGTAAGCCCGCCGATAAGCAAACGATCCCGCTTGGCCCCAACCTTGGGCAATGTTGCGGTGGGTCAATGCAGCTCGACTATCTCGCCAATGCGCAGACCGAGACACCACCCCCCCGTGAAATCTGGGTTTACGGTGCGGGGCATGTTGGGCGCGCGCTCGTGAGCACACTAGCCAGCCTGCCCAATGTGGCAATCACTTGGGTCGATACCAGCGTTGACCGCTTTCCAGATATGATGCCTACATGCGTCACCGCCCTGCCTGCAGCCAACCCTGCGATTGCTGCGAAACATGCGCCAGCTCAGGCCGAACATCTGATATTAACCTATGCTCATGATATGGACCTCGCGATTTGTCATGCGCTTTTGTCAGGGGATTTTGGCAGTGTCGGGTTGATCGGATCAGCGACCAAATGGGCGCGTTTCAAAAATCGGTTGGGCGCATTAGGTCATACACCCGCAAAAATCGCACAAATCGCCTGCCCGATTGGCGATCCCTCCTTGGGAAAACACCCGAGCCAGATTGCAATCGGCGTCGCGGCTGCGATGATAGCCCCCGCAAACCGCCGCCAAAAGGACCAAACCGCATGAGCCTTCTGACCATCGAGAACCTGACCAAAGCCTATCCGGGAGTTGTCGCAAATAATGACGTGTCGCTTGAAATTGGGCGCGGTGAAATTCACGCATTGCTGGGCGAAAATGGCGCCGGCAAATCAACTTTGGTCAAGGCGATCTATGGGTTGGTGAAACCTGATGCGGGCAAAATGACGCTGAACGGTGCGGATTTTGAACCCGCAAACCCAAGTGCGGCGCGAGCTGCGGGTATCGCGATGGTGTTCCAGCATTTCTCGCTGTTTGACGCATTGACCGTCGCTGAGAATATTGCGCTGGGGTTAGAGAACCCGCCGCCACAGGCGCAAATTTCTGAGGATGTTCGGAAGGTTTCGGATCAATACGGGCTCCCCTTGGACCCCGAAATGATCGTGGGTGATTTGTCGGCGGGAGAACGGCAGCGCGTCGAGATTATCCGCTGCCTGCTGCAAGACCCCAAACTGCTGATCATGGACGAGCCGACATCGGTACTTACCCCGCAAGAAGTGACGATCCTGTTTGAGACGCTGCGCAAGTTGCAGTCCGAAGGCACGTCGATCCTCTATATCTCTCACAAGCTTGAAGAAATTCGCGCCCTTTGCGACAACGCCACGGTTTTACGGCTGGGTCAAGTTGTAGGCACCTGCGATCCACGCAGAACCTCGGCACGCGATATGGCGGAATTGATGGTTGGGATGGCTTTGCAGATCACATCAAAGTCAGGCAAGCCGCTTGGCGATGTGGCGTTGCGCCTGTCCAACTTAACAGCGGGTGCACCACATCAATTTGGCACGGCGTTAAAGCACATCTCGCTTGAGGTGCGCAAAGGTGAGGTTTTGGGGATCGGCGGCGTTGCGGGCAACGGCCAAGATGAATTGGTTGCCGCCCTGTCTGGTGAAATGAAGGTCGGCGCGCAGATGGTCGTGATGGGTGACATCCCGATTGGCGCCCTGCCCCCTAACAAACGCCGCGCGATGGGCCTTTGTGCCGCCCCTGAGGAACGCAATGGTCACGCGGCAGCGCCCGATATGACGCTTGTGGAAAATGCACTGATGACGGGGGCGACACGTCTGTCATTGACGCGTAACGGTTTTTTACAGTGGGACAAAGCGCGCGCCTTTGCCGATGCCATCATCGAGACATTTGACGTGCGCACGCCCAGCGCCAACAACACCGCACGGTCGCTGTCGGGGGGCAATTTGCAGAAGTTTGTAATCGGTCGCGAGATCATGCAGAACCCTGATGTTTTGGTTATTAACCAGCCGACATGGGGCGTTGATGCCTCTGCTGCGGCCTCGATCCGCCAAGCAATTCTGGACCTTGCCAACAATGGGGCCGCTGTCGTTGTGATCAGCCAAGACCTTGATGAGCTGATGGAAATATCGGATCGGTTTGCCGCATTGAACGAAGGCAAACTCAGCGAGCCGCGCCCGACACAGGGCCTGACGATGGAAGAAATTGGCCTCATGCTTGGCGGTGCACATGGTATGGAGGTGGCGCATGTTGATGCTTGAGAAACGCAGTAACCCGTCGCGGGGCTGGACCTATGCTTCTCCGATTGTGGCGGTCATTCTGACGATGATTTTGGGTGGCATTGTGTTTGCTATCCTTGGCAAACCACCCCTTGAGACGATCCGCACGATCTTTTTCGATCCGCTATTTTCAGAGTTCGCGTGGTTCTACCGCCCGCAGCTTTTGATCAAAGGCGCACCGCTGGTCCTGATCGCGATAGGCCTGTCGTTCGGCTTTCGCGCGGGCGTTTGGAATATCGGCGCGGAAGGGCAGTATATCATGGGCGCGCTTGGCGCGGCGGCAGTGGGTTTAGCGTTTTATCCGACAGACTCGTGGATTGTCTTTCCGTTGATGATAATCGCAGGCACATTGAGTGGTATCCTCTGGGCCATGATCCCTGCCGTGTTGCGGGTGAAATTTAAGACCAACGAAATCCTTGTGTCGCTGATGCTGGTCTATGTGGCCGAACGGTTTGCCGCGTCGATGGCATTGGGCGCGATGCGCAATCCTGACGGCATGGGCTTTCCGGGAAGTCGGAACCTGTCGCAGTATCCGTCGGCCGCGAACCTCGAAATCTTTGCAGGGTCGGGCATGCATTGGGGCGTGGTTGCGGCATTTATCGCCGTGATTTTCGCCTATGTCACCCTATCGCGGCACATCCTTGGCTTTCAGGTCCGCTTGGCGGGACAAAGCCCGCGGGCCGCTGCATTTGCGGGCGTGAACCCTGCGCGATTGATCCTGATTTGCCTTGGCATCTCGGGCGGGCTTGCGGGTATGGCGGGCATGTTTGAGGTCGCAGGGCCACTCGGACAGGTTAACGTCGGCTTCAACGTGGGCTACGGATTTACCGCGATTATCGTGGCCTTTCTTGGACGCCTACACCCTGTCGGCATCCTGCTTGCAGGTGGGCTCATGGCGCTGACCTATATCGGCGGCGAGATCGCGCAGTCCAATCTAGGCTTGCCAAGTGCGGCGATCCAATTGCTGCAAGGCATGCTGTTGTTCATCTTGCTGATGGTGGACGTGCTGGCCAACTACCGTATTCGGTTCGCGGCAGGGGAGAAATGAGATGAAACACTTTAGCCTTCCATTTATGATGGGTGCAGCCATGGGCCTTATGATGTTGCGCATGCTGCATAGCGCAGTTCTGAATGAGGGCGGGCCTGCGGGCCTCGCGCTTGTTGTGTTTATCGGTGCGCATGTGTTGCTCGGCTTGGTTGCACTTGCGGCAACGATCTTCGCTGCACGGATATCGCAAAAAGCGCGAAAGTTTCTCGCGCGGCTCCATCGGCCAAGTGCTGCGCATATGGCCACAATGCTGGCAGGTGTCGCCACGAGCGGCTTGGTTGCGCATGGATTTATTCACGGGGGGCTTGTCTAATGGACCTGTCATCAATCAATCCCATTCTTCTGTTGGCCTCTCTTATGGTCGCGGCAACACCGATCCTTTTGGCCGCGATTGGCGAGCTTGTGGTGGAGCGTGCGGGGGTCCTGAACCTTGGCGTCGAAGGCATGATGATCACGGGCGCTGTCTGCGGCTTTGCCTTTGCCACGATCACCGGATCACCTTGGCTTGGCTTTGTCGCGGCGGCCTTGGGCGGCGCTGCGTTGTCGCTGTTGTTTGGGGTGCTGACCCAATATCTGCTGACCAACCAAGTGGCGACGGGACTTGCGCTGACGCTCTTTGGTCTTGGTCTCTCGGCCCTGATCGGGCAAGGCTATATCGGGATCAAAGCTCCCGCTTTTCCTGACATTCACGTCCCTCTGCTGGGTGATATCCCCGTCATCGGGCCGATCATTTTCCAACATGACCCGATGGTCTATATCGGCCTCGCACTGGTTGCGGGCACCTATTGGTTCCTTCACAAAACCCGCGGTGGCTTGATCCTGCGGGCGGTGGGTGAGAACCACGATGCCGCCCATGCGCTGGGTTATAAGGTCATAAAAGTGCGACTGCTCGCGATTATGTTTGGCGGAGCCTGTGCGGGACTTGGTGGCGCATACCTGAGCCTCGTGCGCGTGCCGCAATGGACCGAAGGCATGACCGCAGGTGCGGGCTGGATCGCGCTGGCGATTGTCGTTTTCGCAGGCTGGAAACCTTGGCGGCTATTGCTGGGTGCCTATCTATTCGGCGGGGTGACTGTTTTGCAGCTGAACCTGCAAGCGGCAGGCGTTGCCGTGCCAGTCGAGTATCTTTCCATGTCGCCCTATCTAGCCACCATCGTCGTTCTGGTTATTATGTCGTCGGGACGTGCGCCAGGTTCACTGGGGCGAATCTTTCACGCCTCGCGCTAGAGGCCAAACCACCGCCAGCATAAGACTGGCACTATCGGGAGACACGATCTTGAAAAGAAGAAATCTGCTCGCTTCGGGCGTCGCTGCTGCGGCACTGGCAACAATGGGCCTGCCAGCCCTCGCACAAAACAAAACCAAAGTTGGCTTCGTCTACGTCGGCCCAGTGGGCGATGGCGGCTGGACCTACGAGCACGACCAGGCCCGCCAAGCGGTTGAAGCTGAATTTGGCGATGCGGTTGAAACTGTGTTTGTTGAAAGCGTGCCAGAAGGCCCAGACGCAGAACGCGTG
This sequence comes from Loktanella sp. UBA3435, assembly GCA_002378665.1. Classification (GTDB taxonomy): domain Bacteria; phylum Pseudomonadota; class Alphaproteobacteria; order Rhodobacterales; family Rhodobacteraceae; genus Yoonia. Next base: position 2,921 of record DFSO01000071.1, on the reverse strand, counting down.
ATGACACAGATGGCGCTCGACGGCGCTGACCTGATCTTCACAACATCGTTCGGCTACATGGACCCAACAATCAACGTTGCGGCCAAGTTCCCAGACGTGAAATTCGAGCATGCAACGGGCTATAAGCAAGCCGACAACGTGTCCGTCTACTCTGCGCGCTTCTACGAAGGCCGCGCTGTTCAGGGCTACATCGCTGGTTCTATGACCAAGTCGAACATCATCGGCTACATCGGCTCCTTCCCGATCCCAGAGGTTATTCGCGGCATCAACGCGGCCTATATCCAAGCCAAGAAAGTGAACCCTGACGTCGAGTTTAAGATCGTTTGGGCCTACACATGGTTTGACCCTGCAAAGGAAGCTGAAGCGGCAACTGTTCTGATTGAGCAAGGCGCTGACGTGATCTTGCAGCACACAGACTCCACAGCACCGCAAGCGGCTGCACAGGCTGCTGGCAACGTGATCACATTCGGTCAGGCCTCTGACATGGCTGAATTCGCACCAATGCCGCGCGTGTCCTCGATCATCGACAACTGGGCACCATACTACATCGCGCGCACCAAGGCTGTCATGGACGGCACATGGACAAGCACATCCACATGGGATGGTATCGGCGCTGGCATGGTTGGCATCGGTGAGATTTCCGATGCGGTTCCTGCTGAAGTGAAAGCTGGCGCAGAAGCCATGCGCGACGCGATTGCAGCGGGCGAGATGCACCCGTTTACTGGCCCGCTCAACAAGCAAGACGGCTCCGCTTGGCTTGCTGATGGCGAAACAGCAGACGACGGCACGCTTGCTGGTTTGAACTTCTACGTCGAAGGTATCGTTGGCGATATCCCGCAATAAGCGCGGTTTGTTTTGATCCTGAAAGGCCCGTCAGAAATGGCGGGCCTTTTGCGTTGCGCCTTTTGGACAAAACCAGTCAAGTGGGCAGAAGAATTTTCCAAAGGTATTTCACGTTGCTAACCCCACAAGTTCACACCGCGACACATTGGTTTTCCGCTTCGGCCGACGCAGTCTACGATGCCATTTTGCCGCAAGAGGCGATTTTAGAAAACTTCAACAGATACCGTGCAATCCTGGCGGTAGAGCGGCTATGTGGAACGCCCCGATCTGTCGGTTCCCAACTATTATTGCGTTTGAATTGGGGACTTTTTGATCTTGAAATGAACGAATCCATATTTGTGGCGGACCCTCCACGCACCATTCGGATCAGGCAACGCCCGTTGCGATTTGTCCCGCTGAACCCAAGCGAGCGCCAGCCACCAGTAGGTGATGCGCCTCCCAAAAACTACGAGAAATGGTTTGTTAGAAGCTTTGGGAAAAAGCCTGCAGCGACAGAGCTTCAATTTGATCTTGTGCCTGTTTCAAACGGCACCGAACTCACGCTAACTATCCAAGTTCAACCAGAACGAAAATTTGGGAAGTTCGCCCGTTGGCTTTGGACCAGACGAATTGCGAAACACCCCCCGATGATTTTCCAACGGATCGAAGACGGAATCCAAACGCAGTAACTACCCCGCGCAGGCCATGTCACGCAGCGCGGCAATTGTTTGTGACGGCACCTGTTCGCTATTGATAACACCCCCGACAGCCAACCATCTCGAACGCGACGGCGTCGCACAATTCACGGCAATCACCCCTGTCCGTCGTCAGGGTTTTTGGAACCAATGGCAGCTTAAACTAAGAGAGAGTTCGGCTCATCTGGTTGGTTTCATTATGCGGCGCGTTGTCTGTGATGCAAGCGCCGCGTTTCGAGGGTCTTTCGTTTGATCCTTTCTCGTTGCTGTAGAATGACTTTGTCCCGTCCAAAGTAGACGTCAGACGGTGTGACGTTGTTCAGGCTCTCGTGGTAACGTTGGTGATTGTAGTGGTCGACGAAGGCCTCGATCTGGGCTTCGAGGTCACCTGGCAGGAAGTAGTTTTCTAACAGGATGCGGTTCTTCAAGGTCTGATGCCACCGTTCGATCTTGCCTTGGGTCTGTGGATGATAGGGCGCGCCACGGCTGTGCTTCATATCCTTGTCTTGCAGCCATTCCGCCAGCTCCCCCGAGACGTAGCTAGAGCCGTTATCACTCAGCAGGCGAGGTTTGTGGACGACATGAACTTGGTCACATCCCGACGCCGCCAAAGCCAAGTCCAATGTGTCCGTCACGTCTTGGGTTCTCATGTTGGTGCAAAGCTTCCACGAGATGATGTAGCGGCTGTAGTCGTCGAGGATCGTGCTGAGATAGAACCATCCCCAGCCCAGAACTTTGAGATAAGTGAAGTCTGTTTGCCATAACTGGTTGATGGCTGTGGTTTTGTCTTTGAACTCGCTCGCCGCCTTGATGACGATGAAGGCAGGGCTGGTGATCAGATCGTGCGCCTTCAAAATCCGATACGTCGAAGCCTCTGATACGAAATAGCTTTCTCGATCCGTGAACGTCACTGCCAGTTCACGTGGGGACAACTCGGTCTCTTTCAGCGCCAACTTCACGACCTTGCGCCGCACCGCGTCCGGAATGCGGTTCCAGACGTGTTTGGGCCTCGGTGATTGATCCTGCAGTCCAGCCTCGCCGCGCTGCAGAAACCGATCATACCAGCGATAGAATGTGGTGCGTGGAATGCCGAGCTTTGCCAGCGTCAGCCGCGCCGACAGGTGGCTTTCCTCGACCAGCCGAATGATCTCTAACTTCTCAGATGCAGGGTATCTCATTCGTGGTCGCCCCCACCGTCGAACATGCTTTTTTTGAGCAAACGGAGTTCGAGCGTTTGTTCCGCCACAACTTCCTTCAGATCACGCGCTTCACGGCGCAGGTCCTTCACCTCGTCGGTGTTTGCAGCGCGTGCAGTATCTCCAGCCAGCCGCTTCTTGCCAGCTTCCATGAAGTCTTTCGACCATTTGTAGTAGATGCCTTGGGAAATGCCCTCACGGCGGCACA
>DFSO01000037.1:24140-24520 GCA_002378665.1 Loktanella sp. UBA3435 | reverse complement strand
CAAATTTCCGCGACCACCTCTCGATGGTGAATTGCAAGTTAACGACACAGCTTTCGGCGACCACTTTGCTGCTGCGGTAACTAAACCGATTCAGGAAATGGCAGAAGCGATTGGTAAACTCACATCAAAAGAAAAGTAAATCTGGTTGATTTTATTGACTGCGAACAGAGCCCGTTCCGGGCTTCGCCCGTTTTCGGCTGAAACTGTTCTCAACAGTTTCCGAGACGCCTCAAACCCTCCCCCATGGGGAGGGCGGTTCGCACCCCCTGCGCTGCGCGCGTTCACTGCTCAAACTGTCCTCGACAGTTTGCAAGACGCAGTTCCCCCCCTCGATCCAAGCGCTGGCTGATCGAAAAGTTGCCGCACCAATCGGTGCACGC
>DFSO01000037.1:0-23857 GCA_002378665.1 Loktanella sp. UBA3435 | reverse complement strand
GTGCACGCTTAGTGCACGCAAATCACACCCCGTTCTCCAACCAAACCCTTACACACTCCTGCACATGCCGAAACCGATCTCCACCCAGATGTTTGCCACCATACCACCGCGTCACGACGACAATTTCGCCCACACGGCCCTCGCGTTCCAGCATCCGCAAGATCACCATCCCCGCCCCGCTCTCGCCGTCGTCGGCCTTCAGCGGCGTGCCGTCAGGCAAGATAACACCCCACGTATTATGCGTGGCCTTTGCGAATTTCTTGTTCTTACACAACAGCTTAATGAACGCAGCCGCATCCTCGGCAGAGCCACAAGCCCCACCTGACACCGCGTATTTCGACCCGCGGTCACTGACAACATTCTGAATGATGCGCATCAAGGTAGGATGGGTTTTAACCCATCCCCCTCAGATATTTTAAGCAGCAACAGCCGCGCGAGCCTTGCCGATCATCAAAGCAGCATTCGCCGCCTCACGGCCCTTCTCCACAAAATGCGCCTCGTAGATCGCATTGTGGTGGGCGGTTTCCTGATAGTGATGCGGCGTCAAAGACACCGACAAAACAGGCACGCCAGAATCCATCCCAGCACGCATCAAACCATCCACCACGGCGGAGGCCACGAAGTCATGACGGTAAATCCCGCCATCCACAACAAAGGCCGCAGCGGCAACAGCTGCATAACGGCCCGTCTGTGCCAAATCGCGGGCCAAAAGCGGCATCTCGAATGCGCCCGGCACGTCGAACACGTCCACTTGGGACGCTGGGATCAATTCACAAAAACCTTCCAAGGCGCGATCCACAATATGTGAATGCCAATTGGCCTTGATGAAAGCGTATCTAGTGACTGTCATTTGTAATCTCCTTTTTGCAACGACACGTCACTCAAAGCGCGATCACACGTATACCCCCAATGAAGGGGCCAAACGCGTTCTCTCTCATCCGGACTATGACCGTCGGTTCAGGAATTACACCTGATCTGCTGACCTTGAAGAGACCTCCAAGCGCTCGCGGACTATAACCGCCGGTGGGGAATTACACCCCGCCCTGAGAACACTTTAATATTTGCATACTCGGACCCAGAGTTTCAAGCGCGTTTCCGAAGGCTTGACCCCCAAACCCGACATGACGGCACGGCATATCACAGCTGCATCGCAACCCGCTGCACGGTGGCAAGCCTTGCGGCATTGGCAGGATGGCTACCAAGGAACTGGTTTCCGGGGTCGGGAATACGGAAAAAGAACTCCGCGCCGCGCAATGGATCATAGCCCGCGCGCGCCGCGATCCGCGTGCCAAGCGCATCGGCCTCCAGCTCAAAATCCTTGGAATAGGTGCGCGCGCCGATTTCGGCGCCCAGTTGCACACCTGCGCGGATCGAATCTTCGCTGCCGCCCGAGATGATATAGGCAAGGCCGCCCAATAACTGCGCGCCCGCACGCGCATTTTGGTTTTGCCGCGCGATATGCCCCAAAATATGATGCGCCGCCTCATGGGACATGATGAAGGCCAACTCGTCTTGGTTTCGCGCTTCGGCCAAAAGCGCTAAGGTAAACGCGATCACGGGCCGCCCCGTATCATCTTGGGTCTGGAATGCGTTGGGCGGCGCGCCGGCTGTCTCATCAACAACAATCTGAAAGTCGCAATTCAGGTCAGGCGCACGTTCCAGACAATAGGCTTCGGCAACAGGCTCAACCGTATTGACCACCACAAACACGTTCTCAACCTGCTCGCGGCCTATCCGAACCTGCGGGACTTGCACATCTTCGCCAACCTCCGGCGGGTCCTGCGCAGGGGGCACAGTGCTACACGCCGCAAGGAGGGCAAACATCAAAATGAGGGGGATGCGCATGCGCTGCTATTCGCCTTTAAGTTTCATAACATCCATATCAGGTCCCCCGATCACGACCAAGCCCCCACCGCGCACAATCTCGCGATTGGCAGTCGTCCGCCGCTCCGCTAAGCTGCAGATATGTTTACCATAGAACACGAATTCGACTCGACCATCATCACCCTCGTTGATGAAGATAAAACACCGCTTCTTGAGGATGCGGTGATCAATGTTTTTGAGGATCGCGTGACCCTGTCCCAATGGGATTCAGTGAAACGCGAAATGGTTAAGATCACGCTATCAATCTCGCAAACCCGCGATCTTGAGGCCGCTTTGGACCTGCCCGAAGGGGTCTACCGCCTGCGCCTTGCATCGGACGCGCCCGAGGAATAATCGCAGCACCCCTTGCAACCTGCCGCCTTCGGGTTGAGTATTTTGCGAAATGGGAGGCATAACATGACCACAGGATTTTACTGGGACGAAAGCTGCTTTTGGCACGGCGGCGGCAACTATGCGGGGATGCTACCTGTCGGTGGCCTTGTCCAGCCGATGAACGGTGGGTTGCCCGAAAGCCCCGAGACCAAGCGACGCTTGAAAAACCTGATGGATGTCACGGGGTTATCCCGCGAACTTGCCATGCAATCGGCCCCTAATGCGACCCTTGAGGATCTGCTGCGCGTCCATCCTGCAAGCTACCTCGATACATTCAAGAAACTGTCAGACGCGGGGGGCGGCGAACTTGGGAGACGTACACCATTCGGCCCCGGAGGCTTCGAGGCTGCGACTCTTTCCGCAGGCCTCGCCAAAGGTGCGCTTATGGCGGTTCTGCGCGGCGAGTTGAAAAACGCCTACGCCCTGTCCCGCCCGCCTGGTCACCATTGCCTGCCCGATTTTCCCAACGGATTTTGCCTGCTCAACAACATCGGCATCGCAATCGAGGCGGCAAAGTCCGCAGGCCTCGCCAAACGCTTTGCCGTGCTCGACTGGGACGTGCATCACGGCAACGGGACCGAGGCCGTCTTCTACGACCGCGCCGATGTGCTGACCGTCTCCTTGCACCAAGACCGCAACTACCCCATGGACACAGGCGATTTTGCAGACCGTGGGCGCGGGGATGGCACAGGCTATAACCTCAACGTGCCCCTCCCCCCTGGCATGGGCCACAAGGGTTATCTGTCCGCCATGGACCGTATCGCCCTACCCGCAATCCGCGATTTTGCGCCCGACGTGTTGATCATCGCTTGCGGTTACGACGCGGCGGCCAATGACCCGCTGGGGCGCATGTTGGCGACGGCTGAGACCTTCCAGATGATGACCCGTCAGGTGATGGAACTGGCGGCGGACATCTGCGACAGCAAACTCGTCATGGTCCACGAAGGTGGCTATTCGGAAACCTATGTCCCCTTCTGCGGACACGCGGTTTTGCAAGAACTCTCAGGCAGCCAAATCTGCGCCCCCGACCCTTTCGCCGAAGTCTTCCCGCTGCGCCAACCCGACGCGCGGTTCGATACTTTCATAGATAGCTGGCTCGACGACATGGTCACGGCCCTAAACCCCTAGCGCTTGAGATGACGCGGGCGCGAGCCGATTGAAACATAGTTGGTAATTCGCATTTCATCGCTTATTTGATGCGGACAGAATGATATTGGAGGACGTCTCGATGAAATATGCGAAAACACCAGAAGCTCTCGCCAAACTGACCCCAGAGCAATTCCGCGTCACCCAAGAAAACGGCACAGAACGCGCGGGCACAGGGCCGCTGACCAATAACAAAGAGGTTGGCATCTACGTCGATATCGTCTCGGGCGAGCCACTCTTTGCCTCATCCGACAAATTCGATAGCGGCTGCGGCTGGCCTAGCTTCACCAAGCCAATCGTCGACGCGCATGTCGAAGAGTTGACCGACAGCACCCACGGCATGGTCCGCGTCGAAGTCCGCTCGAAATACGGCGACAGCCACCTTGGCCACGTCTTCAACGACGGCCCCCGCGATCGTGGCGGCCTGCGCTACTGCATCAACTCCGCCAGCCTGAGGTTCATCGCAAAGGCTGACATGGAGGCCGAAGGCTACGGCGAATTTATCAATCAAGTGGAGGACATTTAAATGAATGAGCGCGCAATTTTCGCAGGCGGCTGCTTTTGGGGCATGCAAGACCTGATCCGCAAACTTGACGGCGTGGTGTCCACACGCGTGGGCTATACGGGCGGCGACGTGGCGAATGCCACCTACCGCGACCACGGCACCCATGCGGAAGGGATCGAAATCGTCTTTGATCCGGCCAAAACCAGCTACCGCAAGCTGCTCGAATTCTTCTTCCAAATCCACGACCCAACCACGCCCCTGCGCCAAGGTAATGATCGCGGCATGTCCTACCGCTCTGCTATCTATTACCTCGACGAAGGCCAAAAGCTTGAGGCGCTCAACACCATCGCCGACGTCAACGCATCGGGCCTCTGGCCCGGCAAAGTCGTGACCGAAGTCGAAGCGGCATCCGATTTCTGGGAGGCCGAGCCAGAGCACCAAGACTACTTGATGCGCCTACCCAACGGCTACACCTGCCACTTCATCCGCCCCGACTGGGTGCTGCCAAAGCGTCAAGCGGCCGAGTAATCAAAACCCGCTTCCCGATGTAAAAAGTCATGAAGCGGCACTTTTCAACAGAATGTCTAGATGGCAGCTATGCGGACTTTGCTGCCGTTGACCTCCTTCGTCGATTGTATAGGTTTTATAAAATGACCGATGTAGAATATGACCTATTCGCAGACTATTTCCAATTTTACATCCAAGATGAGCAGTCGGACGGAATCGACGGTGATTCATGGACGGAAATAGCAAACAACGCACGGCTTGCTTTAGAGGCTAACGCTTTTGCTGTTTGCACCGCTCGAAACATGGAAGTTCCAGTAAAAATCGTCGTTTCCAATAGCTCACCCAACTTGGATTTGTCTTTGTGGGATCATGTGGTTGAGTTTTCGATTGATGTGCCTTCAGGTCGGTTGGTCGTGGCTGGCTGCACAGATTACTTTCCAGATGCGGAACGGATATCTTTGGATAGCGGCTGCTATGAAGTACGTGTACTTTCCGCCAATTTGGACAAGCTTTCAGATGATGGCCTTGATGGAGACGATTACTACCGTGTTGAGCTTTGGAAAGGCCGCGCCTCATCGCTGAAGGTGCTTAAACAGTACACTGCCTAGTTCGGGTAGAATTAGTCTGCTCTGGGCTCATTGCGGCCCTTCACACCGCATCAAATGACACCGAAAAAAATCGCATCATAAATGTGCAAAACCGAAGGATCGCCCCATGACCGCTACACCGCAAAAGTTCGATTTTGACAATTCCTATGCCCGCGACCTTGCTGGCTTTTACGCAGAGTTTCAGGGCGCCGTGGCCCCCGCGCCCGAGGTCCTGCTCGTCAACGCCGACCTCGCCAAATCGCTGGGCCTTGACCCAAACGCACTCAAATCCTCCGCCGAAGCCCTCTCTGGCTCCAAGGCCCCCGAGGGTGCCACACCCCTCGCGATGGCCTACGCGGGCCACCAGTTCGGTGGCTTCTCTCCAGAATTAGGCGACGGGCGTGCACTGCTTTTGGGCGAAATCCTCGACACAAATGGCAACCGCTTTGACCTCCACCTCAAGGGCTCTGGACGCACGCCATTCTCGCGCGGCGGCGATGGAAAAGCGGTGCTGGGCCCCGTGTTACGCGAATATCTGATGGGCGAGGCTATGCACGCGCTTGGCATCCCCACCACCCGCGCATTGGCCGCCACAACCACAGGCGAAAACGTCCACCGCGAAGGCCCGAAAAAGGGCGCGGTCCTCGCCCGCATCGCCGCATCACACCTGCGCGTCGGCACCTTCCAATTCTTCGCGGCCCGCAATGAATGGGACAAAGTTCGCCAACTGGCTAACTATGCCATCGCCCGCCATGACCCCGACCTGATAGACACCGACGACAAATACCTGACCTTCCTGACCCGTGTGGCGGACCGTCAGGCGGCACTTGTCGCAAACTGGCTACATGTTGGATTTGTGCATGGCGTCATGAACACCGACAACGTCACAATCTCGGGCGAAACCATCGATTACGGCCCCTGCGCCTTCATCGACGCCTACGATCCGAAAGCCGTGTTCAGTTCCATCGACCGCAATGGCCGCTACGCGTTCGGCAACCAGCCCGTCATCGCACAATGGAACCTCGCAAGATTGGCCGAAACCCTGCTGCCACTGATCGATCCAAAGGATGACGACAACGCCAGCGCACTGGCGACCGACGTGATCGAAGGGTTCATCGGACGCTATACCCAAGTCTGGCTGCAAGGTATGCGGGCCAAGATCGGACTGTCCTCTATCGAGGAAGCAGACGCCGATCTGTTCAATGATCTCTTCACCGCCATGGAAGGCCAAGATGTTGATTACACAAGATTCTTCCGCGCACTCGCACAAGCAGCCCTCGCTAACCCAGCCCCCGTCGCGGACATGTTCAAGGACAAAATTGCCATCACACCTTGGCTCTGCCAATGGGCCGAACGCCTAATGCGCGACCCTGCGGAACCAACGGATCGCGCCGCAGCAATGGATAAAATCAACCCGATATACATCCCGCGCAACCACCTCGTCGAAGAGGCCCTCGCTGCTGCCGAAAACGACGACATGGGACCGTTCAACGCGCTACTCGACGTGCTCTCCGCACCTTTCACAAAACGTGACGGGCTCGATAAATACGCCCTGCCCGCGCCTTCCGACTTTGGCCCGTTCAAAACATTCTGCGGCACGTAAATGACCGAGCACTTCGAACTTGCGCTCTTTGGGGTCATGCTCTGCGTCTTTGTTTACGCGCTCCTGAGCAGTGCAATCTCGAAAACCATTCTGACCCTGCCGATCATCTTTATGGCGGTTGGCTACTTTGCCTCGCACGCGGTTGAGAGATCAGCATCGCCCGAAACTCTCGACCACGGCAGGCGATTGCTGGCCGAGATCACGTTGGTTCTCGTTCTGTTTTCAGACGCCTCCCACGTGCGGTTCAATCGCCTGCGAGAGACCTTTCAATTGCCGCTGCGGATGCTCGTGATCGGCCTGCCGCTTACCCTCGCGATTGGCACTTCTGTCGCGTATTTCCTGAGCCCTGAGAGTGGGTTAGCCATGGCTCTCCTCACCGCCGCCGTGCTCACCCCAACCGATGCCGCACTGGGGCAAACCGTGGTGTCCAGCCCTGACGTGCCTACGCATCTGAGCCAAACCATCAACGTCGAAAGCGGCCTGAACAACGGCCTCGTGCTGCCCTTCGTCCTGCTCGGCGCGATACTTGCGTCCACTAGCATGGGGCACACCACCGACGGGCTGGCGTTCAATGCCATGCAGCAAATCGTGCTTGGCCCTCTCGCGGGCATCGTGATCGGCTGGGGCATGGCCAAGCTGATGGATGCGGCCCAAACCCGCGGCGTCATGGCCGAGGCCTCTGGCGGCGTGGCATTTCTGATGATCGCATTCGCGTCCTTCATCGGCGCGGAAATCATCGGCGGCAACGGCTTTATCGCGGCCTTTGTCGGCGGCATGGTCTTTGGCAACACCTATAAACACGAAATCCATTTCATCGGCGAGTTCATGGAAGGCGTCGGCCAACTCCTGACCATGACTGCATTTTTCGTCTTTGGCGCACTCCTTTTGCCCGATGGATTGCAACACATGACATGGAACGCCGTGATTCTCGCGATCCTGTTTCTCACGGTCGTACGCATGTTGCCAATCTGGCTGTCACTCGCAGGCACGGGGCTGGCACTGCGCGATAAACTCTTCCTCGGTTGGTTCGGCCCACGCGGTATCGCCTCCATCCTTTTCACGCTGATTATGATCGACGAATTCGACTTTCCAGGCGAAGCGGAACTGCTCGCCTGCGTCTCGATGACCGTGTTCCTGTCGATCATTCTGCACGGGGTATCCGCAGCCCCGCTGTCCAAATGGATCGGGCGCAAAGCATGAGTAAAATCGGCTTTGGTGGCGGCTGCCATTGGTGCACCGAGGCGGTGTTCCAAACCCTGCGCGGCGTCGCTTGTGTGACACAAGGGTTCATCCAATCGACGCCGCCGCACGATACATTCTCCGAGGCCGTCATCGTCGATTACGACCCCGACACCATCCCGCTCGACATCCTCATAGCGATCCACCTGCGCACCCACGCCAGCACATCGCCGCATAAAATGCGGGGCAAATACCGCTCGGCTGTCTATACATTCTCAGACGCCCAAACCGCAGAGGTCAAATCCCTCATCAAAGCCGAACACCCCAATTTCGAAGCCCCCCTCGTGACCCTCACCCTGACACATATCGCGTTCAAAGCGTCAGACACACGGTTCCAAAACTACTACGCCACAGACGCAGAGCGGCCCTTCTGCACGACTTATATCGAACCGAAACTGGCGAAGATCAGGCGGGAGTATGGGAACTACGCGTCTTCAATAACTTAAGGGCGGCCACTTAGAACCACTCATATCAAGCCTAATACGCTGTCGATCGGCCGTAAATTCAGCAGGAACAACCGTGAGGTTGTCCACCTCTTTACCTGCGCGATAGCGGCCAGATAAATCAAAGTGGCTTGCGAATTTACTATCCCAAAATCCGCCATAATCTCCAAACCGCATCAATGGAATAAACGGGTTACCATTCCGCATTTGAGCTATGGCAACGAACCATTCATTCTCTAATGTCAGATTGGCATCGTCAGCCAAAACAGGCTCTAAACGTCCGTAAACGCTAGAATATTGATTGTGCCATTGCGCTGGATCGTTCTGACTTGCAGCGAGAGCCTTGTCTGCGCCACTGCGCCGCCAAACGACGATTGGCAACCCATTCAAGATGACAAACGTCGCGTCACCCGGCGCGAAATCAGACACTTCAATAAACGGCGTGGGGGCTTCTTGTGCTGCGATCACATCTGCGGAGGGTTGTCCTGTGCGAACGAGTGAATACCCGCGAATTGCGACAATCAAAAACGCCACGACTGCAGTTGCTACATATAAAAACCTGAGCGACGGCACTCTCAAAACCGCCCTTAAGGCTTCTTCATCGCCGCTTTTTCTTCCTTGGTATAAGGATTGTTCCAAGAATTGTTGCTCAGGCCTAGCTCTGGCTTTGGTGGCTTGGTTTTGCCCTTGGTCACCTTGCCGCCCTTGTTCAAGAACTGCTGGATCAGGTCGTCGTCGATCGCTGGTTTGGTCACTTGTTTCATGGCAAAGCTCCTTGTTACCGACACCCTATCGCGGATATCGGTGCCCAACAACCTTGCCCAGACAGCACACAGTCCATATCTGATGGGCAACACCGCAAAGGACGCATCATGCCAGCCAAAAACCAAGCCGCTCTCGACTTCCTGCTCACCCGCCGCTCGCGCCCTGCCAAGACGTTGACAACCCCTGTGCCAAACGCCGAAGAGCTGCATGTAATCCTGACGGCCGCGGCCCGCACGCCTGATCATGGTAAGCTGGAACCTTGGCGGTTTATCGTGCTGGAGAAAGAGGCTCTGTCGCGTTTGGCAAAAGACGTCCCCGCCCGTGGCGCTGCCCTGAACATCGACCCCGAAAAGATCGAAAAAGCAATCGCACAATTCGCAACGGCTGACCTCGCCGTGGCCGTCATCAGCAGCCCGAAACCATCGGACAAAATCCCCGCCATCGAACAAATCTATTCCGCAGGCGCCGTCTGCAACGCGATGGTTAACGCGGCACTTGCCGCAGGCTGGGGTGCCAACTGGCTCTCGGGCTGGATGAGCCACGACCGCACATTCATTGAGGAATCCTTCGCGCTCACAAAGGACGAATCCATCGCAGGGTTCATCCACATCGGCACCGAGACCAGTGCCCCACCAGAGCGCCCGCGCCCCGATCTTTCCGCCATCACCACATGGATGCGCACATGATTTTCTCGTCGTTTTTCAAGGCCTTGGCGCAGCTTCCTGATCCTAAATTTCGACGCGTTCTGCTGCTTGGGATCGGGCTGACAATTGGTTTACTGGTCGCCACTTACGCAGGTCTGCTCTGGATCATCCAAGCCTTCGCGGCGGGCGGGATCTCCCTGCCGTTCGTGGGCGAAGTCACATGGCTTGGCGACCTCCTCGGCTGGGGCTCGCTTGGCCTGATGATCCTGCTTTCGGTATTCCTGATGGTCCCCGTCGCCTCTGCGATGACGTCGCTGTTCCTAGACGACGTGGCCCAAGCGGTCGAGGAGGTGCACTATCCCACCCTGCCCAGCGTGCCGCGTGCCAACTTTTGGGAAGGCCTGCGCGATACGGTCAACTTCCTCGGCGTGCTGATCGGGGCGAATATCTTGGCCTTTGTGCTTTACTCGATGTTGCCATTCTTCGCCGTGCCGATTTTCTTTGCGCTCAACGGGTATCTCTTGGGTCGCGAGTATTTCCAACTCGCCGCCATGCGCCGCATCGGACGGGCCGAGGCCAAGGTTTTGCGCAAAAAGCACAGCGGCAAAATCTGGCTCGCAGGTTGCCTCATGGCGATGCCGCTTTCGATCCCGCTGGTAAACCTGTTTATTCCGATCCTAGGGGCGGCAACATTTACCCATCTGTACCATCGGTTAAGCTAACCTCTGGGGTCGCCATTCGGTTAAACCAATCCAGATCGCGCACGGTGATTGCGCCCGACAGGATCGTGCCCGCAATGATGATCCAAAGACCAACAGCCCAGATCGACGTGATCTTAACCTTGCGCCGCACGTTCAGGTTCGCTGGCGCAGAGCCCGGCGTGCCTGGCACAACCTCACCTGCCTCTGTCTGGGTCTGAAGCCCAAGCGGCAGCACGATAAACAACACCATGAACCAAATCACGGCAAACAAGACGATTGCTGAGGTAATACCCATCGAATGCGGGTCCTTTCATTTCTTCTGATCGCAAATACCTCCGCCGGAGGCACAAAATCTCTTACACTTGTTCTAGCTCGACCAAGCAGCCGTTAAAGTCCTTGGGGTGCAAAAATAAAACAGGTTTGCCATGGGCACCAATCTTTGGCTCGCCCGTCCCCAAAACCCGCGCACCTTCAGACAACAAATGGTCACGCGCCGCCAAGATATCATCGACCTCATAGCAGATATGATGGATGCCACCCGACGGGTTCTTTTCCAAAAACCCGTTGATCGGGGAATTCTCGCCCAGCGGATACAACAGCTCAATCTTCGTATTGGGCAAGGTGATGAAAACCACCGTCACCCCGTGATCAGGCTCGTCCTGCGCAGGTCCAACATCAGCGCCCAGCGTATTGCGATACTGTGCTGCCGCGGCCTCCAGATCAGGCACCGCAATTGCCACGTGATTAAGACGTCCGATCATATGCTTTCTCCCCAGCTTTGGTTGTCCACCTTATGTCGCGCAAAACCGCCTCGCGCAATGTCAGGCTTAACCGAACCTTAGGAAATGGCTGCGCTCAATAGACGCAATGCAACAGGATTCGAGGATGCCCCAATGGACCCGCTCGACGATTTCATGACCACCCGACCGCCCACGGCACGACGCCCACTTTTGGGTGTCACGGTGCTTGTGGTCGAAGATAGCCGCTTCGCCTGCGAGGCCCTGCGCCTATTGTGCTTGCGATCTGGGGCGCGGATCAGGCGGGCGGATACACTTGAACACGCACGCAAACATCTCGGGGTGTACCGGCCCACGGTGCTGATCGTTGATGTCGGCCTGCCCGACGGATCGGGTCTCGACCTCATTGCAACCTGCGCAAAAGCCATTCCGCGGATTGATGTCATCCTTGGCACCAGCGGCGATTCTATCCTGCAAGAGGCGGTGCTCGCGTGTGGGGCCAACGGTTTCATGCCGAAGCCCATTTCAAGCCTTGCGGCATTCCAATCCGCGATCCTGTCCCACCTGCCCACCAACAGGCAACCTCCGGGGCCAAGGTTGGTGACCGACGAATCCGTCAATCCAGACCTAATTGCCTATCAGGACGATCTCACCCATATGGCCGCCGTCATCGGCAGCGGTGATGCCCGCGAAAGCCTTGGCTATGTGACCCAATTTCTGCAGGGCATCGCACAGTCGGTCAAAGACGACGATCTGGGCAATGCAGCCAGTGCCGTGGCCCGCAAATACCGACAGGGCACCTCGACAGAGGCGGATTTAATCGCACTTGGCGCGATGGTAAACTCACGGTTGGATACAAACCGCCCGCTTTAGCCCACGATGCCCGGATTGCGACCCATCTCTAGGCCCGGAAAAATCGAAAGCTCAATCGTCGTGCGATTGATGCCCAAAACATCGTGCATCACCCAAGCGGGATAGGCACGCACATCACGCGTCGGCATCAAGTCGCGGCGGTTATAAAGATCCGCTTCCGCCAGCCCGGGCCATTCCCCCAAAACGTGCCCGCCATTCAGCGCGCCACCCGCATAAATCATCGCACCACCCGTGCCATGATCCGTACCACGCGTGCCGTTTTCATGGGCCGTGCGACCAAACTCCGTCAGACACAGCACAGCCGTTTTCTCCCAAACTGGCCCCAAACCCGTACGCAGCGTCAGGATCGTATCACTCAACCGACCAAGCGCGGTTTTCAAACCGCCCTCTTGGCGGAGATGCGTATCCCAGCCATTGATCGAAAAGCTTGCGATGCGGGTCTCATCTCGCAACCGTGCTGCGGCAAACTCGGCCAATTGCACGTGCTCCGCATTTGCCCTGACCCCCGACATCATCGGATCCGCCATCATCATATCGGCGTCCGCCGCGTCATCTTCGGCCGCCATTTCAACCGATTTCGCGATTTCAATGGCCTGCGCTGATGCCGTCGCAAATAATGGATCGTTGCTATAAACCAACTCCAACAGGCTTTGCGCTTGCGGCGATAAATCCAACGCGGCCTCAGGCGACCAGCGAGCCGCAGGGGCAGCACCCGTCAAAATCAACTGCTGATCACGGCCAATCGCAAAAGCGGTCTGCCCCGTAATGCCCGAAATCGACTGCATCATGCGGTTCAACCAACCGTCATTCTCGGCGCCCGTTAACCCGGGCTTGCCCGCTTCCAGAATATCCTGCCCATCAAAATGGCTACGCTTGTCGCGGTAAGGGGTCGAAACGGCATTAGCCGCGCCAAACTCGCCTGCGTGCCACAAAGGCAAAAGCGGCTCCAGCGCGGGATGAAGCCCATAGAACCCTGTTAAATCTAGCGAATCTTGACCCAACGTTTTGCGCAAACGGGCGAAATCAGGGTCGCCGTGTGGGCGGAAAACATCCAATCCATCCATCGCCCCGCGCAAGATCACGACCACCAATCGCGTGTCCCAAGGGGCTGAAGCCAGTGCGACGGGCGTTACCAATGGGCTGGCCGCAGCCGAGCACCCCAATGCCGCAACCCGCGTCATAAATTGCCTGCGATCCATGGTTAACTCCTTTGAAAAGCGGGCGAGGCAAGCACAAGACCAACCCCGTCAGGGCGCGCTTCGGCTGCACTTGCTGCAAAAATAACGTCTTGGCTGGCCAAACCGCCAAGGGCGGTCTCAACAAAAACACGCGGGTCGGGCAATTGCCCATCGGTCAAAACCCGCGGTGCTGACATCGCCCAGCTAATCCGCCCCGCCATGCCTTGCGCCGACACCCAAGCAGCACTTTCATCGGGCCAGCCGTCAGGACCATTCGGCTTTTCCCACGGCTGCCCCATCACCCGCAACGGCCCCAAAATCAGTTCCCGCGTTTTGCGCCCGTCAGCCTGCGCCACCGCATCACCAGTCACGCCCAAAGCCCGCATTGACGAGGTGATAAACCGCAACGGCGATTTGACCTTTTGCAACTTTGGCGCCCAAGCGGCGGGATGATCCAACATCGTCCCATAGACTGTCGGCAAATCGCCGTCAGTCGCCACAAACGCCTCTTTCATGGCATCAATCAAATCTGGATCAGGCTCATCGGCCACAAATTCCGCCGCAATCTTGCGAGCAATATGTTCGGCTGTTTGCGGGTGCGACGCTAAATAATAGATTGCTGTCAATATGTTAGCAATGCCGTCCGCCTCATCATAGGTCACACCCAGAACTGTCTCCGCGCCTGGTTCGGCCAATCGCGGATTGTAGTAGAACCCATCCTTGGCGCGGTAGGTCAGCCCCGTGAGCAATTCCGCAAGCTCGGTCACATCGGTTTGGCTATAAGGACCACCGACGCCCAAAGTGTGCAATTCCAACATTTCGCGCGCAAGGTTCTCGTTGAGCCCGCACTTCAATCGTTTGCCCTGAATGCTCTCCGGTCCAACCGAACGGGTCTGTTCGAGATAGATCAACATCATCGGATGAGTCGCCACGGCCTTGAGCATCTGCGAAAAACTGCCGTGAATATGTGGTCGAATGGCGTCTTGCACGAATGTCGAAACCATATGCCTTTGCGCGACATTACGGGCGATCACGGTGAAATGGTCGGCCCAAAATGTTTCCAGCCGTGCCGCAAACCCGAATTCAGCGCCCACATGGCGGGCCAAACCAGACCGCACCGCCCCATAATAAAACGTATTTGCAGCAACGCGCACCTCGCGAAACGCAGCCTCTTCGGCATCTAATGCATCCGTGCCGCGTGCAGCGCGTGCCACCTTGGCCGCCGCCTGAAACTCGGCCATGCTCGGACGCGTGTCGCCAAATCCAGTGACATCATAAAGCTGCCCCGTATCAAGCTCGGCCAACAACGCATCGGCCTCTCGCGGCAAATCAAATAACGGCGAGCGCCCAGACCCAAAACGGATCGCGGCAAGGTTTGGATCAAATGTCATGGGTGCAATGTCCTGCGCGGTTCATGCCCCCAATATAGGTGAGGGCATGAAAATTGCGCGGGGAAATTAATGGCTTGGGCATCTTATCGCCCAAACCCATTAGCCTTTGGTTGGCGGGATCGCACGCAGGTGCAATTCGCGCATCTGCTCGTTTGTGGGCAGGCTGGGCGCGCCCATCATCACGTCTTCTGCGCGCTGGTTCATCGGGAACAAGATCACGTCGCGCAGGTTCGTCGCATCGGCCAGCAACATCACAATACGGTCGATCCCAGCGGCACAGCCACCGTGGGGCGGCGCGCCATATTGGAACGCGTTGACCATCCCACCAAAGCGGCTCTCGACCTCTTCTTTGCCGTAACCCGCAATCTCGAACGCCTTGAACATGATCTCTGGCTTGTGGTTCCGAATGGCCCCCGACACCAGCTCGTAACCGTTGCACGCAAGGTCATACTGGTAGCCTAGCACATCCTCAGGTGCGCCATTTAGGGCCTCCATGCCACCTTGGGGCATCGAGAACGGGTTGTGTTCAAAGTCAACTTCGCCTGTCTCAGCATCACGCTCGTAAATCGGAAAATCGACGATCCAAGCAAAGGCAAAACGGTTCAGATCAGTCAGGCCCAGCTCTTCACCAATCACGTTGCGGGCACGGCCAGCAACGGATTCAAACGCCTTCGGCTTGCCACCAAGGAAGAACGCCGCATCGCCAAGACCAAGGCCAAGCTGCACACGAATAGCTTCTGTGCGCTCTGGCCCGATGTTCTTGGCAAGCGGTCCAGCGGCTTCCATGCCACCAGCAACCTCGCCAGATTTCATCAGCGCCTGCGCCTCTTTCACAGTGATGCCCATCTCTTGCGCAACGGAATCAGCCGTTTTCTCACGCCAGAAGATATAGCCCATCCCAGGCAAACCCTCTTTTTGCGCAAAGGCGTTCATACGGTCACAGAACTTGCGCGAACCACCCGTCGGCGCAGGAATAGCGCGGACCTCAGTGCCCTCTTGCTCCAACAGCTTCGCGAAAATCGCAAAACCAGAACCAGCAAAATGCTCACTTACAACCTGCATCTTGATCGGGTTGCGCAGGTCGGGCTTGTCAGAGCCATACCAAGCGGCGGCATCACGATAAGAAATCTGCTCCCACGTCTGGTCAACCTTACGGCCCTTGCCAAACTCCTCGAAAATCCCCGTGATCACTGGCTGGATCGTGTCAAACACATCCTGCTGCTCGACAAACGACATCTCCAAGTCAAGCTGGTAGAAATCGGTCGGCGAACGGTCGGCACGCGGGTCTTCGTCGCGGAAACACGGCGCGATCTGGAAATACTTGTCAAAGCCCGACACCATCAAAAGCTGCTTAAACTGCTGCGGGGCTTGCGGCAGCGCGTAAAACTTGCCCGGATGCAAACGGCTTGGCACCAAGAAATCGCGCGCACCCTCAGGGGATGATGCCGTGATAATCGGCGTCTGAAACTCGCGGAACCCTTTGTCCCACATGCGCTTGCGCATCGATGACACAACGTCAGAGCGCAGCTTCATATTGTCCTGCATCGCCTCACGGCGCAGGTCCAAATAGCGATACTTCAGGCGTGTTTCCTCAGGATATTCCTGATCGCCAAACACCTGCAACGGCAGCTCCTTAGACGCACCAAGCACCTCGATGGAACGTACAAAAACCTCAACTTCACCCGTTGGGATCTTCGCGTTGATCAGCTCAGGCGCGCGGGCCTTCACCTCACCATCAATGCGGATACACCATTCAGAACGGACCTTCTCAACATCAGCAAATGCCGCCGAGTCGGGGTCACACAACACTTGGGTAATGCCGTAATGGTCGCGCAAATCGATGAACAAAATGCCACCGTGATCGCGCACGCGGTTGACCCAGCCCGAAAGGCGAACAGTCTCCCCAACATTGGCGGCAGTGAGATCGGCACAAGAGTGGGAACGGTAAGCGTGCATTATAGCAGTCCTCAAAGGATAAATCAGTCGCCCCGATACACCCCTTACTAGGGCCAAAGTCAAGTAATCTGCCGCTGTTCCTTTTTCCGAGCATCAATATGCCCGCCGGAGGCATCAATTTTCGGCGAAAATTGGACTATCCCGCTTGCACCCATCGCCCCTGTCCCTATAACGCAGGACAATTTGCACGCACATAGATAAGGGGCCCTGCCATGCCAAAACGTGATGATATCAAGTCGATCATGATTATCGGTGCGGGGCCTATTATTATCGGGCAAGCCTGCGAATTCGACTATTCGGGCGCACAAGCCTGTAAGGCGCTGCGCGAAGAAGGCTACCGCGTCATCCTCGTCAACTCCAACCCCGCGACAATCATGACCGATCCGGGCCTTGCGGATGCGACCTACATCGAGCCCATCACCCCCGAAGTCGTCGCCAAAATCATCGAGAAAGAGCGCCCGGACGCGCTCCTGCCCACAATGGGCGGTCAGACTGGATTGAACACATCGCTTGCGCTCGCCGACATGGGCGTGCTCGAAAAATTCGGCGTCGAGATGATTGGCGCCAAGCGCGAAGCCATTGAAATGGCAGAAGATCGCGGCCTCTTCCGTGACGCCATGGACCGCCTTGGCATTGAAAACCCAAAAGCCACAATCATCACGGCACCTAAGATGGAAAACGGCAAACGCGACATCAAAGCGGGCCTTCAACTTGCCATTGACGCCATTGAATACGTCGGCCTGCCCGCCATCATCCGCCCCGCATTTACCCTTGGCGGCACAGGCGGCGGCGTGGCCTACAACCGCGACCAATATGAGTTCTATTGCCGCACAGGCATGGAGGCCTCCCCAGTAGGCCAAATCCTCGTCGATGAATCACTCTTGGGCTGGAAAGAGTTCGAGATGGAAGTGGTCCGCGACAAGGCCGACAACGCCATCATCGTCTGCGCCATCGAGAACGTCGACCCAATGGGCGTGCATACGGGCGATTCGATCACCGTCGCCCCTGCGCTGACGCTCACCGATAAAGAATATCAACTAATGCGGACGCACTCTATTAACGTCTTGCGCGAAATCGGCGTCGAGACGGGCGGCTCAAACGTACAATGGGCGGTAAACCCCGCGGACGGCCGCATGGTCGTCATCGAGATGAACCCCCGCGTGTCCCGCTCCTCCGCGCTCGCCTCCAAGGCCACAGGTTTCCCGATTGCGAAAATCGCGGCCAAGCTCGCCGTCGGCTACACCCTCGACGAATTGGACAACGACATCACAGGCGTCACACCTGCATCGTTCGAGCCCACAATCGACTATGTCGTCACCAAAATCCCACGCTTTGCCTTCGAGAAATTCGCAGGTTCCGAGGTTCACCTCACAACGGCGATGAAATCCGTGGGCGAGGCTATGGCCATCGGCCGCACCTTCCACGAATCCATGCAAAAGGCACTGGCCTCGATGGAAACGGGCCTCACAGGCTTCGACGAAATCGAAATTCCGGGCGCACCGGACGCAGCCGCCATCACCAAGGCCCTGTCCAAGCAAAACCCGGACCGCATCCGCACCATCGCCCAAGCCATGCGCCACGGCATGTCCGACATCGACATCAACGCGGTCACCAAATTTGACCCGTGGTTCCTTGCCCGCATCCGCGAGATCATCGACGCCGAGGCTGTTGTGGTCGCTGAAGGCCTGCCCACATCCGAAAAGGGCATGCGCGACCTCAAAATGATGGGCTTCACCGACGCCCGCCTCGCCAAACTTGTTGAGCATTCCGAGGCCGAAGTCCGCAACATCCGCCACTCCATGGGCGTGAACGCGGTCTTCAAACGGATCGACACCTGTGCGGCCGAATTCGAGGCGCAAACACCTTACATGTACTCGACCTACGAGAGCCCCGTCATGGGCGACGTCGAATGCGAAGCACGCCCGTCTGACCGCAAAAAAGTGGTCATCTTGGGCGGTGGTCCAAACCGCATCGGCCAAGGCATCGAGTTCGATTATTGCTGCTGCCACGCCTGTTTCGCGCTCACCGATCAGGGCTACGAGACGATCATGATCAACTGTAACCCCGAAACGGTCTCAACAGATTATGACACCTCCGACCGCCTCTATTTCGAGCCGCTCACATTTGAGCACGTCATGGAAATCCTGCGCGTCGAGCAAGAAAACGGCGTGCTTCACGGTGTAATCGTGCAATTCGGCGGCCAGACCCCTCTCAAGCTCGCGAACGCGCTGCAAGAGGCGGGCATCCCGATCCTCGGCACCTCGCCAGACGCAATCGACTTGGCCGAAGACCGCGAACGTTTTGCGGACCTCGTGGACAAATTGGGCCTCAAACAACCGATCAACGGCATCGCTTCCACAGACGCGCAAGCCTTTAAAATCGCAGAAGAAATCGGCTTCCCTCTGGTGATCCGCCCCTCCTACGTCCTCGGTGGCCGCGCCATGGAAATCGTGCGCGATCAGGCCCAGTTGGAGCGCTACATCGCCGAGGCCGTCGTAGTTTCAGGCGACAGCCCAGTCCTCTTGGACAGCTACCTCGACGGCGCAGTTGAACTCGACGTTGACGCACTTTGCGACGGCAAACACGTGCACGTCGCGGGTATCATGCAGCACATCGAAGAGGCAGGCGTGCACTCAGGCGACTCGGCTTGTTCCTTGCCACCCTACTCGCTCTCCGACGACGTCATCGCCCGCATCCGCGTGCAAACCGAGGCTCTCGCCTTGGCAATCAACGTCATCGGCCTGATGAACGTACAATTCGCGATCAAAGACGACGAAATCTACCTGATCGAGGTGAACCCACGCGCCTCGCGCACCGTGCCATTCGTCGCCAAAGCGACAGACAGCGCCATCGCCTCCATCGCCGCACGCCTCATGGCAGGCGAGCCGCTCTCGAACTTCCCACATGCGCCAGCCTACGTCATCGGCGCGGACCCAATGGCGCCCCTGCCATTGCGTGATCCGTTCATGCTGGCCGACCCGAAAACCCCGTGGTTCTCGGTCAAAGAGGCCGTGCTGCCCTTCGCCCGCTTCCCTGGCGTCGACACAATCCTCGGACCAGAAATGCGCTCCACTGGCGAAGTCATGGGCTGGGATCGGTCCTTCGCAAAGGCCTTCCTCAAGGCGCAAATGGGCGCGGGCGTTGACCTGCCAACGACGGGCACAATCTTCGTCTCGATCCGCGACGCGGACAAAACCCCGCTCATGTTGGAAGCCGCAACAACCCTTCTGGGCTTGGGCTTCACCCTCACGGCCACACGCGGCACGGCGCAGTTTTTCACTGACGCAGGGCTTGCTTGCGAGACCGTGAACAAAGTCTACGAAGGCGGCCTGACCATCGTTGACCGCCTCAAGGACGGACACATCGCGCTGGTGTTCAACACCACCGAAGGCAACCAAGCTGTCGAGGACAGCCGCGACATCCGCGCCGTCGCCCTGTACGACAAAATCCCTTACTTCACGACCGCCGCAGGCGCACAAGCCGCAGCAATGGCTATGGCGGCACGTGTTGAGGGTGGCGTCGACGTACGCTCGCTTCAGGGTTAATTAGCTTAACGACCCGCCAGAAATGCGCGGGTCGTTTGCGAACATCTCATAGGGAAATTCCAAGCGACCCTTCCCAAATCTTTGGGTCGCGAATAGTCCGTGCTCGGTGAACCGAAACCACCAGCCCTGCATGTCGCGCGGCGTTGCATCCGCAAATGCGGCACAGTCCAAAACCGCTACATTCACCCCCGCATGATCGCGCACAGATGGGAAACGGATCACCTCCGCCCCCGCCTTGCGCGCGGCCTCCGCCAGCTTATGACAGGCTGCATAATCAACGGGGTCGGCGTAAACCTTCCGCGCCTCCGCCCCGAATTTGGTAATATCAACAGAGGCTTCCGTCCTGATCAGCGTGCGAAATGCGGTCATCTCAAAGGGCGCATCATGGGCCTTGGTCTCGGGGCTCTCGATGAAAAACAAGGCACGGTAAAACGCCACTTCTGTCGCTGCAGTCTGCACGGATTCCGCCGCATAAAACACACCCCGCCGTTCGCCGCGGGGCCGAAACCGCGTGTCATACCGCGCCGCATAGCGGAACGGCGTGAACTGCAAATAGTGTAAATGCTGGCACGGCGCAGGCACAGGCGGCTTGGAGGCATCCAGCAATTCCTCCAAAATCCGCTGCTCGTCTAGTCCATCGACAAGCTTCATCGTGGAAGAGATATTCTGATCCTCCACGAACCGCCAAACGGCAGCACGGTAAGGCGTCAGATCAGAGCGGGGCGCGGCGTTGGTCAAGGTAATTCACAATATCAATCAGGCCGACAACCGACTTCATATACTCGACAGGCACTGCATCCAGCGCCGTGTTATGATTGCGCAGCCACGCCTTCGCGGTCTTGGCATCGCCGCCGACCACCGCATCCAGCGAGCGAAACGCGCGGACAAATTGCACGGCCAATTCCATCGATTTGCTGTGACCCGCCAGCACCGACGTCCCCGCCCGCAGCTTGGTCACAAACGACGGCGAGACCCCAACAATCGCCGCAAACTCACGGTTGTTCACATCCAACAGCTCGGCGGCACGCAACGCGGCTTTCGTCAAAATCGTCTCTTGGCGAGACACATCAAGGGCATGTGCTGGCTGGGCCATCGGGCAAATCCTTATCTACACACATGCAATATAGGTTACCTTTATACACAAGTAAACAAGCAAGGACACCACGACACACCACAGTCGCCTCAAACCAGTGCACGTTCGGTGCACGCCCTGTGCACGTAAATCACACCCCGCCTGACGCACCGTCACACTTGGCATAAATCGGCGGCAGGCCTACCGTCTGACGCAACAAAAAGGGGCATTTCATGCATAACGTCGCGATCACAGGCACAGGGGTTTTCACGCCCTCTGAGACCATCACCAACGACGAATTGGTCGCCAGCTTCAACGCTTATGCAGACCTCTATAACGCTGAAAACGCAGCGCAAATCGCGGCAGGAGAGCTGGAAGCCAAGCCACAATCCTCCGCCGATTTCATCTTTGCCGCATCAGGGATCGAGCGCCGCTACGTCCTCAACAAATCTGGCGTGCTAGACCCAACGCGCATGTTCCCAAAGCTTGCGCAAAGGGACGACGAAACCCCCGGCTACATGGCCGAAATCGGTGTGGACGCCTGCAAAAAAGCATTAGATTCCGCAGGCTTAGACGCATCGCAAATCGACCTGGTGATCTGCGCGGCCTCCAACATGGAACGCGCCTACCCCGCTATCGCCGTCGAAATCCAAGCGCTTTTGGGCGCAAATGGTTTCGCATTCGACATGAACGTCGCCTGCTCGTCGGCAACCTTCGGAATCCAAACCGCCTCTGACATGATCAAATCCGGCTCAATCGGCCGCGCAATCGTCGTAAACCCCGAAATCTGCTCGGCGCACCTAGAATGGCGCGACCGCGATTGTCACTTTATTTTTGGCGACGTGGCAACGGCGACTATTCTGGAGCGTGACGAAGACCTTATAGCCCCGCATTTCAAAGTGAAATCAACACGTTGCGCAACACAGTTTTCTAACAATATCCGCAATAACAACGGGTATTTGCGCCGTACGCATGACGCCACAGTCGATCGCCGTGACATGCAATTCATGCAAAACGGGCGTAAGGTTTTCAAAGAAGTCTTGCCGCTGGTTAGCAAACATATCGCCGATCATATGGAAGCGGAAGGCGTGCAAGCCTCTGATCTCAAACGGCTTTGGCTACATCAGGCAAACAAGTCGATGAACGACTACATCGGCAAACGCGTTCTTGGTCGTGACCCTGAAGGGGGCGAGCAACCGAACATTTTGCAGGACTATGCGAACACCTCATCGGCGGGCAGCATCATCGCATTCGCGCAAAACTCTGCGGATTTAAACAAGGGCGATACGGGCCTTATCTGCGCGTTTGGTGCGGGCTATTCGGTGGGCTCTGTGATTGTCGAAAAAGGGTAGGATGCGTTTCAACGCATCTTACGTCGTTGTGACACGCAGATGGGTTTCTTCAAGCGTTTCAACGCGTTCTGAATAACGATCCGTCAGTTCTGGGCGTCCGCGTGTCATGACAGTGAACCGCACCAACTCCTCCATCACGTCCACGATCCGGTTGTAGAGCGGGCCGGCTTTCATGCGACCATTCTCGAACTCGGCCCATGCTTTTGGAATAGAAGACTGGTTCGGGATCGTGACCATACGCATCCAACGGCCCAAAATCCGCATCTGGTTGACCGTATTAAACGACTGCGACCCACCACATACCTGCATCAACGCCAGCGTTTTGCCTTGGGTCGGGCGAATGCCACCAATCGGCGCAAGAGGGATCCAATCAACTTGGGTTTTCATAATCCCAGTCATGGCGCCATGTCGTTCGGGGCTCGACCACACCATACCCTCGGACCACATCACAAGGTCGCGCAACTCTGCTACTTTGTCATGACTAGCCTCAGCATCATCAGGCAACGGCAGGCCAGACGGATCAAACATGCGGGTCTCGCAACCCAGCGCACGCAAGATGCGCGCAGCCTCCATCGCCGCAAGCCGTGAGTAGCTCACGCCACGTAAAGACCCGTAAAGCAAAAGGATTCGGGGCGGGTGACCAGAATCATCCAGCCCCTTGAGTGCACCGAAATCTATGGGCTGCAGCGCGTCTGCGGCAACATTTGTCAGGTCGGAGAGGTCCATCTCTGACCTATTTGCCCTCTTCCAAGTGCAGCTTCATATCAAGCAAAACCTTCTGGATCGCCGTTGTCTCGCGAAGCAGCCGCTTTGCCTCGTTCATCGAGATTACGCCGTCTTCTATGGACAAGTTATACTCACCCATCAGCATCGCAAAACGCTGGCTCAACTTGATCACATCAGAGTTGATACCGCCTTCGGAATTGTTCTTTGTCTCATCATAAGACAATGTAATTCCACGCATTTCTGCCAAAGCAGAGGTCACGTGTGGATAAGACGAAGCCGCCTCAAGTGCCGCCACGGCATCGACAGGCTTAAACCGGTCGGCGTGTTCATCAGCGTCAGAATAGTATCGCCCGAGGGTCGCTTTTGATTTCCCAGTCAGCTCACAAGCTGCTTCAATTCCGACGTCTTTTACAAGCGCTTCAGTGTGCTTTTTAAGGTAACTACCGTATCCGGCCATGTGGGGTCCTCAACTTATTGTCCCGCATGATACGGGGAAAACTCTTACGCTGTTCCCATTAATGGGTCGTGCAAAGTTTGTCATTGATAAAACAGTCCTTTGTATCGGGACAGTAACCAGTAGGTGCCAACTTGCATCGCAAATCCTAGTTAGAGCTATGCCCGAAAGTTGGTG
>DFSO01000075.1:4477-7085 GCA_002378665.1 Loktanella sp. UBA3435 | reverse complement strand
AAGACGCGGGTGCGAGCTCCCCTATCCGATAGAGCCCTGGTTCTAGGTTCCCGGTCCACGGGCCTAGGCACTATGGTACGGCAACCACGGGCCAGGTTTAAAGTGGCTAAATGGGGAGTGTTCTGTCATTTACTCACGGCACCAACTCACCCTGATCACTTCGACCAAGTTTAATCTGACAGTATCTTCTTACCGTTTGGCCCAAAGCAAATCGCGGACGAAATCCTGAACCGGAAAAAGCAAAGCCCACAGATAAGTCATTTTTAAATGATCACGCTGGGTTAGTTTTGAATGCAGATTGACAACCAAAGGGACTATGCTAGCGTATCAATCTAATACTTCGAAATAATACGGTTTTCTTTGCTACAGTTACGTAAACTTTGGAGAAATAGTTGTGTCTGCTGCTGCCCAATTAGTCTTTGATGGCCACAATGATGTACTTTTGAAAGTTTATCGCGCAGGCGGAATGGGGCAGGCAACTTCGTTTGTTGATGGGCGAAGCGGCGCTATCGATCTACCCAAAAGCAAGGTTGGAGGGTTTGGCGGCGGGTTCTTTGCGGTCTTTGTGCCGTCCCCCACGGATCTGGATCACAAATTCCAAGAAATGACCAAAGACACCTACGATCTGGAGCTTCCCGAAGCAATTGATTGCAGCGACGCCTTGCCAGTTGTCGCTTCTCAGATCGCCATTCTGCTCGAGCTAGAGCGTATGGGTGCGTTGAAGATTTGCCGGAGCGTTGCAGAAATGCGCGCTGTCTTTGCCGCAGGAAAGATGGCGGCCATCATGCACATGGAAGGCGCCGAGGCGATTGATGCCGACTTACATATGCTTGACGTTCTTCATGCAGCAGGCCTGCGATCCATTGGCCCTGTCTGGAGCCGCCCAACCATCTATGGGCATGGTGTCCCGTTTCGGTTCCCGTCATCCCCAGATACTGGCGATGGACTAAGCGACCACGGACTTGCGCTGATCAAACGGTGCAACGTGCTGAAGATCATGGTGGATCTTTCCCACCTGAACGAAGCCGGGTTCTGGGACGTAGCGCGTTATTCCGAGGCCCCTTTGGTCGCGACACACTCAAATGCACACGCGATCACGCAACATTCCCGCAACCTGACCGACGACCAATTGCGCGCTATTGCGGCAAGTGACGGAATGGTTGGACTGAACTTTGCTGTGGCCTTTTTACGAGAAGACGGCAAGATGCTAGCAGATGTTCCGATCTCGCAGATGCTCAGACATCTGGATCATCTGATTGGTATCTTAGGAGAAGACAGAGTCGGACTTGGCTCTGACTACGACGGAGCAGTCGTACCAAAGGAGTTGACCGAAGTGTCGGCTCTTCCAAAACTTATACAGGCAATGAATGAGCACGGGTTTGGTGACGAACTCATCAAAAAACTGTGCCACGAAAACTGGTTCCGTGTGCTGGAAAAGACCTGGGGGTCATGATGGCAGAACGGACTAGATCCGACGTTAACAGAGAGGTAATTCAATGAAATCCCTAACACGATTTATTTCCGGTGCGGCCATTGGGCTTGCTGTGGCTGTGACAGCGGCACCAGCTGCTTTTGCTGAAACACCCGCCAATATGTTGGTGATCGCGAACCGGATTGACGACATCACTACGCTAGACCCGGCAGAGAGTTTCGAGTTCGCCGGTTCAGACGTCAGCCGCAACATCTATCAAAAGCTGGTTAACTTTGACCCGGCTAATCTAGATGCGGGCTATCAACCAGAAATCGCAGAAAGCTGGGCAGTGTCAGACAATGGCACGACGATCACTTTCACGATCCGCGATGGCCTGAAGTTCCATTCCGGCAATCCGGTGACTGCTGCAGATGTCGAGTTCTCGCTGCGCCGCGCCGTGATCCTGAACAAGACACCATCATTCATCCTGACTCAGTTTGGATTCACGGCTGACAATGTTGGTGACGCCATCGTTGCGGATGGCAATACAATCACGATCAGAACCGACAAGCCTTATGCGACGTCATTTGTACTGAACTGTCTGACATCCACCATCGGCGGCATCGTCGATATGAAAACTGTGATGGCCAGCGAAGTTGATGGCGACATGGGCAACACATGGCTGAAGACAAATTCGGCCGGTTCTGGGGCCTACAAACTGGTAAGCTGGAAGCCGAATGAAAGCGTGACGCTGCAATCGAACCCTGACTTTTATCTAGGGGCTCCGGCGATGGAACGTGTGATCGTTCGCCATGTGCAGGAAAGCGCCTCTCAGCGTCTATTGCTTGAACGTGGTGACATCGACATGGCTCGTAACTTGAACCCCGAAGACGTAGCAGGTGCGCGCGATGCCGAAGGCGTCATGATCCATGACGAACTGCGTGGTCGATTGATGTATCTTGCCTTCAGCCAGAAGCATCCAGAACTGTCCAAGCCACAAGTGCGTCAGGCCATGAAGTATCTGGTAGACTATGAGGGAATGCAGAATAGCTTCCTTAACGGTCAATACACCATTCACCAGAACTTCCTTCCACGTACCTTCTTAGGCGCTGTGGATGAGAACCCATTCAGCTTGAATGTCGAAAAGGCAAAGGCACTTCTTGCCGAAGCTGGTGTACCTGAAGGTCTGGAACTGAC
>DFSO01000075.1:2443-4136 GCA_002378665.1 Loktanella sp. UBA3435 | reverse complement strand
AATTTGGACGTCTATATTGGTGCGTGGGGCCCGGACTATCCTGACCCGCACACCAATGCAGGCACGTTTGCCTATAACCCTGACAACTCTGACGCAGCGAACGCCACCGGACTTCTGGCATGGCGCAACAGTTGGGATACTGGTGGTCTGACCGACAAAACTGCCGCTGCTGTGGTCGAGAATGATCGTGATGTACGTCAGCAGATGTACAGCGACATTCAGGCCGAGTTCCGCGGCACGTCGCCCTTCGCCGTCATGTTCCAGAAGATCGAACAGGCTGCAATGCGCGACAATGTTCAGAACGTGAATCTGGGTGGCGCGACTACTGCAGTTTCTTACTGGCCGATCACCAAATAAATGGTAGTTAGTGACGCCAATCAAGAGAGGCGCCGCCGCGCGCCTCTCTTCCCTTGGATAAAGGGAACTCTCCTGACGCTCGGGTCGGTCGCAGTGACGATGCTTGGGCTATTGTTTGTGACATTTGTCATTGGGCGTGTCATGCCGATTGATCCGGTACTGGCCATTGTTGGCGAACGTGCCTCACAATCGACTTATGACGCAGTCTATGAACAGTTGGGATTGGATAAACCACTGATTTTTCAATTTTTTTATTATTTACGGGACGTTATGCAGGGTGACTTTGGAATGTCGCTGTTGAATGCCCGTCCCGTCTCCGAGGATATTGCGCGCGTGTTCCCAGCAACGATGGAGCTTGCGACTCTAGGTGTCTTCGTTGGCATCGTACTTGGTGTACCGCTGGGCGTCATCGCTGCCGTCAATCGCGGATCGTGGATTGATCAGATCGCGCGCGTTGTTGCGCTGGTTGGGTACTCGATGCCGATCTTCTGGCTTGGCCTGATGGGGCTGTTGGTCTTTTATGGCGTACTTGGATGGGTCGGCGGACCCGGTCGGTTGGGCATCTTCTATCAAGACATAGTGCCAACGCGCACTGGGATGATCTTGCTGGACAGCGCGATAGCGGGCGATTGGTCAGTTTTCCAAAACGCGTTCTCGCATATCGTGCTTCCCGCTTCGCTGCTTGGATATTACTCGTTGGCGTACATTAGCCGGATGACCCGATCCTTCATGCTGGAACAGCTATCGGCAGAATACGTCACCACAGCGCGGATCAAGGGCCTGTCTGAACGTGCCGTGATTTGGCGCCACGCCTTCAAGAACATCCGCGTGCAGCTGATTACAGTGATTGCGTTGAGCTATGCCAACCTTTTGGAAGGGTCCGTTCTGACCGAGATCATCTTCTCTTGGCCCGGCATCGGTAGCTACATTACTACAGCGCTTTTAAGTGCCGATATGAACGCCGTTTTGGGGGGGACAGTGGTTGTTGGACTGATTTTCATCTGCCTGAATATCCTGTCCGACCTTCTGTACCGCGCATTTGATCCGAGGTCAAAATGAGCGACATGACGTCCCAACATCCAAGCTGGCGCGAATGGCTGACGACCGACGCGCCGACGTCCAGACGTCATGCGAGGCTGGCTAATTTGTATCAGGGGTGGCTGACACTCCGAGCGAACTCGATGGCCATGTTTGGGCTGGGCATTTTGCTTGCACTTTTACTGGTGGCTTTACTGGCCCCAGTCCTGTCTCCGCATGATCCGTTTGAGCAAAGCCTCAGCAATCGACTGCAGCCGCTGGGAACAGAGGGTCACATTCTGGGAACGGACAGTCTGGG
>DFSO01000075.1:1925-2095 GCA_002378665.1 Loktanella sp. UBA3435 | reverse complement strand
CCTGTGGCCGGGCTGCTGGTTGGCACCGTTGCTGGGTATGTCGGCGGTTGGACCGACACGGTCTTGATGCGCATAACCGATATCTTTCTGGCCTTCCCGCGCCTTGTGCTGGCATTGGCTTTCGTCGCCGCACTTGGGGCCGGGATCGAGAACGCGGTGTTGGCCATTTC
>DFSO01000075.1:0-1602 GCA_002378665.1 Loktanella sp. UBA3435 | reverse complement strand
GATTATATCAGCGCCATTCGCCTTCAAGGCGCAGGAGCCTTGCGGATTATCACCAAACACATCTGGCCTCTCTGCATCTCGTCCCTGATTGTACGGGTCACGCTGGACATGGCTGGGATCATTCTGGCTGCCGCAGGTCTGGGGTTTCTTGGCCTTGGCGCGCAGCCTCCAAGCCCGGAATGGGGTGCGATGATCTCGGAAGGTCGCCGCTTTATCCTTGATCACTGGTGGGTCGCGACTGTGCCCGGACTTGCCATTTTCACCGTCTCCTTGGCCTTCAACCTGCTGGGAGATGGGCTGCGTGACGTGCTGGACCCGAAGGATGGAAGCCAATGAGCCTGCTTGAAGTCGAAAACCTTTGGGTACGGTTTCCCATCCGTCAAGGCATTTTTGATGCGGTACGGGGCGTGTCCTTTGCGCTAGAGCGTGAACGGTTGGGTATCGTCGGAGAAAGCGGGTCTGGCAAGTCGATGACAGGTCGCGCCATCCTGCGCTTGATCCGCAAACCCGGAATAGTCGAGGCAGACGCGATCCGACTTGAAGGCCGCAACCTGTTGGAACTGTCTGAGCCCGAGATGCGCAAAGTACGTGGGCAGAAGATTTCCATGGTAATGCAGGATCCAAAGTTTTCGCTGAACCCGGTGATGACAATCGGCGATCAGATCATGGAATCGTATTTATTGCACAACAACACGTCGAAGGCACAGGCACGCGCCAAAGCAATCGCCATGTTGGAAGCCGTGTCCATCCGCGACCCCGAACGCGTCATGCGCGCTTACCCTCACGAAATGTCAGGTGGCATGGGGCAGCGAATTATGATTGCGATGATGCTCATCCCAGATCCACAGATCTTGATTGCAGATGAACCGACCTCGGCGTTGGATGTATCTGTACAACGCCAGGTTCTGGACATCATGGACGGGCTGGTGAAAGAGCGCGGCATGGGTCTGATCTTTATTAGTCATGATTTAAATTTGGTGTCCGAGTTTTGCGACCGCGTTTTGATCATGTATGCGGGCCGCATCGTCGAGGTCTGCGACGCAGACAAACTGCACCAAGCAAAGCATCCATACACTCAGGGGCTGTTGAACTCACTGCCCCGTCTGGACCAACCAAAGAAGCACCTAGAGGTTCTGAAGCGCGATGACGGGTGGGCCGACGGCGAAAGTGTCGGGGGAAGCCGATGACAGCACTTACTATCAAGGAACTGAACGTTTGGTTCGGTACAGATCGGGACCGCGTGGACGCGGTAAAATCAGCAAGCTTTGACGTGGGCATTGGGGAGAGCTTTGGTCTGGTTGGCGAAAGCGGATCGGGAAAGTCCACCATCCTTCGGGCAATCACTGGACTGGCCCCCATGTGGTCGGGTGAGATCACCGTGGAAGGCAAGCGAATACAGCGCGCAACGCGGGATCGCGCATTTTATAAGACCGTGCAGATGGTGTTTCAGGACCCCTACGCCTCGCTGCACCCACGTCATACGGTAGACCAAGTCCTCAGCGAAACGCTCCACCTTAATGGCTTCAAAGATATCAACACGCGGGTCGTCAGGTTGTTGGACGACGTTGGTCTGGGAGGCAAGTTCCGTTTCCGTTATCCGCA
>DFSO01000032.1 GCA_002378665.1 Loktanella sp. UBA3435 | reverse complement strand
AAAGCGGGTGCAATGACGATATTTTCTTCGATTGTGAGGGAGGTGGTCAAGTGGGCAACTTCATATGTACGCATGAGAGGCATCACGCGGAGAGGTTGCCCACTTGGACTAGCGATCCGTCCCGATTGGGCCGGAGAGGTATAGGATTCCACCGAGAGGCCTGCGGTGGTGGGAGGCGTATAAGTCATGTGTCTAACCTTTCGGTTTGTCACATCATCTGTCGGCCCCACCGACAACATCTGAGGAGATGTTTGCTGTTGGTGTGAATGTGGCCCAAAAGTGTTCATCTTGTCAAAGTCTTTTGTGATCCTGCCACAAATGGGCATCAATCATGGTTAATTGAGCAAGATTGTTCTCGGGGCGTGATCGAACCTGCCACATTTCGCGCAAAATTGGCGCGAACCAAATCTAGATAGCTCCGAATCAAGACAGCAAAAAACCGTGTGGGGGAGGGACCACACGGCTCTTAGCGCTCTTGGGAAGCGGGCCTTAGGAGGGGGAGGCCGGTAATTTCGTTTAGGCGCTGATGGCCATCGTCATAAAGGCAGGCATCGGCGGCAGGGAAACCGTTGTCGGCTTCTCGGTTTGGGCAAGGCGGCGCGCAATCATCGCTTGGCGGCGCAGGCCACGTTCCCATGGCATTTTCGTTTCGCACTTGTTTGCTTCTTCGATCGTGTTGTCGATCCAACGTTTGCTAGAACCCATTTTATCGCTCCTCATGTTTGCCGTCTTCATTGGCGGCGTTGAGTACATCTTGCTGTTTGAGCGGGGCAAGAATTTGGCATGGACAAAGTTTTTCACAGAAATGTTAAGAAATGTTGGCCGCAATTCACGATTGTTGTGAAGCGCCAGTAAAATAAGGGAAATCGGCAGGTCGTAAAAACAATAGGGGATAAAAACCCATGATTGTTTCGTTCAATTGAGGCAGTTCCGCGCCCCAATCTCGCCTAAGTCAAAGCCTGATGGCCGCAATCAACCGTCCGTAGTCGGCCTCTTTATTGTGACATGTGCGGCGGTAACTGTAGAATCGGTCAGGGTTCGCATAGGTGCAATGCCGCGTCCAAGCCGCATCTTTGATCCCAGCGGCCCGAAGCCGTGCCAAACCAAACGCGGGCAGATCGAACTGCATCTTGCCAATCGCCCCATTCGCAAAGAACCGCGCGTTGGCGTGATCTTCGTCGATAAACCGCTCGGCGAAGTCGATCCCAACCTCATAGGCTTTCTGGCTGATAGACGGGCCGATCACCGCCACGATGTTTTCGCGTGTCGCCCCAAGCCCCACCATCGCATCGATTGTCGCATCGAGTACGCCGTTCAGCGCCCCTTGCCAGCCTGCATGTGCCGCACCGATCACGCCCGCGTCCTTGTCCGCAAACAGCACTGGTTGGCAATCTGCGGTCAGTACGGAAAGGGCGATCCCTTTCGTTGCAGTCACTAGCGCATCGGCCTTGGGCTTATCGGCGCTTACCTCTGACACCGTCACACAATCCGCCGAATGGATTTGATGCACGCCCATCAGATGCGTGTCCGCGACACCCAGCGCCTTAGCCACGCGGCCCCGATTGATGGCGACGATATCGTGTTGGTCAGAGCTGCCAAAACCGCAGTTCAGCCCCGCAAACACACCTGACGATGCGCCACCCCCGCGCCCGAAAAAGCCGTGCTGCGTGCCGTCCAACAAATCGTGGGTGATAATGTCGAGTGTCATGTCTCTAATCCCGCTGGTGGAATGCCGTTTGAGGGAAACAAACCGATTACCTTGAAAAGCGACCCCATGGCGTCTGGATGTGTCAGCCGCCAATGCGCTTGAATGTGCGCCTCAAGGGCTGCATCGGTCAAGCCCTTCGCGAGGGCCTGCGCACGCGGCGTGATACCAAGCCGTTCAAGGAAAACCCCCTGCGGTGTGACGCGGGTAAAACAGGTGGCGGCTTTGGCAATCGCCTCGAAATCCACATGCGCCGTCAGATCGGCCATGCCCGGATTGGCAAAGGGATTGGCCGTCTCGTGGTTTTGCAGCGCTTGCAAGGTATCACCAAGTGAATGCCAGTCGCCGTAGTCGATAATCAGGGCCGCACCGCCATGCGCCTCAAT
This sequence comes from Loktanella sp. UBA3435, assembly GCA_002378665.1. GTDB lineage: Bacteria > Pseudomonadota > Alphaproteobacteria > Rhodobacterales > Rhodobacteraceae > Yoonia. The sequence continues at coordinate 9,080 of DFSO01000032.1, read as the reverse complement.
CCGCTGGCTCATCTCACCGACGATGCTGGGCAGGGCAGGGCAGTGCTCGACGATATCGCCCTCCTTCGTGTCGGACAGGCGGTCCTCTAACAGTGCAATCGGCGCAGGTGCAGACAGACCCATCAATAACGTATCGCCCTGAACCCCCACCATATGCTCGCGCCAACCTGCCTTATCGCGGGTGAACTGGCGGATCGGCAGCGCGTCAAAGAATTCGTTGGCGACTAGATAAAGCGGGGCTTGCGGCAATGTCTCGATACTGTCGTGCCACGTGGCATCTGGCACGGCCTCGGCCTGACGTTTGCGCAGGGTGGGCGATGTCTCGATGAAATGCACGGAAAGAGCAGCATGGAAGCCTACGACGCCCCGCGTGGCCCGCAGCGCATCCGCCATCAGCGTGCCACGACCGGGGCCAATCTCGGCGAGGGTGATTTGTGCAGGCGCGCCTTGGTCCATCCACGTCTGCGCAAGGCACAGCCCGATCAACTCGCCAAACATCTGGCTGATCTCGGGGGCCGTGGTGAAATCACCACTCGCACCAAACGGATCGCGGGTCGCGTAATAGCCGAACTGTGGATGCATCAAGCAATCGGCCATATAATCGGCCAAAGTCATCGGACCTGTCGCGGCAATGCGCTGGGCCAGCAAAGCACCCAGCTTGGTCATCTGCGCAGCGCCCAGATCACAACGCTGCTTCCAATCAGGATCATCGGCAGGGTCAAGGTCTGGCCCATGGTCAGCCCGTAACCATTCATGTGAAACGCAAGGCCCAGCGGATTACCCTCGGTTATGAATTGCGCATCGGGTTGGCGGACGAACTCAACGAGGAAACGGGCGATGCCGTAGCCTGTAAAGAATGTACCCGTCAGCAGCCAAGGCTTCTTTAGACCCCCAAAGCGGAACGCCAGCAGGATCAGGATCGTGCCGAGCAGCAACCCCTCAAGACCCGCTTCATAAAGCTGGGACGGGTGACGCGGGCCACTGCCGTCAGGCGCAGTTGGGAAAATGACGCCCCAAGGGACCGTTGTCTCGCGGCCCCAAAGCTCGGCGTTGATGAAATTGGCGATGCGCACCAGCAAGATCGCGGGCGTGGCCGCAAGGGCGATCCCATCGGCCAGCTTGGGCAGGGCCACGTTATGGCGGCGACTAAACAGATAAACGGCGACGATCACCCCGATAAACCCACCGTGAAACGACATGCCACCCGTCCAGATTTGCGGGATCTCAATCGGATTGGCGAGGTAATAGGCAGGTTTGTAGAACAACACATACCCAAGCCTGCCGCCCGCAATCACACCCATGACGATATAGGTGAGCAGGTCTTCCATCTTGGCAGGCACCATCGGAGCACCAGCAGTCCAAAGCGAATCACGCTTCAGCGCGGCCTTCAGCAACTGCCAACCGAGCATGATCCCCACGATATAGCCCATCGCATACCAGCGCAGGGCAAAGTGGAAACCGAAAAGATCGAGGCTGAAGATCTCGGGCGAAATGTCGGGGAATGTGATGGCTGCTATCATGGCGCCTACCTTCCTTGCAGCCATGTTGAAGTCAAGAGGTTGAACGCGGGGAAACCTTGCCCCATATAACAATCAGATAGAATTGGAGACTGCGATGCAGACCAGAAACAAGATACTCGACGACATCAGCGCCTTGATGACAAATGCAATGGGCGTGGCCCAAGGCGCCAAAGATGAGGCCGGCACCGCGATGAGCGGCATGATGGATCGCTGGCTCGCCGATCGCGATTTCGTGACGCGCGAAGAATTTGAGGCTGTGCGCGGCATGGCGCAAAAAGCGCGCGAAGAGAACGCAGCACTGCTGGCGCGGATCGAAGCGTTTGAGGCGAAGAAGAAGTAAACACGCCACGCATGTAAAATACATGAGAGGGTAGCGTATAGCGGGCCAAAACCTTTGCTAACATAGCTCGTTCCCGCTTCTCTTATGAAGTCACCGATTGGAACTTGAGGCCTGTCACCTCGTTTCAGGATACAGATCAACGTGTTCATGCCAAAAGAAGAACAAACGCTAGAAATAGGGCAAGGGGAAGCTAATACCCGCTAAGGATGGCGGCAAAGAGATCTTCACTGCACTAACAAGGCCGTCACTTCCGAACGGAAAAAGCGGACGTTAATAACACCTTCGAAACCTAGGTAGACAGTTTTCACGGGGGGTGATTAGGGCGTTGGCAAGTGTCAATATATAGCTGTTACCGGCCGCAAGGTTGCTCATTAGTTATTGAGCATAAGCGGTCAGACGTGCTGATACCTCGCTGCCCCAGAGGCCGATTTCAAGCCCAGCTCGACTTAAGCTGCAAGTCGTAAGAATGGCAGTTCCCTAAGTTAAAAAGACTTCATGCAGAGTGTTTTGAAGTCCCCCAGTTTTTCGACTGGCGAATTCATCACCTGGCGACCTGCTCAGTGGTTTTGGTTGCAACTTTTAGGCCAATAGCACTTTTACGCTGTGTGCCTGATATAATTTTTCTAGCGTGCTTTTAAGCACATCTTTCTGGCGTACTTTTAAGCACATCTTTTTAGCGTGCATTTAAGCACCTCTTATTTTAAAAATTATAAGGAAGATCGACGATGAACCCGACAGCCCATTCACCTTTATCGCGGCGCGCATTTCTGAAATCGACAGCGGCGACTACTTTTGCAATCGCCTTTGTGCCCACAGCGCGCGCGGAAACTCATGCCGTAGGTACCGTATTTGCGAGTCCGGCCAATCTTGCCAAAGCGATCCAAACGCCCCATGGACTGGCTTTTACGGAAAAATTCGAAGAAACGCTTGAAGAACAGTATCTTGAGTTTCTGGTCGAGCATTGGCTCCAGCATATGGATGTAAACTTTATAGGCGGAGATCAAGTGCCTGACGTGTTTTACGCTTTAGGATGCGAGACACGGACAGATGCACCTTTCAATGGCACGACCCTGCGAATTCCGGCCTATGTTGACATGACAAAGGCTAACGGCGGTCAACCCATTGTTGGTCCAACGCTTACTATGGAACGTGGTAAGACAACGGGGGTTCTGCTGAAAAATGCAATCCAAGGCTGCGGCGCGGATGCGATCCCTGGTGTTGTGGACAACTTGTCAGGCTGGAAGCCTCATGATTTCACTTCAACCAATTTGCACACACATGGCCTGCACGTTTCACCGCAGGCCCCGTCGGATGATGTGTTGATTATCCTAGATTCCGAATACAAACCGCATTCGGAGCATGCCGGACACTCTGCACATCATACGATCCAGAGCGCCTTGGATGCGACCTCATATGCCTATCGTTATGAGTTACCAAGTGACCATCCCGTAGGCACCTTCTGGTACCATCCGCACAAGCACGGCTCGGTCGCCGCATAGGTTGGCCCGGGCATGGCAGGCGCACTCATCGTCAGGGCCCCTGAGATCGAAAACGACTTTGACACGCTTCTGGCCACGAATTGCAACATCACTGCCAACGATGAAAAGATCGTGGTGCTGCAAACCATTTCCTATTTCGAAACCACAACCGCTGGGGGGGCAGGGCAAGGCGTGTTCTACCCTTATGGCTATTACGTTGGTGCCGTCGAAGATAACTTTGATCCCAACACCTGCAACGGGCTGACACCGACCAAAGCTGCGACTGTCCCGGGCTTAGGTGTCAACGGACAGATTAATCCGGTCATCAAAATGGATCAGGGCGAGATTAAGCGGCTGCGCTTTGTAAATGCTTCGAACGGCCAGACCATCGTGCCGCAGTTCGTCGGCGAAGGTGCGCCCGAAGTCTATGCAATTGCGGTGGATGGTATTGCACTGCTGCCGCCCACCGCTCCTAACGTCGCTCCCGATGCCCTCTTGGACCCAGAGTACTTCAAGATTGATTATACGGTCAAAGAAACGGATGCAGAGGCCTATTGGACCAATGCGGAACTTATTACTTTGGCTCCGGGGCAGCGACTTGACCTGCTCATAAGGGCGGGCACCACCGCGGGCAGTTTTCAGTTGCAGGGCGCGGCGAAAGGATCTGTGCCGATGGTCGTTGAGGGGGGCGATGCGAACACAGCCAAAATCCTGATGGTTGAGGTAACGGCAGAACCGAGCACCAAAAACCAGACTATTCCGACTGTCAGCCTTTTTGAAGCGGCAACCATCCAGCGCCCGGTTCCACCGACCGTTGCGATTGACGGCGTCTGGCCAGCAGCGACACAATCGATCGAGTTCAAGACAATCGAAGAGAACTTCACCGAGGCCTATCCTTCAAGACCCGCCTTTGTGGTGAATGATCAGTATTTTGATGCGGTCGTTGGCGATCCGGCACAAATTCAGCTGCTCAAAGGCGATACGGATGTCTGGAATCTTTACAGCAGCAACGATGCCCATATTTTCCACATCCATATCAACTCGTTCCAAGCCCTCGGTCGGTCGACATATGACGCGGGAAATCGCGTTTACAATGCCCCAGTGACCTACCAGATGCCGATCTGGCGGGATACGATCTATATCGATAGCATTGGGGGCACAGACATTCAGTTAACCCAGGCTGCACAGAAATATGAGACATGCACGCCGGGGACGATGGTCACGATGGCCAGTAAACAGTTTGATTTTACAGGTGAATTCGTCCTGCATTGCCACAATCTGTTCCACGAGGACAATGGTATGATGTTGACCGTCTCGATCCTCGATCCTGAGACCGGCGGCACGGATAGCGAGTAACGCTTCAGAGGTCGCGCACATCCGGCATGGTGTTGAACGACGCCTTTACGGCGTGCGCGGCCTTATTGTGTATTTCTGGTGGGCCCTAACTGGAATGGGTTTCGGTTCGTTTAATTTGGTCGGTGAGGGAGGAAGTGCACCGCTAATCTGAGATTGTGTTCCAGTAATGAGCAATGGCATGCAGGCGCTCGTGAAAACGCCCGGGCCAAAGGAATTCGGACCCGACCATCAACGGATCTTACATCCACTTCGCCACCGAGGCGCGGGTGCCTTCGGAAATCTCGAACCGGACGGGTTTTTGGGTTTTGCTTTGCAGAACGGATGCGCGGGCTTTGATCTGCCCTGAAGCCATTACATCCACGACTTTCATCCTCCGATCCACCATTCCCTCCCATAGCGACAACCAGACGTTGACGGCGCTGTATATCACAAGATGTGCAAAAGCAGCTGACGGCAGGAAAGAGCCCTTAGTGCAGGTTTTCTGCAATGCAGCTAATGTCTGTTCCCGCGTGTGGGCCAAAAACCTTCAACAATTGCTTGAGTTTTGAATGGGATTTTTGGCACGGTGCTGAATGACTGCTGTGCGGACTTTTCTGCCACTCGAAGTAGGAATGAAAGGCCGCGTTCTTGCAGAGCGGAGGACACTATCCGTCGAAACCATCACCGGTCTCAACGAAGTATGAACACTATTCGACCGCCAACACGCCCTTTCGGTGTTTTGCGGTGATTAACACTGGTTATCCACATGTTAATTGTCTCAAAGCCGACTTATCCCCAAGAAATTGCTTTACAGGAGGGGGGGTAAGCCGTCACCATATGCAGTAGGAACAAGACGAGAACTATACCGTTCCTAGAGCAGCCAACTAGTCATAGCGCCAATCTGCCCGACGCTTTGATCATAAAAAAGAGGCCGAGCATATGTCGCTGTCAGAGCATTTTGAAAACGCAGAAGACCTGCATCCCATTGATTTGGTTGAGCATATTGCCGAGCATCACGCTTGGGAATTTGACCGCATTCATGACGATCAGATCGCGATGGCGGTTGTGGGCCAGTGGCGCACCTATTCCATTACGTTGGCGTGGTCTGCATATGACCAAACCCTGCGCCTGATTTGCACATTCGAGATGGAACCGCCTCCGCACCGTATGGCCGCGCTATATGAGACATTAAACACTATTAACGATCGCCTTTGGGCTGGATCGTTCACGTGGTGGGAAGAGCAAAAGATGATGGTCTACCGTTACGGGTTGGTTTTGGCGGGCGATCAGGTCGCTGGTCCCGATCAGGTAGACACGATGATTAACGCGGCTGTGGCGGCATGTGAGCAATATTACCCTGCAATTCAACTGGTCACATGGGCCGAGCGCACCCCTGCGGACGCGGTGCAAGTGGCCATTGGTGGCGCTTACGGTCGCGCCTGATTTGCGCTGAGGGCTGCGCCCTCATCGCCACACTGGGGGGGCTAGCCCCCCAGACCCCCCAGCATATTTCACCTCGGAAAAAGGCAAAAGCGATGAACATGGAAGATGTGGCAAAGCATGGTTTGGTGCTTTTGGGCTGTGGCAAGATGGGTGGTGCAATGCTTAAGGGCTGGCTTGAAGGCGGTTTGCCTGCAAGTTCCGTCTATGTGCTGGACCCGTTTCCGTCTGATTGGCTAAAGTCGACGGGTGTGCATGTGAATGCGGGTGTGCCTGAGGCCCCTGCGATTGCCTTGATTGCCGTGAAGCCGCAGATGATGGGTGAGGCGTTGCCTGCGATGCAGGCGCTGGGCAATGGGACGACGTTGTTTGTCTCTGTCGCGGCTGGCACCCCGATTGCGAAGTTTGAGGATGTGCTGGGAGCGCAGACCCCGATTGTGCGCGCGATGCCAAATACCCCCGCCGCTATTGGCCGTGGCATTTCCGCGATTGTTGGGAATGGCAATACGACGCCCGCGCATATGGTGCTGGCGGAGGCGTTGCTCTCTGCGGTGGGTCAAGTCGTGCATTTGGAAAATGAAGGCCAGATTGACGCAGTCACTGGCGTGTCTGGCTCCGGCCCTGCCTATGTTTTCCATCTGATCGAGACATTGGCGGCTGCGGGTGAGGCGCAAGGCCTGCCTGCCGCGATGGCGATGCAACTGGCGAAAGCAACGGTTGCCGGCGCAGGCGCTTTGGCCGAGGCGGCAGAGGAAGATCCGAGCCAGTTGCGCGTGAATGTCACCTCGCCCAATGGCACGACGCAGGCCGCGTTAGAAGTACTTATGGATGAGGCAAACGGTTTCCCTGCCTTGCTGGGCCGCGCCGTCAAGGCCGCGACAGACCGTTCAAAGGAGTTGGCTCGTGGGTGAAATTAGTTTTGATGACTTTGTGAAGGTTGATGTGCGTGTCGGCACGGTCATTCGCGCAGAACCTTTTCCAGAGGCGCGCAACCCTGCGATCAAGATGTGGGTCGATTTTGGCGATGAGATCGGCGAGAAAAAGACCTCTGCCCAGGTCACTGTGCGCTATACACCAGAGCAATTGGTCGGGCGGCAGGTGATGGCCGTGGTCAACTTCCCACCACGCCAGATTGGCAAGTTCATGTCAGAAGTCCTCGTCTTGGGGTTTCCTGACGAGGAAGGCGCTATTGTCTTGGCGCAACCCGAATTTGAAGTACCCAAAGGGGGGCGGATGCATTGAAAAAACTATTGATCACCCGCGCCATGCCCGATGCGACAATCGCGGCAGCACAGGCGCGTTTTGAGGTCGATCTGCGCGAAAGCATGGACGGCATGATGGTTGATGAGGCGGCTGCCGCTTTGGCCGACTACGACGTGATCCTGCCGACTTTGGGTGATCAATTCACTGCTGAGGCCTTTGCTGGCGATATCCGCTGTAAGGTGCTGGCGAATTTTGGTGTGGGCTACAACCATATCGATGTGGATGCGGCGCGAAAGGCGGGGGTTGCGGTGACCAACACGCCTGATGCTGTGACGGACGCGACTGCCGATCTTGCGATGACGCTGATCCTTTCGGCTTGCCGCAGGGCGGGCGAGGGCGAGCGGCTGTTGCGCTCTGGGCTCTGGCTTGGCTGGCAACCGACGCAGATGCTGGGCACCCATGTGACAGGCAAACGGCTTGGTATCGTCGGCATGGGGCGGATCGGGCAGGCGGTCGCAAAGCGCTGCCACTACGGGTTTGACATGCCCGTGATCTACTACAATCGGTCCGAAAAAGAGGTGGATGTGCCAGCAAGGCAGGTCGAAAGCCTCAGCGCGTTGATGTGCCAAGCCGATATCATCGTTGTCACCGTTCCGGGTGGTGGATCAAATACCAATATGATTGACGCTGCAATGCTGGCCGAAATGCAAGAAACCGCAGTTTTTATCAATGTGGCGCGTGGCGATGTGGTGGATGAGGCGGCCTTGATTACCGTCTTGCAAGAAGGGCGGATCGCGGGCGCGGGCCTCGATGTCTACGCGCGAGAGCCATTGGTGCCGCAGGCCTTGCGTGACCTCGAAAACGTGGTGCTCTTGCCGCATCTGGGCACGGCAGCACTCGAAGTTCGCGAAGCAATGGGGCAAATGGCCATCGATAATCTCATCGCTTGGGACGAGGGCGCGGCACTGCCCAATCTGGTCAACTAGGCCGTATCGCCCACGGCCTCGCGCCAATGACGGCGGCATAGGGACACATAACGCTCGTTGCCACCCACCGCGACTTGATCACCTGTAGTCAGCACAGTGCCATCCGCATCCTTGCGCACCACCATCGTCGCCTTTTTCCCACAATGGCAGATTGTGCGGATTTCGCGCATCTCGTCGGACAGGGCGAGAAGGGCGGCAGAGCCTGGAAACAACTTGCCCTGAAAATCGACCCTTAGGCCGAAACACATGATCGGTACGCCAAGATCATCAACCGCGCGGGCAAGCTGCCAGACTTGGGTTTCGGATAGAAACTGGGCCTCATCAATGAAAATGCAGGCGCAAGGGCCAGCATCCAGACGGGCTTTAATCTTGGCATAAAGATCTTCGGTCATCCCAAAGGTATCAGCATCCGCGCCAATGCCAATGCGGCTGCCGATACGACCCTCGCCCGCACGTTTATCGAACTGGGCGATGATCAAATAGGTATGCATCCCGCGCTCAATATAATTGTGCGAGGCCTGTAACAGCACGGTCGATTTGCCGGCGTTCATTGTGGAGTAGTTGAAATAGAGCTTTGCCATGGCGCTTGAATATCGCTGCGAGGTGCTCTTTTGCAAGACCACCTCGCAGGATTAATCGCCAACACCGAAGTGAACGGTTCGTCCCGCAAGAAACTTGTTACATACACGAATAAGGTGGCAGCAGCTGTCTGGCACGAGGGGCACCAGAACGGCCAAAATACGCACCCTAACTAGGAGAGATATAGCTAAAAGTTGGT
>DFSO01000024.1 GCA_002378665.1 Loktanella sp. UBA3435 | reverse complement strand
TGGCTGGACGGTGAGGATTGGGCAAACACGTTGAAATATGCCAATGCCTGTGGCGCCTTTGCCGTTTCGCGACACGGTTGCACTCCAGCTTATCCATCTTGGGACGAACTCCAGTTTTTCTTTGAGCGCGGCATCAAGCAACCCGATCTGCGCAACGATGTCGAACTGGAACAGGTCCACTGGGCTACGAACCGTCGGGGCACTTGGTCTTCGGTCAAAACTTTCGCGTTTGATCACCGTTTGCAGCTTGAAGAGATGGACGGGTACAGCCTGAAGAAAGCCGGTGCCTTTAAACGACTCTGCCTTGATGCGGCTCTGCAAGTGCAGAACGGGCAGCCGGGTTTCGGAATTCTATGTGACAACCGGATCGGGCGTCGCGCGCTTCATGCCGCCAGCGGATCAGGACTGTGGATTGGCAGACCGACAGAATTGCCAGGATCACGCCCGATCGAGTTTGAGCCGGAGTTGGGCGAGGATTTTGGCCAATTGCGAGAATGGCCGAGAGAGAATGTCGTGAAACTGTTGGTCTTTTGTCATCCAGATGATGACGTCGATACAAAGAAGACTCAGGAGGAGCGGGTTAAGCGCCTATTTACGGCGGCGCGGCGCAACGATTTGGAATTCCTGCTTGAGGTGATCCCATCCAAGGTTGGCCCCGTCGATGATATGACGACGCCAAAACTGATCCAGCAATTTTACGATGTCGGCGTCTATCCCGATTGGTGGAAGCTTGAACCGTTCAAGACTGACGCCGCATGGTCCAACGCGGTAGAGGCAATCGAGCGCAACGATTCGCGCACGCGCGGGATTGTGGTTCTGGGTCTTGATGCCCCCCAGAGCGAGCTTGCAGCGTCTTTTGCGCTCGCGGCGAGACAGCCGTTGGTCAAAGGGTTTGCTGTTGGCCGCACCATCTTTGGTGATGCGGCGCGTGCATGGATGCAAAATGAAATGTCGGACGCTGACGCGGTTGATCATATGGCGGCTCGCTTCGCAGGGCTTTGCGACGTCTGGGATGCGGCGCGTGTTGATGCCCGATTGAATAGGGAAAAAGCTAATGGTTAATACAATTCGACTGACAGCGGCGCAGGCCATGGTGAAATTTGTTGCGGCCCAGAAAACCGAAACCGGAGAGCCGTTTATCGCCGGATGTTGGGCTATTTTTGGTCACGGGAATGTCGCGGGGGTGGGTGAGGCGCTGTACCAAGCGCAAGACGACCTGCCGACGTGGCGCGGGCACAATGAACAGACAATGGCACACGCAGCGATCGCCTATGCCAAACAATTAGGCCGCAAGCGGGCAATGATGGTCAGCTCTTCCATCGGGCCGGGAGCCACCAATATGGTCACCGCCGCCGCTTTGGCCCACGTGAATCGCCTACCAGTTCTTTTGGTGCCGGGAGATGTGTTTGCCAATCGCGGTCCTGATCCGGTTCTGCAACAAGTCGAGGATTTCAACGACGGCACGGTAAGCGCAAACGACGTGTTCAAACCTGTCAGTCGTTATTTTGACCGCATCACACGGCCCGAACAATTGTTGACGGCATTGCCGCGTGCCTTTCGCACAATGACCGATCCTGCGGATTGTGGTCCAGTGACATTGGCATTCTGTCAGGATGTGCAGGCAGAGGCCTTCGACTATCCCGAAAGCTTTTTTGCGCCCAAGGTCTGGGTCGCGCGCCGGATGCGTCCGGACGTTGATGAATTGGCCGCGATGGCGGATGCAATCAGGGCCGCCAAGCGTCCGATCATCGTTGCGGGTGGCGGGGTGCACTATTCGGGCGCAACGGAGGCCTTGCGCAGCTTTGCCGAGGCACACAATATTCCCATTGCTGAAACGCAGGCGGGGAAATCCGCGCTTCCATGGGACCATCCTCTCAATCTGGGGCCGATCGGGGTGACGGGGGGTGCGCCAGCGAATGCGGTGTGCGCCGAGGCTGATTTGGTGTTCGGCGTCGGCACACGGTTTCAGGATTTCACCACTGGGTCATGGGGATTGTTCGCCAATCCCGTTCGTCGGATCGCCTGTCTGAACGTGGCGGCCTATGATGCGGCCAAGCATGACGCTTTGCCGCTTTTGGCGGACGCAAGGGCGGGGCTTGGCGAATTGTCTGCCGCTCTGGGAAAACATCAATCGACGGCTGGGATTGACGGCCTGACATCCGACTGGTTTGACAAGGTTGATCCCTTGACCACCGCGCCGGATGGCAATGCGCTTCCTACCGACATGCAGGTCGTGGGTGCGGTGCAACGCGCGGCAACTGACGACACGGTTGTGATGTGCGCAGCGGGCACGATGCCCGGTGAGCTCCATAAGTTGTGGAAATCCAGCCGCCCGATGTCTTATCACATGGAATACGGTTTCAGCTGTATGGGCTATGAGATTGCGGGCGCTATGGGCATCAAGATGGCGCAACCAGACCGCGATGTGATCTGCTTCACTGGCGACGGCACCTATATGATGGCGAATTCAGAAATGGCGACAGCGGCGATGATGGGCATTTCGTTTACTGTCTTGGTGACGGACAATCGCGGCTATGGTTGTATCAACAGGCTGCAAATAGGCACAGGTGGGGCAGAGTTTAACAACCTGCTAGACCATTCAGTGCACTCACAGCCCTCTGCCATCGACTTTGCGGCCCATGCGGCCTCAATGGGGGCGACGAGCGTTAAGGTTACCTCCATTGCCGATCTGGAACTGGCTTTGTCAAAGCGGGGCGATGTGGCGGGACCATATGTTGTGGTGATTGACACCGATCCGTATCCCTCGACCGAACACGGCGGCACATGGTGGGACGTTGCTGTGCCACAGGTATCCAAGCGCGATAAAATAAACGCAGCACGATCCGCATATGAAATTAATAAAACAAAGCAAAGGACAGACTGATGGCTGTCAAAATTGGCATTTCCCTAATCGCTTGGCAGAACGATGACCTGCCGGACTTGACCGCCGGATTCACGACCGAGGGCGCAATGGAGGACGCAGGGCGCATCGGCTATCAGGGTGTCGAACGCGGCCGCCGGATGCCAGCCGATACGGATGGGCTGCGCAGCTATCTCGACCGTTACGGCGTGTCGCTGTGTGGGGGGTGGTGTTCAGGCAGCCTGATGACCGCCTCGCTCGAGGATGAGAAAGCCGCCGTGCTTCAACAAGTAGAACAATTCGTGGCACTTGATGCGCCTTGCATCGTTTACGCTGAATGTTCGAACAGCGTGCAGGGCGACCTTTCTATGCCCGTTCGTAATCGCCCGAAGTTAAGCCGTGACGACGTGAAATCCTACGCATTAAAGCTGACGGAACTAGCCAAATGGATGTCGGACAAGGGGATGACGCTGTCATATCACCACCATATGGGCAGCATGATTGAAGACTCCGAAGACATAGATTGGCTCATGGAGGGGTCGGGCCCCGAAGTGACGCTGCTATATGATACAGGCCATTTGCTATTTGCGGGGGCCGACCCGCTGGAGGTACTCGATCGATGGGGTGACCGCGTGCACCATGTTCATTTCAAAGACGTGCGTCCCGACAAGATGGCATGGGTTCGCACAGAAAATCGCAGCTTTCTGGATGGCGTGCGGGCAGGGGTTTACTCAGTACCAGGCGATCCCGAAGGCTGCATTGATTTTCAGGCAATAACAGATCGGCTTAAGGCGATGGATTATGGCGGCTGGATTGTGGTCGAGGCTGAGCAAGATCCGGCGCTGGCTCCGCCGTATGAATATTCAAAGTTGGGCTATGATCATATCGTCGACATTTGTGGCCGCTCTGGCCTGACACTCAAAAACTGAAGGGAACGTCATGGCTGATTTGCTGAAAAAACCGTTTGGAACCCGCGGCAAGGTGCATCAAATCACACGCGAAAGCGCAGGCTGGCGATATGTCGGTTTCTCGCTTTATCGCCTGAAAGCCGGGGACGAAGCGGCAGAAGTGACCGGCGACCTTGAAGTCATCCTTGTTATGGTCGAAGGCAAGGCGGCCATCACCGGTGGTGGTCAGGATTGGGGCGTTTTGGGCGACCGCATGAACGTGTTCGAAAAGACGCCGCCGCATTGCCTATATCTGCCGAATGGCACGGATTGGGCGGCCAAGGCTGAAACCGATTGTGTCATTGGCGTCTGCACGGCACCGGGCATTGGCGGGCATAAAGCACGGCGCATCGGGCCCGACGGCATCACCTTGACAGAGCGCGGCACAGGAACCAACACACGCCACATCAACAATATAGCGATGGAAAACGAGGATTACTGTGACAGTTTGTTGGTGACCGAGGTGTTCACACCGGCGGGCCATTGGTCGTCCTATCCAAGCCACCGACACGATGAAGACGATTACCCCCACATCACATACCTTGAGGAAACCTATTACCACCGCCTAAACCCTGCGTCAGGCTTTGGTATCCAAAGGGTCTATACCGACGACGGGCAGTTGGACGAAACAATGGCGGTGTCTGATGGCGACGTCGTTTGCGTGCCGCGCGGTCATCATCCCTGTGGCGCCCCCTACGGGTTCGAGATGTATTACCTCAATGTCATGGCTGGGCCGCTCCGAAAGTGGCGTTTCGTTGCGGCTCCCGAGGTTGAATGGATCATGGAACGCGACGCCTAGAAGGATTCCGGCACATACAACTGAGGTGTCAGGAAGTGCTGGCCCGGGCTGGAAGTTTGTCCGCTAAGCTGCGACTCAATCATCAACTGAACCACATTTTCGCACAGTTCTTGCAGCGGTGTGGCAATAACCATTGTGGCATAGCGATCTACAAGGGCTTTTCGGCTGTCATCTGTCAGCTCATTTACGACGAGCGCCACCTTACCGGGCGGCCGCTTTTCGCGCAAAGCGGCGATCGCGCCTTCCATCCCGCCGCCGGCTACATAGATGCCACGCAGATCTGGTTGGCGGTCCAGGAGATCTAGCGTTGCTTCATAGGTGACCTGGCGGGTTTCGAGATTGACCACCGTGTCGATCATTGAGAAATCCGGCGCGTATTCGCGGATGTAACTTTGGAATCCCGTCTCGCGCATCAGATGTCCGTGCCACCGGTTGCCGCCCACAAATACAGCCAACTTACCGGGAGTGCGTGCGTGCGTTGTTAGCATCCATGCCGCAGTGCGTCCGACTTTGACGTTGTCCAGCCCAAGGTAGTTCTGTCGGATGTTTTGGGCAAAGTCGTTCAACAGCGCAAAGACAGGCGTGCCTGTGCGGGCAAGGTCGCTTACCAGTTCGGATAGGGACGGGTGGTTGATTGCCGATGTCGCAATCGCATCCGTCTGCTGCGCAACGACTTCTATTTCTTTTGCGAAGTCGTCTGGCGCTTGCGACGCTGCGAAGCGAATGACTGCCCGGCCACGGATGTCGGTCCGGCTATTGACAACATCTTGCAGGGCTGCTGCGAAATTACGGTAAAACTCTTGCGATCCTTTATGAAGTACGAATCCAAAACGGATCAGAGGGCGACTGGCCTCGTCGCGTCGTGCGGATAACACGCGGGTCGGGTAGCCGATACGCTCGGCCGCGTCCAAAACACGATCGAGTGTTTCCTGGCGCACGTTGGAGCGCCCGTTAAGCGCACGATCCACCGTCGCAACGCCGACGCCTGCGGCATACGCAAGATCTTTAAGGGTCGGGCGCTTCGTCATGGGTGTCCTTGATTGAATCACATCACTTGTTGGCGTTCTGATGATGTATTTTGATGTATAATCATGCTCACCACAAGACGAGAAATGCCGCAGTCTGATACTCATAGGTTAGATTGCTGATAACGAGATATGACGATGCAAAAACGTGATTATTCGCTGCTGGGACCGGATGCGCAGCGCGCAGTTGAGACAGGATTGGCAGCTGCCAACTGGTATCATACGGACATCGCGCGCAAAGACATGAAGGCGCTGATGAAGCGCGAGGATCAGCCTGCGATCCGAGACACGGTGATCTTGTTCAGCGCCATGACGATCTTTGTTGTTTTGGGTGTAGCGCTTTGGCCATCTTGGTGGTCGGCGCCGTTCTGGCTCGCCTATGGTGTTCTATATGGATCAGCGATGGACAGTCGCTGGCACGAATGCGGGCATGGTACACCATTCCGCACTGCGAAATATAATGACTGGGTCTACCAAATCGCGTCATTCTGCATGGTTCGCAATCCGGTGACGTGGCGTTGGGGTCATGCGCGCCACCATACCGATACCGTAATCGTCGGTCGCGACCCCGAGATCGTCGCGATGCGGCCACCTGCGCTGTTTCGCATTCTTCTGAACTTCTTTGGTATTCTGGATGCGTTCCAAGGCTGGAAAACGATGGTCCAGAATGCATTTGGCCACCTTGATCCCGAAGCCGCAAGTTACATCCCCCAAAGCGAGCAGCCCAAGGTGTTTCGCACAGCGCGGATCTGGGTTGCGATCTATGCGGTTGTCCTGCTTCTTGCGGTGGCGACGCAATCTATTCTACCGCTCATGATCATCGGATTGCCGCGCCTTTACGGGGCCTGGCATCACGTTATGACCGGCATTTTGCAGCACGCCGGTCTTGCAGATAACGTCATCGACCACCGCCTGAACAGCCGCACGGTCTACATGAACCCGATCAGCCGGTTCATCTACTGGAACATGAACTACCACGTGGAACACCATATGTTTCCAATGGTTCCCTATCATCGGCTGCCCGAATTGCATGCGGCGATCAAACATGACCTGCCGGCGCCGAATCCGTCAATTTGGCAAGCCTACAAAGAGGTTTGGCCAATCCTGAAGCGGCAACTGACTTATCATGATGAATTTCTGATGCGCAGCCTCCCCGGGGGAGCGCAGCCATACCGCAACGATTTGCATCAAAGCGCACTTGGAGAAACGACTCCAACAGCGACTCCGGCAGAATAAGGAATAGATAAATGGCAAACTGGATTGACGCCTGCGCGGCAGACGACATCGACGAAGAAGACGTGATCCGTTTTGATCACGATGGGCGCACCTTTGCGGTTTATCGCTCGCCCGATGACAATTATTTCTGCACCGACGGACTTTGCACTCATGAACAGGTGCATCTGGCAGATGGTCTTGTGATGGATCACACCATTGAATGCCCTAAACACAACGGTCAGTTTGACTATCGTACGGGCGAGGCAACACGCACACCTGTCTGTGTGAACCTTGGGGTGTATCCGGTCAAGGTTGAGGGCGGTCGCGTCCTGATCGACATTTGAATGTCGGGCATTGTCATCATCGGGGCAGGGGAGTGCGGTGTGCGTGCGGCCTTTGCTGCCCGTGCCGAAGGCTTTGACGGTGAAGTTACGCTGGTTGGCGACGAATGCGGCATGCCCTACGAACGCCCGCCGCTTTCCAAACCCGACGCGAATGGTGCAACCCTTAAACCGATATGCACCGCAGAGATGTTGGCTGCGAAAAACATTATGCTGTTAGATGGAGTTGCGGCAAAGCATATTAATAGGGAAGCCTCATGTGTACGCCTGTCCACCGGTGAGGATTTGACGTATTCGCGGCTGCTTTTGGCGACAGGTGCTAGCCCGCGCAGGTTGACATGCGAAGGCGGCGAACACGCGGTGACGCTGCGGACCATTGAAGACGCGAACCGGATTTACAGTGCAGCTGTGAAAAGGACACGCACGGTAATAATCGGGGCTGGTCTTATAGGGCTGGAACTCGCCGCCGAACTGGTTGGACGTGGTAGCAAAATTACGGTTCTAGAAGCCGGGCCAGTGCCGCTTGGCCGCAATGTTCCGCAACCCCTCGCACAACGTATAGTCGAGCGCCACCTAGCCGAGGGCGTGGATATCGTCTGTAACGTCGAGGTCGCGCGCATTTCCAGTCGTGCTGTCGAATTGGTGGGCGGTCAGTTGATTGCCGCAGATCTGGTTGTTGCGGCCATTGGTGTTGTTCCAAATACGGATCTCGCACAGGCCGCTGGTTTGTATATCGGTAACGGGATCGCCGTTGATGAGGCATTGCGCACCATTGACACCAACATTTTTGCCGCTGGAGATTGCGCAAGTGTGAACTTCTCGGGGCTTGGGCTTCAAAGATTTGAAACTTGGCAGAATGCTCAGTTCCAAGGTGAGATCGCGGGTCGGAACTTGGCAGGTGCGTCCGGTGTTTTCCAACCTCCAGTCTGGTTTTGGTCCGATCAATACGACCTTGGCTTGCAGGGTGTCGGTCAAACCATTGGAAAAGCTACTGCGCAACGCACGCTTTCGGATGATGCAAAGATCCTGTTTTACCTGAATGATGCCGGACAATTGGTTGGCGCGGCTGGCTTGGGTGTCGGTAACGCGGTCGCCAAAGACATCAAGCTGGCGCAGAAACTGATTGAGGCCAAAGTGGCGGTCGCGGCTGCAAGCCTTGAAGATCCAACAACAAATTTAAAGAAATTGCTCAAACCCGCTCCGGCGAACTGAGCTTAAGGAGAACGACATGGATCTTTATCACAAGCGGCCAACAGTGGCGGATATTCGAGCGCTTAAGGGCAAGCGTCAACTGACGATGTTATACGTAGAAACGCCCGATGAGGCCGCGGCGGCGGCGGCGGCGGGGATTGATATGTTGTCGATTATTGATCCCGCTTGGACCGAAGAAATGCGCAAGGCGGCGGGAAATTGTTTTGTGCAGGTCGGGCTGCTTTACGGTCAACTCGTAACGCTTGAAGATTACCAACGTGCCGCGCACCGCGCGATGCAAGTGGGCGGCGATTGCGTCTATTGTGCATCGTCCATGGGCACGATCAAAGCGCTCGCTGATGATGGAATTCCGGTTGTAAGCCATGTTGGTCTGATCCCGTCCAAGTCAACATGGACCGGCGGCTTTAAAGCCGTGGGAAAAACCGCTGAGAGCGCAATGCAGGTTTTGGACCACGTCAGACAACTCGAAGACATCGGCTGTTTCGGCGTGGAACTGGAAGTCGTTCCTGATCGCGTCGCGATTGAAATATCGAAACGAACAAACCTTGTTTTACTCGGCATGGGGGCTGGCCCGCATGCTGACGCGCAATACCTATTCGCCGAAGACGTATTGGGGTGCACTACGGGCCATAAGCCGCGCCACGCAAAGACGTACCGCAATTTTGCCAGCGAATTCGACCGCCTGCAGCAAGAACGCATTGCCGCGTTCCGCGAGTTCAAGGCCGATGTCGATGGGGCTGCCTATCCAGCAGCAGACCATTCCGTAAAAATCAGCGATGACGAGCTAGAAAAATTCATCGCCCGATTGAATGATACCGCGACCTGAATTTGGGCCCTTCCGCCGCACTCCATTTTGAAAGCCAATAATGCCCAATCTTGCCCTTACAGTGTCATGCGTTTCTACCATTGGTATCGTCGCAGCAATCTCGACCTTCCTTGCAAAGCATGAGTGTAACATCACCGACAGTGCCCAATTTGACGACCCAATCACTGGCGCGTTTTTCACGCGCGTTAGTTTCAAGGCGCCCGACGCCATGGATATGGATGACCTGCGCGGTCATTTTAACGAAACTGCCGCGCAATTTAAGATGGACTGGGCCATCCACGACCAAGCCACGAAAATGAAAGTTGCGATCATGGTGTCGCGTTTCGGGCATTGTTTGAACGATCTGCTTTATCGCTGGCGCATCGGTGCCCTGCAGATTGATATTGTCGCAGTAATTTCAAACCACACCGATTATCAAAAGCTGGTCGTCAATCATGACATCCCATTTCATCACATCAAAGTCACGAAGGAGAATAAGCCGGACGCCGAGGCGCGGATCATGCAAGTGATTGAGGAGTCCGATGCTGAGCTCGTTGTCTTAGCGCGGTATATGCAGATCCTAAGCGACCAGATGTGCCAAAAAATGTCAGGCCGCATTATCAATATCCATCACTCATTTCTGCCGAGTTTCAAAGGTGCAAACCCCTATAAGCAGGCCTTTGAACGCGGTGTGAAACTGATTGGTGCAACGGCGCACTATGTAACGGCCGACCTTGATGAGGGGCCGATCATTGAACAAGACACAATCCGCGTAACGCATGCGCAAAGCGCAGGCGATTACGTCACACTTGGTCGTGACGTCGAAGCGCAGGTATTCGCCAGGGCGATCCATGCCCATATTCACCACCGCGTATTTCAAAATGGCGACAAAACCGTGGTCTTTCCGGCCAGCCCTGGGGGCTATGCTTCGGAAAGACTGGGTTAAACATAATCGGTCGTCGCATGTGAAATTTGGCTGTACGCGGCCGTAATCGCGGCCACGTATCCGTGGACTCCAAGTCCGGCAATGACGCCCGTTGCAATCCCGGACACATATGAGGGCTTTGTCAGAATAAACCACCTTGCCCGACAGCATCTTGGAAATTAACTTCTGTGACATGCCCAATCCTGTATCCTTTCGCTACTTCAAAACCAGTCCAGAGATCATCC
>DFSO01000080.1 GCA_002378665.1 Loktanella sp. UBA3435 | reverse complement strand
ATGTCTGATCCTGATGTGGAACATGCGCGTGACGCTTTGGCAAAGCTGAAGCACCTGATTGTGCAGGATATCTTTATCACTGAAACGGCAAACTATGCTGATGTGATCCTGCCTGCCTCTGCCTTTGCCGAGAAATCTGGCACGGTCACGAATACCAACCGTCAGGTCCAAATGGGCCGTCCTGCTGTTGCCCCTCCGGGTGAAGCACGCGAAGATTGGTGGATTGAAGTTGAGCTCGCAAAGCGTCTTGGCCTCGGCTGGAAATACACCCACCCTCGCGAAGTTTTCGCGGAAATGGGTCTGTTGATGAAGTCGTTCAGCAACATCTCTTGGGATCGTTTGGAAAACGAAAGTGCGGTCACTTATCCGTCGCTTTCGCCAACTGATCCAGGTCAGCCGATCATGTTTGCGAACGGGTTCCCGCGTGCCGATGGCCGTGCGAAATTCACTCCTGCCGATGTGATTGCACCTGATGAGGCACCCGATGCAGAGTATCCGATGATCCTCACAACGGGACGTCAGTTGGAGCATTGGCACACGGGGTCAATGACCCGTCGTTCCAAGGTTCTTGACGGTCTGGAGCCAGAGGCGAACTGTTCGCTGCACCCGTCCACTTTGCGCAAACTTGGTGTTCCTGCTGGTGGGATGCTGCGGCTGTCTACCCGACGCGGATCAATCGAGATCATGGCGCGTGAAGACCGTGCCGTGGCCCCTGATATGGTGTTCCTGCCCTTTGCCTATGTCGAGGCGGCCGCGAACATCCTGACGAACCCTGCGGTGGACCCATACGGGAAAATCCCCGAGTTCAAATTCTCGGCTGTGAAGGTCGAGAAAATAGAGACTATTGCGGCGGAATAACGGAATTCGGCTATTTGGTCACAGCGCCAGATAGCCGATCCCACCAAAGGCCAAAGCGCAGCCAAACCATTGCAGCG
The DNA here is from genome assembly GCA_002378665.1 of Loktanella sp. UBA3435. Lineage (GTDB taxonomy): Bacteria > Pseudomonadota > Alphaproteobacteria > Rhodobacterales > Rhodobacteraceae > Yoonia. Next base: position 2,301 of record DFSO01000080.1, on the reverse strand, counting down.
GGGTCATCTGCTCGCGCAGGATCGCCCAAGCCAAAACGATTGTTAGTAGGCCAAAACATGATGCGGCCACGGCTGCATATTGCGCATCGGGAAGCCCGCCCGCCGAGAGCACACACGCAAGCGCGATCCCGTCAGCGATACCCATGACAACGAGCATTGGCATTGCCTTTTTGCCCGCCCAGAATGGCAAGCGACGTATCGCCATACCTGCAATCAAAAGCGTAATCGCGGTGATCCGTGTCACCAGCGTGACAGGCATATGCCCTGCTGTCTCAGCGGCATATTGGCCAAGCGCAAATGTCCCTGCAAAACCAATGGCTGCAATCAGTGAAAACAGAATTGTAGGCCCTTTGGGCGCGACGTCCTCTTCGCCATGATCCGCCAGCGCCGCAACAACCGAAACGCCCGCGATAATCAAAAGGACGGCGACCCATTGCAGCCACGAGACGTCTGCACCTCGAAACACTGCCCAGCCGACCGATAGAACAGGATAAGCGGCAATGATTGGTGCAACCAACCTCACAGGGCCACGATGAAATGCGGCGTAAAGCCCAAGACTGGCAACGATAAAAAAGAAGCCAGAGACCACTGAAATCCAGAATGCCTCTGACGGCAGGGTGAACGTCGACTTGGTCACAACCATCAACCCGATTTCAAAACCAAGTGCGACAACGAGAACGGTCAAAAGCGACGCCATGAGCGGAGTCTTCTGGCTAAGATATCGAACGCAGATATCGTGAAGCGCCCACGCGAAGGCGGCGATCATTCCAAGGGTTAGCGCGCTCATCTGGGTTCCGATCAAATAACGTCGCCCATCCCTAGGCGAAGATTCGATCTGCCGCAATCCGCGCGGGTGATGCGCGGAAAGCAGCGCTGCGACGTATTGCTACAAGGCTTGGTCTGGCCTGTCAGGATCGCTTGGCGTAAATTTTCCCGATAAGAGTAGGAAACATACCATGAAACACCTGATCCTCACGGCCATCCTTTTGGCCAATCCTGTGGCAAGCTTTGCCGATGATTTTAAGGTTGGTGATTTGGTTATCGAACATCCCGTTGCGCGCGCGACCACAGCGATGGCAATGACGGGCGCGGGGTATTTTGTGATCATGAATAACGGCACCGAAGATGATCGGTTGGTCGAAATTACCGCGAACTTTCCGCGCGTCATGATGCATGACACCAAAACGGACGACGGAATCGCCACGATGTTTCATATCGAGGATGGCGTCGCTGTGCCTGCGGGTGGGACTGTGACGTTTGAGCCTGGCTCTAAGCATGTGATGTTTATGGGCTTGAACGGTGATCCATTTGAAATTGGTGAAGAAATTCCTGCAACCATGAATTTCGAAAAGGCGGGTGAACTCGACATCGTCTTTGTTGTCGAAGAGATGTAAATGGAGCTTGGACATTAAGGCGCCACTGGAAGTCTCGAAAAAAGAGCGTAAGTAGATGCGTAAGTGGGGGGCTCCCTACGATCGCTTAGATCAAAAGGACGATAATGATGAGATCACTTTCTCTTGTAGCACTAATCACCAGTCTCGCGGTGCCATTTTCGGCACAAGCTGAGGGCGACATTGCTGCTGGTGAAGAGCAGTTCAACCGCCAATGTGTATCGTGCCACGTCATTCGCAACAATGATGGAGAGGTTCTTGCGGGTCGCAGTGCTAAGGCAGGCCCTAACCTTTATGGGCTGGCTGGCAAAGCGTTGGGAGCAGCCGAAGGCTTCCGCTATGGCGATAGCATCGCGTCGGCTGGTGCTGCAGGTAGCGTTTGGAGCGAAGATAATTTCGTAGACTACGTACAAAACCCAACAGAATGGCTGCGCGACACGCTGCAGGATCGCCGCGCGCGTAGCAAAATGGCCTATCAAGTACGTGAAGCCCAGCAAGCGCAGGATATTTACGCCTTTATCGCGTCATTCGAGTAATCGGGAAAATGAGGTCGCTCGCGTCATGCGCACGACCTCACCATCCATCCCCCTTGATCCGCCGGCAATTCGGTGAAACATTTGGGGATGGAATATCACATTAAATCTTGGGCCGAAGTTGCCCCCCGTTTGGTTGCTGTCGCCGCAGGGCGCGAGGCGGCTGATCTTGTTGTGCGCGGTGGCGTTTTGGTCAACGTGCAATCCCGCGAAATCCTTGATGGCTGGCAGGTTGCTGTGGCGGACGGGCGTTTCGCCTATGTTGGCCCTGACGCGTCGCATTGCATCGGCCCAGATACGGAAGTCATCGAGGCCAATGGCCGCTACCTGATCCCGGGTTTGTGCGATGGTCACATGCATATCGAAAGCGGTATGCT
>DFSO01000088.1 GCA_002378665.1 Loktanella sp. UBA3435 | reverse complement strand
TGCGCATCGGGGGAAACAGTCCGCGCCTTCCATTGAAAGCTAATCCCGTTGCGCCCGATCACATATCCACCCGCGACAGCAACGCTTTCATCTGCAAATGGCGCGATTAAATGGGTTAGCCAAGTCGGCTCTGGGATCGCATCGTCGTCAATAAAGGCTATGATCTCACCCGCCGCCGCCGCGACACCCGCATTGCGTGCCGCCGAGATATTCATCTCATCGAACAGGACCAGTTTTACCTGATCGCCCAGCGCATGCGCATTGACCGCATCAATCCCTGACTGATCCGCGACAATGACAATTTCGAAATTCGGGTAGTCGATTTGCCCGACACCCGTCAGGCAAATCCCAAGCGACGCAGGCCGCCCATGGCTCACAATAACGACGCTGACGGTTGGTGCCGTCACGCGACGCCCATTTGCGCCATCATTGTCTCGATGCGCGGTACATCTTCAGGGTTGTTCAACTCCCAGAATTGGCGGCCTTTTGCGTCGACTTCGACACATAAAACATGCGCGCCCCGCTCAAGGAAACGCAACTGCTCCAGACCTTCCAAACGCTCTAACGGACCCATCGCCCAACGCGGGTAGGCGGCCAAGGCAGACGGGCGGTATGCATAGACACCGACATGGTGGAAAACAGGCGTATCATCCTGATCGGCATAGGTTTTCCCAGTGTAGGGGATCACCTCTTTGCTGAAATAGAGCGCGTTGTTATCCGCGCCAAACACAGCCGTGGTGCCGCCGACGCGACCTGCGCGGCGGTCCTCTAAAAACCCGTTCAACGCAGCACCCTCGGTGCGCAAAACAGGGGTCGCAACTTCGGCTACGGGATGGGCGGAAAGGCCCGCCACCAAATCCTCGACAAACCACGCTGGTGTCAGGGGCGCATCGCCCTGCAAGTTCACGACGATATCAAAGCCACCACCCAAAATATCAAACGCTTCGGCGCAACGCTCTGTTCCATTCTGACAAGCCTCGGATGTCATCACGACCTCAGCGCCAAACGCCTCGGCATGCTCCTTGATCCGGTCATCATCAGTGGCAACCACAACACGGTCCACGCCTTTGACAGACATCGCTGCGTCCCAGCTGCGGTGGATAAGGCTTTTGGCCTCACCACCAGCGCCACGCAACTCAACAAGCGGCTTTCCCGGATAACGGGTTGAGGCATAACGAGCGGGGATGACAATCAGAACAGACATTATGGCTTCTTCAGATCAACGCCCGGAGCATAGGCGATAAAGAACGGGTTGGCAAAATCTGCTTTGCCGTACTTCAGCGTCTTGTGATCGTCAAAACGAACCACAGAACCGCCCGCACCTGTCAAAACAGCATGGCCAGCCGCCGTGTCCCACTCCATCGTACGGCCAACGCGCGGATAGATATCCGCCTCGCCAGTGGCCACCAAACAGAACTTCAATGACGAACCAGCACTCTTGCTGTCAGCTACATGATACTTGTTGATATAGTCATCAGTCGCCTGATCACGGTGCGATTTCGAGGCAACCACCAGCAAAGCACTGTTATCAGGTGTCTTCACCTTGATCGGGGCCACTGGACCAACTTTATCCTTCGCGAAATCGCCGCTTTCCTCGACCGCGACACCGGCGGCATCCGTATAGAACAAACGATCCTTCGCGGGCGCGTAAACGATCCCGCGCACAGGCACACCATCAACGACATAAGCGATATTGACCGTGAAATCACCGCGACGGTTGATGAACTCTTTGGTGCCATCCAGCGGGTCAACGATAAGGAATGTCGAAACATTCTGACCATGACTATCAGACTGCTCTTCGGTCACCAGCGCCACATCAGGGAATGCCGCCCGCAGGCCTGCGCTGATGATCGCATCAGCGGCCTCGTCGGCCTCAGTTACAGGGCTTTCGTCAGATTTCGAGCGGACCTCAAAATTGGGATCAGCGTAGATCTCCATGATCTTATCGCCTGCTTCTAACGCCAAACGGCGCATCACATCCGCCAACTGATCAAAATTCATGCCGTACACCTTCACGTTTCATTATGTTGCCTGTTCTAATGATTGAAAAAACAGGTTTGCCCCCTTATGATATGAGGCAACACGAACGGCAAGAAATTCGTGAGTTTGGGCAGCGCGCCCCACAAAGCAGGTTATGAGATGTTCCAGCCGCAGATCCAAAAGACAACGACTCGCACCTTTTTCGGGATGGCGGAGCTTATCTATCATTCGATCGTGCGTGATGTGCGTAAAACGCACAGCAATGCAGTCGTTGGATTGCTCATGAACATGATGCAAACCGTGGTCTTTGTGCTGACATTCTACGCAATGTTCTTCTTTCTTGGTATGCGCGGGGCCGCCATTCGTGGTGACTTCTTACTCTATATTATGTCGGGAATTTTCCTGTTCATGTGCCACACCAAAGCGGTATCCGCTGTCGTCGGCTCAGAAGGTCCCGCCTCGGCAATGATGCAGCACGCACAGATGAATACCGTGATTTCGATTACCGCCGCTGCAGTTTCGTCATTGTACTTGCAGCTTTTATCGCTCTTTTTTGTGCTCTTTATCTATCATGTTGCCGTAACGCCCGTCGTGATCGATCAACCCATTGGTGCCTTAGCTATGCTTTTGGTCGCATGGCTGTCTGGTGTTGGCGTCGGCATGATTTTTCTGGCGATGAAGCCTTGGGCGCCTGATGCGGTCAAACTTTTGGTCAGCATCTATAGCCGCGCCAACATGATTGCCTCGGGAAAGATGTTTGTCGCAAACTCGCTGCCGTCTTCGATGCTGGTCTTGTTTGACTGGAACCCGCTTTTCCACACCATCGATCAGGCGCGCGGGTACATCTTTTTGCACTACAACCCACACTTCAGTTCCCCAACCTACCCGTTCTACGTTGCGATAGCCTTGGTGCTTTTGGGATTGATGGGCGAATTCTATACCCGCAAAAGCGCCTCGATCAGCTGGGGTGCCTCACGTTAACCCTGTAGCGACAAAAATTATGTGGGCGCAGGCGCCATTTTTGCTGCTTCGGGCCCATTACTGCGTCAAAATTGCATTTTTGAGCCTGTGTGCCCTTATCCCCCGCTTGCAGCCTACAAACCGCATCCCTATATACGCCTTGATCAAACGAGCAGACGAAAATCTGACTTGTTTAAACTAGCAACAGGCGCGGGTGCCGAAACGGGTTCGCGCCGCTCAACTCGCCTAGCGTAAAGGGATTTGAAATATGTCTAAAATTATTGGTATCGACCTCGGAACTACAAACTCTTGTATCTCCATCATGGACGGCTCTAAGCCACGCGTGATTGAGAACAGCGAAGGTGCACGCACAACACCATCTATCGTTGCGTTCACCGAAGACGAACGTCTTGTTGGCCAGCCTGCAAAGCGTCAGGCCGTCACAAACCCAGAAAACACAATCTTCGCGGTAAAGCGTCTGATCGGTCGTCGTTTTGACGACAAGGACCTCGCGAAGGAAAAGAAGAACATGCCATTCAACATTGTTGACGGTGGCAATGGCGACGCATGGGTGGAATCCCGCGGTGAGAAGTATTCTCCTGCGCAAATCTCCGCTGTGATCCTCGGCAAGATGAAAGAGACTGCAGAGTCTTATCTTGGCGAAGAAGTGACCCAAGCGGTTATCACTGTGCCAGCATACTTCAACGACGCGCAGCGTCAGGCAACCAAAGACGCTGGCAAAATCGCTGGCCTCGAAGTGCTGCGGATCATCAACGAGCCAACAGCAGCCGCACTTGCTTATGGCCTCGACAAAAAAGACACGCAGACAATCGCGGTCTATGACCTTGGCGGCGGTACATTCGACGTCACGATCCTCGAAATCGACGATGGCCTGTTCGAAGTAAAATCCACCAACGGCGACACGTTCCTTGGCGGTGAAGACTTTGACATGCGCATCGTGAACTACCTTGCCGACGAGTTCAAAAAAGAGAACTCCGTTGACCTGACCAAAGACAAGATGGCGCTTCAGCGTCTGAAGGAAGCTGCGGAAAAGGCAAAAATCGAATTGTCGTCTTCCTCTTCCACAGAGATCAACCAGCCGTTTATCTCCATGGGCTCCAACGGCCAGCCGTTGCACATGGTGATGAAGCTGACACGCGCAAAGCTCGAAAGCCTTGTTGCCGACCTGATCAAAGCGTCCATGAAGCCTTGTGCAGCAGCGCTGAAGGATGCGGGCTTGTCCACATCTGACATCGACGAGGTTGTTCTTGTTGGTGGTATGACACGAATGCCACGCGTCAAAGAAGAAGTCGCAAAGTTCTTTGGTAAAGAACCACACCAGGGCGTGAACCCTGATGAAGTTGTTGCCATGGGTGCGGCCATTCAGGCTGGCGTTCTGCAAGGCGACGTCAAAGACGTTGTTCTCTTGGACGTAACACCACTGTCCTTGGGCATTGAAACACTTGGCGGCGTATTCACACGCTTGATCGACCGTAACACGACGATCCCGACCAAGAAATCTCAGGTGTTCTCGACAGCCGAAGACAACCAAAACGCTGTGACAATCCGTGTGTTCCAAGGCGAACGCGAAATGGCTGCTGACAACAAGATCCTCGGCCAGTTCAACATGGAAGGTATCCCGCCAGCACCACGCGGCATGCCACAGATCGAAGTGACTTTCGACATTGACGCAAACGGTATCGTATCCGTTGGCGCCAAGGACAAGGGCACTGGCAAAGAACAGCAAATCACGATCCAAGCATCGGGTGGTCTCTCTGACGAGGACATCGAAGCAATGGTACGTGATGCCGAAGAAAACGCCGACGCTGATAAAGAGCGCCGCGAGTTGATCGAAGCGAAGAACCAAGCGGAAAGCATGATTCACTCAACTGAAAAGTCGATGGAAGAGCATGCTGAAAAGGTTGATCCAACCACCATTGAGGCCATCGAGCTCGCTATCGCAGCGCTCAAGGACGATCTGGAAGGCGATAACGCAAGCAAGATCAAGTCTGGCATCCAGAACGTCACAGAAGCTGCCATGAAACTTGGCGAAGCCATCTATAAGTCGGCCCAAGACGAAGAGAACGGCGAAGCAGAGCCAAAAGGTGCCGATGAGGATGATATCCTCGACGCCGACTTCGAAGACCTCGGCGACGACGGTAAGCGTGGCAACTAAGGCATCCGCCTAAAGTAAATGAGACCGGCCCCTGAACCGGGCCGGTCTTTTTCCATTCCCAAGGGGGAACAGTGACAATGGCAAAACGCGACTACTACGAGATTCTCGGCATCAAAAAGGGTGCCTCCGCCGACGAGATTAAAAAGGGCTATCGCCAAAAGGCGAAAGAACTTCACCCTGACCGCAACTCAGACAATCCAAAGGCCGAAGAGCAGTTCAAAGAAGCGAACGAAGCTCACGAGATCCTGAAAGATCCTGAGAAGAAAGCAGCATACGACCGCTACGGTCATGCGGCTTTTGAGGGTGGCATGGGCGGTGGTGGCGGTGGTCAGCGCGGCGGTCACCCTGGTGATTTTTCCTCGGCCTTCTCCGACGTTTTCGACGATCTGTTCGGAAATTTTGGCGGTGGCGGCATGGGCGGCGGGCGCAACCGTGCCCAGCGCGGCAATGACCTGCGCTATAATCTACGCATCAACCTCGAAGACGCCTTCAAGGGCATGCAAAAGACCATCAACGTCCCAGCAGCCGTATCTTGTGGCTCGTGCAAAGGCACGGGCGCAGAGGGCGGCTCAGAGCCCGTCACTTGCCCGACCTGTTCTGGCATGGGCAAAGTGCGCGCACAGCAGGGCTTCTTTACGGTTGAACGCACATGTCCAACCTGTAACGGCATGGGCCAAACGATCAAGAACCCCTGCAAATCCTGCCACGGCCAAGGGCGTGTCGAGAAAGAAAAAGCGCTCTCCGTCAACATCCCTGCTGGCGTCGAAACTGGCACACGCATTCGTCTTGCCGGTGAAGGCGAGGCGGGTATGCGCGGCGGTCCAACTGGCGATCTGTATATCTTCATCGAAGTGGCCGATCACAAGCTGTTCGAGCGCGATAACATGAACCTATACTGCCAAGTCCCCGTGAGCATCGCATCTGCGGCGCTGGGCGGCGAGATTGAAGTGCCAACAATTGACGGTGGACGCTCTAGGGTGAAAATCCCCGAGGGCTCGCAATCTGGTCGACAAATGCGGCTGCGAGGTAAGGGCATGCCCGCCCTACGCGGCGGCGGCGCGGGCGATATGTTCATCGAACTCGCGGTCGAAACACCTGTGAACCTCACCGCGCGGCAAAAAGAGATCCTTAAAGAGTTTGATGCTATCAAGGCAGAGAACAATCCGAACGGATCGAACTTTTTCAAATCTGTAAAAACGTTCTGGGATTCGATGAAAGGGTAATTTCCTCATTTCCAGTTAACTATAAGTTCACGAAATGTTCTGCAAAGTGAGTCTCATGAATCACTTTGCAGAAGCTCCCAGTTTGTTCGACGATTATGACCTTCAGGTCATTGAACGTCCTGTGCCGACCATCGTCGATGGGCACCGCCAACGCTTGCGTGATCGGTTCACCACATGCGGCGCAACCTCGGTCGCTGACTACGAACTACTAGAACTCTTATTGTTCCGCGCCATCCCACGTTTGGACGTCAAACCGCTCGCCTTTGCGCTGCTTAAGGCGTTCGGAGACCTCAATCAGGTTCTCGCCGCCAGCCCTGCAAGATTGGCACAAATCACCGGTTGTGGTGCGGCTGTCATCACAGAGCTAAAGCTTGTCGAAGCCGCCGCACACCGCATGGCCCGTGCAAAGTTGATGCAGCGCTGTGTTATCTCTAGCTGGAGCGCCGTCATCGACTACTGCCACACAACAATGGCACACCGCGACACGGAACAATTCCGCATTCTGTTTCTCGATACAAAAAACACCCTGATCGCCGATGAAGAACACGGCCATGGCACGCTAGACCATGTCCCCGTCTATCCGCGTGAGGTCATGAAGCGCGCGTTAGAACTCAACGCCGCTTCTCTGATCCTTGTGCACAACCATCCCTCTGGTGATCCGACACCTTCAGATGCCGACATCGCCATGACAAAGCAGATCGAAGCGGCGGGAAAAACCCTTTCAATCACGTTGCACGATCACATCATCATTGGCAAATCCCGCGAGACGAGCTTTCGCGAATGGGGATTGCTTTAATTACTGAGCAACCCACAATTCGACACGGCGGTTCGTCTGACGACTCCATCCCGTATCGTCACAGCCCATAGGGAGCGCTTCGCCGAAGGCCTCGGTCTCGATCACGACACTCTCTGGCAACGTACCACCCATCAACTCTTCAAGATCGCGCAAGACCGCGACGGCACGCGCAGCGCAGCAGTATATAGACAATGTTTGCAAGGGTGTGTTTCCATACAGAACCACGCGATAGGATACAGCGGAGTTCGATAGTATTTGAACTATGCCTCTCTGCCAAAACTGACCCATGCTCCGGATCTTG
>DFSO01000076.1:1775-3986 GCA_002378665.1 Loktanella sp. UBA3435 | reverse complement strand
CCCGTTTTTCGTTTCCGCCTATTTTTCGCCACATGTATCCGCCATAATCACATAAACGGGAGACCTCTTGTGAGAGGGTGTTAACCTATTGCCGTCATCAATGACGGTGCCCATATAAGGGCGAGAGCAGGTGTGAATGTTAGAGTTTGATGGCGTCAGCAAGTCCTTTTGGACCGGAACCCAGCGCAAGGTGATCCTTGATCGCGCGTCTTTTCGCGTGGAATGGGGGAATTCGCTAGGCATTCTCGCACCAAACGGCACTGGCAAAACCACCCTGATCAACATGATGGCTGGCTTGGAAAAGCCTGATGAAGGGCACATACACCGTGGGTGCCGCATCTCGTTTCCGCTTGGCTTTATGGGCGGGGTTGTGAACCGTCACACTGCTATGGAAAACTGTCGCTATATTGCGCGGCTTTATGGCCTTGATCCCGACTATGTCGAGGCCTTCTGCCGTTGGCTTTGCGACATCAAAGAATACTTCGATATGCCCATCGGCACCTATAGCCAAGGGATGCGCGCGCGGTTTACGTTCTCGCTCCTGCTGGCACTGGACTTCGATATCTACCTGATCGACGAGGGCATGCCGAGCACAACCGACGCCGAGTTTAACCGTAAAGCAGGCGAAATCCTGCGTGAACGGCTCGAAAATACCACAGTGATCATCGTATCGCACCAAGCGGCGACGCTTGAGAGGTTCGCGAAGTCCGCAGCCGTGCTAAAAGATGGTCAAATCCATATGTTTGAAACCTTGGAAGAAGCGAAACAGTTGTATGACTACGAAACCCAAGGCTAAGAAATTCCGCATTCGCCGCGATGCGCCACTTGGCCAGTCGCCGCAGGAAAAGCCACAAGCAGCAGCCTTGCCGCCGCCTGCCGCGCGTTCGGGTCAGGTCGAGTCTGCGAAATCAGCCTCCGCCGAGACTGCGCTTGACGCGATCCGCCGCGAGGGTTTGACAGGTCGGCAATTGCGGATGGCGCGCCGCGTCGCCCAAAAGCAGGGCATCGCCGCGACCTCTGATTTCGACGCGGTTCTCCAACTGCGCCAAGTGGGCGTCGATCCGTTTCAGCGCAACACCATCCTTGAACTTGTGGCCCCTGACGGCAAAACAGACGCAGCCCAAGCAGCACCACAAGCAGGTGCACCAACCAAAGAGTTGGGCCGCATCCAATTACCCCAGACAGTTCCGCAAGACGGCGCGAACCTGCCGTCGACGGAACGGGCCAACCCCGCCGCAGACCGCAGCCGTGATATTTTCAAAATTCAGCGCGACATCGCAAAACGCCGTCGCCGCAAACTCGCTCTTCTGCTCACGCGGCTTAGCTTCTTTGTTTTCATACCGACGATCATCGTTGGCTATTATTTTATGTTCATGGCGACACCGATGTTTGCCACAAACTCTGAATTCGTGATCCAACAGGCCGATTCCACGGGCAGTAGCGCGGGCGGTTTGGGCGGCATGTTCCAAGGGACGGGGATGGCCACGCAACAAGACAGTATTACCGTACAGTCTTATCTTGCATCGCGCGCAGCGCTTGTACGGCTTGACGAAGACCATGGCTTCCGCGCCCATTTTAGCGCCCCAGAAATCGATTCCGTGCAGCGCCTTACTCCGGACGCCACGAACGAGGCCCTGTTTGAGCTTTACCAAAAGCGCGTTAAAATTAGCTATGACCCGACTGAAGGCATCTTGCGGATGGAGGTCATCGCGGCCACGCCTGAGGCGAGCCAAGAATTCTCGGAATCCCTAATCGAATACGCCGAAGAACAAGTTAACCAACTGACCCGCCGTTTGCGTGAAGACCAAATGGCAGGTGCCCTCGCATCTTATCAAAGTGCCGAAACACGGCGGTCTGAAGCTTTGGCCGAATGGCTCAAAATTCAGGAATCGACCGATATTATTGACCCTGCCGCGACCACAGGGGCCATCATTTCGCAAGTTTCCGCACTGGAAAGCCAACGCCAGCAACTCCAACTAAGCCTTGCAGGGAAGCTGAGCGTTTCTCGCCCCAATCAGGCACAGGTTGACGGACTTCGCGCCCAAATCACCAATCTGGACACACTCATCAATGATCTTCGCAGTCAGATGACCTCGACCTCCGATGGCGGAAACTCGATTGCATCCGACAATACACGACTGCGTTTGGCAGAAGAAAACTACAACTTCCAAACGGTCCTAGTGCAACAGGCCCTTGCCCAAATGGAAGCAA
>DFSO01000076.1:0-1495 GCA_002378665.1 Loktanella sp. UBA3435 | reverse complement strand
GAAGCAAACCGCCAAGTACGCTATCTTTCCATGGGCGTTGAGCCCGTAGCCCCCGACGAGGCGACCTATCCACGGGCGTTTGAAAATACGATGCTTGCCTTCCTGATCTTCTCGGGCATTTATCTGATGATCTCGCTCACATCTTCCATCCTTCGCGAACAGGTAACAGCCTAATGTATGACGTCCAAATCGGTGACCTGACGGTCAGCAACGACCGCCCCTTGCTTGTAATTGCAGGCCCCTGCCAACTCGAAAGCCTTGACCACGCGCAAATGATCGCGGGCCAGATGGCCGAGAACTGCAAGGCCGCGGGCGCACAATTCGTGTTCAAAGGCAGCTTTGACAAGGCAAACCGGACGTCGCTTACGGGTAAGCGCGGCCTTGGCATTGATGCGGGCCTGAAGGTCATGCAGGCTGTCAAAGAGGCGACTGGATGCCCTGTGCTAACCGACATCCACTCTGCCGATCAATGCGCAGATGTGGCGGCTGTCTGTGACATCATGCAAATCCCCGCGTTTCTGTGCCGTCAAACCGATCTGCTGATTGCAGCGGGCGAAACTGGTGCCGTGATCAATGTCAAAAAGGGTCAGTTTTTGGCGCCTTGGGACATGCCCAATGTTGTGTCCAAGATCGAAAGCACTGGAAATAAGCGGATTATGCTGACCGAGCGCGGCACTTCGTTTGGCTACAACACCCTTGTTGCCGACATGCGCGGCCTGCCGACGATGGCAAAGACTGGCTATCCCGTTGTCATGGATGCGACGCATTCTGTGCAGCAACCTGGTGGTCAGGGCGGGTCTTCTGGTGGACAGCGCGAGTTCGCCCCTGTGATGGCCCGTGCGGCCGTGTCCTTGGGAATCGCGGCCGTGTTCATCGAAACCCACGAAGCGCCCGATACGGCACCGTCAGATGGCCCCAATATGATTCCTCTGGATCAAATGGGTGCGCTGGTCAAAAGCCTGATGGCATTCGACGCGCTGGCGAAGGCTGATCCACTTCGAGTTTAACCCTTTGTTTTTGCCTGAGACAACAAAAGCAAAATGAATACCACTTTTTCCCATTTCGGGGCTTGAACAGCCCGCCCCTTCATCGTATCCAACGCCTCGCTGATGGGGTGTAGCCAAGCGGTAAGGCAACGCTTTTTGGTAGCGTGTACCGTAGGTTCGAATCCTACCACCCCAGCCAGCGATCCTCTGACATTGTGACTAATACTCTTGACCCCAGGCCGGTCGAGAAGTGCCCCGATTTATGCCCCGGGTGTCGCGGGTGCTGGGGGTGTTGCAATTGCCCCGCCAGAGGGCCTTGGCCACAGGTCTAGAGAAAGCGGTGGTCCAACCTGAATACCTTTCCCCTGGGATCTAGAGTATTTGGGGTAAGGTGCGGGGAGGAAGGGTCTTAGTATAGAACTCACCCTCTAGAGATAGGGATAAGTAATGAAGGAGGCGGGCCAGGAAGTGCAGCACCACCCAGCCCCTCCTGTTGGGAGTATCCGAAA
>DFSO01000054.1:33704-39238 GCA_002378665.1 Loktanella sp. UBA3435 | reverse complement strand
TGACAGCAAGTGCGGTCAATCCAACCTGACCGCCCCCCAGACCCATCAGCTTATGGCGCATCGACCACAGAAGGCGCGGCTCTAACTCTAGCCCCACGAGGAATAACATCATCACGACGCCAAACTCTGCGAAGTGCTGGATGGAGATCACGTCGACATGCAGGAGAGACAGCAGCGGGCTGATCAAAATGCCCGCGATCAAATACCCCAGAACCGAGCCGAGCCCCAAGCGTGACGCAATCGGCACTGCCGCCACGCCTGCCACCAAAAAGATAAAGGCTAGCATCAAAAATTCGGTCATGGCGGGGCTCCCTCTTAAACACCTTACCTACCTAGCCCGTTCCGCAGACACAAAAAAGCCCCCCGCACAATTTGCATGGGGGGCTTTCATTTTTCGAGCGAAAGAGATTATTCGCCGATATTTTCAGGCAACAGCAGGTTCAGCACAATCGCGATAATCGCAGCAGGCAACAGGCCAGATGTCAGAAGGATCTGGAGTGTTTTGCCAGTGTGCTGCAACGCAGATGGCTCAAGCTGAAGGCCAAGACCAACCGACAAAGCAACCGCAAAGATCACCATATTACGCTTGTTCCACACAACGTCGGACAGCATCGAAATACCAGCCGCTGCAACCATACCGAACATCACGATCACACCGCCGCCAAGCACGTTGATTGGCACAGTGTTGATGACCGCACCCACCTTTGGGATCATGCCAGCCACGATCAAGAAGATCGCGCCGATTGTCACAACATGGCGTGACATCACGCCAGTCATCGCGATCAGGCCCACGTTTTGGCTAAAGGATGTGTTTGGCAAGCCGCCGAAAACACCGGCAATCGCGGTACCCAAACCATCAGCGAAAGTCGCACCAGTGATCTCTTTGTCAGTCGCTTCACGACCCGCACCACCCTTGGTGATACCAGACACGTCGCCCACGGTTTCAATCGCAGACACAACAGCCATCAGACACATGCCTATGATGATCGCCCAGTTCAGCTCAAAACCCCAACGGAACGGGTTTGGCAGCGCAAAGTTCGCAGCAAAGCCGATCTTACTAAAGTCAACTTGCCCCGTGAAGTAAGCCACAATGTAACCTGCGATAATACCAACCAGAACGGCGGCAACAGACATCATGCCTTTCATAAAGAACTTCACGCCAAGCGTCACAAAGATCACGACGAGCGCAGGCAACCACATGGCCATTGTGCCAAAATCTTCGGTGCCCATCTTAGGAACGCCGCCCGCAGCATATTGAATGCCAACCTTAACCAGCGCCAAACCAATCATCAAAACGATCAGGCCTGTTACCAATGGTGGCAGCGCAAAGCGGATTTTTCCGATGAATGTACCGATAAAAAAGTGGAAGATACCACCGATCATCACACCCGTCATCAGACCACCGAGGCCCGCAGCACCCATGCCAACAACGGCTGGGATCATGACCGGAAGAAAGGCAAAGGATGTCCCTTGAACGATTGGCAAACGCGCGCCAACGGGGCCAAAGCCGACGGTTTGAAACAGTGTCGCGATGCCAGCGAACAGCATCGACATCTGGATCATGTAGTTCATATCTGGAAAGCCCAGCGCGCCTTGGTCAGACCCAAAGCCGATGCCAGCGGCACCGCAAACGATGATCGCAGGTGTGACGTTTGATACAAACATCGCCAGCACGTGTTGAATGCCCAGCGGAATGGCTTTGGCCAGCGGCGGGGTATAGTTGGGGTCGCGGAGTTGGTCCGGTGTCCCGATAGATGAATCTGTCATTTTATTCGTCCCTTATTGGTGAGTGATGCCCGCTTTTGCGGGTCATATGGTTTAAGTTGTCACAACATATGGCGTCGCGTAAAGATGCTCCTCCAAGTTTGGTGTATCGCAGATACGGTCGACAACTGCGAACAGGCCTGTGCCTGACAGCGGCGTCAGCACCCCGTGCCACGTCCCTTTGTGAAAATTTATGCCCTCTCCCGGAGCGGTGATAAACGCATGAGGGGTCATATCGGCATCAGCAACGATCACCAGAAACGGTTCCATACTCATGGGAATGAAGGCCTGAGAGCCAATCGGATGGCGCTCCACAAGCTCAAGCGTGTAGGGCAACTGGCGCAGCTTTGATTGGAACAAACTGATCCCCGCGCGCCCGTCCTCAACATCCACAATCGCGAGATCGTGGAACCTGCCGCACATGCCGCCGTTGATGATCTTGTCAGGCACACCATCACATTTCAGCACGTCACCATATGGCGCAAAAGCTTCCGTCGTAAGCGGCTGGATACGGATGGTCTGGCTCATCGTGGCAACATATCCTTCAATCGGAATTCCGCGATCCGCTCAACCTGCTTGCACGCATTGGCAAACTCGGTCGGGCGGTCATGCGATACCCGCTGTGCAAACGCCGCCATGATGCTCGCCTTGGTGTGGTCGCGCACTGCGATGATAAACGGAAAGCCAAATTTTTCGGTGTACTGCGTATTCATCGCAATAAACCCTGCCCGCTCGTCGTCGGTCAGCGCATCAAGCCCAGCGCCCGCTTGCTCTGCCGTGCTCTCGGCGGTCAGCCGCTTTACCGCCGCCAGCTTGCCCGCCAAATCGGGGTGCGCAAGCAGGACGCCCAGACGCTCTTCTTCACTGGCCGAACGGAACATACGGCACAGTGCATTATGAAGCCCAGCCGCCGTGTCATGCGCGGGCGACAATTCCAACCCATGCGCACGCGTCGCAATCCAAGGGGAATGCTCGAACACTGACCCATACAAATCCACAAACCGCGCCTGATCCATCTGGGATGGACGCTCAAACCGCACGTGCGGATGCGCCTGCGCCCAATGATCCGCAATCTGTTCACGGGTCGCAAACCAGACGCCTTCATGGCTTTGCGCGTATTCTATAAACTGACGCAACGCCTCTGCCCGACCTGGGCGACCGATCAAACGGCAGTGCAAACCGATCGACATCATGCGCCCGCCTTCGCGGTAAAGCGTGTCAAAGCTCGCCTTAAGGTACTCAAAGAACTGCGTCCCAGAGTTAAAGCCCTGCGGCGTCGCAAAGCGCATATCATTGGCGTCCAGCGTATAAGGCACGATCAACTGCTCATCGCGGCCAAACTCGATCCAGTAAGGCACATCGTCGGCATAAGTATCTGCGACATAGGCAAATTGCCCCGTCTCAGCGGCCAAGCGGACCGTATTCTCGGAACAACGACCTGTGTACCAACCACGCGGCGGCTCGCCCACAACCTCGGTGTGCAAGCGGATCGCCTCGGCCATATCGGCACGCTCCACGTCTTCGGGCGCGTCCTTATATTCGATCCATTTCAGACCGTGGCTGGCAATCTCCCAACTTGCGGATTTCATCGCAGAAACCTGCTCTGGGTTGCGCGCAAGTGCCGTCGCTACACCGTAAACCGTGACGGGCAGGTCAGAGAGCATACGGTGCAAACGCCAAAACCCAGCACGCGCGCCGTATTCATAGATGCTTTCCATGTTCCAGTGGCGCATGTTCGGCCATGCGGCAGCCCCGACGATCTCGGACAAAAATGCCTCTGACGCGGCATCGCCGTGCAGGACGTTATTCTCGCCACCCTCTTCATAATTAAGGACAATTTGAACAGCAATCCTGGCACCATCGGGCCAATTGGCTTCTGGCGGCACTGGCCCATGGCCGGACATATCACGCGGGTATCTATTCACTCTACTCTCCAGTTTGGCATACGTTAATCCAATACAATTCATTCGACTTTCAAATAAATCACGAAACACCGTTAGATTTTAATGCGTTTCTTAGCGCCGAAACGACGATAAGTCCCTCCGGTTGTTAGGTCGAGCGCCAAGGTAGGATGGGTTTTAACCCATCACCCCGTAAGGACGAAATGGCGCGTGCAGCATCTTCAAACTGTAATCACAAACGTCGCACCAGACCCTTCGCCCAGCGCGATACTCGCCCCCTGTGCGGCCAACATGCGGCTCACAATCGCAAGCCCCATGCCCGCGCCGCCCGCATCCCTGCGCGTGGTGAAAAACGGGTCGAAAATCCGATCCCGATTACCGTCCGATATCCCCGAACCGTTGTCAGACCCAACCACGGTGTCGCCCGTAAATTCTGCGGTCACTTGGGTCGCGCCGTGCGCTTTTGCATTGCCCATCAGATGCGCCATGACCAGCCGCATCGCATCACCATTGATCGGCAAAACGCCGTCGCGGATCACTTGCGCACCTTGGCTCACATCAGACAATCGGCAGGTCCCCGTAGGCATCGGTTCTTGTGCTTGCGCCAGCGCATGCTGCGCCTCTAGCAAGGCGTTCATTCGCTTTGTCGCCGCCTCAACCCGATCCAGCAACGCCGCGCGGTCTGCTTGCGCCATCGCAGGATCACGCAGCAATTCCGCAGCCCCCGCAATCACTGTCAAAGGCGACTTCAACTCGTGGGTCACGTGATCGGCATAAGACCGCAAAACATCCGTGCGGGCCTGCAAAACCGTATGCATCCGCCCGACAGCAGCCCCCAATTGCGAAATCTCTGGCGTGCCGAAATGCACCGGCGCATCGGCCGCACCGCCTTCGGCAACTCCTTTCGCGTATGTCGTCAAAGCCTCCACAGGCCGCAGCACCAACCGCCACAACAGGAACCCCAAAATCGCCGTGACCAGAAACGCCATCAAGCCGATCAACCAGCTTGTTTCGCCCCAGCCCAACACGCCACCTGCGACGCAAAAGTAAGCGATCCCAAGCAGCGGCAACATGAATACCGCCGCCAATGTGCCCGCGATAACGAACCACAGGGGCGGCCGCCATTTGACGATCACACGGCGCGACATGGACCCATCCGAATACCAACACCGTGCACCGTTTCAATCGCCTCAGCACAGCCCGCCTGAGACAACTTCGCACGCAAATTGCGCAAATGGCTGTCCATCGTGCGGTCGCTCACATGAATATTCGTGCCGTAAACCGCATCCACAATCGCTGGGCGCGACATCACGTTATCGGGCCTGCGCATCAACTGCACCAACAGCTCCATTTCGCGCGAGGTCAGCACCACCGCCGCCTCGCCAATGCGGCAGGCATGACGGCTCGGATCAACGCTCAACACACCGCGCCGCAACACGACCGAGGGCGCAGACGCAGGCACCGACCGCTTCATAATCGCCCGCACGCGGGCCACGACTTCACGCGGCGAGAACGGTTTGGCGACGTAGTCATCCGCCCCCATCTCAAGGCCCACAATACGGTCCACCTCGTCGCTTTGGGCGGTCAAAAACAGGATTGGCATTTCGCTCGTTTTACGGATTTCGCGACAAACGGTCAGGCCGTCCATCTCTGGCATGCCGATATCAAACACCACCAAATCGGGGCTGAGACTGCGGGCCATTTCCAACGCCGCCTGCCCGTCGGCGGCCACCGAAACCGTGAACCCCGCAGGCTCGAACGCCATGCGCAACACGTCACGAATACCTGCGTCGTCGTCCGCGATCAAAATATGCTGGCTCATCGCCCCGCCTCCGCCTTTACCGCGTCCAAACTACGGCGCAAGCGCCA
>DFSO01000054.1:23439-33429 GCA_002378665.1 Loktanella sp. UBA3435 | reverse complement strand
TCTTTTGGCGTGTTAAGTTGAGACGAACGAAAGTCGTTGTCATAAACACACATGTTATGCTTGGCAATCTCCACGCTCGCACCTGCCCCAAGTTCACAAACGTAATACGCATCCAATGGCCCCACATTCAAATGATGCCTCGCTACCAGCCCCGACACATTGGTCAGCAAACAGATATAGACCGCAACAAACCCAACGCCCAAGGATCGTTTTAGCATCCAAACCGTCGATTGATGCCCCACGATCTGCATCACCAAAACCACCAGCCCAAGTGCGACAACAGCCATCCAGACAAAGGCCGCGAACCGCAGATGTGTCAGCCCGTAAACATCCACATAAAGATCAAGCCGCAGGATCGACGACATCACCAACACAAGCGTCTGCCCAACCCAAACCAAAAGCAAAACGCGCATCATGCGGCTTTCCAACCAAGGCTGTGCAACTAGCGCAAAAGCGCCCGCCAAAAGCGCCGTCAACATCAAAGGATAAGCACCGCGATGAGCGTAATTGGCGTAGGTCATCCCGTCAGGTAGGCGCACGCCGCCCCAGAGGTAGCCAAGGTCAAGCACGCTTTGCACCGCAAAAATCACGTTAAAAACAATCAGCGCCCGCAACACGGACCGCGCATTAAGTGCGGCGAATGACACCGCCTTGCGCTCTTTTGCAGGTAGCACGCCATGCAACTTCATCCGCGCCAATCGCAGCAATGGCCAAACAGCAATCGCAACCATGACCCAAGCCACAATCCGCACAGGATCCGGACCGCTGAGTTCAAACCCCGACAGCCAGCCTTCAACCAACGGGTTTGCTGCCACCATCAGCACAACGAACACGGTGCCGACGACAACAGGCAAAAGCCAGTCCATCACCACACCACGCCCCGGCCCGCGCAGCTCCATCTTACCCAGATCACCGACAGTTTGGATCAAGCCGTAAAATGGCAATCGCGCAGCGGCCCGCGCCCAAAATGGCCCTGTAATCATCGCCGCAAAAACAGTCAGCCCCGCAATCGCCAAGACGAACGACAAAAGCTGCACCACATCAAACGCAGGAATAAGCGAGACGATCAAAACGCCCCATGCGATCATGGCCGTTTTGCGCGTCACCAGATCACGCATCCCCCAATGGGCCGCACCCGCCAAGGCAAAAATCGCAATCACAAACCCAAGGCCAAGCGATGTTCGCAACACCAACAGGTCGATCATCACCACAAGGGCGGTTAGCAACCACCAAGGTCTGCGATCAACAGGTCCGCCGCGGCCCACGCCTGTCTGGCTATCTGCGGCAATCCACCATGCGTCACGTTGCAAAGATCGCGGCACACCGCGCACTGTAATTGGGGTCATTTTTTGGTCCCTTTCCCTCATTCATTGGGAAAGGTCCTAAATCTCAGACGTGCAAAGCCACCGCGCGATTTGTGCAGTTTTTGTGCAGATTACTCTGCCGCTTCCGCCTCTGCGGCCGCACGAATGTTGCGGATATTCTCGCCGTAAGGCGCAGGGTTCGCGACCGATCCACCACGGAATACAGCCGATCCAGCAACCAGCACATCAGCCCCAGCCGAGGCCACCAAGCCTGCGGTGTTCACATCAACGCCGCCGTCGATCTGGATATGCACCGGACGCTCGCCAATCATCGCGCGCAGGTCCGCAACTTTCAGGGACATATCAATAAACTTCTGACCGCCAAAACCGGGGTTCACGGTCATCACGCAGACCAGATCAACCATGTCGAGCACTTCTTCAACCACCGAAGCAGGCGTGCCGGGGTTCAATGCAACACCAGCCTTACAGCCCAAGTCGCGGATGTTTTGCAGCGTGCGATGGATATGCGGACCCGCTTCGTAATGCGCGGTGATAAAATCGGCCCCCGCATCAGCAAAGCCCTGCAAATAGGCATCCACTGGGGAAATCATCAAATGCACGTCCATGATCGTTTTCACATGCGGACGGATCGCCTTGCAGGTTTGCGCCCCAAAGGTGATCGCAGGCACAAAATGCCCGTCCATCACATCAACATGGATCCAATCGGCACCTTGGGCCTCAACAGCCTCGATTTCCGCACCAAAATTGGCGAAATCAGCGGCGAGGATCGACGGGGCAATCTTGATAGAACGGTCAAAAGTCATAACGGGAATCCTTATGCGAGCACAGTTAGGCTCCGTTTAACCCTTCAAATAGGTTTCGTCACGCAGGGTTTGAAAATACTTGCAGCGCCGCCGAAATTCCTGTGCTAATTTGACCTTATGACAGATATTGCCCTCAATTACCGCGAAATCCTTAAAGGCGGCGTTGCCGTGCACATCACCCGTGCGCAGGTTACGCCCACGCGCCCCAAGGCGTTGCACAGCCAAGACTTCCACGAACTCTTTTGGGTGCAAAACGGTCACATCCGCCATCACCTGCCAGACGGGGTGGCGTCGTTATCAGAAGGCGCGCTGGTTTTCATGCGGGCGGGTGACGCGCATGCGCTGCAAGGGCGCGGGAGTGATGCGCTTGTGGTCTCCCTCACGCTGCATCCCAGCCTGATCGACGCGCTGGGGAAACGTCACGCGATTATCCAAGGGAAATTCTTTTGGGCCGACACTCCGCAAACCCTGCACCTTGATACCAAGGCGCTAATCCACCTGAACCAAGCGACGATGAGGCTTGAAAATAGCCCGCTGGATCGGTTCTCGGTCGAGGCGTTCTTGCTGCCGCTCTTTTCGGAGCTTTTGACGCCCGACGTGCCAAACGACGCGCCTGACTGGTTACTTCACGCCATGACCGCCGCCAACGCCCCTAAGGTTTTCCGCGAAGGGGCTGCTGGTTTTGTCGCTCAGGCGGGCCAATCCCATGCCCACGTCAGCCGCACCATGAAGCGGGTCACGGGCATCAGCCCCTCGGATTTCATCAACGAAAAACGGATGGCCCACGCGGCAAGGCAACTGATAGGCACGTCGGAGCCGCTCCAAGATATCGCCACCGATTGCGGCATTCCAAACCTGTCACATTTCCACAAGCTGTTCCGCACAACTTATAAATTGACGCCGCACGCCTATCGGCGCAAATTCCAACGTCACGTCGTGCAGCCCGAATAATATTGACCAAACGGTCAAAACTTGCCAAGACATGCCCTAAATGACACGCTTCCCCAGTGGAGGAGACCGCCTTGCAGACCACCCAAACGCACGCTGTTACAACCAGCCACCTGCCCCAAGTCCAAGAGCCGCGCAACGTTGCGATGCCGCTCGATCTGGATTGGGTGGCCTCCGTACAGGCCAACACCAGCGCGATTGAACGCCGCGCGGCCTCTCTTCCAGGACGCCGCTCCGTCAAAAAAGACTTTCAGGCCGCTTGGTTGTGCAAAGCTGTCAGCCTGATGGATCTGACAACGCTTTCTGGTGACGATAGCGAAGGCCGCGTGCGCCGCCTGTGCGCGAAGGCCCGCCAACCTGTCTCCCAAGACATCCTCGAAAAACTCGGTATGGTAGGCCTGACTACGGGCGCTGTTTGCGTCTATCACGACATGGTCGAAACTGCCGTTGACGCCCTGCGTGGCACATCCATCCCCGTCGCCGCTGTCTCCACAGGCTTCCCCGCTGGCCTCTCGCCGTTCCACCTGCGCATCCAAGAAATCCGCGAAAGTGTTGCCGCTGGAGCCTCAGAGATCGACATCGTCATCTCCCGCCGCCACGCCCTCACTGGCAACTGGCAAGCACTCTACGATGAAATGTGTGAAATGCGCGAGGCCTGCGGCGATGCCCACGTCAAAGCGATCCTCGCCACAGGTGAACTCGGCACGCTGCGCAACGTCGCCCGCGCCTCGCTTGTCTGCATGATGGCTGGTGCCGACTTCATCAAAACCTCGACAGGAAAAGAGCCCGTCAACGCTACCCTGCCCGTCACCCTCACCATGATCCGCGCGATCCGCGACTACCAAGAACGGACAGGCATCAAAGTCGGCTACAAACCCGCAGGCGGCATCTCCAAAGCCAAAGACGCCGTGGTCTACCTTGCCATGATCAAAGACGAGCTTGGCGATCGCTGGCTACAACCCGACCTTTTCCGCTTCGGCGCATCCTCCCTCTTGGGCGATATCGAACGGCAACTCGAACACCACGTCACAGGCAGCTATTCTGCCCAGTGGCGGCACGCGATTGGATAAGACCATGACAGTTAAAGAGATTTTCGACACCATGGACTACGGCCCCGCTCCTGAAAGCAGCAAGGAAGCGCTTGCTTGGTTGGCAGATCGTGGAGGCATCGCTGGTCACTATATCAACGGTAAGTTCAGCCACCTGCGCGACGACTTCGCCACGACAAACCCCGCAACGGGCGTCAAACTCGCAGGCGTCACCAAAGGCACCGCCGAGGAAGTGGCGCTGGCCGTGAAGGCCGCCCGCCGCGCCCAAACCGCATGGGCCAAAGACAGTCACGCCCGCGCCCGCGTCCTCTACGCCATCGCGCGTCTGATGCAAAAACACAGCCGCCTTTTGGCCGTCATGGAAACCCTCGACAACGGCAAACCGATCCGCGAGTCCCGCGACATCGACATCCCCCTCGCGATCCGCCACTTCTACTACCACGCGGGCATGGCGCAACTCATGGACGAAGAACTGCCCGACGCCCAAGCGCTCGGTGTCTGCGGCCAAATCATCCCGTGGAACTTCCCGCTCCTGATGCTCGCATGGAAAATCGCCCCCGCGCTTGCAATGGGCAACACCGTTGTTCTCAAACCCGCCGAATTCACGCCGCTCACAGCCATGATCTTCGCAGAGATTTGCGACCAAGCAGGCGTGCCCGCTGGTGTCGTGAACATCATCACTGGTGACGGTGAAACGGGTGCCGCCCTCGTCGCCTCCGACGTCGATAAAATCGCCTTCACTGGCTCCACCGAAGTCGGCCGTATCATCCGCAAAGCCACCGCTGGATCAGGCAAAGCCCTCTCGTTAGAGCTCGGCGGCAAATCCCCCTACATTGTTTTCGATGACGCCGATATCGACAGCGCCGTCGAAGGTCTCGTCGACGCAATCTGGTTCAACCAAGGGCAAGTCTGCTGCGCTGGCTCGCGTCTGTTGGTACAAGAAGGCATCGCAGACCGCTTCTACGCCAAGCTCAAATCCCGCATGGCTGGCCTGCGCATCGGCGACCCGCTCGACAAATGCATCGACATCGGCGCCATCGTGGACCCGTCCCAGCGTGACATGATCGCCAAGCTGGTCGAGGGCAACAACGAAGGCGAGATGTTCCAAACGCAAGCCCCCGAGGGCTGCTTCTACCCGCCGACCCTGATCACAGGCCTGCACGCCGCATCGCACCTGATGCAAACCGAAATCTTCGGCCCTGTGCTGGTTTCCACCACCTTCCGCACACCAGCGGAAGCCGTGGAAATCGCCAATAACACCCGCTACGGCCTCGCCGCCTCCGTCTGGTCCGAGAACATCAACCTCGCGCTCGACATCGCACCAAAACTCGTCGCAGGCATCGTCTGGGTCAACGGCACCAACATGATGGACGCCGCCGCAGGTTTCGGCGGCGTGCGCGAAAGCGGCTTTGGACGCGAAGGCGGATGGGAAGGCCTCGCAGGCTATACCAAACCCAAAGTCACGGGCAAACCGCGCACTGCCGCCACGCCACACGCAGGCAAAGACACCCCCTCCGATCCCCTCGACCGCACCGCAAAACTCTACATCGGCGGCAAACAAGCCCGCCCCGATAGCGGCTACTCAACAGCGATCCACAGCCCGAAGGGTTCGTTCATCGGTCACGTCTCCACTGGCTCGCGCAAAGACATCCGCAACGCCGTCGAGGCCATGAACGCCGCCAAAGGCTGGTCGAAATCCACTGGGCATTTGCGCGCGCAAATCCTTTACTACATCGCCGAAAATCTCTCGGCGCGCGCGGACGAATTCGCCAATCGGATCAGCGATCTGACCGGAAAATCTGGCAAAATCGAAGTACAAAGCAGCATCAAGGCGCTCTTCACCTATGCCGCATGGGCCGACAAATACGACGGCCAGGTGCACAACGTCCCGATCCGGGGCGTGGCACTTGCGATGAAAGAACCCGTCGGCAATATCGGTATCCTCTGCGGCGATGCGCCTCTCTTGGACGTCGTCACGCCCATGGCCGCCGCCATTGCAATGGGTAACCGCGTGACACTCATCGCATCGGCCGCCCACCCGCTGGCCGCCACGGACCTGAACCAAATCTTGGAAACCTCAGACGTGCCCGCTGGCGTGGTGAACATCATCACGGGGAACCACGCGGACCTCTCCAAAACCCTCGCAGATCACCTTGATCTCGACGCGCTTTGGAACCTTGCCGACACATCGCTGAACGCGAGCATCGAGGCCGCATCTGCTGGCAACCTCAAACGCACATGGGCGCCGCTGGGAACACCAACATCCCGCGACTACCTAGCCGCCGCAACAGAAGTCAAAAACATCTGGATCCCCTACGGCGAATAGGGGCCACAGTTCTTCTGATCTAAAATACCTCGGGGGGCGCGTAGCGTGGGGGCAGCGCCCCCTACGACTTCTTCTTCCACGTGCCAAGCCAACGGGTCACGCGACCCTTTTGCTCCGCAATATCGGCACTCGCCTCATCAAAGCGATCCTCGGCACTGTCGATCAGCGGATCAATCGAGCGCTCGCGGAACTGCATCCACATCGCCCGCAAGAACGCGATGCCGACAATCAAAAACCCAAAGAAAAAGATGTTGAACCAGGGGATCACCCGCACGTCGGGACTATCCAGCAACTTCACCGCGATCGCGTTGGGATAAATCGACGCCCAGCGCACGCGCCAGCCATAGTGGGTAATCACAGCCCAGCTATCGCCACGAGCAACACTGGCGCTTTCCGCCTGTAAATCGGAGCTATCAAACTTGAAATACGGCGGCCAGATCCAGCCCGTATCCTCATTGCGATAAACCATCACTTCGGTTTTATCGCGCGGCATAAACCCCAACAAAAACGTCTTCTTCTTATCGGTGTTGATCAGCCGCAAATCGCGGGTCGGCTGTTC
This sequence comes from Loktanella sp. UBA3435, assembly GCA_002378665.1. GTDB lineage: Bacteria > Pseudomonadota > Alphaproteobacteria > Rhodobacterales > Rhodobacteraceae > Yoonia. Next base: position 26,419 of record DFSO01000054.1, on the reverse strand, counting down.
AACAGCGCCACTATCGGCCTGTGCGTAAAAGATACGGTTAAACCCGCTAAAGTCGGTACGGATAATCTCTGTCGATGTGATTTTCACCACATCATGCTGCGGCAAAACATAATGCAAGAACAGGCCAAAGACCGTGAACGCGATGACTCGGAAAGTGATTTTCAAACGGTGCATAACTGCCCTCAATTCGTATTTGTAGTATAGACAATGACCATCACGATCACCGTCGGAATAACGTAGACCAAGCCGATCAATTTGGGACGAAACGAGTTGTTATAAGCCGCAATGCCCTTTTCTACATAGGCATTCCGCGAGGCCAGATCATCGCTGCCCACGTTTTCTTCGTCCCATGCTTTCTCCAGCTTCTCACGGCGTACCGAGCGCGAGTAGACCGAGATGCACAGGTATAAAATGCTCAGGCCAACAAAGCCAAACACAACCAATCTGACAAATCCCATTTCTATCTCCTCCGCACCGCACCCCAAGGGCCGACAGCTTCAATCATATCACGTCTCACAGGCTTTGGCTCTTCCAGCGGCGCATCATGGCCGAACAAGGCCTCACGCGTGCCCGCCTTATCCACTTGATACTCCCGATCCAGAAAGTCCACGACATAGGCACGCTTTTGATCGGGCCATGTGGCATAAGCGGCATAAAACGCCTCCTTATGGCAGATAAAAAGCTGACGAATGTCCAGCGGACACAGCTCGGCAAGCAGCATATTTACCAAATCCGCATCTGCGTGATCCTTGGCGCGCAGCGTATAGAAATAGGCGTCATGATCCGACGTGATGCGCGGCCAAGGGCCATCTTCCTCGGCCCAACGCGCAAGCGCCGCCATGCCCTGCCACGCCTCTAGCAGCTTTTCCGCATACCTGCGACCCAAGTTGCGCAAGTCGCGGCGCACAGCCCCCACCAAATCCTCGCCCATCTGTGCCGCAACCGAAGCCACCACAAAATCCATCTTCTGATGCAGGATTGCGGCGGCATCCAAACCCCGCGCCTCCACAATCGGCTCGACCATATCGTTGAGCTTCAGAAACTTGGCAATCGCGCTCCGCTCGGTCAAATCAAACACAAACTTGACTGGCAAATCGACCAAGGCATCGTGATCTTTCGACCCAATCACCGCGGGATGCTCGACCCCGCGAAACACATAAAGCCCGCCAAAATGCGAGGTCCAGAAATTATCCTGCGCAAATTCCATCTGCTTAAGGCTCACAGGATTGCGGGTCACATCGCCCGTTTCCTTGGCCAGCCCGATCATCTGCCCGATCAGCACATCATCGAACCAAGCACCGTCTTCAGACTTAAAGCGGTCAATCATGGAGCCCAGTTTTTTCGCCGTGGCCACGGTCCCGCTCGTGGTATCCGCCTCAATCGTAATCTTGCGAATATCAAACAGCTTGGCAGGGTTTTCGACACTATACACTGAATTCACCAACTCGCCCACTACCGCATCACGCGCCGTCAGCGCGAACAATTGCGCGCGGTTCGTCTCGATGAACTGCTTGAGAATTCCACGGCTGGTCGAGAACTTCGCATTTAAAAGCGGAGCGGTGGACTGTTCCGTTGTGAGCAAAATAAACTGGCGGTTCACGCCGCGATGGTTGAGATACAACTCATCATCGAACTCAGCCCCGACCTCAGGCGAATACCCCGAAATATCAACATGAAACTCGTCCAGCTTGGTCTGCTTACCCGTCAGTGATTTCAGCGCACGATTATACCGCTCCACCAAAACAGAGCTATCCACACGAATGAGGTTGCCAAACATCAGACCTTTTTCAATGAGCCTATGCATCTACAATCCTTTTATTCTTACGGATCAAACCCGCAATACATCCAACCGCATAAGCGACCACCGCCCCGATCATCGCATATTTTGCCAGCAGTTTTGCCATCGCAAAATCAACCGCAGTCTTCCGAAACACAACCGCATCAGCCCCCTGCCCGATGTGACCGTACTGAACCGGAAGAAAGGCCATGTTATACATGAAAACCCAACTCGTTACGGCCAACAGTATCGCCCAAAGCACAATGTAAACTGATCCTACCTTCAAACTAGCGACGACGCCCAGTATCAGGCCACCAACCCAAATAATTGGGACCAATAATAATACCATCAATGATATCACCATACTTCCCTAACCCAACTCCGCGGTAAATTCGCGACCGAAAGCACCATGATCGGCCCCCAGATCATCCCCGCGAACAACCCAAGCTTCCCGTAAAACAAAACATTCGCCGCAAACCCAAAGTCCGCAAACTGCGCCCACGTCATCCCTTGCCAGACATAAAGCGCGACAAAGAACGCGGCACTCAGGGCGAACAAAAACACCGTCGACAAAAACGCGATCCCCAAGAGCGGCTTCACCCCCTCGGGCATGACCCGCGCCAACAGCTTAGGCACGAACCAAGCCATAAGTGCGAGCACAAGCGCGGGCATGAACAGGCTGTCGGCGAAAAGGCTCATTTCGGGTTTCCACCTTGTGCAGGTCTTGGCCGCCGCGGCCTTACAATCAGCCCCGCAATCAACGCGAGCGCAGCACTAAAGCTTGCAAAAATCGCAGCCGAGACAAGCCCCATTGCAATCACAATCAAAGGCACCGCGCCTAAAGTGTATCCAGTCAGTGTCATTGCCGTTTCCTTATCCCAATCAGGGATTGCAGGCAGAAACCCGATCACTGCGCCGACCAACGCCGCAAGGCCAGCACCTAGCCATTGCCTCCCTGTTGTCAGGGTCTTGCTGCAAACGACGCCGATGAACACGGCCCCCGCAACCGCCAACAGCGCCGCCACCTGAAAGCTGACAATCACCCCTTCCCCTCCAAATACCGCTTCTTCGCGATCTCTTGGCGGCCAAAGTCGCGGACCATTTGGTCAATCGCCACCTCGTCCGACTTATCGGCATAACGGAATTCGCTATCCGCATAACGGTTGATTTCCTGTATCACCATCTGGGTCGTGATTGGCTGCC
>DFSO01000054.1:0-23118 GCA_002378665.1 Loktanella sp. UBA3435 | reverse complement strand
TCAAAATCCATTGCGCGGACCTTGACCGCATCCGTGATGTTCTTGATCGCACGGCCCGTGAAGCGCTCGTCAGCTTCCTGAATGGCCTTCAGATACGTCCCCATCTTGGCAATCGTATCCAGATCACCAATCTGGTCCTGCACGCGGTCAAACACGCGGATCAACCCCTCTTCATGGGGCTTGGAGTGCCCTGCAAAGCTGGCGGCGACCGCCTTTTTAATCTCTTGCGCCGAGAACACTTCATGGTCGCCCGTCGGAATATCGTGGTTCTTCCCCATCAACAGATACAGAATGTCGATGTAATCATCCCGCGTCTGCGGTCCGTCCACAAGGAACCGCGCCCCCGCCCGTTGGCGCAGCGCATCATCCACGTTCTCAGGATAGTTCGAAAACATTCCAAACGTGCAATTCCCGCGCACAACCGTATTGGCCCCCGCAAAACTCTCCATCAGCACAGCCGTAATCTCCAACTGCCCCGCGCTTGACTGACGATCCCCACGCTTGCCTGCCAACTGGTCAATATCGTCAATCGTCCCGAAACCAATCACGCTCGGGTCCAGAATATTGTTGATAAATGCCTTCGCGTTCTGCCCTGATTTGCCCTGATAACTGTCAATATTATCGGTGCTCAGGTTCTGATATTTAAACGGATAGCCCGCCGTCTGGCAGTAATCGTTCACCAGCCCCGCCATCATCTGGATCAAGGTCGTCTTCCCCGTCCCAGGCTTCCCATCACCCATAAACGTAAAGATAAAGCCACCGAGTTCAGCAAACGGATTCAAGCGACGATCAAAGTCATAAGCCATCAACATCTTCGCCAGCTTCATCGACTGATATTTGGCGATATGGTTGCCCACGACCTCATTGGGTTTCTTAAACGTCATAGTCAGGGTGGAGGATTTTCCCTTGGTCGCAGGACTAAACCCGCGCACGGAAAACTCATCCGCCTCAACGCGCCATGCAGCCTGCATAAAAGGTTCCAACCGCGCCGCCGACGCCGCACGCGACGCCACTTTTTCCATCAACGCCTCGGCAAAGGCCAAAACGACAGCCACTGTCTTGTGCTCGTCCGTCCCCAATGCCGCGATGTCTTGATCCAACTCCCACAGCACGCCATGAAGCGCCAACTGGCCATTCTCGACCAAAACCTCCTCGACCTCGCCCACCTCAACCGATTGCTCCGTCGCGTGAGAGGCCAACAGAAACGCTGTCGCCGATCCAAACACATAAAGCGTGATCAAGGCCTCCGCCGTCAGCAATTCGGAAAACCCCGCCTTGCGGTTCTCCGCCAACGCCCCCTCCAAATTCGCTCGCTTGAGATCCTTCAACGCAGTACGATCCGCAAACTGATCCGCCACAGCCAAGGCAATCGCAATCGCGCGGCGCAAGCCCTGCAACACATGCGCCTGAATAGGTGAGGGCAACCCATCGCCACCAATCGCCTCAACGCGTGCCGACAATTGAATGCCCTCTGCACGGGTCACGCGGCGCGTCGACAGCCCAGGCGTGGTCGAGCGAAACCTGCGCACAGACCCGATCCCCGGCGACTTCTCCGCCACGGGTGCAGCCCCGCCCGTTGCGATCCGAGGCGAATGATCAAAGCCATCGAGCAGCCCCAAAGCCGCCGCATAATGCCCGCGAATATCCTCCTCGCGCAGCTCCATCTGGTCACTATTCTGGCTCATCACTCATCCTTCTTCTGATCTTAAATACCTGCCGCCGGCAGGCACCGAATTTTCGGCGAAAATTCGTATCACCGATAACTCAAAACGCGGCCCTCAGCCGACACAACAAACTTGCGCACATCCTTGAACCCCGCAGGGTTGCGTTCGGCTAAAGCCTGATAAGGCCGCTCTGGCATAATCAACGATCGCTCCATGCGGCTGGCCCCCATGTCGGACCCACCCGTGGCAAAAGGATCAAGCGCAAAAATCTGACGTTCCACAGATCCAAACCAGCCAGACTTCACATGTTCTACACGCTCCGACAGCAACTCTTCCTCAGTCCAGACCATCGCCCAATCTTCACCAACAGGGCTTTTCGCGGCCTCAAGAACCTCACGAAGCGGGCCCGTCTGCATCGTAAAGGCGCTCGAATACATCGGACCAATATGGAACCTGCGCAGCCTCGTAGGATGCAGATCGTCAAAATCCTCGTCAAAACCCTTGGCAATCGTCAGCAACTTCAAGCCACCAAGGCTTTGCGCCATTAAATGCGATTGGGCCTCAGGCCAACGGCGCTCGTCCTTGGGCAGGCCCGTTTTACCCGTGTCCTCCACATCCATGATGTAAATCACGGGCAAGTTCACCTGACTGTCATAGACCGCCCAATGCACCTGAAAATGGCGGCGATCATCGTCGTTCTTGATCCAAACAGCCGTCGGATCATTGCGCGCCCAAAACATGCCGCCTTTAGAAAGCTCTTCGTAATACAGCCGCTGCGACAACGCATATTGCAGCTTCGTCGGTATCGCCTGCTCGCCCACAATCGTGCGCACCATCTGATCCTTCAGCGCATTAACAGACGGCATCGACGCCAAATGCGTCCCCGCCTGAAGCGCATCATTGGCCATCTCCAACAGTTCTTGATAGACAGGAAAGCCGCTCTCGACACGGTCAAATGTCAACTGTCCCGCATGGGCATAACGCCCAGAGAAATGATACTTATGCGCCAACGCCTTAAACGTCAGGTTCAACCCCAACAGATACCGCGCCAACACATCCGTATCGCGTCGCGCCAAACGCCCCTCGGCCTCCATCGTGGCCGCGACCTTGGTCATATGCTGCGTGATCCGCTCGAACTTGCCAAAATACCTGCGGGTGATGCGGGTATCTTCCAGCTTGAAGTGGTCGTGGGAATGATCAGTCGTCATGGCCATCACAGAATCCATCATGAAAAACAGGATCGTCGCTGGCCAGCCCTATTGCAAACGGCACTTTCTTATAAGCTTTCACGCAGTATTTGATAATCGACGCGAACAGAAAGACCAAAATAACATAGGCACCGTTCATCGGTATCAACGGAAAGCCATAGGCGTGCGAGGCGCGCACAAGGACATAAAAACCGCCGCCCAGAGCGATAAGAAAGATCACAAATGTCAGCCATTTTGCGCGACGCGTTTTTGCGTATTTCAATATAGTCATCGGCGCTCAGCATGGGTCACCTCCATTTTGAAGTGATCGAGGGAGTGGTCAGTTTTTGACATTTTCAACGAGCATCCAAATCATCACCATGTTCATTAATGTGGCAATACCACCTTAGCGCGCCAGCCCCGACACCATTGATAATCCACTCTTTGGGAAAATGTATCGCTAAGAAAAAGCGCTGCCCCCTTTCAGAATCCCAAGCGAGCCAAAAAAAGTATCTGAAAAAAGCCAGATTGAGCAGAAGCGTCATGGTCCATTGTAAGACATAGGGCAAATCCCAAGTAATATCGCCGACAGGAAACAACGATGCAATTCTCGGAAGACTAAGGCAACCGATACTAACCGTTAGTGCGATCGCCTGCTGAGTCCCAAATCGCATCAGGAACCAGCCTTTTTGTTCAAGCCAACGAGGCCAGCAAGACCACCACGAAAAATATTCAAGACTTCAGCAACAGTAAGACGCTCTTTCCTCCACATCACGCCATTCCCTCGCTTGGCAATTTTGAACCCCGTCGGAGCAAGAAAGAAAAATCCGATCCACAGCCAGAATGCGGATGTGCCATAAAGTGCTCCATAATACAGGAGTCCTCTCGCCTCTCCACTTTGGTTCAATGCGAAGGCCAGTGTTCCCAATGTGATCATTAAAAATAGAAGCCCCCAAAGCAACAATAAAACAAGCCCGAACCAGACGGCAAAATAACTCGAAAAGCTAAAACTCACAGCCTTTATCTACCCACCGTACTGATTGCTATCGTGCTTCTCCACAATCTTTTGGAACCTGCGCACGAACCGCTCGTCGGCCTTGGCTTTCTGCTCCAGAACTTCACGCGCGAATACCATGTGGTCCTCGTGGGCTTCCAACATATCTGCCATCCGCGCGTTTGTGGCGGCACCAATTGCGGCCATCGCGGTCTGTGCCTCTTGGTCAGTTTTTACGCCAATCTCGTTGATCTTATGGGCGACGTCCTGCTGCTGTGCTGTCTTGAGTGACTTCGACAAAGCATCATACAAAACAACACGTTGCCTGGTGTCAGTCTCAAGCTTGTTGATAAGCACCATCTGCGTCGCCGCTTGGTTCTGCAAACTATCGACCCAAGTTTTACCCTTCTCGATATAGCGCTCCAGCGTTTGGGATTTCGCAAGCTTCACCTGCTCCATCTGCACCATCTCGTTGTATTTCGTGTTTAGACCAGCAAGTTCAGACTCCAACTTCGTGCGCTTCGCCGCGTCCTGCTCGACCGAAATCTTGCCCTCAAGCGTAATAATCTGCGGATCAATCGCGAGGATATCAGCGCGGACTTGCTCCAACTCACCAACAGTCGCCTCGCGCTCGTCCAATGTGCCCGTCAGGTTCGTCTCAACTTTGGTTTTCTGCTCGTTGAGCGTCGCCAACTGGCCCTGCAAAAGCTTGGTGATAATATCCGACTTCGAAATCAAATCCTGCAACTTGTCGTCAACGCTTGCCGTGCGCATCCGCTCTTCGCGCATGCTGTCGGCCTTCGCCCCAGAGAACCAGCCCACGACGCTTTCCATCGTGGTCTTGGACCGCATCTCGTCGAAATCCTTGGAAAACGCCGAGGTCACATCGTCCAAGCCCATAATCAATTCCGCGATATTCGCGTTCATCAACTCGGTATGGGCATGCACGTCCTCAAGGCTCGCATTCTCGATATCGACGGAAATATCCGTGCCAGCAGCCATCTTCTGACGTGCAGTCTCAATACGGCTTGTCAGCTCGGAAATCTTCGATTGCGCCTCGGCAACTTGCTTTTGGCTTTCATTGATCTGTGCGTCGAACGTAGACATATGCGGAGGTCCCCTCGTTAATGTTATGCTTTATTACATTTAGGTATACAGTCGCAGGTTTGCAAATCCCCGCCCCGTGATTTCGGCCATTCGTGCCAATAAACTACGGCAGCTACATGGCGATGATAAGAAAAAACCCGCAACCAGAGAGGGTGCGGGTCATTTTTCTTTAATTTAATTGGATCCTACGATCGTAATCAGCGTATTTGGATCAACCGCATCAAAATCGGGCGGCCTATCGTTGGCAATCGCCTCTTCGCCATAAATCGCATCTGGGTCGATGTGTTTGGCAGGCAATTCGATGCCGCGCAGGTAATTCTCTGGATCAACGCGCAGGCTTTCGGCCTCGGACCGCACGTGAACCTTCACACCTGTTGGCACGGCATCATAAAGATGCAGGATGTCTTGGTTAAACATACGGATACAGCCAGCAGAGCCAGAGTTCCCGATAGAGCCCAGATCATTGGTGCCGTGAATACGGTAATATGTGTCACGCCCATTGCGGTAGAGATACAAGGCAGCCGCGCCAAGCGGGCTGCGCAAACCACCCGGAATACCCCTCGCAAACGGGCCGTAAACATCAGGCTCCGTGCGCAGCATATTGGCGGTAGCCGTCCAACCGGGCCACTTTTTCTTTAACTGGATGATACCGTCACCAGCAAAGCTTTTGCCTGCGCGGCCAACACCAACGGGATAACGGACAGCCGTGCCATCATCCAAGACGTGGTACAGGAACTTCGCATAAGGATCGACGTCGATCGAGTTGCGCGGGGCTTCACCCAAATAGGTGCCAGACATGCGGCGGTTGATCCCTTGGGTATATTCTGGCGGAATACCGGGCAAGTTGTACCCTGAATCAAAGTGCGGGCCATAGCCCTCAGTGAAAACAACGGGTGCAGGTACTTCAAGGTCCGGGCCAGACGCACAAGCGGCTGTCGTTCCCAAAAGCAAGGCGCCGAACGCGCGTCTGGAGTAAACGTTATTTGTGGTCATAAGCGATAGCTACCAATTCAAAATTCTGGCCCTCAAAATCATGTGCCACAGAAGTTGCAATTCGGCTCACTTGTTTTTGAGATGAAGGGGGCGCCCTAATGCCGACGCCCCTATCCCCTTAATTTCCGACGATATTTTGCGCAGGTCCGTATGGGTATTTGGTAATATCCTCATTCCCGTCCTCGGTGATAAACAAAATGTCATGTTCGCGGTAACCGCCTGCACCTGGTGTGCCTTCGGGAATCGTAAGCATCGGCTCCATTGAAATCACCATGCCCGGCTCTAAAACCGTGTCGATATCTTCACGCAACTCAAGCCCCGCCTCGCGCCCGTAGTAGTGCGACAGCACCCCAAACGAGTGGCCATAGCCGAACGTACGGTACTGTAACAACTGGCGTTCCTCAAAGAACGTGTTGATCTTTGCGGTGATCTCCGAACACTTCGCACCGGGCACAAGCAGGCTCATGCCATATTCATGGGCTGCGACGTTAGCCTCCCAAATCTTAAGGCTCGCAGGATCAACTTCTTGGACAAACATCGTCCGCTCTAGCGCTGTGTAATAGCCCGAAATCATCGGGAACGTATTGAGCGACAGAATATCGCCGCGCTCCAATACACGCCCCGTCACAGGGTTATGCGCGCCGTCAGTATTGATGCCCGATTGGAACCAAACCCAAGTGTCGCGGTATTCGGCATCTGGGAACCGTTTTGCGATTTCCAATTCCATCGCATCACGGCCCGCCATCGCCACGTCAATCTCGCGCACACCTGCCCTTGCGGCTTCGTGAATGGCATAACCACCCACATCAGCCACACCCGCACCATGGCGGATCAAATCCAACTCGGCTTGCGACTTTTTCATGCGCTGCACCATCGTCGCGGGCGCAATATCAACGATTCGCGAGGGCGCAAGGAACGCCTCCAGCTTCTGGCTTTGCACCAACGTCAGGTGGTCGCCTTCCATGCCGATCACAGCGCCACTGCCTGTCACAGACAAGATCGCACGCCAATAGTTGTCACGCTCCCAATCGGTATAGGTGATGTTATCGCCGTGGCACCTGCGCCAAGGCTGTGCGGCATCAATCCCCGCCGAAATCGTCACATTCTCGGTGGCCGTCACAACAAGCGCATAAGGACGGCCAAACGCGCAGTACAGAAAGCCGGAATAATACGCGATGTTATGCATCGACGTGAAAACAGCGGCAGCCACGCCCTTAGCGGCCATGATCTGGCGCAGGCCCTTCAGGCGCGCGTCATACTCGGATGGCGCAAACGGCAGCACTTCGGCGCCCTGATGGAAACGGTAGAATTGTGGACGGTTTGTCATAATCATAGACCCAACATAAATGGGGTCATGCAGACCCCGAAAGGTCCCGGCGTTCAGGACGATGGCACAGCGGCCAAGCGGTAGTTACCTACCTGCGACGACGCCATCGTCACTTGCTCAAAGCCACCGTTAGCAGATTTTTATGATGCGTCAATCCAGTGCACGCATGGTGCACGTTCAGTGCACGGGTTGTGCACAGCCAAATTAACGACGAAACTACCCGAAACCCGTGCAGAAAATGAAAGCCACCATGTCCATTCTGTCCCGCCTTCTCAAAGCTCTCCGCCCCATTCCGCAACCCGATTTGCCCGCCGCGTTGCCGCATGGACAACAACGGATTCACTTGTTTTCTGGCAATTTCGACGACGTAGATGCCGCGATGGCCTATTGCTTTCACGCACCCGGCGACGTGCCCGAACAGATCACACTTGATCAACCCGGTGCCTTCATGAACACGGACTTCGTCGAGGTCGTCTTTCACAATGCCGCAAACCGCCTCGCAGAGTTCCTCAGCGTCGAGGAAACCGACCGCACCCTGCACAAGATGCGCGGCGCTAACACGTTGATAATCATCACAGAAGATGCTTTTGGTGGCTTTCCTTATACACTGGCTCACACGCCAAATCTATTCTATCTCGGCCCTTATATCGTGGCTGTTTGATGCAAAATCTGATCACAGATATCGCAGGGCTCCAAGTCGGATGCGCCCATGACGAGACCCTGAAATCAGGGGTCACGGTCCTGACCGCTAACGCGCCCTTTACCTGTGGCGTGCATGTTATGGGCGGCGCACCGGGCACCCGCGAAACTGATCTGCTTGCCCCCGACAAAACCGTGCAAACCGTCGATGCGATTGTGCTTTCAGGCGGCAGCGCTTTTGGCCTCGACGCGGCCTCTGGTGTGGCCGACGCACTACGCTCAGAGGGACGCGGTTTTGCTGTAGGCGACGTCACCGTCCCCATCGTACCCGCCGCGATCCTTTTTGATCTGCTGAATGGGGGCGACAAGAATTGGGTTCAAAATCCGTATAATGCATTGGGAATAAAAGCTTATTCTAGCCTCAGTACCACCTTCAAGATCGGCACAGCAGGTGCTGGATTTGGGGCTACAACCGCCAGTCTCAAAGGCGGATTAGGTTCCGCCTCGATGCAACTGCCAAACGGCGTCATCGTCGGTGCCCTCGTCGCGGTCAACGCCATCGGCTCTGCAACCGTTGGCGACGGTCCGCATTTCTGGGCCGCACCGTTTGAGGAAAACGGCGAATTCGGCAACCTCGGCCCCTCGTCGACCTACCCATCAGGCCGCCCCGCAACCAAAGGACACGCCCAAAACACCACCATCGGGATCGTTGCGACAAACGCAAAACTGACCCAAGCGCAATGCACACGGCTCGCCACAGCGGCCCACGACGGTATCGCGCGGGCCTTAGTGCCGAGCCACACACCTATGGACGGTGATTTGATATTTGCGGCAAGCCATGGGGAAATCGAGTGTGATGATTTGATTTATCTCGGTCACGCAGCCGCCACCTGCATGGCCCGCGCCATCGCACGCGGCATCTATGAGGCGCGCTCAAATCCGTTTGAGACACCCGCCTGCTACGCCCGCACGTTTAGCTAAGCAGTGCCTTGACGAGCCGGCTGTCACGATCGGCCAGCGGCTCAATCACGTTGAAATGATGCTCGCCCTCGGACACGACCAAATCAACACCCCAAGCATCCGCCAACTGCTTGGCTTGCTCTTGGAAAACGGGCCGTTCATCGCCGCCAACCCACACCGTTACAGGCACATTCGGCGGCGGCAGGTTCACGGGACTTTCGGCAAAGGCCTCGTCCTCTGACAATCGCAAATCCGCGTTCATCTTCGTCTGCAAAAGCGGGGTCAAATCCGCCACAGGCGAGATCGGAACCACCCGCGCCACATGCGGCATCCCCGCCAAACGCGCAACCAAATGACCGCCCGCAGAATGGCCTGTCAGGCGCAGCGGTCCCTGCAAACCACGCACCGCTTCCTCGATTTGTTGCGTTATTTCAGAGATATGCACATCTGGGCACAGGTCATACGACGGCATCGTCACCGACCAGCCATGCGCCAAAGGCCCCGCCGCGAGATGCGACCAAAATGATTTATCGAACGCCACCCAATAGCCGCCATGCACAAACACAACTGTGCCTTTTGGCGTGCCCTCAGGGTGGAAAACATCCATCACCTGCCGCGCACTTGGGCCATAGCGCACATCCAGTTCGGCCTTGGCCGTGGCCCGAAACGCGGCTGCCTGACGCGCCCATTTCTCAGGGTAGGACATCCCGTCAGGAATATAGGCTGCATTCGCAAATCGGTCGTCCATATCCATTTCAGGCACTTTCTGTGGTTTTTGACTTTACCAAGGCTAGCTTGGCTGGTCAGATAGTGCCAACTGAATTGGAGAACATCATGCTCGACGCAACAACCGACCTTAAATCCATGCTCAAACGCCCCGACCTCGTCTGCTCGCAAGCCTTCGTAGGCGGCGAATGGGTCGATGCGAAAAGCGGCAAGACCTTTGACGTCACCAACCCCGCACGCGGTGACGTGATTGCAACCGTCACCGACCTTGACCGCTCCGAGATTACGCAAGCCATTGATGCTGCACATAAATCACAAAAGGCATGGGCTGCTTTGGCCGCCAAGGAGCGCGCAAAAGTGCTGCGCAAATGGTTCGACCTTCTAATGGCAAACCAAGAAGACCTCGCGATCATTATGACTGCCGAGCAGGGCAAACCCTTGGTCGAGAGCCGTGGCGAGGTGGCTTATGGCGCGTCCTTCGTTGAGTGGTTCGGCGAAGAAGCAAAGCGCAATTACGGCGAAACGATTCCCGGTCACATGGCCGACAAGCGTATCACAGTGATCAAGCAGCCGATTGGCGTGGCCGCCGCGATTACCCCTTGGAACTTCCCCAACGCAATGATCGCCCGCAAGGTGGCGCCTGCTTTGGCCGCAGGCTGTTCCTTCGTCGTCCGCCCTGCATCTCTGACCCCGCTTTCCGCGCTCTCCATGGCGAAATTGGCCGAAGAGGCGGGCGTGCCAAAAGGCGTGCTGTCCGTCGTGACTTCGACCAAATCCTCGGACGTGGGCAAAGAGTTCTGCGAAAACCCGATTGTGCGTAAACTGTCGTTCACAGGGTCCACCGAAGTTGGCCGCATCCTGCTCAAGCAAGCCGCCGATCAGGTCATGAAATGCTCGATGGAACTTGGCGGCAACGCGCCATTCATCGTATTTGATGACGCGGACCTTGATGAGGCCGTCATCGGCGCCATCGCCTGCAAATTCCGCAACAACGGCCAGACCTGCGTTTGCGCGAACCGCATCTATGTGCAGGCAGGCGTTTACGATGAATTCGCGGCAAAACTGAAGGTCGCGGTTGAAGCATTGAAGGTAGGCGACGGCCTATCCGACGGCATCACCACTGGCCCGTTGGTTGAGCAAGCGGCTGTCGCGAAAGTGCAAGAACACCTCGACGATGCGCTGTCCAAAGGCGGCACGATCCTGACAGGCGGCAAGCCGCATGCGCTGGGTGGTTTGTTCTACGAGCCAACGATTGTGACCAACGCGACAAAGGACATGATGGTCAGCGTCGATGAGACATTTGGCCCGTTTGCGCCATTGTTTAAGTTTGAAGACGAGGACGATGTGATTGCCTTGGCCAACGACACGATCTTTGGCTTGGCGTCCTATTTCTACGCCAAGGACCTGTCCCGAGTGACCAAGGTCGCAGAGGCGCTGGAATACGGCATCGTCGGCGTGAACACTGGCATCATCTCGACCGAAGTTGCACCGTTTGGTGGCGTAAAGCAGTCAGGCTTAGGGCGCGAAGGCAGCCGCCACGGCATGGATGACTACATGGAAATGAAATATATCTGTACGTCAGTTTAAGATAGGTTGGGGCAGGTTTAACCCTGCCCCGCCAACAGTTTAGGCCGTCATATCAATCACGATTTTACCAACTGCATGGCCATCGGCCAAATGGTCAAAGGCTTTTGCCGCGTCCCCAAATTTGAACGTACTGTCGATCACGGTTTTGAGCTCGCCAGAGACCACCAAATCAGCCAGCGTTTTCAACTGCGCCCCATCGGGATGCATGAAGAACCAGTCGAATTTTACGTCATGCTGGGCCGCAAGACCGTCGGTATCCTGGCCCTTGATCGACACCAAATGCCCACCCTTTTTCAAGACCTTGAAAGAGCGGTTCATGATGTCGCCGCCGACCATATCGAACACGACGTCGTAGTCGGAAATGACCTCATCAAAATTCTCGGTTTTGTAGTCGATCACAAGATCAGCGCCGAGGGATTTCACAAGGTCTGCGTTACGTGCGCTGACTGTCGTCGCGACGAATGCGCCCAAATGTTTCGCCATCTGAATGGCCAATGTGCCAACGCCGCCGGAGCCTGCGTGGATCAGAACCTTCTGGCCCTTTTCCAAATGCGCAAATTCGACAAATGCCTGCCATGCGGTCAGACCAGCAAGCGGGATCGAGGCGGCCTCAAGGTGGCTTAGGCTCGCTGGTTTCAACGCCAGTTCAGCGGCTTTCACACGGGCGAATTCAGCAACGGCACCTTTGTCGTCTTGGTTCGCGCGGGCGTAAACTGCATCGCCAATCTTAAACGTGGTCACGTCTTTGCCGACTTCGGTCACGACACCGCTGACGTCATAACCCATCACAAACGGGAAGGTGAGCGGCATCATATCCTTCATGTAGCCCATGCGCAGGATGTTATCGATCGGGTTTATACTTGCGGCGTGAACCTTGATGATGACGCTATCATCAGCAAGAACAGGTGCCGGAACATCGGCGATTTCTACGGCACCTTCATAGGCGCGGATAATGGCAGCTTTCATGGGGGGAGGTCCAATTTTATGTGTAATTTCAAACGGCTTAATACCGCGTGGAGGACTGTGTAGTTAGGCAGGTACGGACCCGATTACGAGGCCGCAGATGCCTTTTTCAAAATAACCTAAGGTCACCGCCAAGGATTGACGTCCGAGGCGCGTCCAACCACCATAATGCGTATGACAACAGCCGACGAAGACTTGGCACTTGCGGCAGCCTCTGGCGATGGGGCGGCTTTTGCTTTGCTGCTTGATCGGCACTACGACAGGCTGTTTGCGTTTTGTTTCAGGCTGACGGGTGCGCGGGCCGAGGCCGAGGATTTGACCCAAGATATCTGCGCTGCCCTGCCTGCAAAACTGGCCAGCTACCAGCGCCGCGCCAAGGTCACCACATGGCTTTACCGCGTCGCCGTGAACGCCGCCCATGACCGCAGACGCAGACGGGCGACCTATGTGAAGGCAAGCGCAGGGTGGGGCGATTGGGAAGTGAACCGCACCGAGACCGCCATCGAGGACGCCGCGAAAATAGACTGGCTCACAACCGCGATGCAAAGCCTCAACGACGACCTGCGTGACACGCTCGCCTTGGTGCTCGACGACATGACACATGCGCAGGCGGCCAAGATTTTGGGAGTGTCCGAGGGCACGATTTCTTGGCGGATATCGGAGGCCAAAAAGCGCCTCAAAGAATTTAAAGAAAAGGAGGATGTGGCATGAGCGACGACCTCGACGATCTGAAGGCTGCGATGACGAGCGCGACACCGTCGCCCGATGGTGCACGCCGTGCCGAAAATCTGGCCCTTGCGCGACAAAATTTCGAGACCCTCCAAGGATCGGCCAAACCGCTGCGTCCAACTTCTGAAAACGGGCAAAACGCCCTTTGGACAGGAGTGAAGACTATGCTGAATACACTGACATCTAAGGGCGCATTGGGCGCCACCACAGCACTTGTGGCGTGCGGGTTTCTGTTTTTGACGCCGACGGGGCAAGATTTGTTGCGTAAGCCAGCACCTATGACTGTAAAACAAGAGACCGAGTCCGCTGCAAAGACCGTCGACACCTTGCGACGCGCTACGCCGCAGCCAGTTCCAGCGCGCCCTAAGGCGTCGTCTCCACTTAGCGAACTACTTACAGACGACAGCGGAGCCGCAGGATTAACCGCGACCACGTCCCCAGCGGACCAGCCCATCGTGCCTGCAAACGATCTCAGCACCATGCAATCATCAGACACAGAGGCCTTCGCAAACGCCGCCGCGAACCCCGTCAAAGTCGTGAGCGAAGAACCCGTTTCGACCTTCTCGATCGACGTTGATACGGCGAGTTATTCGCTTGTGCGCTCTAGCCTGCAAAACGGTTCCATGCCGCCGCATGATGCCGTGCGCGTCGAGGAAATGATCAACTATTTCCCCTATGATTACGCAGGTCCAGAGGCGGGCGAGGCCCCTTTCCGCCCGACCGTCACCGTGATGGGCACACCTTGGAACGCGGGCACGCAGTTGGTGCATATCGGGCTGCAAGGGCGGATGCCTAAGGTGGCGGATCGCCCTGCCTTGAACCTTGTGTTTTTGATCGACACATCGGGGTCGATGTCGGACGCGAACAAACTACCGCTGCTCAAGCAATCCTTCCGCTTGATGCTTGATAACTTACGCCCTGAAGATCAGGTTGCGATTGTCGAATATGCAGGCAGCGCGGGACAGGTTCTGGCCCCCACCGCCGCCTCTGACCGCACGACAATTCTACAAGCGATCCAAGGGCTAGGTGCTGGCGGATCAACGAATGGTCAGGGTGGTTTAGAACAAGCCTATGCCGTGGGCGCGAGCATGGCCGAGGACGGCGAAGTCAGCCGCGTGATCCTTGCCACGGACGGTGATTTTAACGTCGGCATCGATAGCCCTGAGGCGCTGAAGACCTACATCGCGGACAAGCGGGATAGCGGCACTTA
Organism: Loktanella sp. UBA3435; assembly: GCA_002378665.1. Lineage (GTDB taxonomy): Bacteria > Pseudomonadota > Alphaproteobacteria > Rhodobacterales > Rhodobacteraceae > Yoonia. The sequence continues at coordinate 9,032 of DFSO01000054.1, read as the reverse complement.
CCTCAGCGTTTTGGGCTTTGGTCGTGACAATCTTGATGACGCGACCATGCAGGCGCTCGCGCAAAACGGCAACGGCATCGCGGCCTTTATCGACACGTTGTCAGAGGCGCAAAAGGTGTTGGTGGACCAGTTGACAGGGGCGCTGTTCCCGATTGCGGGGGACGTGAAAGTGCAGGTCGAATTCAACCCCGCCGCCGTCGCCGAATACCGTCTGATCGGTTATGAGACGCGGAGTCTGCGCCGTGAGGATTTTAACAATGACACGGTGGATGCAGGCGACCTAGGGGCGGGCCATTCGGTGACCGCGATTTATGAAGTGACACCTAAGGGCAGCGACGCCGTACTCAACGATCCGCTGCGCTATCAGGCGGCAGAGGTGAGCGGTGATGCGGCTGAACTCGGCTTCTTGAAGCTGCGCTATAAGGAACCTGGTGAGGACGTGAGCAAGCTGTTGGAAGTGCAAATTGCACAAGGCACTGCGACCAATTCAGAGGCGCAATTTGCTTCCGCAATCGCGGGTTTCGGCCAGCTTCTAAGCGGGTCCGATTATTTGGGCGATTGGGGCTATGCACAAGCGATTGATCTGGCCACTGCGAACCGTGGGGCTGATGCCTTTGGCTACCGTACAGAGGCCGTGCAACTGATGCGTTTGGCGAAGAGCCTATCAGGGCAATGATGGGTTAAAACCCATCCTACTTGATCCAGCCTAAACTCAACTCGGTGCGATCAGCGGGGATGTATTCGCCGCTGATCCAGCCATTGTAGCCGTCCTTTTTCAACTGCGCAAAAAACGCGTCAAAGTCGATATCACCTTGGTCTGGTGCTGTACGGTGCGGCGTTTGCCCTACCTGCACATGCACCACCACATCGCGGACACGTCCCCAAGTGCCCAACACATCGCCCGTGATTTTCTGCGCGTGATAGGCGTCGAATTGTAGGCGTAAGTTCGGCGCATTTACCTCTTCGACAATCGCCTTGCCCTCGTCGAAATTGCACAAGAAATAACCGGGCATGTCGTCGCGATTAATCGGCTCAATCGTCAGGCTTTGACTGGGTGCCTCTGCCGCAGCCCAACGCAAATTATCAACAAAACAGGCCCGCGCCTCTGCCCCCTCGGCAGCCCCCGCCATGATATGCAAATGCTGCGCGCCCAGTGCCTTTGCGTATCGCGCGGCCCGCTTGAAATCTTGCTGAAACCGCGAGCCGACAACGGCGGCAAAGCCCCGTTCGCCCCCTGTATAATTAGGCGGTGGGCAGTTGATCAGCGCCAGCGGCAATTCATTGCGCGCCATCATGTCGAGCATATCAGGCACCGCAACATCGTATGGAAATAGCACCTCCACCGCGTCAAACCCTGCCTGCTTCGCCGCTCCGAACCGTTCCAAGAACGGCAGCTCTGTAAACAACATCGTCAGGTTCGCGCAGGTCTTCATGCATGCAACTCCGCCGCTGGAATGATCGGGAAGAACGCCCCCTTGGACATCACGCCAAACCAAAGCACACCTTCGACATCTTGCTCTTCTCCAATTTCGACGAGCCTGTAAAACGACTTGCGGTCAATCAGCGCCTCAAGGTTCGCGCGCACCAAAACGTAGGGCGCGGGCTCCCCCGTTTCGGGGTCACGCACCACGCGGATCGGCGCATCTGGCCCCGCCTCCACGAAATCGCCAGCATTGGTTTCAAACACCAGCGCGTCACCTTTGCGGTTGAAATCCACCGCCACAAACGGCGCATCATCAACCGTAATTCCGACCTTCTCGACAGGGGTCACGAGGAAGTAATCATCGCCATCACGGCGTAGAATCGTCGAGAAGAGCTTGACCAGTTCGGGCCGTCCAATCGGCGTACCAAGATAAAACCACGTCCCGTCCCGTGCAATCCGCATATCCAGATCGCCGCAAAACTTTGGATTCCACAGATGCACTGGCGGCAAACCGCCTTTTTTCGCCGCTCGCGCAGCAGTTGCGATACTTTCGGCACTCGGAGTAACGATCTTTTGTTCTGACATTGTTTTTCCCATTGGGGTCATCGCGCTAATCTGTTGTTATAAGCATATAGGCGTAACAGGAGCATTGTCATGGTAAACCCCGATCAATTGGTCACCGATATCGAAAAACTAGGGACCAAATTGGCCGCAGCCCGTGCCAGCATCGGCAAACGGTTCATCGGGCAGCCCCGCGTCGTTGATCTGACCCTCACTGCGTTGATCTGTGGCGGACATGCGGTTTTGGTTGGTTTGCCCGGTTTGGGAAAGACCCGCCTTGTCGATACGCTCTCTACAGTGATGGGCCTGCACGGCAATCGCATTCAGTTCACCCCCGACCTGATGCCTGCCGATATCTTGGGCTCCGAAATTCTTGATACCGCCAAAGACGGCTCTCGTGCGTTTCGTTTTGTCGAAGGTCCGGTGTTCTGCCAGCTTTTGATGGCCGACGAGATTAACCGCGCCTCGCCGCGTACCCAGTCCGCGCTTTTGCAAGCGATGCAGGAAAAGGAAGTCACGATTGCGGGCGAACACCGCCCCCTTGGTGTGCCGTTCCACGTTTTGGCCACGCAAAACCCGATTGAGCAAGAGGGCACCTATCCGTTGCCAGAAGCGCAACTTGACCGCTTTCTTGTGCAAATCGACGTGCCCTACCCTGACCGCGCCACCGAGCGTGACATTCTAATCGCCACGACTGGCACGGAAGAGGAAGAAGCCACGCAAGTCTTCACCGCAGCCGAATTGCTAGAGGCGCAGACGATCCTGCGCCGTATGCCTGTCGGCGATAATATCGTTGAGATGATCCTCGATCTGGTTCGCGCGTGCCGCCCTGACGAGAGTGCATCCGACATCGTGCGCAATGCGGTAAGCTGGGGACCGGGGCCACGTGCGGCCCAAGCGCTGATGCTCACCGTCCGTGCACAAGCGCTACTCGAAGGCCGCCTCGCCCCCTCCGCCGAGGACGTCATGGCAATGGCTGTGCCTGTTCTCGAACACCGTATGGCGCTGTCATTTGCGGCCCGCGCACGTGGTGAAACCGTGACCAGCATCATCAACGCTGTCGCAGCTGAGATCACCAAGGTAAAGGCCGCCGCCGCGTGACAACTTCGCTCGATCTCCGCAGTCAGGCCGAAATCGCCGCCAGCACGCTGCCCGCCCTTTTGGCGGGGGCAGAACATTTGGCAACGACGGTTCTGTTGGGCGATCACGGACGCAGACGCGCGGGTATGGGCGATACGTTTTGGCAATACCGCACGGCCCAAGCGGGCGACGATTTACGCAGCATCGACTGGCGCAGGTCGGCGCGTGCCGACACAAACTTTGTCGCTGACAAGGAATGGCAGATCGCGCAGTCGGTGATGATTTGGGTAGACCAATCGGCCTCGATGTCTTTCGCTTCCGCCGACAATCTGCCCAGCAAATCCACCCGCGCGCGCACTGTCGCACTTGCGACCGCGATCCTGCTGATCCGTGGCGGCGAACGTGTCGGCCTCACTGGCGAAACACTCCCGCCGCGTCGCGGGGGATCCCAAATCACCAAGCTTGCGAATATCCTCTCGCAAGACGAGACCGCCGACTACGGCACGCCCGAAACCTCTGGCATGTTGCCCCATTCACGTGCGCTATTTGTCTCTGACTTCATGGGCAACATCGACGCGTTTGAAACCGCCCTTCTCAAGGCAGCCGATCTTGGCGTCCGCGGCGTCATGCTGCAAATCCTTGACCCACAAGAGGAAACCTTCCCCTTCAACGGGCGCACCATTTTCCAATCCATGCAAGGGGGCTTGCAACACGAAACCCTGCAAGCGGGCGACCTGAAAACCCGCTACCTTGAGCGACTGGCCGAACGCAAAGACCGCCTCACCCATCTCGCCCGCACAACAGGTTGGCAGTTCCACACCCACCACACAAACGCGCCTGCCACCTCCGCCCTTTTGTGGCTCTACCAAGCACTCGCGAGGTCGGTATGACCTCTTTCCTTCTGACCAATACGAACGTTCGGGCCGCCACAAAGGATAGCCTATAATGTGGACACTCGGCCCCCTTGGCTTCATCAGCCCGCTCCTTTTGCTTGGCCTCATCGCGCTACCGATCCTTTGGCTGTTCCTGCGTGCCGTGCCGCCCGCGCCTATCAAACGCCGCTTTCCAGGCGTCGCACTTTTACTCGGCCTTACTGACGCAGAGAGCCAAACTGACCGCACTCCTTGGTGGCTTTTGCTGCTGCGCCTAATGGCTGTTGCGGCCCTGATCGTCGGTTTTGCAGGGCCTGTCTTAAATCCATCAGACAGCCGTGGTGGGGCTGGCGATCTGGTGATCGCGCTCGACGGATCATGGGCTGGTGCGCCTAGCTGGACAGCGCAAATGGACCGCGTGGACGGTTTGCTGACCGAAGCGGCAGCGGCTGACAGACGCGTCGCAATCGTGAACCTCGCCGATCTTCCCGTGGGCGACCTGCCCTTTGCAGCACCCGGCGATTGGCGCAACAAACTTGCCAATCTGCAACCGCAACCTTGGCAACCAAGCGTGGGTAGCATCACGTGGATCGACAATCAGGCTGACAATTTCGAGACCTTCTGGATGTCAGACGGTATCGATTGGGATGGGCGCAACGATTTACTGGCCGCCTTTGAGGCCCACGGCCCTGTCACCGTTTTCCAATCGCCGCGCCCGACCTTTGGCTTGCGTCCCGCACGCTACGATGAGGGCAACATCATCGTCTCTGCCGTGCGCACGCCTATCGGCAACGCCGTTGTTGCACCTGTCACCGCCATCGGCCTTGACCCTGCAGGCGTCGAACGTCTGCTGCAAACGGTGGACCTGAATTTCGCAGCAGGCGAAGCGGTGACCGAGACCGCCCTCGTTTTGCCCCCCGAACTGCGCAACCGGGTTACGCGTTTCGAGATTGCGGGCCAAAGATCCGCTGGCTCCGTGAGCCTGACAGACGACGCGCTAAAGCGCCGTGAAATCGCACTGATTGCTGGCGGTGACGACCGTGAGGGCCTCGATCTGCTCTCGCCGTTGCACTACCTGCGCGAGGCCTTGCAGCCGACCGCCGACATTATTAACGGCACATTGGGTGATGTCCTTCTGGCCAACCCTGACGTGATCGTTCTTGCCGATGTGGCCACACTGACAGGCATTGAGACCGAAGGCCTAATCGACTGGGTTGATCGTGGCGGGATGTTGCTGCGCTTTGCGGGACCGCGCCTTGCCGCTTCCGACCTTGGCACCACCACCGAAGACCCACTTTTGCCTGTGCGCTTGCGTGCAGGTGGCCGTAGTGTCGGTGGCGCAATGAGTTGGGGAGAGCCAAAAGCGCTCGCACCTTTTTCAGAAGATTCCCCGTTCTTTGGCCTGTCCATTGCCGACGAGGTGACCGTCACCAGCCAAGTCATGGCGCAGCCTGATCCAACCCTCGCCTCTCGCGTGATCGCCCAATTGGCCGATGGCACACCGCTTGTGACGCTCAAAGAGCTTGGCCTCGGTCAGGTTGTCCTTGTGCATGTGACAGCCAACGCCGAATGGTCGACTTTGCCGCTCTCTGGCCTGTTTGTGCAAATGCTCGAACGGCTCGCTGTTTCGACACGTCCCGCCACAGTTGAGGCTGAGGCGCTGGCTGGCACGACGTGGTTACCGCGCAATGTGTTGAACGGTTTCGGACAACTGCAAGACGGCACGACCCTTGCTGGTGTTGACGGAGCGTTGATTGCTAAGGGCATTGCGGGCCCTGACCTGACCCCCGGGCTTTATGCGGACGCTGACCAGCAAATCGCGGTCAATGTCATTGCTCCCGACACGACACTCTCAGTCGCCGCATGGCCTGCCCGTATCGTGGTCGAAGGCCTAGGTGTGGTGCGAGAAACCGCCCTCAAAGGCTGGCTTCTCGCCGCAGCACTCGGCCTCCTGTCCGTCGACATCATCGCCTCTCTGCTTGTCGGCGGTCGCCTGCGTGGGCCGCCCGGCGATGTCACCGCAGTGACCCTTCTTGCGTTCATGGCTTTCACCCCCGATGCCCAAGCCCAGTCAGATGACGCCAAAGCCATTGCAGCCACAGCAAACGTCGTGCTGGCCTATGTGCAAACGGGTGATATAGAGACAGACGATATCTCAGCGGCGGGGCTGCTTGGGCTGTCGCAAACGCTTTTCCAACGCACGTCTATCGAGCCTGCAAATCCAGTAGGCGTGAACCTTGAGACCGACGAACTGGCGTTTTTTCCATTCATCTACTGGCCCGTGACCGCAAACCAACCGCTGCCAAGCCGCGAAGCCTTCGGCAAGCTGAACCGCTATTTGCGCACAGGTGGCATGATCCTTTTTGATACACGCGATGCGGATCAGGCACGGTTTGGCTCTGGCAGCCCTGAGGGGCAAAAGCTACAAGCCATCGCGCGCGGCCTCGATATTCCTGCGATTGAACCGATCCCAGCCGACCACGTTTTGACCCGTACGTTCTACCTTTTGCAAGATTTCCCTGGTCGCTACGCCAGCCGCGACATTTGGGTCGAAGCAGCCCCTGTTGGTGCAGAGCAAGCCGAGGAGATGCCGTTCCGCAATCTTAACGACGGGGTCACACCAGTGGTTATCGGCGGCAACGACTGGGCGCGCGCATGGGCCGTGGACGGTAATGGCAACCGCATGTTCCCTGTCGGGCGCGGCACGGCCGGTGAAAAGCAGCGTGAATATGCGCTGCGCTTTGGCGTCAATCTGGTCATGCATGTGCTGACAGGCAATTATAAATCGGATCAGGTGCATGTGCCCGCACTGCTTGATCGACTGGGACAATAGCGCATGACGGAAACTTTGATCCTTGATCCGCTGGTGCCGATGGTGGCGCTTTATGTGCTGGCTGGACTGGCGCTATTTGGCGTGGCTTTGGCGGTTTGGCGCAGACTTGCAGGATGGTGGTTGCGGGCCTTGGCGGCTATCGCGATTTTGGCCGCGGTGGCGAACCCGTCAGTACAATCCGAGGACCGCGCCCCACTAAGCGACATCGTGATTGCCTTGGTCGACGAATCTGCAAGCCAGCGCATCTCCGACCGTCCCGAACAATCAGCAACTGCCTTGGAAACCTTAAGCGGACAATTGGCGCGGATGCCCAATACCGAATTGCGCGTCGTACCTGTTAATGATGCCGAGGGCGACGGTGGCACCGAATTGATGACCGCCCTATCCGCGGCTTTGGCCAACGAGCCGCAAGCCCGCATCGCTGGCATCGTGGCGATCACGGACGGACGCGTGCATGACATGGCCCGCACACCGCCCCTGCCCGCACCGTTCCACACGATCCTGACGGGTCAACCTGAGGATTGGGACCGCAGGCTCGTTGTCTCCAACGCGCCTGCATTTGCGATCATGGGCGAGACGATCACGCTGACTTTGCGGATCGAAGACCAAGGTGCCGCGCCCGAGGCTGGAGCCATCGTACCACTGTCGATCTCAATCGACGGTGACACGCCAATGTCGTTCCAAGTGCCCACGGGCCAAGACATCGAATTGCCGCTGGACTTACCCCACGGCGGCATGAACGTGGTGCAGTTCGCGACCCCGGCTGTGGTGGGCGAGTTGACGGATCGCAACAACGGCGCGGTGGTGCAAATTAACGGCGTGCGCGACCGCTTGCGGGTTTTGCTGGTCTCTGGCGAACCACACGCGGGCGAGCGGACTTGGCGGAACTTGTTGAAATCAGACGCCGCTGTGGACCTCGTACACTTTACCATTCTGCGACCGCCAGAAAAGCAAGATGGCGTGCCAGTGGATGAATTATCCCTCATCGCCTTTCCAACCCGCGAACTCTTCTTGGAAAAGATCACCGACTTTGATCTGATCATTTTTGATCGCTATCGGCGGCGCGGCATTCTGCCAAACGAATACCTCGACAACATCCGCAACTATGTTGAAGAAGGCGGCGCTGTGCTCATTTCCTCTGGTCCCGAATATGGCGGCGCGGAGAGCATATATCGCTCACCTCTGGGGCAAATCCTCCCTGGCGCGCCGACAGCGCGGGTGTTTGAAGAGGGCTTTACACCGCAAGTCACCGACATCGGTGACAGACATCCTGTGACCGCAGGGCTTGAGGCGCTTTATGCCAATCCCGACGGTGAAGGTGCGAATTGGGGCCGCTGGTTCCGCCTTGTTGATGTGCTGGTGCCAGACACGGCGACCACCGTGATGTCAGGCCTTGATGATCGCCCCCTTCTGACGCTCGACCGTGTTGGCAACGGGCGGGTGGCGCTGATTGCGTCCGATCAGTCATGGCTTTGGGATCGCGGGTTTGAGGGCGGCGGGCCGCAGCTTGAACTGTTGCGCAGGCTTGCCCATTGGATGATGAAAGAACCTGACCTTGAAGAAGAGGCGCTGACAGCCGAACCAACGGGTCAAACGATGCGGATTATTCGCCGCACTATTGGGACCGAAATCGGCGACGTGACCGTCACGCACCCTGATGGAACCGAGACTGATTTGGCCCTCAATGAGGTCAGCCCCGGTCGTTTCGAGACACTGTGGGACGCCCCTGAAGTCGGCCTTTACCGCCTGCGCGAAGGAGACGTGGAAAGCGTGATCGCCCTTGGGCCCGCAGCACCGCGCGAGTTTGAGCAAACCATTGCAACGGGCGAGATCGTGCAGCCTGCCGTCGACAGCACCCGTGGTGGCATTCTCAACATCTCTGATGGTGATTTTGCCGTGCGTAACGTGCGCGAAGGGCGTCCTGCCGCAGGGCGCGGCTGGATCGGAATCACACCGCGAGCGGCATTCCAAACTGCCGATGTGACAATCAACCCGTTGTTGCCCGCTTGGGCATTTTTGATGCTGGCGGCACTGCTTACTGTTGGCGCGTGGCTGCGCGAAGGACGGAGGATGGGTTAAAACCCATCCTACTTAAGTGAGACCTCAAACAGCTGTTCGGCCCATCCATCAACGCTACATCTTGCCGTTATGTAGACTGTCTGTGGTAGCGGGCCACTGACCACTAGGCTGCGTGTAAACGGCTGCTCGGTCTCATGCGGATGCGCCAAGACGCGCATGCCAATTTCGCGGCCTTCGCTATCGA
>DFSO01000069.1 GCA_002378665.1 Loktanella sp. UBA3435 | reverse complement strand
TTTGGCAACCCACTTGCTATCTGAGCTTCGGTTGCGCTGATCGGACGACCGACGACGGCGATAATTTCAAGCAGATGAATTAGACGTTCTAGATGCACTTCAAAGGTACCTATTGAATTATGAGACACTTTCTCGGATGATGAGAGCGAATCATAGGAAAAATCAAGCAATTTTTTTTAGGAGAAAAAATGCGAACACGTGCTGCTGTCGCCTTGGAGGCTGGAAAACCACTTGAAGTTATGGACGTTGAACTCGACGGCCCGCGCGCTGGAGAGGTTTTGGTTGAGATCAAAGCTACAGGTCTATGTCATACAGATGAATTCACCCGTTCGGGCGAGGATCCGGAGGGCATCTTTCCGGCAATCTTGGGTCATGAAGGTGCAGGCGTAGTGATCGAAATTGGAGAAGGTGTGACCAGTCTAGAGGTGGGTGACCATGTGATCCCACTTTATACGCCTGAATGTCGCGAGTGCGAATACTGCCTCAACCCGAAAACCAACCTGTGCCAGAAGATCCGAAGTACCCAAGGCGCGGGGCTTTTACCTGACGGCTCGACCCGTTTCAAGATGCTCGATGGGACGCCAATCCACCACTACATGGGTTGTTCCACCTTCGCCAACCATACCGTTGTGCCTGAAATCGCACTCGCGAAAGTGCGTAAGGACGCGCCGTTCGATAAGATTTGCTACATCGGCTGCGGTGTCACGACAGGTATCGGGGCGGTTATTAATACCGCCAAGGTCGAGATTGGATCTACTGGCGTGGTCTTCGGCCTTGGCGGTATCGGCCTCAATGTGATCCAAGGGTTGCGCCTTGCGGGGGCCGACCAAATTGTCGGCGTTGATCTAAATGACAGCAAGGTGGAGATGGCCACGCGGTTTGGCATGACCGACTTTGTGAACCCGTCCAAAATTGACGGGGATCTGGTTGCTCATCTGGTTGAGTTGACAGGCGGTGGTGCGGATTACACATTTGACGCCACTGGCAATGTGAGCGTTATGCGCACGGCGCTAGAATGCGCGCATAAGGGATGGGGCGAAAGCATCATCATCGGAGTGGCCCCCGCTGGAGCAGAAATCAGCACGCGGCCTTTCCAACTGGTCACCGGGCGCAGTTGGCGTGGCACGGCCTTTGGCGGCGCATCTGGGCGCACTGACGTACCGAAAATTGTGGATTGGTACATGGACGGCAAGATCGAAATCGACCCTATGATCACTCATAAATTGAAGCTTGAGGACATCAACCACGGGTTTGATTTAATGCACGAAGGCAAATCCATCCGAGCTGTTGTGGAGTATTAGATAATGCGGCAATCCGTCCCTGAGGTTTACACGTTCTTTGACGAGGCGACGAATGCGGCCTGTCATATCGTGAAGGACCCAGCCTCGAATGCTGTGGTAATTATCGATTCCATTTTGGATTTCGACTCCGCGGCAGGCCGCACCCAAACGACCCACGCCGATATGCTGATCGACGAGATTACGCAAAATGGCTGGAAGGTCGCTTGGATATTAGAGACTCACGTACATGCCGATCATCTGTCTGCAGCCCCCTATCTGGCCGAAAAGCTTGGAGGCAAAATTGCGATTGGAGCCAATATCGCGGCAGTACAAAAGGTCTTTGGCAAAATCTTCAATGCGGGCACTGAGTTCGAGATGGACGGCAGCCAATTCGACAGATTGTTCGCGCACGGGGATGTCTTTGCCATCGGCAATCTTGATGTGACGGTGATGCATACTCCGGGGCACACGCCTGCCTGCGTAACCTACGTCGTCGGCGATGCTGCATTTATCGGTGACACATTGTTTATGCCCGATTTCGGCACTGCACGGGCGGATTTTCCGGGCGGGTCTGCGACTGATCTTTATGCCTCGATCCAACGTATATTGGCATTGCCGGATGAGACGCGCTTGTTCCTGTGCCACGACTATAAAACCAAAACACGCGATACGTTTTGTTGGCAAACGACAGTAGCGGAGCAAAAGGCCAAAAATGTCCATGTCGGTGGTGGTAAATCCGAAGAAGAGTTTGTCGATTTTCGCACCAAGCGGGATACGCAATTGGCAATGCCAAAACTTATCATTCCGTCCATTCAGGTGAACATGAATGCCGGAAAAATGCCCGCGCGTGATACGGATGGGGACATTTATTTGAAGGTGCCAATCAACAAACTGTAAGGCGCATCAGCACAAGGGTTGGGAGGCCCGTACCATCATGGCAGATCATCAAATTCTTATCGTCGGCGGCGGAGCTGCGGGAATTGCGACCGCAGCCAGTTTGCACAAACGGGACGCGTCGCTGAACATCGCGATCATCGAACCCTCTTCGACCCATTATTACCAGCCAGGCTGGACCTTGGTGGGCGCGGGCGTCTTCAAGAAAGAAGAAACCGTACGACCCACGGCAAGTGTCATGCCTTCTTTTGTGACACACATTAAAGGGACCGTCGCGTCGTTCCAGCCAGATGAGAACTCAGTCACCCTCAAGGACGGCGACATGCTCAGCTATGAATATCTCGTGGTTGCGGCTGGACTCAAGCTTGATTGGGCTGCGATTGAGGGATTGGAAACTGCGCTTGGTAAGAACGGCGTGACCTCGAACTACCGATATGATCTTGCGCCTTACACATGGGATCTGGTTCAGAAAATGCGCGGAAAAGAGGCTATTTTCACCCAGCCGCCTATGCCTATCAAATGCGCAGGCGCGCCGCAGAAAGCAATGTATCTGTCCTGCTCTACGTGGACGCAAGCGGGTAAAATTAAAGACATCAATGTGTCGTTCTGCAATGCGGGGCCGGTCCTGTTTGGCTGCGCAGACTATGTGCCGCCTTTGATGGAATACGTAAACAGCTACGGCATCAACCTCGACTTTGGACACAACTTGGTGAAGGTCGACGGCCCCAATCAAACCGCGACTTTCAAAGTGACCAAAGAAGGTGAAGAACCACAACTGATCGAGCGTAAATTTGATATGCTACATGTCTGTCCGCCCCAATGTGCGCCTGACTTTATCAAGGAAAGCCCGTTGGCAAATGAAGGTGGTTGGATGGCTGTTGACCAAGCGACACTGCAAAGCACCATCGCCCCAAATGTTTTTGGCCTTGGGGATGTGACCTC
>DFSO01000014.1:31325-49375 GCA_002378665.1 Loktanella sp. UBA3435 | reverse complement strand
TCAGCCGTGTGGGGGCACCATTTTATATCCATATTTATCCAATGACGTCCAAAACACCGTGTGTTATAAGGGTTTTGTTCCTTCTTGTTTTCCAGTGCCATCTTATGGCGCTTGATACGATACCCCCCAGTTTGGGGGTGTTCGTGGCGGTATCGAGTTTAGTTCGGAAAAGTGATACCCCCAGCCATGCGATTATCGGATATTTAGATCAAAAATCTAAAGCTGCGCGAAATGGCCTGCAAACACTCTCTTAGTTCAAGCGACCTTTGGTTTCAAAAACCCTGACGGCGGACAACTTCAGAAATGGCGCAACAGCGTTGGGTGCACTGCGCGTGCACCAGACGTGCACCGACTCAGTGGAAGTCGCGGCTTTTGGGGATGATGCGCAGGTTTCTTGGATGTGTCGGGCTAGGGCTGGACTGCGGGCGTTGTGGGGTGTCTGACGCCGTAGCAAGACGTGCCAGCGCATCGGTTTTATCCTCAAGATGCTGCGCCACCACATGGATGATTTCGACGTCGCGCTGCACGTAGCCTTCGATCAGCAACAGTCGCGATTGCATGACGGTTTTGCGGTAGGTTTCCATCATTTTGGGCCAGACCACGAGGTTGGCCACGCCGAATTCGTCCTCAATGGTGATAAAGCACACGCCCTTGGCCGTGCCTGGTTTTTGGCGGATCAGAACAAGCCCTGCCATTTTAATCTTTTGCCCATGTCTGGTCTGTAACAATTGCTGCGTGGTCACGAATCCCTGTTTGGTCATCGATTTACGTAGAAAGGACATTGGATGCGCTTTGAGTGAGAGCCGCATGGTTTGGTAATCGGCCACCACCTGTTCGCAGGTGGGCATGACGGGCAGGGGGACGGTCGCCTCTGTGCCCTCATCCGCGTGGCCTTGGAAAAGGGGCAGATCGGGTGCGTCGCGCAGGCCCTTTGCCTCCCATAGCGCTTGCCTGCGATCGATGAAGAGTGAGCGCATGGCGTCGGCCTCGGCCAGTCTGTGCACATGGGCGGCTGAGACTTTGGCGCGCGATTGTAGGTCTGCGATGTCGCGGTAGGGCTCATTGCGGGCGTGCATGATTTTGGCGGCGGCGTCGCTACGCAAGCCGCCCACTTGTCGTAGGCCAAGGCGGATCGCCCAACCGCCTGTGCTGATCGGCTCTAACGTACTGTCCCAGTCGGAGAAGTTGATATCGGGCGCATGCACGATCACGCCGTGATTTTGCGCATCGCGGACAAGTTGTGCGGGTGCGTAAAACCCCATCGGTTGAGAATTCAGCAGGGCCGCGCAGAAGGCATCGGGGAAGTGGCATTTGAGCCAGCTTGAAACATAGACCAGTTGCGCGAAACTCGCGGCATGGCTTTCGGGGAAACCGTATTCGCCAAAGCCCTTGATCTGGTTGAAGCAGCGGACAGCGAAGTCTTCTGGATAGCCACGTGCAACCATGCGTCCGACCATCTTTTCCTCAAGCAGGCCGATGGTGCCTGTGGAGCGGAAGGTGGCCATGGCCTTGCGCAATTGGTTCGCCTCTTTGGAGTTGAACTGCGCGGCCTCCATCGCGATTTTCATTGCCTGTTCTTGGAAAATCGGCACGCCAAGGGTGCGCCCGAGGATTTTCTTCAGTTCGGCGGGGTCGTGCGGGTCTGCAGGGGCAGGGTATGCGACGGGTTCGATACCTTGACGGCGACGCAGGTAAGGGTGGACCATATCGCCTTGGATCGGACCAGGGCGGACGATGGCGGTCTCGATCACGAGGTCGTAGAAGGTGCGCGGGCGCAGGCGTGGGAGCATGTTGATTTGCGCGCGGCTCTCGATTTGAAAGACGCCGATACTGTCGCCTTTGCACAGCATATCGTAAACGCGGCTGTCCTCTTGCGGTACGTTGGCGAGGGTCAAGTCGTGACCGTAATGGGCGCGGATCAGATCAAAACATTTGCGGATGCAAGTGAGCATGCCAAGAGCGAGGATGTCGACCTTGAAAATGCCAAGCGCTTCGATATCGTCCTTATCCCATTCGATAAATGTCCGGTCTGCCATGGCGCCATTGCCGATGGGGACGGTCTCCAAAAGCGGGGTTTCTGTCAGGATAAAACCGCCCACATGCTGGCCCAAATGCCGCGGCATGCCGATCATTTGTTGGGCCACGATGATGGTGCGGCGCAAGAGCGGGTCAGAAAGGTCGAGGCCCGCTTCCGACACATGCGAGCCGTCGACGTTTTTGCCCCACGATCCCCAGATGGTTTTCGAGAGGGCGGTGGTGACGTCCTCGGATAACCCCATGACTTTGCCCACCTCGCGGATCGCCGAGCGGGGGCGGTAATGGATCACGGTCGCACAAAGCCCCGCGCGGTGCCGCCCGTAGGTTTTGTAGATATGCTGGATGACTTCTTCACGCCGCTCGTGTTCAAAATCAACGTCGATGTCGGGGGGCTCAATGCGGTCTTCCGAGATGAACCGCTCGAATAGCAGGTCGTTCTGCGCAGGGTCCACGGCGGTGATCCCGAGGCAATAACAGACGGCGGAATTGGCGGCTGAGCCGCGCCCTTGGCACAGGATTCCCTCTTGCCGCGCGAATTTCACAATGCTGTCGATGGTCAGGAAATAGTTTGCGATATCCTTGGCTTTGATCATTGCGAGTTCTTTGTTGATGGTCGCGGTGACATCATCGGGGATGCCGTTTGGGTAACGTTCAGCGGCCCCTTTGAGGGTGTTGAGACGGAGTTGCTCAAGGGAGCTGCGCCCCTTGGGAAGGACCTCATGGGGGTACTCGTATTTCAGTTCTTCGAGCGTGAATTGGCAGGCCTTGGCGATCTTGAGGCTGGCTTTGATTGCGTGCGGCCAACGGGCGAAAAGGCGGGTCATTTCGGCGGGCGATTTGAGGTGGCGCTCGGCGTTGGCCTGCAAAAGTCGCCCTGCTTTGTGGATGGTTGTCTTTTCGCGGATGCAGGTCATCACGTCTTGCAGGGCGCGCCGTTCGGGGGCGTGGTAGAGCACGTCGTTGGTGGCCAAAAGCGCGAGGCGATGGTGGTCAGCGAGGGCGTCGAGGCGGTTAATCCTTGCGGTGTCGTCTCCGGTGTAGTGGTAGCTGGCGGCGATGTGGCTGAGGCTTGGGAGCCGTTTTATCAGGGCGGGGAGGCGCTTGGTAAAGCGCGAGAGGTCGCGGGGCGGGATGGCGATGAGGATGCAATCTTTGGTGTGTGTGGCCACGTCATCAAGGGTCAGGTCGCACACACCTTTGGCCTGCCATGCACCGTCTGGATCGCGCATGCGCCCCTTGGAAATCAGGGCGCAGAGGCGGCCATAGGATGCGCGGTCACGCGGGTAGGCGAGGAAGGTTTCGCCTGTGATGAGGGCGATGCGGGTACCTGTGATCGGGCGGATGTTGACAGATTTCGCGTGGGTATAATGGCGCACGGCGCCTGCGAAGCTGTTGATGTCTGCGCAACCGAGTTGGTCGTAACCTTGCGCCCAAGCGGTGGTGGCAAGGTCCACGGCATCAGATGCGCCGCGCAAAAAGGAAAAGCAGGTGGCAAGACCAAGCTCGACAAAGGGGGCGGGCGGATTTGGCGTGTATTCACCGTCCTCAGGGATGGAGCGACGCTCAAATGCGTGGTCGTTTTCAGGCATGGGGTGTAAGGGGCTCTGCCCCCGCCCTTACGGGCTCCCCCGAGGTATTTTTGATCAAAAGAAGCAGGGATTTATTAACCATCGCGCGGTATCTTAACCCTACGGTACAGGCGGAGGCGCCGATGACCGTATCAGGAGAAGGCGTCTTGCTGCCTATCATGGGGGCAAGACGCTGCTTCCCGTTTCTTCTGATCAAAAATACCTCGGGGGAACCGCCAAGGGCGGTGGGGGCAGCGCCCCCTAATCTTACAAAATCAAATACGCCGCAGGCGTGCCTTTGGGTCATGCGAAGACACCGTGCACGAACCAGCGGGGAGTATTGCCGCGCGCGTCACCAAGCACGCCTTCGCGGTAGAGCCAGAACCGTCGCGCGGTTTGGCTTTCCACATTATAGTAATCGCGCAGCCGCGTGCCGGGCATGTCGCGCCACCATTCAGGGGCGATCCGCTCTGGCCCTTCAAAGCGCACGACGCGGTGGGTGATTTTGCGCCAGACGAATTGCGCGGGTGGTCCTTCGGGGACCGCGTAGAGCACGCGGACCTCTTCGGGGTGATCAAAAAGCTTGATGGGCCGTTTGATTGCAGGGCTTTTTATGGGCGCGGGGGCATGCAGGGCTGTGGCCCAGATTTCGGCCCGCTCTGGGATGTGGCTCGGGTGCGATCTGGGTCGTGTGATCGTTTTAGCCCCAAGCCGTGCCGAGAGCCTGTCGATCATCTGGGCAAGGGCGGCGCCTGTTTCGCCCTCACCGTCAAGGCGCGATTGGTGCAGGTTCAGTTTTTCGATCACCGTGGCCGCGAGCGTGATCAGGTCAAAGCCAAAGCCGGGGTCGATTTTTTCGAGTTTATCATCAAAGAGTTTGAGCAAGTGGTCCGCGTCGCGGCTGGCTTGCGCTGTGGCCACGCTGATTTCGCGTACCTCGCCGTCGGTCCGAAAGACCGTGACGCAAATCCGCCTTGTGCCAAACCCAGACTTTGCCATTTGCGCGCAAAGGGCCTCGCAGAGTGCGGGCAGGTGGGCCGTTGGATCTTGTACTGCTTCGGGCAGGTTTGCCTGCACGCTAAAGCGCGGTGGTTCCTCGGACGCGCTAATCGGTTCGGCCAGTTGCCCCAGTATTTGATCGAGCCTTATCAGTGGGTTTTGCGCGAGGGCCGCCCGACTAAACCGCCGCGCCAGCGAGATGCGCGGCACGGCTATCAGGTCGCCCACGGTTTTTAATCCCAATCTGTGCAGGAGTTGTATGGTGCCCCCGTCGAGCCGCAGGCTGCGCACGGGCAGGGCGTTCATGCGGGGGATCAGGTTTGCCGCCGTACAGATTTCGCGCACGCCCCCCATGTGCGACAACGCCCAAGCAGCCCCGTGCGTGGGGGCTGTGGCGAGGTTGGCTGAGAGGCCGAGGCCCGCGAGCCGTTCTTCCATGTCGCGCAGCATGGCCGCTTCGCCGCCAAAGAGGTGATCGCAGCCTGTCGTGTCGAGCACCAAGCCTGCCGCACCGTCCGTGGCCGTCCAAGGACACCAGCGCCGCATCCAGAGCATGAGCCGTGCGAGGGCCGCTTGATCGCCGCCGACATCCGCATATTCGATCCGCAAGTTGGGGCAGAGTGCCCGCATGTCCACGATCCTAGCGCCGATATGCACGCCTTCGACCTCGGCTGCGCGGTTGCTCGCATAGACGATGGGGCCGTGGGTGCCCTCAGTCGCGAGCACGAGGGGCAGATCTTCGGGTGGTCGTTGGCTATGTTGCGTGGACCAGCGCAGCCAGCGTTCCATCGCGAAATGTGGCAAATGGATCGCCGTGATCCGCCGTGTGAGCGCGTCGGTGCGGGTATCCTCGACACGCGTGAGGGGGGCGGCGTTCACCTTATATGGCGCCGTGGGCGGTGTGCCGACGGGGCTAAAGCTCTCAGGTGTGGCCTCTTCTTGCGCGGGTGTGTCGGCTGTGGCTCTGCGCGTCTCGCTTTCCAACGCCCCCCGCAGGGCCGCAATGGCCTTGGCCAATTGGTCGGGGTCCGCGTGTTTGCGCGGTTTGGCGGGGTGTGGGAAGGCAAGGACAGGCAGCGTGTCCTTGAGGGTCATGGTTTAGAGTGCCTCCCTTTGCAGGGGCGCGGTTTGGCGGTCGATCCCATGGTCAAAGTGCAGCCCGTCGCGGTCGTGATGCACCACCCATTCGCCTGGTGTCCGCCAGCGCGCGCGGAAAAGTTCGGCCCGCCAGAGCGGTTGCCCCGGTGCATGGGCGTCATAAGGGTTGTTCATCGCGGGCAGGGAGCCCACCCGCCAGCGCAACCGTGCAGCACTCAGGTTCGGGTGGCCCGCGTGACGAATGAGCCAAGCGGGCACGTTATGTGCCTCAGACCTGAGCGCCAGCCGCTTGGTCGCAGTGAAGTCGAGCATGGCAGGATCGCCCCAGACCTCGCCGATCACGCCGCCAAGCTCGGGGCAGCGCAGCCCTTCCTCCATCGCCCAAAGCAGATCGCGGGCGTTTGAGACATCGACGTGAATCAGTTGCATGGCATTGGGCAGCCCTGCCAGATAGGGCCGCCCTGTTTCTTTGCGCGACAGCCTGTCTTGTACCCAAAGCACGGGTTTACCCCCTGCGTTCAGGTGTGCGGCCGCAAAGGCGATGCTGGCCCCGTCGCTGGTGTGATCGCTAAAGACCTCGGCCAAGGTCGCCTCAATGGCCACGGTTTTCGCCCGCGCGCGCAGCCGTTGTGTAGTGGATTTGAGCGTGGTCACGGGCGGGCTCCTTTCCTAATGTTCTCTTTTTGTTCTACACCTGAGTCGGGTGTTTCGTCAATTCTTACATCCCCTATTGTGCAGACCCAGCACTTGGGTCAGATTGCGCTTATGCGCCATTTCGCTTTGCTTCTCACTGTCTGTCCTGCGGCCTTAATGGCCGAAATTCCGCGCCCTGTGGTGGATGCGGATTACGCGTCTGTCCGCTTTGAAGAGGCGATGTTGGGGCGCGATTTATTTTACGACCCGATCCTGTCGGGCAACCGTGAGGTGTCTTGTGCGACCTGTCACCACCCTGCGTTTGGCACAGGCGATGGGCTGTCGTTGGGCCTTGGGGATGGTGGCATTGGTTTGGGGCCAAAGCGGGTCGCGGACCCTCAGAATATGCCTCAGGACCGCATCCCAAGGAACGCGCCTTCGCTGTTTAACCTTGGCGCGCATGAGTTTACGCGATTGTTCCATGACGGGCGGATCGAGGTTGACCCAAACCGCCCCGGTGGCATTCGCACGCCGCTAGATGCGGATATGGCTGTGGGGTTTGCCTCATTGCTGTCTGCCCAAACGATGTTCCCTGTCCTGAGCCCAGATGAGATGGCGGGCCACTACAATGAGAATGATATCTCAAAGGCCGTGCGCCGCGGTGTGATCACGGGGACGGGCGGTGCATGGGATTTGATCGCTAAGCGCGTGGCCGCAATCCCTGTCTATGCTGATGCCTTTGCCAAAGTTTACCCTGACCGTCCTGAGATCGCCTTTACGGACATCTCGAACGCGATTGCAGCCTTTATGGAATGGGAATGGCGGTCTGATACGGCGCCCTTTGATGCGGTCTTGCGCGGCGAGTTGACCTTCGAGGGTGACGCGGCAGATGGCATGGCGCTGTTCTACGGCGAGGCAGGGTGTGGCACGTGCCACGCGGGCCCATTCCTGACGGATCAAGACTTCCACGCGACGGGGCAGCCCCAGATCGGGCCGGGTAAAGCGGCGGCCTTCGAGGATAATGCCCGCGACGAAGGGCGGTTTCGGGTAACGGGACATGAGAGCGATCTTTATGCGTTCCGCACGCCATCCTTGCGCAATGTGATCCAAACGGGGCCTTACGGGCATGCAGGGGCCTATAGCGATCTGCGTGAATTCTTGACCGCACATGCAGACCCAAAGGCGGCTCTGGACAGCTACGCGGCCACAAGCGCAACCCTGCCTGAGATGCCAGTGGAAGACCTCGTTGAAGATTTCGCGCCGATTGCAGCGGCGGTCAAAATACCAACCATAACGCTAACGCAGGCCGATATCACTGCTCTCGTCACGTTTTTGGAAACGCTCTCGGACCCCATCGCGCTCAATGGGCGGCTTGGTATACCGACCACCGTTCCAAGCGGTTTGCCTGTGGCTTTTTCCGAGTAAAAATATGCCTGCCAGAGGCGGCTACGGACGCAAGACTTGGCGTGTGTCGGCGGGCAAAACCACCTCCGACACCCGCCCATCAGGCCAAGTCACACGGACCTGTGCCTGCGCCGCATCCCCAAGCCCAAAATGTAGCGGGCCTGCCTGACCACTGGCGTGACCGCCCCCAACAGTAAGCTGTTGGGCCTGCCCATTCACAGTTACACGGGCGCCAACGGCTTGGGTGTTGGGGCCGTCCATGCGCAGATCAAGGGCGATCCAATGGCCCGCATCAGGCGTGACATTGCGGTAAAGTTCGATGGGCGCACGGCGGTTGGACACCAAAAGATCAAGCCTGCCATCCCCGTCGAAATCGGCCAAAGCAGCACCGCGAGAGCGTTCCGTCGTGGCAATGCCAGCCTCAGAAGCGGCCTCGGTAAAGGTGCCATCTGCATTTTGCATCAATAGATTATTGGGGTCCGCCATTGCCATTCCGGGCATCTGGTCGACGTTGCCCTTGGCCAAGAACAGATCATCGCGGCCATCGTTGTCGATATCACCAAATTGGGCATGCCAGCCCGTCGAAGGGCGGCCATCTTCGCCCGTGTGGGGGCGGTGGGCATAGGTGCCAATCGCAAACGGAGCAGCGGTGTAGGAGCCATCTTTTTGGGCCAATTGCATCAATTGATCCCCCATCGAAGTGAGGACAATCTCGTCGCGCCCGTCACCTGTAATATCGCGGGACGCAATGCCCATGCCCCAAACCATCAGCTTGGTCCAACCATCCTCGGGGGTTAAAAACCGCTTGGTGGCAATATCCCACATCTGCTCTTGGCCAGCTTTAATATAGTAGTGCCGGTCGTTGGAAATGCGCAGACGAAGCGTCTCGGTTGCGTCGTAAGCAGCCAACATCGAGAGGGCGCAAAACCCAGGCTCCAGAACGGTCTCTGTGTAACCTTGTGCCTGTGGCGCAAGGATACTGTTGCTATCGCATGTGCCAAACGGACCCTCGGGATCAAGGCGGTCCACGTAATTGCCAATGGCCATCGTTGGGCGATCACCCTCCCACCATGCGGTAAAGCTGGTGGTCCATTGATCGTGGGTCGGGATGCCCCAGTCTTCGGTCACATCGGTGAATGTGCAATCGCCATGGCCCTGCAGCACCTGATTGGGACCAACACGCATGACAAACAGATCAAGGTTGCCGTCGCCGTCGATATCAAGCGGGTAGGCGCCTGTGGTGGCCAAATTTTTTGGGAAATTTGTAGCCGTGAATTGAAAGTCGCCGTCGTTTTGCCAAAGGGCGGCAGGGCTCTCACCACCAGCCGCAAAAACATCAGGACGACCGTCATTGTTGCAGTCGAACACCGACACGCCACCGCCGACAAAATGCTCCCAACCGCCTGTGTAGCTGTGCCCGCCAAGAGCGGCGCTGTGGTCTTCAAAAAGCGGGGCGGCAAAGCTGGGCGAGGCCAAAAGGCAAAGGGCGAAGCGGCGCATTAGGATTTGGTCTCCGAGAGGGCGGCGGTTGTGATTTCAGACAGCGCAAGCGCTGTCGCGCCTCTTGCCCAGACCAAATCACCCCAGCCATGAATTTCCACAGGGCAGGGCGCGCGCCCGTCTGACAGGGTCAGGCTCTGCATGTCTTTCATCACCGATTCCGCGTAAAGGTAATCATAGCGCATCCGCTCGCCTGACAGGATAATCAGCTGCGGATCAAAGAGTTGTACGACATTTGAGAGGCCAACTGACAGATACCGTCCCGCCCGTTGAAAGATCGTGACCGCGGCCTTGTTGCCGTCTTTGGCTTGGGCATAAAGCGCCTCAAGGATGCTATGTTGGCTTTGTACAAGCGTATGGGGGCGGTCGAGCGCAGTGGTCGCTTCGCGGGCCAAGGCGTAGTCGGCGAGGTATGCCTCTAGGCAGCCGCGCTGCCCGCAACGGCACAATGCGCCGTCGAGTTGCACTTTGGTATGGCCAAGCTCCAGCCCCATGCCGCGCGAGCCGCGGAAAAGCTGGTTGTCGATCACGATACCCATGCCGACGCCATGTTCAATCGTGACCACCGCAAAGTTCGACAAATCGCGCCCTGCGCCAAACCACAATTCGGCCAGTGTCAGCATATTGGCGTCGTTATCAACATAAAGCGCGACGTTGTGACGGGCGGTGAATCCTGCGGTCAGGTCCACATCGCGTTCGGTCAGGAATGGCGACCAGACCACGTTGCCTGTGGGGTGATCGACAATACCAGAAAGGCCAACGGCCACGGCGCTAATTTCATCCATCGATTTCCCGGCAGAGCTGAGCAGGGCCGCGATCAGTGTATCCATCTCGTCGAGGATGACAGAGAGCACTTTGCGCGTGTGAGGTGTGACAAAGGACGCATCAGCCAACACGTTGCCCGCAAAGTCGGTAAGGACGGCCGTATGGGTTTCGTCCGAGAGCTTGATGCCGATCACATGTTTGTAGTCTGGCACAACCTCGAGGGCGACAGGCGGGCGGCCTCTGCCATGTTCGCGGGCCAGTCCTTCGACCTCACGCAGCATGCCGCGTGCGATCAGATCGGCGGTCAGGGTGGTGGCAGACCCTGCACTGATTCCCAAGGCGCGGGTCACATCGGCACGGGCAGCACGGCCAGCGGCGCGCACATATTCAAAGATTTGCTGGCGTAATGTTGTTGTATCACGTCCCAAAACGGGCAAAATAGGGCCGTAGCCCGTAGGGGCGTCGGCATTATCGCCTTGTTTTATTGGGTCATCATACATTTTTCAGTGTCCAAAATAAAAATGCTGCAACTGCACAATTGTTGCCGCAATTTAGGTAGATTGGCGAATAAATTTGCGCCCGACTACCCGTAAAGTGAAAATATTTGTAATTTTCCTAAATTTTTATTTTGACAACTGAAGTAAATACGCCATGCTGGTGCAACAGGGCCAAGCGGCCTTTGTTCTTGCATCTGTGCAAGCACGCATATCTGGGAGGATTACATGCATAAGTCTATTATTGCCGCAGCAATTGCGGTTGTTGGTTTTAACTCTGCTGCCGTCGCTGAAGGCATGAAAATTGGTGTATCTTGGGCAAGTTTCCAAGAAGAGCGCTGGAAGATTGACGAAGCGGCTATGGTTGCGGCGATTGAAGCGAATGGCGATACATATGTATCCGCTGACGCGCAGTCTTCTTCTGCCAAGCAGTTGACCGACATTGAAGCTTTGATGGCGCAGGGCGTGAACGCTTTGATCATCAACGCATGGGACAAAGACGCGATTGCACCAGCAATCGACGCGGCTGCAAACGAGGGTATCCCTGTTGTTGGCTACGACCGTCTGATTGAGGATGACCGTACATTCTATCTGACGTTCGACAACATCGGTGTTGGCGCGATCATCGCTGAAACTGTGATGGCAGAAGTACCAGCTGGTAACTATGCGATCATCAAGGGTGACCCAGGTGATCCGAACGCAGCATTCCTTCTTGAAGGCATGATGTCCGTAATCGGTGATGCGGTCACTGCTGGCGATATCAAAATTGTTGGTGAAGCATTCTCCGACGGTTGGAAGCCAGAGAACGCACAAAAGAACATGGAGCAGATCCTGACAGCAAACAACAACATGGTTGACGCTGTACTGTCCGAGAACGACGGCATGGCTGGCGGCGTTGTTGCAGCATTGTCCGCACAGGGTCTTGTGATCCCAGTGGGCGGCCAAGATGGTGACCTTGCTGCGATCAACCGCGTTGCACGCGGCGCACAGACTGTGTCCGTTTGGAAAGACTCCCGTCAGCTTGGTACGGCTGCCGGCGACATCGCTTCTGCTCTCGCAGCAGGCGCAGCACTTGACAGCATCGAAGGTGCAACCAAGTTCTCCGGCGGCGAAAAAGGCATTGAGTTGAACGCAATCTTGCTTTCACCAACACCTTTGACACGCGCAAACCTGAACGAAGCAATCGACGCGGGCCACATCTCGAAAGAGCAGGCTTGTGAAGGCGCAATTGCTGGCGTGATGGGCTGCGAATAAGTCGATCTCGGCAAGCGCGGGGCGCGTCCCTGCGCTTGCCACCCCTTTTAGAATTCCCCTGATGACGCCCTCAACGGGCACAATACGCAGCCTACGCTTTAGTGGGTTCTCTTGGCGTATGCCTCTCAATGAATGGACGAGGACATGACTGATACCAATACCACCAACCCTGCGACCCAAACGAACCTGTCGCCTGTGGCCAAATTTCTACGTGCCACTGAGCTTGATACGCGTTTGCTGGGTATGTTCGGCGCGCTGGCCCTGATTTGGCTGGGCTTTCACTATTATGGTGTAATTTTCAACGATTTTGGTGCGTTCTTGACCGCTCGTAACCTGTGGAACCTGTCGGTTCAGACCTCATCCATCGGGATTATGGCGACCGGCATGGTTTTGGTCATCATTACCCGCAACATTGACCTGTCGGTCGGCGCACTTGTCGGTGTCACCGGCATGACGATGGGTATTTTGCAGGTAGATATTCTGCCGCAATACCTTGGGCTTGGTAATCCGTTCATCTGGATCATCACTGTGATTTTCGGGATCACCGTTGGTGCAACAATCGGCGCCTTCCACGGCTGGTTGATCGCCTATCGCGGTATCCCTGCGTTTATCGTGACACTGGGTGGTTTGCTTGTGTGGCGCGGCTCGGCCTTCTTGGCCAATGGCGGCAAGACGATTTCGCCTGTGGATAGCACTTTCCAACTGCTTGGCGGTGGCCCTTACGGTGCTGTTGGCGAAACAGGGAGCTGGATTGTTGGTATTATCGCCTGTCTTGGCATCCTTTGGCTGACTGTTGCTGGTCGTCGCAACCGTGTGCAGCATGACTTCAAATTGCGTCCAATGTGGGCCGAGGTTTTTGTCAGCGGTGCCGCAATGGCGATGGTCATTGGTGCGGTTCTATTGGTGAACTCTTATCCTTGGCCGATTGGTATTGTGAAGCAATACACGGCTGCCAATGGCATCACGACAGACCCTGCGACATTGGTGATTAGCCACGGTTTTGCGATCCCTGTTCTGATTTTGGCGGGCGTCGGTATCATGATGACGATCCTGATGACCAAGACCCGCTTTGGCCGCTATGTTTTCGCCATCGGTGGTAACCCTGAGGCGGCTGCCCTTGCGGGTATCAACGTCAAATGGATGACGATGCGGATTTTCGCGCTGATGGGTGCGCTGGCTGGTCTGGCTGGTGTTGTGGCCTCTGCGCGTCTGAACTCTGCGACCAACGCGCTGGGTGTGCTTGACGAGCTTTACGTGATTGCCGCAGCCGTGATCGGCGGCACCAGCCTTGCTGGCGGTGTTGGCACAATTTACGGCGCGATCCTTGGGGCGCTGGTGATGCAAAGCTTGCAGACGGGCATGGTCTTGATCGGCTTTGATACCTCTGTGCAGCAGATCGTTGTGGGCTCGGTTCTTGTGCTCGCTGTTTATCTCGACAACCTCTACCGCAACCGCGCAAAGTAAGGGCAAACCAATGACTGATACACAAAAGACGCCGCTCGTTGCGCTCAAAGATATGTCGATTTCCTTTGGCGGGATCAAGGCGGTGGACCATGTTTCCATTGATCTGCATGCAGGTGAAGTTGTGGGCCTGTTGGGCCATAACGGTGCGGGCAAATCGACGCTGATCAAGTGCCTCTCAGGTGCCTATCAAGCGGATCACGGCGAGATTTACGTTGAAGGTAAGAAGGTCAAGATTGAAAACCCGCGCGATGCGCGGGCGCAAAATATCGAGACGATTTACCAGACACTGGCCTTGGCCGATAACCTCAATGCCTCGGCGAACCTGTTCTTAGGCCGGGAGTTGACCAACCGTTTTGGTATGGTCGACGAAGGCAAGATGGAGGCCGAGACCCGCAAGATCATGGCTCGTTTGAACCCGAACTTCCGCAAGTTCCATGAGCCTGTTTCGGCCCTATCTGGTGGTCAACGCCAGTCTGTAGCCATTGCGCGTGCCGTGTATTTCAACGCCAAAGTGTTGATTATGGACGAGCCGACAGCAGCACTTGGCCCGCAGGAAACCGAAATGGTGTCCGAGCTGATCCAAGAGTTGAAGGCGCAGGGCATTGGTATTTTCCTTATCGAGCATGATATTCACAACGTGATGAAGCTCTGTGATCGTGCCGCAGTGATGAAGAACGGCCAGATGGTGGGTGTTGTCGATGTTGCTGATGTGACCGATGACGATATCTTGTCGATGATCATCTTGGGCAAGAACCCTAAGAAAGCAGCCTAAATGTATATCGGGCTGGACTTAGGCACGTCTGGCCTGAAGGCCATTTTGATCGACGATCAGCAGCGTATCGTGGCCGAGGCCGCGCGTCCCTTAGAGGCGCAGCGTCCGCATTCGGGGTGGTCCGAGCAAGCACCAGCTGCTTGGCTGACGGCGGCTGATAATGCGATCCATGCGCTGGGGGCGAAGGCGTCTTTATCAAAAGTGCGCGGCATTGGCCTGTCGGGCCATATGCATGGGGCCACGTTGATTGATGCCGCAGGCGCAGTTTTGCGGCCTTGTATGCTGTGGAATGATACGCGCTCAGCGGTAGAGGCAGCTGAGATGGACGCCGATCCAGCGTTTCGGGAATTGACGGGCAATATCGTGTTTCCAGGGTTCACGGCGCCAAAGGTCGCATGGGTCCGCAAACACGAGCCAGAGGTTTTTGACCGCATCGCCAAAGTGTTGTTGCCCAAAGATTACTTGCGCTATTGGCTGACGGGGGAGGCTGTGGCGGAAATGTCGGACGCGGCGGGCACCAGTTGGTTGGACGTGGCACAGCGCGATTGGTCGGATGACCTGCTGGCCAAAACCGGATTAACCCGCGACCAGATGCCAAGGCTTGTCGAAGGCTTTGACGTTTCGGGCATCTTGCGTGATGACTTGGCCGCGACGTGGGGATTGCCCAAGGGCGTGGTGATTGCGGGCGGTGGCGGCGACAACGCGGCGAGCGCTGTTGGCGTGGGTGTGGTGAAGGCGGGCGATGCGTTTGTCTCGCTTGGCACTTCGGGTGTTTTATTTGCGGCCTCGGATGCGTATCAACCCGATGCGGCCTCTGCCGTGCATACGTTTTGTCATGCTTTGCCAGATACTTGGCACCAGATGGGGGTCATCTTGGCCGCCGCTGATGCGCTCAATTGGTTTGCGAAGACAGTGGGCCAGAACGCGGGGGATTTGACGGGTGGTTTAGGAGACTTGAAGGCGCCAAGCCGCGCGTTGTTCCTGCCGTATTTGGGGGGCGAGCGGACACCGCATAACGACGCGAATGTGCGTGGCGCGTTTCTGCATTTGGATCACGGTGATGATACGGAGGCCTTAACGCGGACGGTTTTAGAGGGCGTGACACACGCCTTTGTGGACAATTTCGACGCGCTGAAATCAACGGGTACACAGATCAATCGGTTGATTGGCGTCGGTGGCGGGACGAAGTCTGACTATTGGGTCCGCGCGATTGCGACAGCCCTTGATATGCCCGTGGAATTGCCTGTTGCGGGCGATTTTGGTGGTGCTTTTGGCGCGGCACGGCTTGGCCTGATGGCCGCAAACAGGGTGGGGGCCGAGGTCGCCACGATCCCGCAAATTGATCGGGTGATTGAACCTGATCTGAGTTTAACCAGCGCGTTTCGCGACGCCCATGCAAGATATCGTGCGAGTTACGCGGCGATTAAGGATCTGACATGACTGACTTTTTCAAAGGCATCCCGCTGATTAAATTCGAAGGGCCAAAATCCGACAACGATTTCGCATTCCGCCATTATGACGCCGAAGAGGTCGTGATGGGCAAAAAGATGAAGGATCATTTGCGCTTTGCTGCCGCTTATTGGCATTCGTTTGCTTGGCCCGGAGGTGATCCGTTTGGCGGGGCGACGTTTGAGCGTCCTTGGTTTGGCGATACGATTGATGCGGCAAAGATGAAGGCCGATGTGGCGTTTGAAATGTTCCAGATTTTGGGCGTGCCGTATTACTGTTTTCATGATGCCGATATGCGCCCAGAAGGGGCCGACTTCCGCGAGAATACGCGTAATCTTGAGACGATGGTTGACTATTTGGCCGAGAAGCAGGCAGCGACTGGCGTGAAGCTGCTTTGGGGTACGGCGAACCTGTTTTCACACCGCCGGTTTATGTCGGGGGCGGCGACGAACCCTGATCCTGGTGTGTTTGCGTTCTCTGCGGCCACGATCAAAACCTGCATGGACGCGACGATAAAACTGGGTGGTGAAAACTACGTGCTTTGGGGCGGGCGTGAAGGCTACGAGACCCTGCTGAACACCGACATGGGCCGCGAGCGCCGCCAAGCGGGTCGCATGTTGCAGATGGTTGTCGATTATAAGCACAAGATGGGGTTCAAGGGCGCGATTTTGATCGAGCCAAAGCCGCAAGAGCCTACAAAACATCAGTATGATTACGATGTGGCGACGGTTTACGGGTTCCTCAAAGAGTTCGGCCTTGAGGGCGAAGTGCAGATGAACATAGAGCAGGGCCATGCTATTTTGGCGGGTCATTCGTTTGAACATGAACTGGCGATGGCGCGTGAATTGGGGATTTTCGGGTCCATCGATATGAACCGCAATGATTACCAATCGGGTTGGGATACGGATCAGTTCCCGAACAATGTGCCAGAGATGGCGCTCGCGTATTACGAGGTTCTGCGCGCTGGTGGATTCAAGACAGGCGGCACCAACTTTGACGCGAAACTGCGCCGTCAAAGCCTTGATGCCGAGGATCTGATCCTTGCGCATGTGGGCGGTATGGATGCCTGTGCGGCTGGCCTTAAAGCTGCGGCTGCTATGTTAGACGATGGCAAATTGGAAGCGGCCCGCGATGCGCGTTATGCAGGATGGGACACAGCGGACGGTAAGGGCCTTTTGTCCTCGGACTTGAACGCGATTACCGCCAAGGTTCTGAATGATCAGATCAATCCTGCGCCACGGTCTGGCCGCCAAGAGCGGTTAGAGAATTTGGTGAACCGTTACCTCTAACTGGGGACTTGTGACTTTGCCCACCGCCAAAGAGCTTGCCTCTTGGTAACAGGGGGCAAGCCGTGATCAGGGCGCTATTTCAAGCTGTCAGACGCGCGTATCTGGACGTGACTTTGCGGTCTGGGCCAGACCTGCGCGTGCGCATTGTTGAGCGGCCTGGTCTATGGATGGACGCCGCTGATCTGGTTGCATTGCAGGGGCAGTTGCGGACTGTTGCCAGTAAGACGTTGCCTGTGGGCGACCTGAATTATGGGGTCTTTGCCGAGGGTGGCACGCGACTAAACCAAACGATTATTACGCTTGTGACGACCACCGATGGCACGCCTGTCGCGTTTAATGCGCTGGCGGTGATGGAGGTTGATGCCGCCCCGCGCAGTGTCGAGGTTTTGCACCTTGGGCTGGTGATGGTGGACCCTGCATATCAGCAGCAAAACCTGTCTTGGGTGCTTTATGGGCTGACATGTTTTTTGATCTTTCTGCGCCGCCAGATGCGCCCGATTTGGGTGTCGAATGTGACGCAGGTGCCCGCCGTGGTCGGCATGGTGGACGGAATGTTTTCAGATGTGTGGCCAAGCCCGAAAGCGGGGCCGCGTAAGCTTGCGCATTTGATGATTGCGCGTGCGATTATGGCAGATCATCGCAGTGTCTTTGGGGTTGGCGATGAGGCCAAATTTGATGAGGCCCGTTTTGTGATTTCCAACGCCTATGGAGGTGGGTCGGACGCGTTGCAAAAGGCGTGGGAGGCCGCGCCAAAACATCGCGACTCCGCCTATAATGCGTTTTGTGCCAATGGGTTGGATTACGTGCGTGGTGATGACTTCTTACAAATCGGCCAGATGGATATGGCTGCGATGCGCAATTATCTGCGCCGCTCCGTGCCGCGTTCGGCCCTTTTGAGCCTTGCTGTTGCGGGCGCATTGGTCGGACTGCGCCGCATTGTTTTACCCGTTCTGTATTGGGGTGACGCGAGTAAGTCTTGGCGTGATTTGCGTCCTTGACAGGGGGGCGGAAAATGATCGCGGCTGCGAATGTTTTGACTGATCTTTACCTGTCGATCGCGGCGCTGATTGGCCTTACGATCCTGCACGGAACCCTAATAAAGCGCGCGGCGGATGATCTGCTTGTGCGGCGCTTGGTGTTTGGGTTGCGCGTGGGGATGATGCTTTTTGCGGGGCGGGCTTTGATCGTGTTGACGGGCGGCATGGGGTTTCGATTTATGGTGCTTTTGGCCGCAGCCTTGGTGCCGTTGGCCGCCCTGATTGTCGCCGAAGGTTTGCTTCGCCGTCATGCGCCATCTTGGGCGAAATGGGTGATTGGCGGCGGG
>DFSO01000014.1:22466-31017 GCA_002378665.1 Loktanella sp. UBA3435 | reverse complement strand
GGCGGCGGGATTGATCCTGCGCGCTTGGTCGGGCTGTTGATCTTCCAAGTTGTGGGCTTTGGTGTTGCTGGCTGGATGATCGCAACGCGGGACCGCAAAAGCCTGTCGGATGGAGAGAACCGCATGGCCGTGAGGTTAGGGTTTTCGCTTGTCTTGTTGCTGCCACTGGCGGCCGGAGATTTTCTGATGGTCTATATCCATCTGCCTGTCCAAGTGTCCGCGATTGGTGTCTTGGCGCTGTGCTGGTTGGCGCTGAGCCTGACACGTGCGCATGACGGGCACCGGCGCAGTTATGCGGCCCTTTTGCTCATGTTTGGCGCGAGCCTTGGCACGGCGGTTTTCATTGGCGTGATCGCGGGCGTTGGGCTCAAGGGGCTTGTTGTCATTGGGGCCGTGGTCATGGCGTTGGTGCTTGTGCTGGCGATTGCGGCGGCAGTACGTGCGCAATCGGTGCATCTGGTTGCTTATATGGCCGAGGCGGAAGGTAACGATCCGCTCGCGTTTTTGCTTGGGTTGCAGGCGCATCCTTTGGTGGATTTGGCGGTCAAGGTTGATGGGGCAAGTTTGGACGACGCCGTTTTGGCGCGAATTTTTGCGGCGCGGCCCGTGTTGGCAAAGGGTGATTTCCCAGCCTTGGGTGCAACAGCAGACGATCACATGGCGCACCTATTTGCGCGCTATGATGCCACACATATCGTAGATTGTGGATGCTTCCCGCGACAACTCGTTGCGTTGTCGATGCCAGCGTTGCAAACCTCCGCACAGGCGCAGATTGAACTTTGCGCGGTGCAGCGGATGGCTGCGTTAATGGCTACGAGTGCAAGGCGATCATGATTTCGAAAGACCAGTTTGAGCAAGTTGTGGCCCGCGCCAATCTTGCACCATCCATTCATAATGCGCAGCCTGCGCGATGGCGATTGCGCGGCAAGGTGATTGAGATTGCAGCTGATACTAGGGTTGCATTGCCAGCCGCTGATCCTGATGGGCGGAGTGTGGGGCTGTCGTGTGGTGCTGCGGTCGAAGCCACCGTTCTGGCATTAAGCGCCATGGGATTGATGGCCGAGGTTGAAAACCTTTGGGACCAAGCGGATCTGCATTGGTGGCGTGGTCACCGTATGGTTGCCCGTGTGGCGATGGGTGAAAGTGGTGTCGCGGATGGTTTGGCTGTCCGATTTGATGAGCGGTTCACGTGGCGCGGCGCGTTTTTGGATGGCTCGCCAAAACTATTTGGCTGGTCGCGTGACGATACGGCACTGGTTTTGGATGTTGCGACTCGGCGCTGGCTGGCCGAATTGAATGATAACGCCAGTCTTGGGATTTTACGCAATAAGGCGTTTCGGCGCGAACTGCTGAGCTGGATGCGGTTGGAGGGGGATCATCCGCGTTATGACGTTGACGGCCTGAGCCGCGAGGCGTTGCGGTTGCCGCAACAGGTGGTGCGCAAGGTGCGCTTGGGCTTTGGTCCGATGTGGCCAGTTTTGGAAATGTTTGGGCGCACAAAGGCGTTGACCGCAGAAGCGGACGTTACGATGTCTGCGCCGGTGCTGGCCTGTTTTCACCGTGATGCGGAAGAAAGTGATGTTGACGCTGGCCGTGCCTATTTGCGGATGTTGCTAGAGGCGTCGGGGATGGGTTTGATGGCTTGGCCGATGGCCGCATTGACCGACGATGCGCAGGCTGCAGCCCAGATCGTCTCGAAGCTGGCAATTGGGCCAGAACGACGCTTGGTTCAGGTGTTGCGATTTGGTGAACCAAGTGGTGATCGAACGCCACGGGCGCGGCGTCCGATCTCGGAATTGATAGGCTGATTAGCTTTCGTGAAATGCACCGTATTTGCCGCCGTGAAACACCAGTGGCGCGCCGCCATGATGGTGCGCTTTGGTCACGCGACCGATGATGATCGCATGATCGCCCGCGTCATGGGTGGCCTCTAGATTACACTCAAAAGTCGCAAGCGCGCCCTCGATGATCGGCATGCCGCAGTGGGATTTGTGGGTTGGCACCTTGGTGATCGCAGTTTTGGAATCGAGGATCATTTTGCAGATGTCGAGCTGATCTGCCGCCAAAATATGCACAGCAAAGCGGCGCGAGCCATGGAAATGCTCAAACCGGTGCGAGCCTTTTGCAGGCGACCAAAGCACCAGCGGCGGATCAAGTGAAACAGAGGCAAAGCTATTGGCGACAATGGCGACGGGGCCTTCGGGGCTATCGGTCGTGACTACCGTGACGCCAGTGACAAAGCTGCCAAGTGCGGCGCGAAAGCTAGCAGCGTCAGTGGACGGGTCAAAGGCTGGGGTAGGGTGGGCGTCCGTCATGTGTCGTCTCCTTGGGTTGGGGTGATGTCAGGTTATACGCATCTGGCCCTACCGCAATGCGTTTCTAAAACTAAGATACCTGCGTTGTCGCGTTTCCCTCGAAAATCGTGAAACATCAGGGTGAACGAGCCTTGATTTAATGCGGCGGAGATGCGTTAACTGCTTTCCTTGAATTAATGACAATCGACGGAAAATTATGACAAAGAATTTGGTGCAAAATCTGAACGAATTCTCGCATTTTGCGTGTGACACAGACGTTGAAGAAATCGCACTTTCGTATCGTCATGCGACATCTGCAGCGACTATGCGCTGCGGCATAGTCCAACTGATGCCACACGACAGTCATTGTGGAAAAACGGCTTTCAAAATTTATATGATCAATTTCCGCACTACCAAGCGCAAGATTTTGAGATTGTTGACTATGATTTGCATTCTGTGGACGGGGAAAACTTGTTTCGCGGGCCTTGCCCGAGTGCAGAAGATCTAAAGAACGGCCGCTACATTTGTCTTGTAGGTGCCGCACAGCTGCTTGGGCGGTTTCACTCTGACAGCTTCCAGCACAAATTGGCACGCAAGTTTAATCTACCGGTCTTGAACCTTTCTGTGCCAGCAGCCGGGCCAGAATTTGCTTTATCGCCGAAATTGCGACCCTATTTAGAAAACGCTCAGCTCACAATCGTACAAGTGATGTCCGGCCGTAGTATCGGATATGATGAGTATCCAGGTGGATGGAAAACGACCGACTTAACGACGGGCGAGTTACGTCCTCGTGAGGCGGTGTTGCGTAGCATTTGGGAAACTGATGTTGAGAAGTTTGGCCAAGTTCTACGTCGTTGGAATGACAATTAAATTCGCAGCTATCATGCGCTTGCCAGCGCGATCCCCGGGCCCAAAATGCTGCTCTGGGTATCGCCACGTGGCCCCGGCGAATGGAGCGCTGAGTTGGCAACACAGACCGGTAATTTTGGCACGTTTCCGCAACTGGTCGGCGAAGATACATATGCGCAAATTTCACCGCTGTTCGATCAGTCGGTCGAAGTTGTCCACGATCTTTTAGGCACGCGATTTTTAAGTCGTTTCACGGGCTTGCCTTGTCCATTTGTCGAGCCGACGGGCGCGCTCAGTTTGTCGAATAGGTATTACCCGCCTCAAAGCACCCAAGATCAGCTATTGCAGGCCGTTGCACCAGTCGTAGAGACGTTGCTTTCGCAAGAATGCCTTTCGCAACCCGTGCGTACAGCCATTTTAAACACCGCGGATCGACCATTTGTTTTTGAAATGGACGAAAAGGGACATCTGTGTTTCACGACCCTCTCGGGAAAAAGACCAGAAAAAGCCTTTGTGAACTCACTGCCCAAAGCTGGCACTTATTTTCTTGGCGAGATACTTAGCGAGCTTGGATGGCGGAACTCAGACATCCATATGAGCCCTTTCTCATTAACGGACTATCGCGGTCGCAGTCTTGATGAAAAGCTTTCAAAGGCACGTCAGCTTTCTTACCCAATTGGGTTCGATGCCAGTGTCCAGTTCCTCAAGCCCGGACAGTTTTCAGTTGGACACATCGCCTTTTCGGGTCGCAACCGCAAACTTTTGAATAATTTTAAGGTTTTGCTAGCAGTCCGTCGTTGGCGCGATTGCCTCGCATCTTTCATGTATTTTGAAGCAAAACGTATCGCACTTGATCCACAGAGGTTCGCAGCCGAGAAAAGTGCATGGGTATCAGGCGAAACCCCGCAGGAAAAGTTCATTGGCTAATTTGAAGTCTTTGGTGAGCAACAAACCAGACTAGCAAAAACTTTGGTACCTTGGGTTGACCAAGACGGTGTCTTCCCAGTCAAATTTGAGGAAATTGTCGGCGAATTTGGTAAGGACGCACAGGATAAATGCGTGACTTTATTGCTCGAGTACTTAGGGATTGAGCCAACAGACGACGCTAAAAAAGTGGTGTTGGATTGTGTTGATACACCGACGCTCACCTTTAGTGGGGGGCGCTCAGGCGCAGACGACTTATGGTCACCTGAGGCTCAGAAACTTTTCCAGAGCTTTGGAGGCCCCTCAATTGAAAAGCGGTTTGGCTATGTGTAACTCTGCTCTATTGGTAATAGTTAGTCACCCATCTATTGTTTTTGCTCAATAGGAGACATATGCCCTCGCATCATGGATGTGTAAAATCCCAAAGGGCTAGTTGGTGGAGCAAAACGCAATGAGTTTGACGAGGTCAGCACGTTTGTCCGTCGCACCGATGATGGATTGGACGGATCGTCATTGCCGTTATTTTCATCGGCAGATGTCGCGTCACGCCCTACTTTATACGGAAATGGTGACGGCGCCTGCAGTGATCAACGGCGATCAAGATCGCCTGTTGGGGTTTAGTGATGCCGAGCATCCAGTGGCCGTGCAATTGGGCGGGTCTGATCCTGCGCAATTGGCACAGGCCGCCAAGATTTGTGCGGACTTTGGTTACGCCGAGATTAACCTGAACTGTGGTTGCCCGTCGGACCGCGTGCAATCAGGATCCTTTGGGGCGGTTCTGATGGAAAACGCGCCCCTAGTGGCCGACTGTGTTGCCGCGATGCGGGCCGTTGTGGATGTGCCTGTCACGGTGAAATGCCGCATTGGCGTGGACGATCAGGAGCCTTCCGAAATTCTGCCCGACTTTATCGCGCGGGTGAGTTCGGCTGGATGTGACCGCTTTACGATCCATGCCCGCAAGGCGTGGTTGCAGGGGCTGTCGCCCAAAGAGAACCGCGATGTGCCGCCACTTGATTACATGCTGGTGCATGAGATGAAGGGCATGTTCCCGCATCTGCATCTGTCGGTAAACGGGGGCGTGACCACGCTAGACGAGACCCTGAAGTTCTTGGAATCGGGGCTGGACGGTGTGATGATCGGGCGTGCGGCTTATCATAGCCCTGCCGAGGTGCTATTGGATGCGGACCGTTTGGTGTTCGGCGATGGCGAGACGCGCAGCGCCCACGAGATCGTGCACTTGATGCTGCCTTATATTGCGGATCATGTCGCAAATGGCGGGCGCTTGCATCAGATCACACGGCATATGTTGGGTCTGTTCCAAGGTAAGGCTGGCGCGCGGATGTGGCGGCGGTATTTGTCGGAGAATGCCCACAAAGACGGGGCGAATGAGGCGACGGTGCTGCAAGCATTGTCCTATGTAATGGAGGCGGCTGGGTGATGGATATGAGTTTGGTTTTGGCCATGGGGGCTATGCTTTTGGTCATCGGAGCCTTTGCAGGCGTGCTTGCGGGGCTCTTGGGGGTCGGCGGCGGAATTATCCTCGTGCCCGCATTTTTCTACGCGTTTCAGGTGCTTGGCTTTGACAGCCCGCAACTGATGCAGATGTGCCTTGGCACCTCGCTGGCGACGATCATCGTGACCTCTGTACGTTCCGTTTTGGCCCATAACAAAAAGGGTGCGGTCGATTGGGAGATTTTGCGGGGCTGGGCGCCGGGGATCGCGACTGGTGCGGTCATCGGCTTTTTCATCGCGTCTTCACTGCGCTCTACGGCGTTGCAGATGATCTTTGGTATTCTCGCCATTATCGTGGGCCTCTATATGGCATTTGGCAAATCGCATTGGCGGATAGGTGAGGCGATGCCGACGGGGATCGCACGTGTGATCCTCTCGCCGATCTTGGGGTTCTTGTCGGTCTTGATGGGCATTGGTGGCGGTTCCTTTGGGGTGCCGACGATGTCGCTTTATAACGTGCCGATCCACCGCGCGGTTGCAACGGCGGCAGGGTTTGGCGTAATTATTGCCGTGCCATCCGTGCTAGGGTTTTTGACCGTTGATATGGCCAAATCTCCGCCGTATTCTACTGGTGCGGTCAATTTGATCGCGTTTGGATTGGTCATCGCGATGACACTGATCACGGCTCCCTGGGGCGCTGCGTTAGCCCACCGCATGGACCCCAAACCGCTAAAGCGAGTGTTCGGCTTTTTCCTGATTTTGGTCGCACTCAATATGCTGAGAAAGGCACTTGGTTGGTAAGCACCGGCTATGAAGTTCGCCGTTTTGATCCTGCGGTTGCCCGTTGGGCCGCTGCCGCAAGGGAGGCGGTGTTACAGCTAGACACCTCGGATCGCCGTCATGGTGGTACATGGTTTGTCGGCGTGGACGCGTTGCCCAATGCGCCAGATGGATCGGTTGGCGGTGTGCCAATGCCATATGCCGCGATGCATGACGCGTGGCACGCGGCGCAAGTCTCCATTGTTTATCCAGACTACCCCAAGCGTGACGCAGATGAGACCGAGGCTGCGCATTTGTTTCGGGTGAAGCGGGATGCGGCCCATATGGATGGGCTTTTGCCTGAGGGGCGCAAGAAACGGCGGCATTTACGAGAACCCCATGGTTTCATTTTGGGTATGGCGCTGAATGAGGCGACCGCCAGTCCCTTGGTGGTTTGGGAGGGCAGTCACTTGATTATGCAAGCGGCGTTTCTTTCGGCATTTGAAGGGGTTGCACCGCAAAGCTACGGTGATGTGGATGTGACGGAGGTCTATCAAGAGGCGCGGCGCGAGGTGTTTGATCGCTGTGCGCGGTTGGAGATACCGACTGTGGTGGGCGAGGCCGTTTTCTTACATCGCCATTTGATCCACGGCGTTGCGCGATGGGATGGGCACGCGCCCGAAGAAGGGCGTATGATTGCCTACTTTCGCCCCTTGATCGATCCTGCCGCTTGGATTGAGCTCTGAGCCTCCGGCGGGAGTTTTTGCGGACATAGAAAATTAGCGGGTGTTAAAGTCTGCGAGGGATTTGCCCGCTTCATCGACGAAAAGGCTGGGCAGGGTTTTGAGCGCTGTGATCTGGTCAACGCGGAGTTCCGCAAAGTCGCGGATCTTTTCGTTCCAGACGACGCAGGTCCATAGGCGGCCCCAATAATCAAGCTGCAAAGGCCGTACGGTTTGGTCGCTGCCATGCATTGTCAGTTTGAGTTTCTGGCGGGCGCGGATCGCTTGGCGGATCATCGGCAGATATTGGAAGCCGCGTGCTGCATCCGCAAAGGGATAGATCGCAAAGCCGTAGCCGGAGGGCGCGCGGCTGCGGTCCTCTGGCATCACAGCGTCGAGTTTGGCCGAGAGGGTGCGGGCGGCACTTGAGAGTTCGGCGTCGCCGTTTTGCCCCACGGCAAGCAAGCCGATGTGCAGCGCCTCGACCTCGGTCATTGTCAGGTTCAGCGGGGGCAGGGTGATCGCGGCGGTGACGCGGTAGCCAATGCCGCGCTCGCCCTCAATCGGCACACCAGAGGCCGCGAGCGTATCCATGTCGCGGTAGATCGTGCGCAGCGAGACATCAGTTGCCGCCGCCAAATCGGCAGCCTTGTGCAAAGCGCCGTCGCGCAGGTGCTGGATCAGGGCCATTAATCTATCAGCGCGGCGCATGGGGTGATTCCTTTGAATTGGTGCTAGTTTTGTCAATTATCTGGCAACTGACAAGTTTTTGTCACAAGAAACGTGATTTACCTGTCATTATTGGGCTTTTTGCACCTTCCATCGGGCGCAGAGAGGCCCTATTTGTGAGATAAGAGTTTAACACGCCGCCACAGATGGCTGGTGAAAGGGAGAAATGAAATGCTGAATAATATTGGTTTGCCGGGTCTGTTGCTGATTGCGGTTGTTGTCTTGGTCTTGTTTGGCCGCGGCAAAATCTCGTCTTTGATGGGTGAAGTCGGCAAAGGCATCACTGCTTTCAAAAAGGGCGTTGATGACGGCAAGGCCGAGCTTGAAGAAGGCATGGACGCGGCCAAGGATGTCACACCTGCTGACGAAAAAGACAAAGCCTAATCAAACCCAAAACTGAGGGAATACGCTGATGTTTGGCTTAGGCTGGAGCGAAATGGTGCTGGTCGCCATTGTGGCACTGATTGTGATCGGGCCCAAAGATCTGCCCGGAATGTTCCGCACAATGGGTGAATTTACTGGCAAAGCACGCGGAATGGCCCGCGAGTTTAGCCGAGCGATGGAAGCAGCAGCAGACGATAGCGGTGTGAAAGACATCTCAAAGTCGCTGAAGGCTGCGGCCAACCCTCAGAAATTTGGCGTTGATAAAATCCGCGAGGCCACAGGCATGACCGTTGGCCCCGCGACGCGCGAATTGACCGAAGAGCGGATGAAGGCAAAGACCCAAGCCTCCGAAGCGATGGCTAAGGCCGCGACAGCACGAAAAGAGCGTGAGGCGGCGGCTGCTATTGAAGCCGCAAAGCCGGTTGCTGTGCCAAAACC
>DFSO01000014.1:0-22170 GCA_002378665.1 Loktanella sp. UBA3435 | reverse complement strand
CAGCCGCAAAGCCAAAGGGTGACGCATGAGCGCACATGATGAAATCGAAGATAGCTCCGCCCCATTGATGGAGCATCTGACCGAATTGCGGTCACGGCTGATCTATTCAGTGCTCGCCTTTATTGGCGGCATGATCATTAGCTTTATTGTTTGGAATCCTGTGTTTAACTTCCTCACGGAGCCGCTCTGCGACGCCTTGAGTGCACGCGGGCAGACCTGTGATTTGCAGTTCATCGCGCTGGAAGAGGGGTTTTTCGTTGCGATCTCGATCTCGCTTTTGGGCGGCCTTGTGTTGGGCTTTCCGATCATTAGCTACCAGTTGTGGCGCTTTGTGGCACCCGGCCTGTACAAGAATGAGAAGGGCGCGTTTTTGCCGTTCCTTGTGGCATCGCCTGCGATGTTTATCCTTGGGGCGTCATTTGCATACTACGTGATTACGCCGCTTGCGTTTAACTTCTTCCTTGGGTTCCAGCAGGAAAACATCATGACCTCTGACCAAGACGCCACAGCGGTGGCTGCGGGGATTATTTTCCAAGGTTCGGCCAAGGCCTATCTGTCGTTGACGATTAAATTTATCGTGGCTTTTGGCCTTTGTTTCCAGCTGCCTGTTTTGCTTACGTTGATGGGCAAGGCGGGGCTGGTTTCTGCTAAAGGTTTGCGCGGCACGCGAAAGTTTGCCGTCGTTGGCATCCTGATTGTGGCTGCTTTGGCGACCCCGCCAGATGTGATTTCGCAGGTGATTTTGTTCACCGTTGTCTACGGGCTTTACGAGATTTCGATCCAACTTGTTGCCCGCGTCGAGCGGCAGCGTGAAGCAAAGTTGCGCGCTGATGGTCTTTGGGATGATGACATCCATGGCGACCAAGAGGACGGCGACGAGGATCCGAAAGTATGACCGAGTTGGAACGCATCGCAGCGGCGCTGGAGCGCATGAGTCCAGCCCCTGCGGGTGCGCCTGACTTTACCGCGGCCTCGGCTTTTGTCTGGCATGCCGACCCTGATAGGCTCGTTCCCGTCGCACGCGTCAACCGCGTGGATGTCGAATTACTTGTAGGGATTGATCGGTCTCGCGACACTTTGCTGGCCAATACGGTGCAATTCGCCAAAGGTTTGCCTGCCAACAATGCCCTGTTGTGGGGCGCGCGTGGTATGGGAAAGTCGAGCCTTGTGAAGGCGTTACATGCCAAGGTTCATGCAACACATGAGGGTCTTAAGATCGTTGAAGTGCAACGCGAAGATCTGCCCACGATTGGCCGTTGCCTCGAGATGCTACGTGGCCGACCAGAGCGGTTTATCATGTTCTGTGACGATCTGTCGTTTGGCCATGACGATGCGCATTACAAATCGCTTAAGGCGGTTTTGGATGGCGGGATCGAAGGGCGGCCTGAGAATGTGGTGCTTTATGCCACCTCAAACCGCCGTCATTTAATGCCGCGCGATATGATCGAGAATGAGCGCTCGACCTCGATTTCGCCCAGTGAAGCGGTTGAGGAAAAGGTCTCGCTCTCGGATCGTTTTGGGCTGTGGCTTGGCTTTCATCCTTGCGACCAAGACGAGTATCTGGCGATGATCCGCGGCTATTGCGATGCGCATAATGTCGCGATTGATGACGCGACTTTGCGCTCTGAGGCCATTGAATGGCAGGCGACACGCGGCAGCAGGTCAGGCCGCGTCGCTTGGCAGTATTTTATCGATCTTGCGGGGCGCCGTGGTGTGAAAGCCACCTGACGCTCCAATCAGTATTTAAGGCAAGAAGTCCGCTGGGTCTGCCGACGTCAGTCCGCGACGTACTTCAAAATGCAAGAAGCTCGGGTCGCCCGCGCGGATTTTACCGATCGCTTGGCCCTTGCTCACAGATGCCCCTTTGGCAACCGTGACGTCAGACAGGTTCGTGTAAACGGTCAGCAAGCCACCGTCATGTTTGATCACGACAATCGCGCCGCCACTGGTATCTGTGGTGACCGCAGCGACAGAACCGCCGCCTGCTGCTTTGACCGTTGATCCAGCAGACGCGCCGATATCAATGCCCTCGTTACGTCCCGCCGCATAGGACCGGATAATCGCGCCAGAGACGGGATAAACGAATTGCGCATTGGCGTTGGTCGCAGGAGCAGAGGCGGCCGTCGTTGGGCCCAGGTCGGGTGCGGGTGCAGCGGGTGCGGCAACGGGCTTTGACGGGGTTTCGTCAGGCAAGGGCAAGGTGGCACTTGGCGGAACGGGGGTCGGGGAGCCTGTCCCTGGTGCAGGTTCAACCGGCGTTGGAATTGGTGCGGGGGCAGGTGCCGTTTGCGTAGGGGCCGCAGTGGCGGTGGATTGGGGGACGAGCAAGATTTGCCCCTCACGGACCGCAAGGTCAGGGCCAATGCCGTTCCATTCGGCAACAGATTTTACAGGTACGTTATAAAGACGCGCGGCGGTGTAGATGGTTTCGCCGCGTGCGACCCTATGCTGGACTGGCTCTGCGCCTGTTTGCACTATTGGTGTGTTGGCTGCGACGGGGGCTGCGACGGGCGTTTGTGGCCCTGCGCGATCAAGTGCGGTTGTCGCTATTGCAGTCACATCAAGCAGTTGGGTTGCTTTCGGCGCAGGTGCCGCAGCGCCAGTGGCAGGCGTGGGTTCGGCCACACGGGTTGGCAGCGCGATCAGTTCGTCGCGGCGCAGCTTTACATCAGCGCCAATGCCGTTGTGGGTGGCCAAGGCAGCGGCGTTTAGGCCAAGACGACCTGCGATGCTGGTGATGGTGTCATCGCGCTGAGCGACGACCACTTGATAGTTCGGGTAAGAGATCACACCGCGATCATCGGGGCGCGGGCGCGATGGCATATCGGCCACAGCTTGAGATGTATCAAACCCTTTGGCCATATCGCGCAAGTCAAAATCGACTGGTTTTTCGCAGGCGGACAAAAGCCCGATTGCCGCACCCGTGATCAAAAGCTGTTTCATGCTCATCTTACTCGTCTCCTCATGCCGTGGCGGTCCTTGTTCTTATAGGTTCTCGCCTTGGCTTGGTTTTAGTCCGCACCCAGCCCTTCAAGTAAGGGCACAAAGCGCACAGCGCGCAACTCTTCGTAATCGTAACCGTCTTCGGTGCGTGTCACACGGATGAGGCTTTGCACCGCGTCCGATTGTCCAACAGGCAAAACCATGATCCCGCCAACCCGCAACTGCGCCATCAGCGGACCGGGTGGGTCTTCGGCGGCGGCGGTCAAAAGGATGCGATCAAAGGGCGCTTGTTCTGGAAAGCCAAAGCTGCCGTCGGCAGTAAAAGCGGTGATATTTGTGATGTCTTGGGCCGTAAAAATCGTTTGTGCTTCGGCCACTAGCCGCTTGTAGCGGTCGACTGTGTAGACCCTGCGCGCAAGCTGGGCGAGGATGGCGGCTTGGTAGCCTGAGCCTGTGCCGATCTCCAAAACTTTATGGCGGGGCTGCACGTTGAGGGCTTGGGTCATGATGCCGACGATAGACGGCTGGCTGATGGTTTGGCCGCATGAAATCGGCAACGGCATGTCCTCATAGGCGCGCTCTGCGAACAGGCCTTTGACAAAGGCTGCGCGGTCAACGCGTTCCATTGCATTCAAGACGCGGGTGTCGGTCACGCCTTTGGAGCGTAGGGCATAGAGGAACTGCATTTTGATCTCTGCCGAGGCGCTCACGTTTCTAAGCCTTTGAGATCATTCATAACATCATGGGCAGTCAAATCGGCGCGCATGGGTGTAACGGAGATGAAGCCATCAAGGTTCGCCTGTGCGTCACTGCCTTGGGCTGTCGCGCCATGTTGCGGTCCACCGCGGACCCAGAGGAAGTCGCGGCCCGTAGGAGAGGTGTCGGCCTGCACTGAAAAGTTCACGCCTTTACGGCGGCCTTGGGTCACGACGCGTGTGCCTTTCACGGCCGATGCAGGGACGGGTGGGAAGTTGATGTTGTAGAAAATCCCATAGTCCGCATCCTGCTGCCAAATGCCCTGTGCCAACAGTGCACGGAGCGTGCACGGGGCGTGCACCAAGGCGGCCTCAAACGGATCGTCGAGGTCTTTGTTGTCGGGACCAAAGTATTGGCTGAGGGCTATGGCAGGGATACCTTGCAAGGCGGCTTCGATTGCGGCACCGATGGTGCCCGAATAAAGCGTGTTCTCAGCCGCGTTATTGCCGCGATTGACCCCAGACAGCACCAGATCGGGGGCTGCATCTTTCATCACGTGATAGAGGCCCGCCAGCACGCAATCGGCAGGGGAGCCTTCGGCGGCAAACCGCCGTTCGCCAAGCTGTGCGATCATCGTGGGGTGGGTGTAGCTGATGCAATGACCAACGCCCGATTGCTCAAACGCAGGGGCGACAGTCCAGACCTCGCCATCCGCGCCAGCAAGATCGGTGGCAATGGCGTGCAAAGTCTTGAGGCCCGGTGCGTTGATACCGTCGTCGTTGGTGATGAGAATGCGCATGGGGCCGCCTTTTGCTGTTGCTATATCCCTAAAGTGATGCGGGGATTGGAGCAAGCATAGCGTTTTATATTTAGTGGTTTTGCAGGAATTTTAGGGCAGGTTTTGCATATTTGTGCTCGGAAAAAGCGAGAAATTCTGTCCAGATACCTACGGCGTTTTTCTAAGCTCATCATATAAGGAGCGAAGAATGGCGTATGCGCCAAAAAGGAGGACGGGGAGCAATTTGCCGACAACGAAAATTATGTC
This sequence comes from Loktanella sp. UBA3435, assembly GCA_002378665.1. Taxonomy (GTDB): domain Bacteria; phylum Pseudomonadota; class Alphaproteobacteria; order Rhodobacterales; family Rhodobacteraceae; genus Yoonia. The sequence continues at coordinate 17,486 of DFSO01000014.1, read as the reverse complement.
GATGGAGTCTGGGAATACTCCGCAGTTTTGAGGCAATGCGCCGAGTCCCGCAATCTCACACAGTGATTGCAGAACTGCCTTTCCTAGGCCACCTAGGAAAGGGGTGATTGCCGCGATGGCAATTGCGATGAGCAGACGTCGACGCACTTGCGGGAGTTTCGTTCGCCATACCTAGATTAACCCGAGAGACATTACAAAGCCGTGAGTCAAGACGACGAAGAGAACCTCATCCCAGCTAACGGCGTTCATTCAGTCTTGAGCCTTGTTTTCCTCGAGGAACTTGTGCGCTTGTTCTAACATCTCGACGAGGTTCGCGAAAAAGTTGCCTGTTGTCACGTCCACAAGCGTGTGTGGCTCGGCGGCTGGAATGCGGATCTCAAACGGTAGGTTCGGGATCGATTTCAGTTCGCGGTAGCTGGCACCGGGGCCGTGTTTGATGACGCTGACGGCGGTTGCGTATTGGTGGACTTTCGTGCCGAGCGGCGTATTTTCGTTCTCAATCAATAGCTTGTGGAGCTTTTTGTAGAATGGACCACGTTTGAAGTGGTGCTGCATCCGCGCCTCGAAGGCTGCGGCGAGTTCAACGCAGGCGGCCTCGATTGCGGCGGGTTTCGCGAGTTCTGCTGCCGATTTATGTGCCGCGTCGAGAAGGTCTGTGATCGTGGCGGCCATGAGAATTCCTTAAAGGGAGAGGGTGCCGAGGAGGCGTGCGGCCTCGTCTGCGGGGGAGCTAAGTTTGTTGCGGTCTTCACCGGGGTAGAAGCGGGCGCGGGTCGCTGTTGGCATCGGGTTTGGTGTGACGATGTGGACGTGCGGGCCTGTTTTCTCCGACTCGGCTTGCCATGATTTCGCCAGTGCGATTTGGGCTGCTTTGGTCGCACCATATGCACCAAAGAACTGCGCGCCGCCGCGGGGGTCATCAGTGAAAACAGCGTGACCGTCACGACCCAAAAGCGGGCCGACGTAGCCGATCAGGCGGGCTGTTGCCTCGACATTAATCGTGATGGATTTCGCGAGGTCTTTGGGGCCGATGTGACCCGCTGGGGCCAAGGGTGCCGCGTGGATTGCTGTGTGAATCCAGAGGTCTAGCTTGCCCCAACGGTCAAAGATCGAGCGGCACAGCTGCTGCATAGCGGCATCGACCGTGATGTCCATCGGCGCGAGCGTCGCCTCGCCACCAGCGGCGCGGATCAGGTCGTCGATTTCTTCCAAAGCGCCTGTTGTTTTGCCCACGGCAATGATGTGATGCGTGGGGGCAAGCGCCACGGCCAAAGCCGCGCCAAGTCCGCGTGACGCGCCAGTGATGAGTGCTGTTTTCATAAGATTACTCGGCGGCGATATTGGGCTTGAAGCCTTTGGCGATCATGTCGGACGGCTTCACAGGGTACTCGCCCGAGAAACATGCATCACAGAAAGCAGGGTTTTTGGCGTCGCGGCCAGCGGCCTCGCCCGAGGCGCGGTAGAGACCGTCGAGCGAGATGAATTTGAGGCTATCGACGCCGATGTTCACCCGCATCTCCTCTTCGGACATGTTCGCGGCCAGCAGCTTGTCGCGCTCTGGCGTATCGACGCCGTAGAAGCAGGGCCAAGCGGTAGGCGGGGATGCGATGCGGAAGTGGACCTCGGCGGCCCCTGCATCAAGGATCATTTCTTTGATTTTGCGGCTGGTGGTGCCGCGCACAACGCTGTCGTCCACGAGGATGACGCGTTTGCCCTTGATCAGGGCACGGTTCACGTTGAGTTTCAGGCGCACACCCATGTTGCGGATCGATTCCGTGGGCTCAATGAAGGTCCGGCCCATGTATTGGTTGCGGATGATGCCCATGGCGTAAGGGATGCCCGATTGCAGGGAATAGCCGATGGCCGCTGGTGTGCCGCTGTCAGGGACGGGGCAGACGAGGTCGGCGTCAACGGGGGCTTCTTTCGCCAATTCGCGCCCAATGTTCTCGCGGATTTCATAGACGGATCTTCCGCCTAAGATGCTGTCTGGGCGCGAGAAATAGACGTTCTCGAAGATGCAGAAGCGTGATTTTGCAGGGCGGAAGGGGAAGTGGCTCTCAACACCTGCGTCGGTGATGACGACCATTTCGCCGGGCTTTATTTCGCGCACGAATTCGGCGCCAATGATGTCGAGGGCACAGGTCTCGGAGGCAAGCGCCCAGCCGTCACCGATTTTACCAAGTACGAGGGGGCGCACGCCAAGTGGGTCACGGCAGCCGATCAGCTTGTTGTCAGTCATGGCAACGATGGAAAACGCGCCTTCGACTTTGCGCAGGGCTTCTTCCATGCGGTCAGGGATTGTCTGACCCATTGAGCGGGCCATCAGGTGGATGATGCATTCAGAATCAGATGAGGACTGGAAGATCGAGCCGCGCTCGATGAGTTCGCGGCGCAGGGCGTTTGCGTTGGTCAGGTTGCCGTTGTGAGCAATGGCCGCACCGCCCATGGAGAATTCGCCAAAGAACGGCTGCACGTCACGCAGGGCAGTCTGCCCTTTGGAACCCGCAGTCGAGTAGCGCACGTGGCCGATGCCGATGGTGCCGGGCAGGGACGCGATCATGCGGGGCGATGTGAAGTTATCGCGCACAAGACCCATACGACGTTGCTGGTTAAAGCCGTTTTCGGGGTCATGAGTGACGATACCGCCAGCCTCTTGACCTCGGTGTTGCAGCGCGTGCAGGCCGAGGGCTACAAAGTTGGAGGCGTCAGGAACGTTTACAACGCCAAAGACGCCACACTCCTCCCGCAGTTTATCATCGTCAAAAGGATGGGCGGGGGGCATTTGATGGGACAAGGCGGGCAGCTCCGAATCCGAGGGTGTGCATTCGGGTTGTTCTTACGGGCAACGGCGGCCTATGTCACGCGCCTATCTGGGATGATTGCGGCATGTGTCACAATTCTGTGCGCAAACGCCAGAGTTCTGGGAATAACTCGACCTCGAGGATGCGGCGCAGATAGCTGACGCCGCCTGTGCCACCAGTGCCGCGCTTGAACCCGATCACGCGCTCAACCGTTGTGACGTGGTTAAAACGCCATCTGCGAAAGTAGTCTTCCAGATCGACCAGCTTTTCGGCCAGTTCATAAAGCTCCCAATGGGCATGCGGGTCGCGGTAGACCGCCGTCCATGCCAGCATCACGCCTTCGTCAAATATATGCGCTTGGGTGACGTCTCTGGTTTGAAAGGCGGGCACGTCGAGCAAACCTGCGGTCCGCAGGGCATCGATGGCCACATCATAAAGTGAGGGCTGCGCAAGTTCGGCTTCTAGCTTGGCCATGATATCAGGTCTGTGTGCGTGGGGCTGGATCATGGCGTGATTACGGTTGCCAAGGGTGAACTCAATCAGCCGGTATTGCCATGACTGAAAGCCCGACGATTGCCCCAGATCGTCGCGAAATGCGGTGTATTCGCTCGGCGTCATTGTCCGCAGCACATCCCAAGCGTTATTGAGCTGCTCGAAGATTTTCGCCACACGCGATAGCATTTTAAACGCGGGCTGCAATTGACCGTCGGCAATAGACCGTCGTGCCGTCGCCATTTCATGCAGGACAAGCCGCATCCATAGCTCTGAGGTCTGATGCTGGATGATGAAAAGCATCTCGTCATGGGTGTCAGTTCGCGGCTTTTGCGCCTCAAGCACCATATCCAACCCGAGATAGTCGCTATACGACATGCGCCCGTCAAAGCGCATCTGCGCGCCTTCAGTGGAGGGATTATAGGGGGGATTTTCGGTCATAAGTCGCCTCATAGATAAAAAATTGCCGTGATCCCTGAGTGGGTATCACGGCAATTTAAATCTACAAGACCAAGCGTGTTATTCAGGTGCGGCGCCACATGTGCCGACAAGCTGCTCGTATTGTGTTGTGATCCAGCCCAATGCCGCTTCTGGGTCGCGGTCTTCGATTTGACCAGTCAGCTTGCCAAAGACTGTTGCAGAGCGGCTGTTTTCAACCATGTCGACTTTTTGGGTCGAGAGCACTGTCTGGTAAACAAAGAAGGCCACAGCGACCAAAAGGATGCCGCGCAGCACGCCAAAGAGGAATCCAAAACCTTGATCAAGCCCGCCAAGGGCGGAGCGTTGCACGAGGCTTGAGAACAGCGGTGTGAAGATCGACACGACCACGAGCGCAATCGCAAAGACCGCAGCGAATGAGGCGATGATCGACAGCTCACAGCTATCACCGATGAAATCACCGATGACGGGCAAGCCGCGGATGATTGGCTGCACGCTGTCGGCGAAGATGAACGCGAGGATTGTCGCACCAATCCAGCCCGCAATCGCCATCGCTTCGCGTACGAAGCCGCGGCTATATGCCAGCAGCGCCGATACAACGATCACAATTGCGACGACCCCGTCGACGATTGTAAAACCTTCCATGCGCGTCTCTCACTCTTTATTACTTTTCGGGGCCACGATCCCCGAATGTTTCTGCTACGAACGTGGCCAAGTCTTGCGCATATCGCAAGCTTAACCCCGCCACCGCGACCTTCTTGGTCTGTTGCGGTGTGATTGCAGACGTAAAACCAAGTTTTTGCGCTTCTTTCAATCTATTTTCGGTCTGAATGACCGGACGAAGCGCCCCAGAGAGACTTATTTCACCAAAAAGCACCACATCATGGGGTAATGCAGCGTCTTCGCGCGCAGAAACCAATGCGGCAGCGACGGCGAGGTCGGCGGCGGGATCGTTGATTTTCATGCCGCCCGCGACGTTAAGGTAAACATCAAGCCCTGTGAACGGCACACCGCAGCGCGATTCTAACACGGCGAGGATCATGCCAAGCCTGCCACTATCAAGTCCCACAACGGACCGTTTGGGTTGGCTATGAGGGGAGGGTGCGACGAGCGCTTGGATCTCGGTGAGCACAGGGCGGGTGCCTTCGATGCCCGCAAAAACCACAGACCCAGGTGCAGGTTTGCCGCGATCCGAGAGGAATAGGGCGGAGGGGTTTTTGACTTCAGCGAGGCCCTTGCCCGTCATCTCGAAAACGCCGATCTCATCCGCTGGACCAAAGCGGTTTTTGACCGAGCGTAGGATGCGGAATTGGTGGCCGCGCTCGCCCTCAAAGTAAAGCACCGTATCGACCATATGTTCGACAACGCGCGGCCCTGCGATGGAGCCGTCTTTGGTGACGTGGCCGACCATGATCACGGACATGCCGTTGGTTTTGGCGAAACTTGTGAGCTCGTGGGCCGACGAGCGGACTTGGGAGACCGATCCCGGAGCGGAATCCACGTTATCGGCCCACATGGTTTGAATGGAATCGATGATCGCGAGGTCGGGCTTTTCGACCTCTAGCGTGGTGAGGATGTCGCGCAGGTTGGTTGCTGATGCGAGGTGAACGGGGCTTTGGGTCAGGCCCAACCGTTCGGCGCGCATCTGGATTTGGCCCGCCGATTCCTCGCCGGAGATATAGATGACCTTGAGGCCGTTGCGGGCAAAGCGTGCGGCGGCTTGCAGCAGCAAGGTCGATTTCCCGATCCCTGGATCACCGCCCACGAGCAGGGCAGAGGCCTTGACCAGACCGCCACCAAGCACGCGGTCGAGTTCTTCGACGCCTGACATGGTGCGCGGGGGCGGCGGTTCTTTGGATGCAAGGTCAGTCAGCGGAATGGTTTTACCGCGCATGCCGCCCAAGGTTTTCTTGGCGGGGCCTGTGCTGAGCGGTTTGTCCTCTTGGATCGAGTTCCAAGCGTTGCAAGCGTCGCATTGTCCCGACCATTTGCTGTGGGACGCGCCGCATTCGTTGCAAGTGAAGATGTTTTGTTTAGCCATGTTCACGTTTTGCCCCATTCGTAGCACGCTGGCAATGGGGAAACGTTAACCTTGTTTTGCTGGGGGCAAAATCCGCGGGGTCAGGGCCGAAATCGCGATGGATGCGATGATGCAAACGGAAAAGAGGTAAAGCCCCCATGCGGTTTCCAGCTTGCCGATGCCCACACCTTTGGCCACGACGATATAGAGCGCAATCAAGAACACGTCGGCCATCGCCAGTTTGCCGAGCCATGCGAGGACAGGCAGGAGTTTGTCGCTGAGCAGGTTAAAGTGGATCAGCGCAAGGCCCATGGTTTTGAGGTAGGGTGCAAAGAGCGCGAAGATCGTGACCATAAGGGCCAGGAAAACGTCAGAGCCCCAGAGACTTTGCAGACCAGAGATCACGCTGATTTCCGAGAGTGAAAACAATGGCAGGAACCCTGCACGCATCAGCGGCGCAAACCATGCGATGGGGAAGGCGATAAGGAGCGCCAGATTGGCGCCGATCAACAGTTTACGCATCAAAAATTACTATTCCGCAGCAGGTTTTTTGGCCAAGGCCACAACATTATCGTCCTTGCGGCTGAGCATATAGCCAAGGGCGGGGAGCGCCATTTGCAGCTTCTCATCAAGCTGTTCGAGTTGTGAGGCCACAACGCTTTCTTCCAGATCGACCTGCTGCGCCCAAGTGCGGGTTTCTTGCACGACGTGCAGGGCCACAACAATGCGTTGTTGCTGGGCCTCGGCCTCTTCTTGGCGTTGGTTAGGAATTGCTTTGCGCGCTCCACTTTTTCGTCCGAATAGACATCGGCCAAGTGGCGCGATTGCTGCGACATCTGCGCTGCAACTTCGAGAACGTCAGGCTCTAGGCGGACCAGATCAGGGTGATCGCGCAGGTAGGCGAGGCGCTCGCGCACGGCGTCAAACTCGGAGCTGAATGTGAAAACACCTGCGCGGTCGGCTGTGTGGCACAGGTGATAAGCGCGGGCAACGTCGTCCATGCTCATTTGAAACGAGCGATGGGTGCGCTCAAGCGCGTTCATCCGCATATTGGTAGGGATCATCAGGGCGACAGCGCAAACCAACACGGTCAATCCGATCTGCATATACATGCCCGCGTTTAGGACTGTCATCTCTCCAAACGTCATCGGGAACGACAGCCAAGCGGTCGCACCAAAGGCGCAAAAGATCGTGTAAGTCAGCATTGCAATTGCCAATGTGGCGGCTGCGAAAATTGCAGCTCCTTGCAAAACGCGAAGGGTCAGTCGGAGATAAGATAGTTGGCGCATAATTCAATTCCCTTAGAAATCAGTGCTCTCTTTAACCATTGAGATAAGCCAAGAAGAACCGCATTGCAGGGGGAATTTGGTTCACGAGGCAAGGGAACACAAAAAAGGCACCAATTTGAAAGGTTTGTGCAGCGTTGTTTCTCGCGGCGCTATGTTTGCATGCGACCCAAACCGGAAGGACGCGGACGGGAAAGCCGCTTGGTTCATCTGCATTTACTGGGATATTGTTCGTTTTGGGGCTGCGACTTGTAGCGCGGAAATTTGGCAAATTTCTGCCTAGTGCGCAGTGGCCACAGTTGACAGCTTTATTTTGGCGCACCGAAAAAGCGACCCGATTTCACGAATCCGCGCGCAGGAAACGCTGCGAATCGCAACGATTTCAGGGCTTAACCGCCCTTAGAGCGACGGGTGTAGCGATTCCCCAAAGAGGTAAGGATTTCGTAGCCGATCGTGCCAGCCACACGTGCCAGTTGATCAACTGTTTGCTGTGTGCCAAGGATCGTGAGCGCGTGCGGGTCCTCGGACAGGTCCGTGACATCCACGGTCAGCAAATCCATCGAGACGCGACCCACAAGCGGGCAGGGCTCATCGCCGTAATAGAGCGTTGCCTTGTCGGACATCGACCGCAAAAGGCCGTCGGCATAGCCCGCAGAAATGGTTGCGATGCGCGAGGGGCGTTCGGCCTGCCACGCGTTCCCATAGCCCACAACTTCGCCCGCATTGAGGTTGCGGATTTGGATGACGGGCAGGTCCATTTGCACAACGTGACGCGCGTTTTCAAAGGGCAGTCCGCCAAAAAGGCCGATCCCTGGACGCGTCATGTCAAAGTGGTAGTCTTTGCCGAGCAGGATGCCACCCGTTGCCGCCAGTGATCGCGGCACGGAAATACCGTCGGTCATCTGGTGAAAGACATCTAATTGAAAGGCGTTCATCGGGTGGTCAGGCTCGTCGGCGCAGGCAAGGTGGCTCATCACCAATGTCGGATGTTGCGCGAGAGCGATTTCGGCAATCGCACCCCATTCGTCCCATTCCATGCCCAGACGGTTCATGCCCGTATCAAGCTGGATGCCAAACGCATGGCCTGGCAGTGCCTCGAAGTGCCGCGAGATTTGATCAATCGAGTTGAGCATCGGCGTCAGGTCCAGATCGCCGATCATATCGGTGTCGCCGCTCATGTGACCTGAGAGAATGTTGATCTGCGGCCCTTCGCCCAAGGCCTGCCGCAAAATCGCGCCTTCTTCGGCGACGGCCACAAAGAACTTGCGTGCGCCTGCTTTGGCCAATGCCTTGGCCACACGGCCCGCACCAAGGCCGTAGCCGTCTGCCTTGACCACGGCTGCGGTCTCGGATTTGCTCATTTTGTCCAGCGCACGCCAATTTGCGATAATGGCGTCGAGGTCGATTGTGATATGTCCAGTGCTCATGGCGTTCTTTTGTCAGGGCTTTGGGGTTGCGACAAGGGGGCATAAGCGTCCAGACTTCCCCGAAGGCAAGTTCTCCAATAGATTTTGGCACGAATCCGCGTAAATCGACGCCCCGCATAGCGCGAGTACCCCGTGTATCCTGCTTAAACGCTCAGATGGGAGGTTTCAGGTAGCCTCTGCTTCTTGGGCGTAGGCGTGACAAATCTCGCTCCCGCCTTGCTTGCGAGTCTCTTCTTTTGTCCGCCTTAGTATTCCTCGGACGGCGTGCCTTGCCATGGTTGCGCGAGGTTGCCGAAGCGGGTGAATTGACCCTCGAACGACAGGCCAACGGTGCCGATGGGGCCGTGGCGCTGCTTGCCGATCACAACTTCGGCTTTGCCGTGCAGGCGCTCCATTTCATCTTGCCACGCGGCCATTTTGTCGTGCTCGTGATCACCGGGCTTTTCGCGCTCTTTGTAGTATTCCTCGCGGTACACGAACATCACGACGTCGGCGTCTTGCTCAATCGAGCCCGATTCACGCAGGTCAGAGAGCTGCGGGCGTTTATCTTCGCGATTTTCGACCTGACGCGAGAGCTGCGAGAGGGCCACGACGGGGATTTGCAATTCCTTGGCGATGGCCTTGAGACCCATCGTGATTTCGGAAATTTCGTTCACACGGTTTTCGGAACGGCCCGTGCCGCGCACAAGCTGCAAGTAGTCCACGACCAGCAGATCAAGCCCATGTGTCCGTTTCAGACGTCGCGCGCGGGCAGCCAGTTGGCTGATCGGCAGGGCAGGCGTGTCATCGATAAACAGCGGGCAGGATTCGAGGTTTTTGGCAGCCTCAACAAAGCGGCGGAATTCCGGTTCGGTCATATCACCAGAGCGGATCTGGTGCGAGTTAACCTCGGAAGCCTCCGACAGAATACGCGCGGCAAGCTGTTCGGCGGACATTTCGAGAGAGTAGAAGCCCACAACACCACCGTTCACAGCACCCTCGGTCCCGTCAGTCAGCGTGCCTTTACGGTAGGCCTTGGCCACGTTGTAGGCGATGTTGGTCGCTAGCGAGGTTTTCCCCATTGATGGGCGACCGGCGAGGATCAAAAGGTCGGATTTGTGCAAACCGCCAAGTTTCTTGTCGAGGTCCACGAGGCCAGTCGAGATACCAGACAGCCCACCATCACGCTGATAGGCGGCGTTGGTGACGTTCACGGCTTCGGTCACGGCCTTGAGAAAAGATTGGAACCCTGTCTCCGACGAGCCTTGCTCTGCTAAGCGGTAAAGCTCTTGTTCAGCCTCAACGATTTGCTCGCGCGGCTCTGATAGCACGTCCATTTTGGCGGCTTTGTCTGCGATGCTGCGACCAACTTGAATAAGTTCGCGCCGTGTTGAAAGGTCATAAATCATCTGCGCGTAGTCGCGCGCGGCAAAGGCGGAAATCGCAGCACCCGCAAGACGGGCAAGGTAGGCTGGTCCGCCAAGTTCTTTCAGGCCCTCGTCATCCTCAAGGAACGTCTTGAGCGTCACAGGGGAGGCGAGCGCGTTTTTGGCGATACGTGTGGCGGCCGTCTCGAAAATGCGGGCGTGTACGGGGTCGTAGAAATGCTTTGGCCCAATGATCGAGGCGATACGGTCAAAGATGTCGTTATTGGTCAGGATCGCACCCAGAAGCTGCTGCTCAGCCTCGATGGAATGCGGCATCGTGTCGATGCTGGCCTCGGCCATGCCTGTTGCATTAAATGTTGCGACTTCGTTCATTGTATCACCCCAGACGGACCACGTTTGCTTCGGGTTCTCATACAAAACGAGAGGGACCCGCGCAAATTGTATGTTTTGTGGATAACTCTAAGCCTAGCAGATTTGGGGCCGCATTGCTAGGAATGTGCTAGATGATGTGGCTGGGTGGTTAACCTTGCCACATCATTTATATTTTTCTCCGCTGCGTTATTTTGCGCGTGCAGCCGACCAGCCAGCAGGATCACGTAGATAGGCCTCGACTTCGTCCAAGGTTGCAGAATCGTAGGCCTTGCGTTTTTTGGCCTCTTCCAGCACGTCCCACCATGTGCACAGGTGCAAGAGTTGCACGCCGTGGTCTGATAGCGATTTCTCGACGCCTTCAAAGATGCCGTAGTAGAAGATTACGGCTGTAGCAGAGCAAGTCGCCCCTGTTTCGCGGATCGCGTCTACGAAGGACAGCTTAGAGCCGCCATCGGTGGTCAGGTCTTCGACGAGCAACACGCGCTGCCCTTCGGTCATCACACCTTCGATGCGGGCGTTTTTGCCGTAACCTTTTGGTTTCTTGCGCACATAAGTCATTGGCAGCGCCATACGCTCGGCCACGAGGGCGGCGAATGGGATGCCAGCGGTCTCGCCGCCTGCGATGTTATCAAAAGCCTCAAAACCTGCTTCGCGCATGATCGTGACGGTCAGGAAATCCATCAGGGTCGAGCGGATACGCGGGAAAGAGATCAGCTTACGGCAATCCACATATGTCGGTGCTTGCTTGCCTGAGGCGTGGGTGAACGGCGTTTCTGCGTTAAACGTGATCGCCCCAATTTCCAAGAGCATGCCTGCGGCGAGGCGTGCGATTTCGTCTTTGGTGGGATAGGAAGAGGGGATCATAGATGTGCTTTCAGTTAATTAACGGTGACAGACCAATGCAGGTCAAAGCCGGGATCAAACACGGTGACGGGGCCGTCGGGTGTGTCGATTTTGGTGGTATAGGTGACAGGCGCGCCCTTGGTCAGGGTGATGGTGTCGTCGTTTGGTGCCAAACCATAGAACTGCGGGCCGTTGAGCGAGGTAAAGTCTTCTAGCTTTGGCAATGCGCCTGCCGCGTCGAATACCTCGGCCAAGCAGGACATGGTGTTGGTCGCGGTAAAGCAACCCGCACAGCCGCAGGCCATCAGTTTGTTCGGGTCGGTATGTGGCGCGCTATCGGTACCAAGGAAGAACCGCTTGTCGCCAGAAACAGCCGCTTGCACGAGAGCCACGCGGTGAATTTCGCGTTTTGCCACAGGCAGGCAGTAGTAATGCGGCTTGATCCCACCAGCGAGAATGTGATTGCGGTTGATAATCAAGTGGTGCGTGGTGATCGTTGCGGCAAGGTTCTTGCGGTTGTCGCGCACGTAGTCGACGGCGTCTTGGGTGGTGACATGTTCCATGACGACCTTGAGATCAGACACCTTCTTGCGCAGCGGCTTGAGGACCTTGTCGATGAATACAGCTTCGCGGTCAAAGATGTCGATGTCGGAATTGGTGACTTCGCCGTGCACACACAGCGGCATGCCGATTTCGGCCATTTTATCCAGCACAGGGCGGACCTTTTCAAAGTCGCGCACCCCTGAGGCGGAATTCGTTGTCGCACCGGCGGGATACAGCTTTACTGCGGTCGCAATGCCAGCGGCGTGGGCTGCGGCCACATCGGCGGGATCTGTCCCCTCGGTCAGGTACAGCGTCATCAACGGTTGAAAGTCGGAACCTGCGGGCAGGGCGGCCATGATCCGGTCGCGGTAGGCCACGGCCTGCTGGGCTGTCACGACGGGCGGCACCAGATTAGGCATGATGATCGCGCGGCCGAAGTGGCGGGCGGTTTCGGGCAGCACGGCCTTGAGCATAGCACCATCGCGCAGGTGCAAATGCCAATCGTCTGGCTGGCGGATCGTCAGGGATGTGATGTTCTTATCTGTCATGTTGCCCGATTACACGTTTGTTGCTGAGGTGACTAGATGCGGATTCTTCACCCTTGTAACCCCGTTCGGTGGCCTTGATACAGCTATTAAGCTAATTTTGAACTGGAGAACGACAATGTTAGGATTTTTGGCAGCGATCGGTGCAGGCTTTGCAACGCCATATCTGGAAGCCCCTGTAGCGCGCCCAATAGCGAAACTGATGGAAAAGCACATTACGCTTGAAGCGTCTGAGATCCGCCTGATCGCGTTCATCGTCGCAATGCTGGCGGCTGGTGTTGTCAGCGCGTTGCTGGACAGCGGCATGACATTCTGGGTGATCCTTGGCGGTGCGCTTGGTTATTTCGGCAGCCGTTTGGTTGGCGCTGGTCGTGCGATGATGGATGCGCGCCGCGACAATTGATCAACATGCGCTAAGTGAAAGCAGGGCCGCATTGCGGTGGTCACTGAAAAAGCCGCGCTGATGTGATGTCAGCGCGGCTTTTTTATTGTCTGATAGAGAGGGTTTAAGCGGCTGAAACCTTCAAGGGGCGGCTCGGCTTGTGCCCTTCATCCTTCAGTTCTTTTAGCTTTTTAGAGAAGAAATTGTCATCGCCTTGGCGCAACACAAACGCGCATACATTCGCCGCCAATATCGGATGACCGGTTTTGATCATCTGGGAATAAAGCGTGCGCAGGTATGGCACATACTCTCTGCGGGCGCGCATGGCGTCGCTGAATTCGACTTCGTCAAGGGATTTGCCCATCGCGCTGATCAAGAGATCATCCAAGACCTCCATGGCGTCCAGTGCTTTTTCAGGGCGATTGCCAAGTCCCGTGCAGCGCAGGGCAGTGACATTGGCGCGGGTGAACATCGCGGCATGGATTGCGTCAAAGCGCTGCTGCGGATCAAATGCGATGTAAGCGTGGTTTGCCGCATCGATCATATCTGGCGCATAGCCGTAGCGATCTGAAAAATTCAAACGCCGTTGGTCGACATAGCGCGAATCCCAGCCAGCAATACGCGGATCAAGTGTGGCTTGTGGGCGCACGGCAAAGACTGTGCATCCTGGGGCTGCGACACTATAGGCGGCCGCGGCGTAGCCTCCACCATGGGCGCCGTAAAACAGCACATTGTCGAAGTCTTCAAAGAACCCGTCGTCAATCAAACGGTCAAAGTAGCGGTAGACAGCAGGATCGCGGAACCAGCTTTCTGCATCGCTAATAATCGCGAGATGCGACCAACCTTCGGTCTTGGTAAAGACAAAACCGCGCGGCTCGGCGCCTGCGTTGTGATTGCGGATGGAATCAGTACTTTCAAACGTGACCAGAAGGTCAGTGCCTGCATCCAAGAAAGCAGCACAATGCCCATCGCCCAAAGGTTCGAAATAGCCATGTTCGTCGGCTATTTCTTCGACGCGTGCGTACCAATCGTCGATCTCAAGACCGGCGAGTTCTGCGTCAAACTTTAAGCGCATATCATTCATTACTGCTCTCCTCCGGATACTTTCCGGTCACTCTTTCACTAATTACTGGCAGCCATTTGTGTCAAAAATGGGTAAATGGCTAGCCAGTTTTAGGGAAATTGCAGGTCAGAAGAAAGCCTGAAGACCTGTCTGCGCGCGACCAAGAATAAGGGCATGCACGTCATGCGTGCCCTCGTAGGTGTTCACGGTTTCAAGGTTGACCATGTGGCGCATGATCTGGAAGTCCTCGGAGATGCCGTTGCCACCGTGCATATCACGCGACATCCGCGCCACGTCCAAAGCCTTGCCGCAGTTGTTACGCTTCATCATAGAGATCATTTCAGGGGCGGCTTTGCCCGCGTCCATCAGGCGACCAACTTGCAAACTCCCCTGCAGGCCCAAAGTAATCTCGGTCTGCATATCCGCGAGTTTCTTTTGGAACAGTTGTGTTTGCGCGAGAGGCTTGCCGAATTGCTTGCGATCAAGCCCGTATTGCAATGCTGCATGCCAGCAGGCCTCTGCCGCACCCATCACACCCCAAGAGATGCCGTAACGTGCGCGGTTCAGACAGCCAAATGGCCCTTTGAGGCCCTGCACATTGGGGAGCAGTGCGTCTTCGCCAACTTCCACGTCCTTCATGACGATCTCGCCAGTGATGGAGGCGCGTAGGGAAAGTTTGCCGCCGATCTTAGGGGCGGACAGGCCATTCATCCCTTTCTCAAGGATAAAGCCACGGATTTTGCCGCCGTGCTCTTCGGATTTGGCCCAGACAACAAAAACGTCGGCGATAGGCGCATTCGAGATCCACATCTTGGAGCCCGAAATGCGGTAGCCGTTCGCGGTTTTCTTGGCCACGGTCTTCATCCCGCCTGGATCAGAGCCTGCGTCAGGCTCGGTCAGGCCAAAGCAGCCGATCAGTGTGCCAGCGGCCAGTCCGGGGAGGTATTTCTTGCGCTGATCCTCTGACCCGTAGGCGTGGATCGGGTACATCACCAGCGACGACTGCACGGACATCATAGAGCGGTAGCCCGAATCCACACGCTCAATCTCGCGGGCCACTAGGCCGTAGGTCACGTAAGAGGTGCCAAGCCCGCCGTATTCCTCGGGGATGGTCAAGCCAAGCAGACCTGCGTCGCCCATGCTTTTAAAAATCTCGGGTGCAGTGACTTCTTCGCGGTAGGCCTTGGTGATACCGGGCTGAAGTTCGGCCTGCGCGTAAGCATTGGCCGCATCACGCAACATGCGCTCGTCCTCGGTCAGTTGATCCTCAAGACGAAACGGGTCTTTCCAATCAAAAGTGTTCAAGTCAGGGCCAAAACCTTTTGTATCATGCGATGTGCTCATGGGGATATCCTTTGTCATTGTCGGCACGATAGGTGGGGGAAATGGCGGGGGCAATGACTTGTGTGCGCTAACATGCGCAAGTTTCGGGTCGGCATTGTCGCAGGGCTAAGCTAACTTGGCCACAAAAGGAGACAGCGCATGGAAATTCGTTACTTGTCCTATGATGCCAAGACCGTGGCCGGCCTGCGTAGCGGCGGCCCAGATGCTTACGGGATGCCCGCCGAGCGGGTGGTGTCGGACGGGCAAGGGAACCCTTGTCGCTGTTGTTTGCACGATGTGCCCAAGGGGGTGGAGATGCTGATTTGTGCCGCGATGCCGTTTCCGAGTGTGCAGCCATACGCCGAGACGGGGCCGGTTTTTCTATGTGCAGAGAACTGTGAGCCGTGGGACGGGCAGGGTGTGCCGCCTGTTTTGACAAGTTCGCCTGAATATCTGCTCAAGGCGTATAACGCCGATCACCGCATCATTTACGGGACGGGGAAGATTACGCAGGCAGGCGAGTTGGCCGATTATGCGGTTGGGTTGCTGGCCCGCGAGGGCGTGGCCTTTGTTGATGTCCGCTCTGCGCGCAACAATTGTTTTCAGACGCGGATCGTTGCGGCGTGAGGGATGTTCTCGACATAGCGCTGGGCTGGCATGAGGCAGGTCGCAAGATTGCCGTGGCCACTGTGGTTGAGACATGGGGCTCTGCGCCGCGTCCCGTGGGCAGCCAGATGGTTGTGGATACTGATGGGGCGATGGAGGGCTCTGTGTCTGGTGGCTGTGTCGAGGGCGCCGTTGTGACGGAGGCCGTGGAGGTCATCGCCGACGGGCAGGCGCGGCTACTGGACTACGGCGTCAGCGACGACGATGCTTTTGCCGTGGGGCTTGCTTGCGGTGGCCGTATCCGCGTGCTGATTGAGGTGATCCCAGTGGAGACCTTGCGGGCGCTTATAACGGCGAAGGCCGCGCGGGACCCTATCGCCTATGTGGCTGATCTGGCGGGCGCTGGGCGCAGCCTTGCCAGTGTGCAGGATTACCCTGAACGGTTCAGGCTGGATCGCTCTGGCGTAGAGCCTGACGGGCAGACGTTTGTTGCAATTGCGAACCCGAGCCTGCGGATGGTGATCGTGGGGGCCGTGCATATCGCGCAGCCTTTGGTGATGATGGCGCGCGAATGTGGATATCAGCCGATTGTAGTGGACCCACGGGAGGGCTTTGCCGCGCAAGCGCGGTTCCCGCAAACGCGCATAGAGCAGGATTGGCCTGATGAGGCGATAGCAAAAATTACCATCGATTCAAGGACATGCGTTGTGACGTTAAGTCATGACACTAAGTTGGACGACCCTGCCTTGATCGCGGCGCTGCGGTCGGATGCGTTTTATATTGGCGCACTCGGCTCGACGCGGACCCACGAGGCGCGGGTGGCGCGGTTGTTGCAGGCAGGGTTCAGCGCGCAGGATATCGCCCGCATTCACGGACCTGTCGGGATCAAGTTGGGCGGGCGGCACCCCGCAGAGATTGCGGTGAGTATCATGGCCGAAGTGACGCGGGTTTTGCGGACGTCCTAGCGATCTGACAGGTAATCCGCCGAGACGTAGCCCGTGACCCTTGGGGAATTCGCAAGTGAAACCTCGCACCACAATTGGCCGACTTCGGTCACGCAATCGCGTTTGTTCAGCACCGTGCCGTCAGGTAGCCCCATGATGACGTTATAGCCAAGTCCCGGACCTGCGCGCAGTTTCAGCAAATCATCAGGTCCTGTGCCTTGAACCGTGGTGCGGTTGGTTGGCAAGCCGCCACAACTGGCAGCAAGTGTAAGGGCGAGGAGGGCGGTAAGAGCACTGCGAAGCATCGGGAGCCTTTCTGGTTTTCTTGTAACCTAGACCGAGGGGGGCCGCGTTGCTATTGCTTTTTGCCCATACGCGCTCGTCGCAGTGCGCTGATGTCATCGGTGCTGATGGGGGGATGTTTGCTGCTGGGCTTTGAGGGTCGGACCGTTTCACCGCTATGGGCAAGGGCCGCACCTGCGCATTGTAGGCAGAACAGCCAAACCCCGACGCAGACGGAGCCTGCAATGACAAAGGCGTGTAGCATGGTGAATTCGCCGCCTTTACCTGTGACAAAAAGGATCACGCGATCTAGGTGAGAGACGAGCGCTTGGGTCAGGCCAAGATAGGACGCGCCTGTGCCCATCAGGGGCAGCATGACTGTCGAAACCGCTGTAATCATCAGCAATAACAGCACCATTAGCGGAAGTTTTGCGCCAAATTCGTCGTAAGGACGGTGGTTTCTTCCCGCGGCGACACTGGCCAAAGTGGGCAGGAGGGCGGCGCGCAGCAGGAGGGCCACGACCTCACTGATCGCCGTCAGGGCGGTATAGCGCCCAAAGGCTACTTGCTGCGATAAGCTGGCGACTGGATCGGGAACTTGCGCGTGAAGAATCGCGCGGACTTGCTCGATGTCGCCTTGCTGGACCATCAGCCAAGCCGCGAAGATGACAGCGGACAAAAGGACGGCGACCAGACCTTCGATAAAGCCATAACCGACTGCTGCTATCATCAATTTATGCTGGGAGTGTTCC
>DFSO01000007.1 GCA_002378665.1 Loktanella sp. UBA3435 | reverse complement strand
CTGAAGATGTTGAGGGCGAAGCTCTTGCAACGCTTGTGGTGAACAAACTGCGCGGCGGCCTTAAAATTGCTGCTGTTAAGGCGCCAGGTTTTGGCGATCGTCGTAAGGCAATGCTGCAGGACATCGCGATCCTGACAGGCGGTCAAGTGATCTCCGAAGACCTCGGCATGAAGCTTGAGAACGTCACAATCGATATGCTTGGTACTGCCAAGCGCGTGACAATCACCAAAGACACCACAACAATCATCGATGGTGGCGGCGAGAAGGCTGAGATCGACGCACGCGTATTGCAGATTCGTGGCCAGATCGAAGAAACAACATCCGACTACGACCGTGAAAAGCTGCAAGAGCGCGTTGCCAAATTGGCTGGCGGTGTTGCTGTGATCCGCGTCGGTGGCATGTCCGAAGTAGAAGTCAAAGAGCGTAAAGACCGCGTTGACGATGCTTTGAACGCGACACGTGCTGCGGTTCAAGAAGGTATCGTTGTTGGTGGTGGTGTTGCTCTGGTTCAGGCTGGCAAGACACTTGACGGCGTGAAGGGTGCAAACTCTGACCAAGACGTTGGTATTGCGATTGTGCGTAAAGCACTTGAAGCACCACTGCGTCAGATCGCTGAGAACTCTGGCGTTGACGGTTCCGTCGTCGCTGGCAAAATCCGCGAATCTACCGACAAGGCGTTTGGTTTCAACGCGCAGACCGAAGAATATGGCGACATGTTCAAGTTCGGCGTGATCGATCCAGCCAAAGTTGTGCGCACATCGTTGCAGTACGCAGCATCTGTTGCAGGCCTGTTGATCACCACAGAAGCTATGGTTGCTGATCGTCCGTCGAAAGACGGCGGCAACGGTGGCGGCATGCCCGACATGGGCGGCATGGGCGGCATGATGTAAGGAGCTTTTGCCCTCGGGCAAAACTCCGATCAGGCGACAGGCCTTTCCCTAGGAAATGCCGAGAGCCGACACTGTCGATCATTAGGGAAGGGCGGTCCAGCAATGGGTCGCCCTTTTTTCTTTCATTAGCAAAGACTATATCAATCATATGAATGATGACCTTCACAGCAGACTGACGGTGTACGCCTGCAAGAAAAGAGCGAGAAAAATCGCAGCCTTTTTAGGTATGATGGGTGTGTTTTCCGTCGTCGCTTGGTTGTTCTTGCAGGTACTGCCATCGGATAGACTGGGCCTGAAATACATTTGAGCTGAGGTTATCGATATTCAAACGATTGATGACGGCAAAGGCGATAAGCGAAACATTTTTGTGCGCTATGAAGGCGGGCAGATGATGTTTCAAACGGACGATCTTGATTTTGTGGATGATATTCAGGGGTTTGTTTGTATTAAGGAATGGCAGGGCGTCCCTGTACCCAAAGGAGGGACACCCAGATATCAAGCGCTTGCCATGCCCAGCGACTGCGTCGGAACGGATGCGGCAGAGTAACCAGGAATGGGCAGCCCTAGTCATTTTAAGTGGCCGCAAGAGCCCACGCGCGTTACACGACAAAACAGGATGCGGCGATTTGACAAAGCGAGGCACTCAATTGGGCGGGACCGTTGCCGACGTGACCCGCAAGACAACCGTTTGGTATTTTGTCCTAGCGCCACTGACACTGCTCTATCTCGCGGTGGTGTTCAAAATCGCTACATCCATGCGGCCAATCTCTGGCCTGTTAGGGCTGCCTACCAATCACCTTTATGCCATTGGTGCCGATATTGGGGTTTTTTCTGCACCACTTATCGCGGCCATTTTTGTATACGTAAGTTCGCTTACGCGGCGACAAAGACACGCGCGAGAGGCCTTTGTCCGCGCGTTCGAAGCACGCGATTTGGTTGCGTCAAAGTTCAATCCCAACCTGATCTACGTTGTGTTGGAGAGGGGTGCAGAGGGCGCGATATTGAAGGCGCAGGCGGTTTGGACCTCCGACGGGCGATCCACTGACGGAACCATCTATGAAAACGTCGATGCGGCCAATGTGACAGTATTTGATGCTGGGCGATTTGTTTAGGGTTGACCTACCTTCATGCGCCCAGTCGCCAATGGCACAGCAGGAGAGGCACTTTAGGCGCGTGGGGCGCTGCTCGAGGTCAAGTCTAGGTAAATCAGTTTGAGTACCTCAATGCCGCGGTCTGACCCCGTCATGATGAAGACATCGTCAAATTCTTCGTCAGATGTGAATTTACAACCACCAAATTCTAAGTCGCGCCACATGATGTTTTGCGAATTTTTTTGGGGAACGCCATAGCGGGAATGAATGGCCGCAACGACTGTAGTCAAATCTGAAATGTCGAAGCTCAGGTAGCCGCCTTCGAGGTTGTCGAAGCAAGAAAGATCATAGGCCACTTTATTCACCCTCATTGCGGGGCCAAAGGAATTACAATTTGTATGAGGCGATTGGGATGCTAGGTCAAATGGGTTCTCAAGGCGATCTCGCTTGCCGCCGATGCACATCCCCGTAGGATGGGTTTTAACCCATCGCCCTGTCAGGAAATTTCATGTTCAACACCCCCGAATTTGCCCGCGATATGAAACGGGGGGAGGAGGCGCAGGTCGATGCTCTGCTCCGTGATGCTTTTGGCGGACCTGAGGAAGCGGAGCTGGTCGCGAAGTTACGCAAGGCCCGTCTGATAGCAGGCGAGCAGGTGATGCCGATGGGGGGGCGGATAGTCGGCTATTATGCGCTTTCAAATATGGTCAAACCCAAAGGTTGGTTGTGTCTGGCGCCAGTGGCCATCGCGCCCGATGTGCAGCGACGTGGGTATGGCAAGCGCATGATCGGCATGTTGACCGAATGGGCGCGGATCACACAGACGCCTGTGGTCGTCTTGGGCGAACCTGCATTTTATGAGAAGGCCGGGTTTTCGCGCAAGGGGGCTGCGGCCTTGACCGGTCCCTATCCGATTGATCACACCATGGTGTGCGGTCTGGCGGGTGCGCCTGCGCAAGATTTGATCTATCCCCCATCTTCCAACGGGGTGTGATGGGTTAAAACCCATCCTACTTTAATACCGATCCGACAGCCGTTCATGGAGCCATCATGCGTTTGTTTTTCCTTGTGGCCCTGATAATGTGCGCCTTTGCCGCGAACTCGATTTTGACCCGCGTTGGTGTCGCGCATTACGGGATGGATGCGGTTTCGTTTGCCGCCCTGCGAGTTGCGGCGGGGGCTGTGATGCTGGCCGCTTTGGTCATGGCGCGCGGGGGGCTCCGTTTCATGGGGTGCTTGCACGCTGGCGCGGGGCCTTGGCTTTGGCGGTTTATATGCTCGGGTTTTCTTGGGCATATCTGACGCTGGGTGCGGGGCTTGGCGCTTTAATCTTATTCGGCTCGTTACAGATCATGATGTTTGGCTGGGCCGTTTGGCGCGGCCAAGCCATTCCGCGAATGCGTTGGGTTGGTGCTTTTTTCGCAATGGTCGGTCTTGTTGTTTTGCTTTGGCCCACGGAGCGTTTTGCTGTGCCCATCGTCGTAACGCTCTTGATGATCACAGCTACGATCGGCTGGGCTACTTATACAATCCTCGGGCAGGGCGCAAAGGATCCGCTTTTGGCCACAACTGGCAATTTCATCCTTTGTCTGCCGATCGTGGCGTTGGCCCTGCTGGGCGGCTCCATGAGCGCAGTCAGCGCAGGGGGCGTGATTGCCGCAACCTTGGCAGGGGCGGTCACGTCAGGGCTGGGCTACGCGCTTTGGTATCGGGTTTTGCCGCAACTGCCGACGACAGTGGCGGCGGTGGCGCAATTGTCCGTGCCAGTGATTGCGGTTGTGGGTGGGGTGCTTTTCTTAAGCGAAGAGCTGACGATGCGGATGGCCGTCGCAGGGGTCTTGGTATTGGGCGGGATTGCGTTGTCTAACGTACGATGGGCTCCAAAGGATCGTAAGTAATCGCGCCGACTTCACCCCATGCGACCGCCGCCAAACTATCAGGTTTGACCCGCAATCGCCGAACCTCATCGCGCGTCGCCCATTTGCGCCGCGTCACAATGCCCTCTGGGTCAATCCAATTGTCGTCGATCTCGCCTGCGGTAATCTCGCAGCGAAAGTAGATATCCGTTTGGTGGAAATCACCATGCGGGTCGTGGAATTCGTTGATTAGGCAAGGCGCGCCAACGCGCACCGTCAGGCCCGTTTCCTCCATCACTTCGCGGATCAAGTTGTCGGGCAGGGAACTATGCAATTCTGCACCACCCCCGGGCGCGCACCATAGATCAGACCGCCCTTTCCAAGCGTTGACCAGCAAGAGCCTGTCGTTGTGCAAAATGATAGCGCGGGTTGCGATGCGAATGGTACGTTTCATCAGACGACCGTGCAGGTTTGCGCAAAAAGACGCAAGGTCGGGATTTGTAGACCTTTCAATATGAAACGGATTTGCTATGTGAGAGGGATGAAAAAATTTGCATCAGCGATTGTTTTGACCGTCTTAGGCACCGTGGCAACTGCGCAAGACTGCGTAGTTTTGCTGCACGGTTTGGCCCGTTCCGAGAACTCCTTTGCGCCGATGCAATTGGTGTTGGAGCATAATGGCTACTTGGTGGTGAATAGTGGCTACCCGTCGACCGAAGCCACAGTGCAGCAGCTGATCGCAGAAAATCTGCCTGCTGATGTGACTGCCTGCGGCGATAAGCGCGTGAATTTTGTGACCCATTCGATGGGTGGAATTTTGGCCCGCGCTTGGCTGGCCAACCATCGCCCAAAGAATATGGGCCGTGTAGTGATGTTGGCACCGCCAAATGCGGGATCGGAACTGGTTGATGTTTTCGGTGACTTCGAGCCGTTTCAATGGATGAACGGGCCTGCGGGATTGCAGCTTGGGACGGAAACATCGAGCCTGCCCAACCAGTTGGGCCTGCCGTCCTATGAAGTTGGCGTGATCGCAGGGACTGTTTCGCTGAACCCTTTGTTTTCTTCAATGATTGATGGTCCCGATGACGGAAAAGTCTCGGTTGCGAGCACCCATTTGCAAGGTGAGGCCGACCATTTGACCCTGCCTGTGACCCATACATTTTTGATGAATAATCCGCTCGTGATGGCGCAGGTGATGGCCTTTCTCGACGGTGGCCGCTTTGATCGTAGTCTAAGTTTCGGGGGCGTCCTAGAGGCGGGTATCGAAGAGGTGTTGGGCACGGAGTAGCCTTGCGACGCGCTCCGTGCGACAGGTTTTGAGATCAGAAGAAGGCGGGGGTTATGCGCCTTTTTTGATGTGGTTTACGTGGCCCATTTTGCGGCCCGCTTTGACGTCAGATTTGCCATAGAGATGGATCGCTGCGTCGGTTTTTGCGAGCGCGGGGAGTTTGTCCATATCGTCGCCGATCAGGTTCTCCATCATCACATCGCTATGCCGCGACCCGTCACCCAAAGGCCAGCCAGCGACGGCGCGAATGTGCTGCTCAAACTGGTCAATCGCGCAGCCGTTTTGCGTCCAGTGACCTGAGTTGTGCACGCGGGGTGCGATTTCGTTCACGATAAGCCCTTGAGGCGTCACGAATAACTCCAAGCCCATCACGCCGACATAGTCGAGAGCGTTCAGGATACGGGCCGCGATCAGCACGGCGTCGGTCCGCTGGCTTGGCGTCAGTTTTGCGGGTACGGTGGTGGTGCGCAGGATGCCGTTCACATGCACGTTTTCACCCGGATCAAAGCAGGACACAGCGCCATCGGCAGCGCGCGCGCCGATAACCGAGACTTCGTGGCTGAAGTTCACAAAACCCTCTAAGATCGAGGATGCGCCTGCCATATCGGCGAGGGCTGCGTCCGCGTCGGCGGGCGACATGATCCGTGCTTGGCCTTTGCCGTCATAGCCCATTGTGCGGGTTTTCAGGATCGCGGGAGTGCCGATTTCTGCGATGGCGCGGGCGAGTTCGTCCGCGTTTTGCACGTCGGCGAAAGGGGCCAACTGCAGGCCCAGACCTTGCAGGAATGCCTTCTCAACGAGGCGGTCTTGGGACGTCGCCAAGGCGCCGCGCGGCGGGTGGATTGGGCGTAAGGCCTCTAGCACGTCGAGCGCCGATGTTGGGATATTCTCGAACTCATAGGTGATCACGTCCACGGAAGCCGCAAACGCCTGCAATGCTGCCACATCCTCATAGGATGCGGTTGTCACCGCATCTGCGACATGGGCTGCGGGCGGGTTGGCGGATGGCTCATAGATGTGGGTTTTCAGGCCAAGGCGCGAGGCTGCGACTGAGAGCATACGGCCAAGCTGACCACCGCCAAGAATGCCGATTGTTTTTACGTTATTCATCAATGGGCTCATCTGGAATGGAGGCGGACAGATCGGCGCGCCATGTATCAAGGCGGGCGGCGAGGGCAGGGTCTTGCAGGGCGAGGATGCCAGCGGCCATCAGGCCCGCGTTCGCGGCACCCGCAGCGCCGATTGCCATGGTGGCGACGGGAAACCCTTTGGGCATTTGTAAAATGGAATACAAGCTATCGACGCCCGACAATGCCTTTGTTTGCACGGGCACGCCGATCACAGGCACGCGGGTCTTTGAGGCCATCATGCCGGGAAGATGGGCGGCACCGCCAGCCCCTGCGATAATGACCTGCAATCCACGCTCGACCGCAGTTTTACCGTAACTCCACAGACGGTCAGGGGTGCGGTGCGCCGAGACGATTTTTGTCTCGTAAGGCACGCCGAGCGCATCCAGAATATCTGCTGCTTCGCGCATGGTGGGCCAATCGGATTGGCTGCCCATAATGATACCGACCAGTGGTTGTGTCATGTCTGTCCCCGAGGTGAAAGGAAGCGGCACTATAGCCAGCGCATGCACGGGCGCAACGGCAATTAAGCCGTAATATCAGGGGTGATACGATCCGCCAGTTCCGTGATCTGGTCCTTGATCGCCAGCTTTTGCTTTTTCAACCGCTTTAGCACAAGCATATCGGTCGAGTTCTGCTCGTGCAGCGCCTCGATGGCATTGTCCAGATCGCGGTGCTGTTGGCGCAAAATTGCCAACTCGACGCGCAAAACGTCCATCTGTTCCATTTTAGCAGTGGTCATTGTCTAGGGGCCTTTTCTCGGCAGCTGACGGTTCTATAGGGGAAAGCTGCGATTCCTCCTAGTGGTTCCTCTTGCACAAGGCCGCTCCGAACTCCATATTTTGGATAAGGTCGCCAAAACGGGGCCTTTGAGACAGATGTCGCTTCGTAAAAGGACGTGTGGATGACAAAATTGGCTTTTGGGACGCATCCGTTCCTGTTGGGGTTTGAGCAGCTAGAGCGCTTGGTCGAACGCACCGCAAAATCGGGCAATGAGGGCTATCCGCCCTATAATATCGAACAATCGTCGACAAATACTTACCGGATCACATTGGCCGTGGCAGGTTTTGCAATGGAAGACCTGTCGATCACGGTCGAGGACAACGCGCTGGTCATTCGGGGTCGCCAAGCGGACGATAGCGAGGGCCGCGTGTTTTTGCACCGTGGCATCGCCGCCCGTCAGTTCCAACGCTCGTTTGTCTTGGCCGACGGTGTTGATGTGGGCGAAGCGACGCTTGAGAACGGGTTGCTTCATGTGGATCTGAACCGCTGCGAACCCGACCGTGTGATACAAACTATCAATATCCGGAAAGGATAAGTGATGAATACCAAATTTGACCTGACCGAAATGAGCGCAAATATCGTTTATCTTAAGCCGATGAACACAGAGGATTTGCCTGAGGGCGTGCGCGAACAAGCGGGCGACATGGAGCAGATTTTTGCAGTTCACAACGGAGAGGGCGCGCAAGTGGCTTATGTCGCGGACCTTCGGTTTGCAGGGCAGCTTGCCGCCGAGAACAATGTGCGGATCGTAACATTACATTAAGTTAATTTGATTTGGCATGTGAGTAGGTCTAAAATTCGATCCATGCGGCAGGTCGCCGTAGGGTTTGAAGGACCACTCATATGACCAAGATTCGTGACAACTACAGCCATATCCAGATCGCCTTACATTGGCTGATCGTTCTGCTGTTTGTTTTTAATTATATTTTTGGCGACGGCATGAACCGCATTTTTGATGCGCACATGGAGGGCAAAGACATAGCTCTTTGGCCGGGTATGACCCACGTCTATGTGGGCGTTACGATGCTTGTGCTGGTCGTGATCCGTTTGATCGTGCGTCGTCGTATGGGCGTGCCCGCCGAGGCACCAAATCCACGCGAATGGATGACTGTGGCTTCTACATGGACCCACCGTTTACTCTATGTCTTGATGGCGTTTGTCCCATTGGCAGGCATGGCGGCTTGGTTTGGCGGGATCGACCAGTTTGGCGAAATCCACGTCCTTTTGATGAATGCTTTGCTGATCGTCTCGGGTATTCATGCCGCTGCTGCGCTGTACCATCATTTCATCATGAAGGACGGGTTGCTAAAGCGGATGTGGTTCAAACACTAATCATCTCACAGTCAAAAAGCCCGTCTTGGTCATCCCAAGGCGGGCTTTTTGCATTTTAGGCCTTCAATTTACGGTAAGCGTTCAGCCCACCTGCGATGAAGGTCGCGTTTTCATAGCCCATCGCCTTGAGGGATGCGGCGGACAGCGCACCGCGATTGAACGCGTTGCAGTAGCACAGGATGGTCGCGTCCATATCGGTGATCTGGCCTTCGACATTCATCTCAAGCTTGCCGCGGCTGATGTTCACAGAGCCCGCGATATGGCCCGCCGCATGCTCGTCAGGGTCGCGGATATCGAGCGCGATGGCGCCCTTTGCGATCAGCGCATCGACATCTTCGGGCTGCACTTCGGTGACAGCGGCACGGGCGGCATCGGCCATTGTTTGGAATTTTTCGGTATAGGCCATGTGGTGGCTCCTTAGGGTTGATATCTTGCCTCGCCTTTATCTGGCGGCGTCGAAAGTGTCGGTGACTTTGTCACCTAAGTGCATAAAAAATCCCGCCGTTGGCAAAGGCCAAGGCGGGATTTTATCTTTTTTTGGCTAAGACCTTAAGCCTTGATCAGACCCATGCTTTCCAGCTTGAGGATGATCTGGTGGGCGCAGTTGTCGACTTCGACGTTCTCTGTTTCCATGACCATCTCAGGGTTCGCGGGCACATCGTATGGATCGGAGATGCCTGTGAATTCCTTGATCTTGCCTTCGCGCGCGAGCTTATAAAGGCCCTTGCGGTCACGGCGTTCACATTCCTCGATGGATGTGGCGACGTGGACTTCGATGAAGGCACCGAATTCTTCGATATCTTCACGCACAGCGCGGCGTGTTGTTGCATATGGCGCGATAGGCGCACAGATCGCGATGCCGCCGTTCTTGGTGATTTCGGAGGCCACGTAACCGATGCGGCGGATGTTCAAATCGCGGTGCTCTTTGCTAAAGCCCAGCTCGGACGAGAGGTTTTTACGCACGATATCACCGTCGAGCAATGTCACTGGGCGACCGCCCATTTCCATCAGTTTGACCATCAAAGCTTTGGCAATGGTGGATTTTCCCGAACCAGAGAAACCAGTGAGGAACACAGTGAAGCCTTGCTTGGAACGCGCAGGCTTTGTGCGGCGCAGTTCAGCAACCACTTGTGGGAAAGAGAACCACTCAGGGATCTCAAGGCCCTCGGCCAAGCGACGGCGAAGTTCCGTGCCAGAGATGTTGAGGATCGTGACGTCGTCTTTGTCTTTGATCTCGTCCATCGCCTCGTATTGCGCAAGCTCAGCGACCCAAACCATATGTTTGAAGTCGACCATTTCGATGCCCATTTCTTCCTGATGCTCGCGGAACAGGTCTTGTGCATCGTATGGGCCGTAGAAGTCTTCGCCCTTGGAGTTATTGCCTGGACCTGCGTGGTC
>DFSO01000092.1 GCA_002378665.1 Loktanella sp. UBA3435 | reverse complement strand
CTTCCGAAAGGAGGCGGCCTTTTTATTATAAGACTGATGTTTCGCAGGTCTAATCGAAGGAAAACTTCAGTCGATGGTTTCAATTCCACCTCTGCGCATCTTCACCCGATTTGTCAGATTTGTAGGTAAAGAACCTCCACCCTAAGAATAAAAACCAAATAAAATACCCCCAAAGGATTGATATCGAAATCGTAACGCGAAGATCGTGACTTTCGGGGGGGGGCGAATTCATAGACGGCCCCCAAAGCTGGCATGCATGAAAACACGCTTAAAATAGTCCCTAGGGCTGTGAGCATGGGATGTTTATCCATGCAACTTTGGTACCAGTTTTGTTTCAAGACTTTTCCCTCCAGCCCCAAAATGACTTTACAAAACCAGCCTATCCGCCTCACCCATTGCGCTGTCCATCGCGTCGGAAATTCTTGTCCGTGACCCTTCGTCTTGTTTGTGCACGAACTCACCCTCGACTCGTTGGTAGACCGCCGCCCCGCGCGTGAAGGGCAGGGGCAGCATCATCTTGTCCCAGCTTCCCAGAATCTTGTGTCGTTTCGTCGCAAATCCGTAGGTGTAGACGGGGCGTTTCATGACCCGTGCCCATTCGAGCGGTGGGTCTTTGAGGATTTGGTTCGGGCCTAGTGGGCCGTCACCTGTCATGCCGATGCTGACGCCTTCGCGCACGCGGCGCAGGATGACGCGGGACGCTGCGAGGTTGGACATGTCGCTCGACATCTCGATAGGTTGCATTTTGCGGCGGCGTTGAAGGGCGCCTGAGACCCTACCGATGGGTGAGGCCTCATAGAGGGTTGAGACGGGGCCGTGTTTCACGGGCCAGTGGTAGGGGCCGAAAAGCGAGCGTCCGTGCCAGACGAGCAGCAGGACTGGGCCATCTGCGAGGTCGGACTTGAGTTGGTCGACGCCTTTGTAGGTCCAGCGGGTCGTGTAGAAGCAAAGATCCAAATAGGCGCCCGCGATTGCGGCCAAAAGCCATGCCAAGAACCGTGACTGATGGATGCGCTGCCTGAAATTCATGATAAGACCCCTCGTTTTGTGCCTTGTTTCGACATTTATCACGACGAAGGCAAGGTTGCGCTGCAATCCCTCTTGATCCCTCGTGCTGTTCGGGCTAATCGGACTGCGGTCTTAGGGGTGTAGCTCAGTTGGTAGAGCGACGGTCTCCAAAACCGTAGGTCCACGGTTCGAGCCCGTGCGCCCCTGCCAAGACCACATGATGCGATGCCTTACCAAAGGGAAAACCGCTTTATGAACCAACCTTCCAAATCAGTCGCATTGCACATCGGCGCCCATAAAACGACGACGACGCATTTGCAGCGGTCATTCTTGATGCAGAATGAGGCGCTGATTAGGGCTGGGGTCCGCTATTATGGGCCTGACAGTTTGCGCACCTCGGGGCGCGGCATTGCGGATTTATTTGGTTTGACTGGCGGAGGGACAACTTCTGGTCGAAGCCCCGTTGAGCAGCGCGATTTCATGCTTAAGGATGGTCATCGGTTGGTTCTGAGTGAAGAGAATTTCATCGGTGTCCTTCATGATCGCGAGGGCCGTATTAACGCGCCACTCTATCCGCGGGCGCAGGAGCGGGTCGCGGCCTTGGCTGAAGCTGTTGATGCTGGACCGATTGATGTGCTGGTCGGGGTCCGCAACCCTGCCAGTTTTTTGGTCTCGGCTTACGGTCAGGCCTTGATGGGTGGTCACCAGATATCGTTTGATGCCTATTTGCGCATGAACCCGTTGAGCCAGATTTATTGGCCCGGATTGATCGCACGGATGCGCTGCATTCCAAATGTCGGGCGGATCACCGTCTGGCGGTTCGAGGAATACCGTTGGCGGTTCCATAAGATTTGTGCGGCGATGATGGGCAGCGATGTTTCGATCCGTATCAAGCCGATCCCTGACGCGATCCATGCGGGGCTATCGACGCTGGCAATTCAGCATGCTTTGGCACAAACGGACACAGCAGATTTCGGCAGCACGGTTGAGCAGGCGCGCGCGTTGTATCCCGTTTCCAAGGTCTATCCGAAATTCGCGCCTTTTTCTCATGCCCAACTTACGCAAGCCGAGAGCGACTATGAGCAGCAAATGGACGCAATTGCACGGATCAGTGATGTGACGATCCTGCGCTCTTGAATTGTTGGCGGCAAAGACGTATGTCGCGCAAGTCCTGACATGAGGTAAATGAAGATGGCAATCGCCAATCCCGTCAAATTTGTACAAGAAGTCCGCGCCGAAGTGGCAAAGGTCGTATGGCCGACGCGCCGTGAAGTTGTGTTAACCACAATCATGGTTTTCATCATGGCGACGCTGACTGCGATCTTCTTCTCGCTCGTCGATATGTTCATCCGTTTCGGCTTGCAGGGCGTGTTGTCCTACTTTGGCTAATAAGCAGAGAACTGCGGGTTTCTGACCATACCCCCTTGAAAACAATGGGTATGGGCGGTAATAGCCCCTGACTTCCAGAGATGGCGTGCGGCGAATCAAGTTGTGCGCCGTATTTTATTTTCTGGATAGAGTGGGATAACCACTTGAATTAAATGGAATTTAGCGGCCCTTGGGTTGCTCACGGCGAGGTCTCGAAACTCATGGCGAAACGTTGGTACTCAGTTAGCGTCCTTTCGAATTTCGAAAAAAAGATCGCAGAGACCATTCGTCAGAAGGTCGAAGAGCAGGGTCTGGGTGATCAGATCGGTGAAGTTCTTGTGCCGACTGAAGAAGTGATCGAAGTACGCCGCAATAAGAAGGTGACCGCCGAGCGTCGCTTTATGCCGGGCTACGTTTTGGTGCACATGGAATTGTCTGATGAAGGTTACCACCTGATCAACTCCATCAACCGCGTCACAGGTTTCTTGGGCCCGCAAGGCCGCCCGATGCCGATGCGCGATGCAGAAGTGCAGGCGATTCTCGGCCGCGTCGAAGAAGGTCAGGAAGCGCCACGCACGCTGATCCACTTCGAGATCGGTGAGAAGGTTAAAGTTTCTGACGGTCCGTTCGAAGATTTCGACGGTATGGTCGAAGAAGTTGATGAAGAGCACCAGCGCCTGAAGGTCACGGTCTCTATTTTTGGCCGCGCAACGCCGGTCGAGTTGGAATTCACGCAGGTAACCAAGCAAGGTTAAGCGCGTGTTTCGGAGGTGGGAGGCTTAGCCGAACCACCGCAAAGCGCCCCGTACATGGGCATTGTAGGATGGGTCTCGACCCATCGCTGAAATGAAGGAGACGCCTTATGGCTAAAAAAGTAATGGGATCGCTCAAGCTGCAAGTTAAAGCAGGCCAAGCCAATCCATCCCCACCCGTCGGTCCAGCATTGGGTCAGCGCGGCATCAACATCATGGAATTCTGTAAAGCGTTCAACGCGAAAACAGCTGACATGGAGCCAGGTGCGCCTTGCCCAACCGTGATCACATATTACGCAGACAAATCTTTCTCGATGGTTATCAAGACGCCACCTGCGTCCCACTACATCAAGAAAGCAGCAAAGTTGAAGTCCGGCTCCAAAGAGCCAGGCAAAACAGTTGCGGGTTCGATCACTGCAAAGCAGGTGCGTGAAATCGCCGAAGCCAAAATGAAGGACCTCAACGCGACGTCCATCGAAGGCGCTATGCTGATCATCGCGGGCTCTGCTCGCTCCATGGGCATTGAGGTGAAGTAAGATGGCAAAATTTGGTAAGCGCACAACCGCTGCTCGCGCAGCATTCGCAGGCAAAGAGCTTGTCAAAGTTACTGAAGCTGTTGCTTTGGTAAAAGACAACGCAAAAGCTAAGTTCGACGAAACATTCGAAATTTCAATGCAACTTGGTGTTGATCCACGTCACGCAGACCAGATGGTTCGCGGCACAGTTGATCTGCCACACGGCACAGGTAAAACTGTTCGCGTTGCTGTATTTGCACGTGGTGCAAAGGCTGATGAAGCAACGGCTGCTGGTGCAGACATCGTTGGTGCAGAAGACCTAATGGAAATCGTTCAAAGCGGCAAGATCGACTTTGACCGTTGCATCGCAACACCTGACATGATGGCCGTAGTTGGTCGTCTTGGTAAGGTTTTGGGTCCACGTAACCTGATGCCAAACCCACGCGTTGGTACTGTAACGATGGACGTCAAAGCTGCTGTTGAAGCTGCTAAGGGCGGCCAAGTTCAGTTCAAAGCTGAAAAAGCTGGTGTTGTTCATGCTGGTATCGGCAAAGCGTCTTTCACAGCTGCACAGCTTGAAGAGAACGTAAAGGCATTCGTTGATGCGGTTGCAAAAGCACGTCCAGCAGGCGCAAAAGGCACATACATGAAGAAGATCGCTGTATCTTCGACAATGGGCCCAGGCGTGTCTTTGGATATCGCTAACGCAACTGGCAACACGAAGTAAGTCGCGCGGGATGGGTTGAAACCCATCCTACAAAGAATTCGCTTCCTCACATGTGTGGGGGGGCGTTTAGCAGGGCCAAACGATCGGCCCTGTTCTGTCCGAGACGGAGGGTGCGTTCCCTAGGGCCGCATAATTCCTTCCTGAGATGGGAAACGAGAACAAGATTACCGCGGGTTTAGACCCTCGGGCGAAATTGGCCTCGGGACCCTGAGATTGGACCCGAACTGGGTTCGGCATTAGCCGGATCCGAAATGAGCCGGGGGGTGACCCCCAAATTTGGAGTGAAACTGTGGATAGAGCACAAAAAGAACAGTTGGTCGGTGATCTCGGCCAAATCTTTGAAAGCTCTGGCGTCGTTGTGGTTAGCCGCTACGAGGGTATGACAGTTGCCGAAATGCAGGACCTGCGCGCGCAAATGCGTGAAGTTGGTGGGTCTGTTCGCGTTGCCAAAAACAAGCTCGCCAAGATCGCCCTTGAGGGTAAGCCATGCGCAAGCATCGCCGAATACCTTGATGGCATGACCGTGCTCGCCTATTCCGAAGACCCTGTCGCTGCGGCGAAGGTCATCGATGCATATGCTAAGAAGAACGAAAAGCTCGTTATTCTTGGTGGTGCAATGGGCGATACAGCACTGGACGTCGACGGTGTTAAAGCTGTTGCTCAGATGCCAAGCCGCGAGGAGCTTATTGCTTCCATCGTGGGTTGCATTGCCGCACCTGCTGCCAACATTGCCGGGGCCATTGGCGCGCCTGCTTCCAACATCGCGAGCATTCTCTCGACTATCGAAGAGAAAGCTGCCTGAAGCATCTAGAATACCCGACTTGGCAAACCTTGCTGACGTTGGAACACAATTAAATCGAATGGAGACAGTATAATGGCTGATCTTAAGAAACTTGCTGAAGAGATTGTTGGTCTTACCCTTCTCGAAGCACAAGAACTGAAAACCATCCTCAAGGATGAGTATGGCATCGAGCCAGCTGCCGGTGGCGCTGTCATGATGGCTGGCCCAGCTGCTGCTGGCGAAGCTGCTGAAGAAAAGACTGAATTTGATGTTGTCCTGAAGGACGCTGGTGCATCAAAAATCAACGTCATCAAAGAAGTTCGCGGCATCACAGGTCTTGGCCTGAAAGAAGCTAAAGACCTCGTTGAAGCTGGCGGCAAAGTTAAAGAAGGCGCTTCCAAAGCAGAAGCTGACGAGATCAAAGCTAAGCTGGAAGCAGCTGGCGCGACTGTCGAACTGGCTTAAGCCTCTTCTTTGGGAACAATTTGTTCCTATATACATCGGCTGGGTGCGCTTTTGCGCGCCCAGCCAAACCTGTCTTAGAAGGATGTTCCGCGTCGAACATCCGTCTTGGGTAGGTTTCAAATGTCGGGAGGCGCCGGTGGGACGGTTGCCACGAATAGACATGAAACCCCCTGTCAAATGGAGTGCCGCCGCGGCCCGGGCGAGTGGTACTATCGGATAGACAAATATAAGGTGACATTACACATGGCTCAGTCCTTCCTCGGTCAGAAACGCCTGCGTAAGTACTACGGAAAAATCCGTGAAGTTCTTGAAATGCCGAACCTCATTGAGGTTCAGAAATCTTCTTACGATCTGTTCTTGCGCTCTGGCGATAGCCCGACACCGCTTGACGGCGAAGGCATCAAAGGTGTCTTTCAGTCGGTATTCCCGATCAAAGATTTCAACGAAACAGCTGTTCTTGAGTTCGTAAAATACGAGCTTGAAAAGCCAAAGTACGACGTCGAAGAGTGCATGCAGCGCGACATGACCTATGCCGCACCGCTGAAGGTTACGCTTCGTCTTATCGTGTTTGAAGTAGATGAAGACACAGGCAACAAGTCTGTGAAAGACATCAAAGAACAAGACGTATTCATGGGCGACATGCCTTTGATGACGCCAAACGGCACGTTCGTTGTGAACGGCACCGAGCGGGTAATCGTATCCCAGATGCACCGTTCGCCTGGCGTGTTCTTTGACCACGACAAGGGCAAGACCCACTCTTCTGGTAAGCTTCTGTTTGCCTGCCGCATTATCCCATACCGCGGCTCTTGGCTCGACTTTGAATTCGATGCGAAGGACCTTGTGTTCTGCCGGATCGACCGTCGTCGTAAGCTGCCAGTTACGACACTGTTGTATGCACTTGGTCTCGACCAAGAGGGCATCATGAATGCCTATTATAACACTGTTGACTTCAACCTCGACAAGAAGACCCAGTCGTGGACAACCAGGTTCTTCCCTGAGCGTGTTCGTGGCACACGCCCAACATCTGATCTTGTTGATGCGGCAACTGGTGAAGTGATTGCCAAAGCTGGTGAGAAAGTTACACCACGTGCGGTCAAGAAATTGATCGACGAAGGCAACGTGAAAAACCTTTTGGTTCCATTCAACCACATCGTGGGCAAGTTTGTTGCCTCTGATATCATCAACGAAGAAACTGGTGCGATTTACGTCGAAGCTGGTGACGAGTTGACACTGGAAATGGACAAAGACGGCGAAGTTATCGGCGGTACAGTACGTGATCTGGTTGATGCGGGCATCACCTCGATCCCTGTTCTGGACATCGATAACATCAACGTGGGCGCGTACATGCGCAACACGAT
Organism: Loktanella sp. UBA3435; assembly: GCA_002378665.1. Lineage (GTDB taxonomy): Bacteria > Pseudomonadota > Alphaproteobacteria > Rhodobacterales > Rhodobacteraceae > Yoonia. The sequence goes on along the minus strand of DFSO01000092.1, from coordinate 4,056 downwards.
GGCTGCCGACAAAAACCTGAACCGCGAAACTGCGTTGATGGACATCTACCGCGTGATGCGCCCAGGTGAGCCACCGACCGTTGACGCTGCATCAGCGCTGTTCGACACATTGTTCTTTGATTCCGAGCGTTATGACCTCTCTGCTGTTGGTCGCGTGAAGATGAACATGCGTCTTGATCTGGATGCGGAAGACACCATGCGCGTTCTGCGCAAGGAAGACATCGTATCGTGCATCAAGGCCTTGGTTGAGCTGCGTGACGGCAAGGGCGACATCGACGATATTGACCACCTTGGTAACCGTCGTGTGCGTTCCGTTGGCGAATTGATGGAAAACCAGTACCGTGTTGGCCTGCTTCGCATGGAGCGCGCAATCAAGGAACGTATGTCTAGCGTCGAGATCGACACTGTGATGCCACAGGACCTGATCAACGCGAAACCAGCGGCTGCTGCCGTGCGTGAATTCTTCGGCTCTTCGCAGCTGTCGCAGTTCATGGACCAAACCAACCCGCTGTCCGAGGTTACGCACAAGCGTCGCCTTTCGGCGCTTGGCCCAGGTGGTTTGACACGTGAGCGTGCTGGCTTTGAAGTCCGTGACGTTCACCCAACACACTACGGTCGTATGTGCCCAATTGAGACACCGGAAGGTCCGAACATTGGCCTGATCAACTCGCTGGCAACCTTTGCCCGTGTGAACAAATACGGCTTTATCGAAACACCATACCGCAAGGTTGTTGATGGCAAAGTGACTGACGAAGTTCAGTACATGTCAGCAACTGAGGAAATGCGCCACACTGTAGCGCAGGCCAACGCGACGATGAACGAAGACGGTTCTTTCGGGAACGAGCTGGTATCGACCCGTAAGAACGGTGACTACACGCTTGCCCCGCGCGAGAATGTTGACCTGATCGACGTTTCACCAAAGCAGCTTGTGTCTGTTGCGGCGTCCTTGATCCCGTTCCTAGAAAACGACGACGCTAACCGCGCCTTGATGGGTTCGAACATGCAACGTCAGGCGGTTCCATTGCTTCAAGCCGAGGCGCCACTTGTGGGCACAGGCATCGAAGAAGTTGTGGCACGCGATTCTGGTGCGGCAATCATGGCGAAGCGTCAGGGTATCATCGACCAAGTTGATGCGCAGCGTATCGTTATCCGCGCGACGCATGACCTTGAGTTGGGCGATGCAGGCGTAGACATCTACCGCATGCGGAAATTCCAGCGTTCAAACCAGAACACCTGCATCAACCAGCGCCCATTGGTGAAGGTTGGTGATGTGGTTCTGAAGGGCGAAGTTATTGCCGACGGTCCATCCACAGATATGGGTGAATTGGCGCTTGGTAAGAACGTGGTCGTCGCGTTTATGCCTTGGAACGGTTACAACTACGAAGACTCCATCCTGATCTCCGAGCGTATCACACGCGACGACGTGTTCACATCGATCCACATCGATGAGTTCGAAGTTGCCGCACGTGACACGAAGCTTGGGCCTGAGGAAATCACACGCGATATTCCAAACGTGGGTGAAGAAGCGCTGCGTAACCTTGATGAAGCCGGAATCGTCTACATTGGTGCCGAAGTTGGCCCAGCGGACATTCTGGTTGGTAAGATCACACCAAAAGGCGAAAGCCCGATGACTCCAGAAGAAAAGCTTCTGCGCGCCATCTTTGGTGAGAAAGCATCCGATGTGCGTGACACATCCTTGCGTCTACCACCGGGTGACTTTGGTACTGTTGTTGAGGTGCGTGTTTTCAACCGCCACGGCGTTGAAAAAGACGAGCGTGCGCTTCAGATCGAGCGTGAAGAAGTTGAGCGTCTGGCACGTGACCGCGACGATGAGATGGTCATTCTTGACCGCAACATCTACGCGCGTCTTAAGACCACGATCATGGGCAAAGTTGCGGTAAAGGGTCCTAAGGGCTTTAAGTCCAACTCCGAAGTGACCGAAGAGGCCTTGTCTGAATTGTCCCGCGGCCAGTGGTGGCAGCTTGCGTTGAAAGACGAAGCTGACGCACAGATCGTTGAGGCATTGAACGAGCAGTACGAAATCCAGAAGCGTGCGATGGATGCCCGTTTTGAAGATAAAGTCGAGAAAGTGCGCCGCGGCGACGATCTGCCTCCTGGTGTGATGAAGATGGTGAAAGTCTTTGTTGCTGTGAAGCGTAAGCTTCAGCCAGGCGATAAGATGGCCGGTCGTCACGGGAACAAAGGTGTTATTTCCAAGGTTGTGCCTATGGAAGACATGCCGTTCCTTGCGGATGGTACTCCTGTCGATTTCTGTCTGAACCCGCTCGGCGTGCCTTCACGTATGAACGTCGGTCAGATTTTGGAAACGCACATGGGTTGGGCCGCACGTGGCCTTGGTATTCAGATTGACGAAGCGCTTGGTGAATACCGCCGCTCCGGTGATTTGACGCCAGTGCGCGAAGCAATGCGTATCGTTTATGGCGATGATGTCTACGAAGAAGGCATTGCCGACATGACCGAGGCCGAATTGGTCGAAAGCGCAGGCAACGTCACGAAGGGTGTGCCTATCGCGACGCCAGTCTTTGACGGCGCGAAAGAAGCAGACGTGAACGACAGCTTGCGTCGCGCAGGTTTTGACACTTCTGGTCAGTCCATCTTGTTTGATGGTCGTACCGGTGAACAGTTCAGCCGTAAGGTCACTGTTGGTGTGAAGTACCTGCTTAAGCTGCACCACCTCGTGGACGACAAAATCCACGCACGTTCGACAGGGCCATACTCCTTGGTCACGCAACAGCCGCTGGGTGGTAAAGCCCAGTTCGGTGGACAGCGTTTCGGGGAGATGGAAGTCTGGGCACTGGAAGCATATGGCGCGGCTTACACGCTGCAAGAGATGCTCACAGTCAAGTCCGATGACGTTGCTGGCCGTACCAAAGTGTACGAGAGCATTGTTAAGGGCGAAGACAACTTTGAGGCAGGCGTCCCAGAGTCGTTTAACGTGCTTGTGAAAGAAGTCCGGGGCCTCGGCCTCAACATGGAACTCCTGGATGCGGAGGATGAGGAATAAGAATTTTCTAGAAAATTCTAGGGATTCCGATTTTTCTAGAAAAATCGGCTCCTGCCTCTCCCCACTGCACCCCAATTCAAGGAATTGAAGATGAACCAGGAACTGACAAACAACCCGTTTAACCCGCTTACACCGGCGAAAACGTTTGACGAAATCAAAGTGTCTTTGGCATCCCCAGAGCGGATTTTGTCATGGTCTTTTGGCGAAATTAAGAAACCAGAAACCATCAACTACCGTACTTTCAAGCCTGAGCGGGACGGCCTGTTCTGCGCCCGTATCTTTGGCCCGATCAAAGATTACGAATGTCTGTGCGGCAAATATAAGCGCATGAAGTATCGCGGCGTTGTCTGCGAGAAATGCGGTGTTGAAGTAACACTCCAGAAGGTACGCCGTGAGCGTATGGGCCACATCGAGCTTGCTGCTCCTGTTGCGCACATCTGGTTCTTGAAGTCCCTTCCATCCCGTATCGGTCTGATGCTGGATATGACTTTGCGTGATCTTGAGCGTATTCTTTACTTTGAAAACTACGTCGTGATCGAGCCAGGTCTCACTGACCTGACTTACGGCCAGTTGATGACTGAAGAAGAGTTCAACAGCGCACAAGACATCTACGGCATGGACGCGTTCCAAGCCAACATTGGCGCGGAAGCTATTCGTGAAATGCTCTCCTTGATCGACCTTGAAGGCGAAGCAGAAACACTGCGCGCCGACCTCAAGGAAGCGACAGGCGAGTTGAAGCCTAAGAAGATCATCAAGCGTTTGAAGATCGTCGAAAGCTTCATCGAATCTGGCAACCGCCCAGAGTGGATGGTTCTGACCGTGATCCCTGTGATCCCGCCAGAGCTTCGCCCACTGGTGCCACTGGATGGCGGTCGTTTTGCGACCTCCGACCTGAACGACCTGTATCGCCGCGTGATCAACCGTAACAACCGTTTGAAGCGTCTTATTGAGCTTCGCGCACCTGACATCATTGTCCGTAACGAAAAGCGGATGCTGCAGGAATCTGTCGACGCACTGTTTGACAACGGCCG
>DFSO01000049.1 GCA_002378665.1 Loktanella sp. UBA3435 | reverse complement strand
CGATGTAGCAAATCTTGTCAAACCGCGCGTCTTTGCGAACTTTCGCCAGTGCGATTTCTGGCACAACAGTGTGGTTGGCGAAGGTCGAACAACCCATATAGTGGTGGATCGGCGTGCCATCCAGCATTGAAAACCGCGTCGATCCATCGGGTAATAGACCTGCGCCCTGTGTGCTGCGGATTGATTGACAGAGGTTGGTTTTGGGGTTCAGGCAATACTCACATTCACGGCATTCGGGCGTGTAAAGCGGGATAACATGATCCCCTACTTCAAGGCTTGTGACGCCGTCGCCGACTTCAATCACAACGCCCGCGCCCTCATGGCCGAGGATCGCAGGAAAGATGCCTTCGGGGTCATCGCCGGAGCGCGTGAATTCGTCCGTGTGGCACAGGCCGGTGGCTTTGATTTCAACCAAAACCTCGCCCGCTTTAGGGCCTTCAAGATTGACCTCCATGATCTCAAGCGGTTGACCTGCAGCAACAGCAACGGCGGCACGGGTTCTCATCATGGGTTATCCTTTGATTTTATGTATAGACTTATTGTGATTTAACACATCAGATAAAACTCATCCTTACATCGGTCAAGTCGCGTGACTGAAAATTGAGAAAGATTCAAACATGCATGTCCTAAAACGAAATGAACTGGTTGATGTCCCTTGGAAAAATGGTGGTGGAATCACCCGGAACATAGCGAAGGGCCTTGCGGATGATCGCACAGCGTGGACGATCAGTCGGGCTGACGTTGCACAGGACGGGCCATTTTCAGACTTTGCAGGCATGACGCGCGTTCTGACCGTGGTGTCTGGCGGCGCGATGGAATTGCAGGCTCCGACCCACACCATAACAGCCCGCATGTGGCAGCCCGTACACTTTGACGGTGCGCTGAAAGTCAAATCCAGCCTCACCGACGGCCCATTGACCGATCTGAATTTGATGTTTGATCCAATACTGTGCGACGGCTCCGTCACAACACGACGTGACCCATTCAAAGGGTTGGTTGCCCGGCCTGAACATGGGCTGCTGGCCTTTCACGTTCTGGCCGGCGCTCCGGAAATCAACGCGGTCCATACGGCTGAGGGCGACACGATGTTCATCGACAGCAATGACGCCGCCCTACATCTGGACGAGGACGACGCCGTTTTGGAAATACGACTGGACTACCTAGATCACAAAGATGCCATTAAGCTTTGCATTGCCAATTTGTAAGCCGCGACAATGTCGTCGCGTTTGACGTGGCGGCCCGATTGCACGGCATGACGTCCTGCTGACCAAACGTCGGTGACGACATCGTCTTTGGCTGCAAACACCAAGCCGTCCAGGATCTGATCCTGACGCAGCGCGCACATCGACGGTGCGGCGCTGTCAATCGCCACAATATCGGCCAGCTCGCCCACGGCAATTTCACCCGCGCCGCGCCCAAGCGCCTGTGCGCCACCTTTGGCAGCACCCGTGTAAATCGTGTCCCCAACGGATCCTTCACCCACAACCATAACGTTGCGCGCCACATCGCGTAGGCGTTGAGAATATTCCAGCGTACGCAACTCTTCGGTCAGTGAGATCAGAACGTTTGAATCCGACCCAACGCCGAACGCGCCGCCCGCTTCCAGATAGCTAGGGCCATTGAATGGGCCGTCCCCTAAGTTTGCCTCGGTCACGGGGCAAAGGCCAGCCACTGCTCCGGACTTTGCCATCTTTAAAGTTTCATCAGCTGTCATGTGGGTGGCATGGATCAGGCTCCAGTTTATCGTCACTTCCGCATTGGCCAGCAACCAGTCTACGGGTCGCGCGCCCAGCCAAGCGGAGATGTCGGCGACTTCTTTGGGTTGCTCCGCGATGTGGATGTGAACGGGGCCTGCCGTATGGGCGGCAAGCACTGCTTTCAGATCATCAGGCGATGTGGCCCGCAATGAATGCGGCGCTATTCCGACGCGGCAATCGGCTGGCAAGTGCGCCACGACATCCCGTGCCTTCGCCACAAGGTCGTTGAACCTGTCTACCGAATTGCCGAACCGCGCCTGACCGTCTTGAAGCGGCGCCTGCCCCGCACCGCCATAGGTATAAAGCACCGGAAGATGGGTCAGCCCGATCCCCGTTGTGGCCGCCGCCGCGGCGATGCGGCCCGACAACTCGCCGAGATCCGCGTAAGGTGTGCCGCCAGCCTGATGATGCAGATAATGGAATTCGCCGACGCTGGCATAGCCCGCTTCTTGCATCTCCAAGAACACAAAAGCTGCGATCGCTTCGATATGTTCGGGCGTCAGGTTAGCGGTGAACCGGTACATCAAATCGCGCCACGTCCAAAAGCTGTCTTTGCCTGCCATCCGGTATTCGGTCATCCCCGCCATCGCCCGCTGAAAACTGTGGCTGTGCAGGTTTGCAAGGGCTGGCAACAGGGTGTCAACGCAGGTGTCATGCGCGTCCGGCGTTTGGTTTGGCGCGATATCAGTGATGCGTCCGTCCGCATGCGTCACACGCACATTGGACGCCCATCCGGTAGAAAGTTTGGCTTGCTTTGCAAAAATCATTTGGAGATCCTCGTTTTTATGTATAGACATAAAACACACTAGCGCGTACTAGAAAAGCGAAATTTTTGATCATCGGTGGACTACCATGACTAACAAGAACACCCTTTTTGTTGATTTGAACGCAGCGACGATGTGCGAATCGGATGCGCCCTACGGCTTGATCAAAGACGCAGCCATTGCTGTGATGGACGGGGTGATTGAATGGGTCGGTCCCGCTGCGTCCTTGCCCGACATGTATATATCCCTGGACCGTACCAGCCTTGGTGGTCGCCTCGTAACCCCAGGTTTGATCGATTGCCACACGCACATCGTGCATGGTGGTGATCGCGCGGTAGAATTCGAAATGCGCCTGAATGGGGCGAGCTACGAAGAGGTTGCGCGCGCTGGTGGTGGCATTGTTTCGACCGTGACAACCACCCGCAACGCCGCAGAAGACCAACTGCTTCAAGATGCCCTGCGCCGTGTTGATGTGCTGATCGCTGAAGGCGTGACCACGATTGAGATCAAATCCGGCTATGGCCTCGATACAGAGACTGAATTGCGGATGCTGCGGGTTGCCCGTGCAGTCATGGCAAACCGCCCTATCCGCGTCAAAACCACCTTCCTTGGTGCCCATGCAACCCCGACCGAATATGAAGGCCGAGATGATGTATATATCGATGAGGTATGCATCCCTGCCCTACGTGCCGCTCACGCTGAAGGGCTGGTTGATGTCGTCGACGGGTTCTGTGAAGGCATTGCATTTGATACAACCCAGATCGCACGCGTGTTTGATGTGGCTGTCGAACTTGGCCTGCCTGTCAAACTGCACGCTGAACAACTGTCCAACCTTGGCGGTGCTAAGCTTGCCGCAAGCTACGGCGCATTGTCTGCTGACCATATCGAATATCTTGATGAGGATGGCGTCAAGGCCTTGGCAGACGCGGGCACCACCGCCGTCATCTTGCCCGGTGCCTTCTACACCATCCGCGAAACACAAGCACCACCCATTGCCCTGCTGCGCAAACACGGTGTTCCCATGGCAATCGCCACCGATGTTAATCCGGGTTCCTCGCCGCTCAATTCGCTGCTGCTGGCGCTGAACATGGGGTGCACTCTGTTCCGCATGACCCCGGAAGAAGTCTTGCGCGGGGCCACGCAAAATGCCGCACGCGCCCTTGGCCTCAAAGACGTCGGGATAATCAAGGCAGGCATGCGCGCCGAACTTGCAGTTTGGGACATCAAACACCCTGCCGAACTTGCCTATCGCATCGGCTTTAACCCCCTTCACACCCGTATTTTCGGAGCCACGTCATGACCGTATTAACTCTCACTCCCGGCGCTGTAACTTTGGCTGATCTGGAGAAAATTTTCCGCGAAGAAGCTTCTGTACGGCTTGATCCCGCCTGCCGCCCCGCGATCGAACTGGCCCATGCGCGGATAGCCAAAGCGGTCGCTGGAACGGATGCCGTTTACGGTGTAAACACTGGTTTCGGCAAACTTGCGTCGGTCAAGATTGAGGCGAAGGACACTGCCGCTCTGCAGCGCAATCTGATCCTGTCCCACTGTTGTGGCGTTGGCCCTGCGATCCCGCGCGGCCATGCGCGCCTGTTGATGGCGCTTAAGCTCCTCAGCCTCGGGCGCGGTGCGTCCGGTGTGCGGCTCGAAATTGTCGATCTGATTGAGGCCATGTTGGACAAGGGCGTAACGCCTGTCATCCCCGCCCAAGGGTCGGTTGGTGCCTCTGGCGATCTGGCCCCGCTTGCCCATATGGCCGCCGCGATGATGGGCCATGGCGAAGCCGAATTTGGCGGTAAAGTCATGCCCGGCGATAAGGCACTTGCCGCGGCGGGCCTGACCCCTGTTGAACTTGGCCCCAAGGAAGGGCTAGCGCTGATCAACGGTACGCAATTCTCAACCGCTTTTGCCCTTGCGGGTTTGTTCGGCGCATGGCGCGGCGCGCATTCTGCGCTTGTCACCTCGGCGTTGTCGACCGATGCGATCATGGGATCCACCGCCCCGCTGCAGCCCGAAATCCACGCCCTGCGTGGCCATCGCGGCCAGATCGAGGCGGGCGAAACCATGCGCGCCCTGCTCACCGGCTCCGAGATCCGTGACAGCCATGTGGTTGATGACGCGCGGGTCCAAGACCCCTATTGCATCCGTTGCCAGCCACAGGTGACAGGCGCTGCGATGGACGTGTTGCGTATGGCCGCCCGCACGCTTGAGATCGAAGCAAATGCTGCTACAGACAACCCATTGGTGCTGGTGGGCGCTGATCTGATCGTTTCGGGCGGCAACTTTCACGCCGAACCAGTCGGCTTTGCCGCCGACATGATCGCGCTGGCCATCGCTGAGATTGGCGCGATTGCGCAACGCCGTGTGGCGCTGATCGTTGATCCGGTGCTTAACTTCAACCTGCCGCCGTTCCTGACCCCCAATCCGGGTTTGAACAGCGGCTATATGATCGCAGAAGTCACGACCGCCGCACTGATGAGCGAGAACAAGCACCTCGCCAATCCATGTGTCACTGACAGCACGCCCACATCGGCCAACCAAGAGGACCACGTCAGCATGGCCGCCCATGGTGCGCGCCGCCTTGGGCCGATGATCGAAAACCTGAACTGCATTCTGGGTGTTGAATTGCTGTGTGCCGCGCAGGGCATTGATTTTCGCGCACCACTTGCCACGAGCGACGCACTGCAAAAAGTCGTGGCCCGTGTCCGACAAGACGTGGCGACACTGGGCGAAGACCGCTACCTCGCGCCAGACCTCGAAAGCGCTGCCGTGATGATCGCGTCCGGTGTTATTGTGGATGCAGCGGGCATCAACATGCCAGAGTTCGACACATGAACCCAGTAGAGACACATCAAGGCGACAGCCCTATTGTGCTAGGTTTGCCCCACACGGGTACGTATGTTCCAGAGGGTATCATGGCCAATCTGAACGACCGTGGTCGCGGGCTGGACGATACGGATTGGCACATCCACCAACTGTACGACGGCGTCCTGAACGGTGCCAGCACGGTGCGTGCCACCTTTCACCGCTACGTCATTGACGCCAACCGCGACCCGTCTGGCGTGTCCCTTTATCCCGGCCAAAACACCACTGGTCTTGTGCCGCTGACAGATTTTGACGGCCATGACATTTGGGATACACCGCCCGATGAGGCGGCAGTGAAAGCGCGCCAAGCCGCCTATCACACGCCCTATCACGCCGCATTGCTGGCCGAACTTGAGCGCGTGCGTGATGTGCACGGCGTCGCAATTTTGTATGATTGTCACTCCATCCGTTCGGGCATTCCGTTCCTGTTTGACGGCACCCTGCCCGACTTCAACATTGGCACAAACGTAGGCACCACCTGCGCTCCTGAAATTGAATTGGCAGTGCAAACGATCTGCAACGCGGCGTCTGGCTATACCTCGATCACAAACGGCCGTTTCAAAGGCGGCTGGACGACACGCCACTACGGCCAACCGGACAAAGACATGCACGCAATCCAGATGGAACTCGCACAGAGCACCTACCTGACTGCCGAGACAAGCCCCTGGGCCTTTGACGACAACAAAGCCGCAGCTCTGCGTCCGCACCTCACATCCATCCTGACACAACTGGCCGTATTGGCCCCCTCCCTGAAAGGCACATCATGAGCGATCCTCGCAAGAACACCCGTGACATCTTTCCCGCAACCGGAAACGAATTGACCGCCAAAAGCTGGCTGACTGAAGCGCCACTGCGGATGCTGATGAACAACCTGCACCCCGACGTCGCCGAGAACCCGCATGAACTGGTCGTCTACGGCGGCATCGGGCGCGCCGCGCGCACATGGAAAGACTTCGACATGATCGTTGCCTCCCTGCGCGACCTCGAAGAAGACCAGACCCTGCTCGTGCAATCAGGCAAACCCGTCGGCGTGTTCCAGACCCACAAAGACGCGCCACGCGTGCTGATCGCTAACTCAAACCTCGTGCCCCATTGGGCGACTTGGGATCACTTCAACGAACTCGATAAAAAGGGCCTTGCGATGTACGGTCAGATGACCGCTGGATCGTGGATTTACATCGGATCACAGGGCATCGTGCAAGGCACCTATGAGACCTTTGTTGAGGCAGGTCGTCAGCACTACAACGGCGATCTGACGGGCCGATGGGTCCTGACGGGTGGCCTTGGCGGCATGGGTGGTGCGCAACCTTTGGCGGCTGTGATGGCGGGTGCTTGCTGCCTCGCCGTGGAGTGTAATCCCGAGAGCATCGATTTCCGCATCCGTACCCGCTACGTGGATGAACGTGCCGATACACTGGACGAAGCGCTTAAGATGATCGCGCGTTGGACCGCCGCAGGCGAGGCCAAATCTGTGGGCCTACTCGGCAATGCGGCTGACGTTTACGCCGAACTGGTCAAACGCGGCGTGCGCCCTGATATGGTGACAGATCAGACATCGGCCCACGATCCGATCAACGGTTATCTGCCCCAAGGCTGGACAATGGCCGAATGGCGCGAGAAACGCGAAAGCGACCCCAAAGCCGTCGAAAAAGCCGCCCGCGCATCGATGAAAGTGCACGTGCAGGCGATGATCGACTTCCAGAAAATGGGCCTGCCTGTGTTTGATTACGGCAACAACATTCGTCAGGTTGCGTTGGACGAGGGGCTGAAAGACGCGTTCGATTTCCCGGGTTTTGTGCCTGCCTACATCCGACCGCTGTTCTGCCGCGGCATTGGTCCGTTCCGTTGGGCCGCCTTGTCTGGCGATCCAGAGGACATCTACAAAACGGATGCCAAGGTCAAAGAAATCCTGTCCGAGGACAAGCACCTGCACAACTGGCTCGACATGGCCCGCGAGCGTATCGCGTTCCAGGGCCTGCCCGCGCGTATTTGCTGGGTTGGTCTGGGTGTACGTCACAAGCTGGGCCTCGCCTTCAACGAAATGGTCCGCACCGGTGAGCTTTCCGCGCCGATTGTGATTGGCCGGGATCACCTCGATTCAGGCTCTGTTGCCTCGCCAAACCGCGAGACGGAGGCGATGAAAGACGGCTCTGACGCTGTGTCCGACTGGCCGCTGCTGAACGCGCTTTTGAACACCGCATCAGGTGCGACGTGGGTGTCCCTGCACCACGGTGGCGGCGTTGGTATGGGCTTTTCCCAACACTCCGGCATGGTGATCTGCTGTGACGGGACCGCGGATGCAGACCGCCGTATCGCACGCGTTTTGTGGAACGATCCGGCGACGGGCGTGATGCGCCACGCGGATGCAGGCTATGATGAAGCACTTGATTGCGCGCGCGAAAACGGGCTGAACCTGCCCGGTATTTTGTAAGGAAAAATGCGTCGCTCCCCGATGGCAGCGGCGCATCCCTAATAGCGCGTCGTCAGACGGTGGCCAGGCTTATAGGTAAGCCGGACATAGGTGACGGCCTGCCCCTCCCACCATGTAGAACGTTCGATGGTAAAAACCGGATCGCCTATGGCGCAAGCCAGATAATCCGTCAGCCGCTGATCTGCCAATCCTGCCGAAAAACTGATTTCAACGTCTGAAAACGGGATGGTCGCAACAAGCCATTCGTTCGGCCCAACCTCATCAAATTCGACGGTTTTTGCCTGTGGCAATGCTTCCAGATTTATCCATCTATCTTCATGCTGATACGGATCGCCGTCGGCATAGTGCATACAAACCAGGCGCAAAACTTTGCTCTTGTTGGACAATTTTAGCCGTGCACGCAACCAATCCGGTGCTGGCTCAACAGAGCTGCTGACAAGAGAATAGCGGTATTCTGCTCCCTTTTCCTCAATCTCGACCCGCACGATCGGAATATCAAACCGCGCTTGGCGTATTGGCGTCATCCGAACCCGTGTGCCTGCCTTGCGACGCCTTTCAATCAATCCATCATCCGCCAACTCGCGCATCGCACGGTTTACGGTGGCCCGTGCGCAGCCGTAGGTCGCAGCCAGATCGACTTCATTGGGAACAAGGTTGCCAGGTGCCCATTCTCCCGTGGTAATTTTCGACAGGATGTCCGATTTTACATCTTTGTAAGTGGCTTTCACCGCGCACCGCCTCTCTGGCAATATAACTACTTTATTCTGCATTACAGCAGATCTAATCTTGACCCAAGTGTCCTAAAGGTAGCTTGGCGTTTTAGCAAAGCTAAATAGTCATCCAGCGGACCTGCTGTAGCCAACATATACAGCGCACTATCATCTTAGTATAAATCTAGACATAAGTAACTTTACTCAGACAAAAGTGTGATTATGAACTCAATTCTGTCAATAATTCTTAAGCGTTTGTTGATCGGGCTTCTGACCTTATGGATTGTTACGATCATCATTTTTGCAGCGATCGAATTGCTACCCGGCGATATTGCGACAGAGATGTTGGGCCAGGCGGCAACCGAAGAGAGCCTTGCAGCGTTCCGGGAAAAGTTTGACCTCAACCGTCCTGTCCATGAGCGCTACTTTTCATGGTTGGGGGGTGCTATTATCGGCGACTTCGGGATTTCACTGGCAAACCAACGGCCCATTTCAGAGCTGATCGGTCACCGAGTTGCGAACACCTTTTTTCTAGCCGGTTATGCCGCTGCATTCGCCGTGCCCATCGCGGTTGTCTCGGGCATGCTGGCGGCGCTTTACAACGGCTCAGTCTTTGATCGGGTGCTTTCAAGCTCCACGTTGGCCGCGATTTCATTCCCTGAATTTTTCATCGCCTATATCCTGATCCTCATCTTCTCGGTTGGCCTAGGATGGTTCCCCAGCCTTGCGAATGTGGATGTAGACATGGGCTTAGGTGAGCGGCTTTACCGCACGTTTTTGCCAGCCATGACACTCACGCTCATCGTGCTTGCCTATATGATGCGCATGACGCGGGCAGCTATCCTGAATTTGCTTGCGTTACCTTACATCGAGATGGCGCATCTCAAGGGCATCAAACGGTGGCGTGTTATCGCGGTGCATGCCCTGCCAAATGCGCTGGCACCCATCATCAATGTGATCGCCTTGAACCTAGCCTATCTTATAGTCGGCGTTGTCTTGGTTGAAGTCGTGTTTGTCTATCCTGGCCTTGGGCAAATCCTTGTGGATGCAGTCTCGAACCGGGATGTCACAGTCGTGCAGGCTGCCTGTCTCATATTTGCCGCTACATATATTCTGCTCAATCTGTTGGCGGATATTCTGTCGATCATTGCAAACCCTCGCCTTTTGCACCCGAGGTAACCGCATGTATAACCTGTCACATCATCTCAAAGACGCACCGGTTTCCGCATGGATCGGCATCGTTATCGTTTTATTTTACGCTGTATTGGCACTTGGTGCCCCATTCTTGGCGCCCTTCGCCGAAAGCGCATCCGTTGGTAAACAATACATGCCATGGACATCCCCGCATTATCTGGGAACCGATGCCTTAGGGCGAGATGTTTTGTCCCGCCTGATCTATGGTGCTCGCAATACGGTTGGCATCGCGCTGGTAACCACCATACTCGCCTTTACGCTCGGGGCGACCTTCGGGTTGCTTGCCGCAACAATCGGCGGCTGGTTTGATGCAATCAGTTCGCGTGTGGTCGATGTGCTCATGGCTATCCCACCACTGATTTTTGCGCTGCTCATTCTGACGATCACAGGTACGTCCGTCATTGCGCTGATCCTTGTGATTGCCATTCTCGATAGCACACGGGTTTTCAGACTGTCCCGCGCAGTGGCTCAGGGCATCTTGACGATGGATTATATCGAAGTAGCAAGGATGCGCGGTGAAGGGATGTTCTGGCTTATCCGCAAGGAAGTCCTACCCAATGCAGCAGCGCCGTTGATCGCGGAATTCGGATTGCGCTTCTGCTTTGTCTTCCTATTCATTTCGGCGCTGTCCTTCTTGGGTCTTGGCATTCAGCCCCCAACGGCGGATTGGGGTGGTATGGTGCGTGAAAGCGCCAAGCTGATTTCATTCGCCAACTTTGCGACATTCCAGACCGCGACTTTTGGTCTTGCCCCGCTGCTACCCGCTGGTGCCATCGCGCTGCTGACCATTGGCGTGAACCTTGTTGTGGATTGGGTTTTGCACATGTCTTCCGGCCTGAAAGATTAACGCATGACTGACCTGTTGCTTGAAATGAAAGACATCCACATTGAAGGGCGTTCGGACCGTCAATGGAAACCCATCATCAAAGGTGTGGACCTAACCCTGAACCGCGGCGAGATTCTTGGCCTGATCGGGGAAAGCGGTGCTGGTAAATCGACGCTGGGTCTGGCTGCAATGGGGTATACCAAAGGCGGTTGCCGGATCAGCGGCGGCTCTATCCATTTTGATGGGCAGGATCTTGTTGGGGCGTCGAATGAGGCGCTGCGGCAACTGCGGGGAGCGCGCATTGCCTACGTCGCCCAATCAGCGGCGGCCGCGTTCAATCCCGCTTACAGATTGATCGACCAATATTGCGAGGCACCGGTCAAACATGGCGTCATGTCTCGCGCCGAGGCTCAGTCTGATGCGGTCCAACTTTATCGCAAAATTCGCCTACCCAACCCGGAAGACATAGGATTTCGCTACCCGCATCAGGTCTCAGGTGGGCAGCTTCAACGCGCCATGACGGCGATGGCCATGGCCTGCCGTCCCGATCTGATCATCTTCGATGAACCAACCACCGCGCTCGATGTGACCACGCAGATTGAGGTGCTGGCCGCGATCCGCGGCATCGTGCGCGAATATAATACCGCTGCGATCTATATTACCCACGATCTGGCAGTCGTGGCGCAGATGGCCGACAAGATCAAAGTCCTGTTGCGCGGCGAAGAAGTCGAAGAATCCTCTGCGCGGGACATGCTCGCAAACCCGCAGCAGGACTACACGAAATCATTGTGGGCTGTACGCGACTTTCGCCGCGCGCCCCCTGCCGCCCGACACCTCGACGAAGGTCCGCTACTCGAAATCCGAGACATGACCGCAGGCTATGGTGCCGTCGATATTCTAAAAGGGATCAACCTAACCATCACACGCGGAACTACAGTTGCAGTTGTGGGTGAAAGCGGCTCAGGAAAATCAACAATGGCGCGGGTCGTGATGGGGCTGTTACCTCCTTCAGGGGGCTCACTCCACCATAATGGTGCCGCGCTGCCAAAGTCTGGTAAACAGCGCCCCCGTGACTTGCAACGCCATATCCAGATGATCCACCAGATGGCGGATACAGCGCTTAACCCAAAGCACCGGATCAAAGATATCATCGGGCGACCGCTTGAGTTCTTTTTGGGGCTGAAGGGGCGTGCCAAAGACGTTCGTATCAGAGAGTTGCTCACGTTAATTGAGTTGGACCCTGATGAATTCATAAACCGCATGCCCTCTGAATTATCGGGGGGGCAGAAACAACGTGTCTGCATCGCCCGCGCCCTGGCAGCTGAGCCTGATTTCATCATCTGCGATGAAGTCACGTCCGCGCTGGACCAACTGGTTGCAGAAGGAATCTTGCGCTTGCTGGACCGTCTGCAACGCGAGATGGATCTGACTTACATGTTCATCACCCACGACATTGCGACTGTCCGCTCCATCGCGGACGAGGTTGTCGTGATGCAAAACGGGGTGATTGTGGAACAAGGCCCTAAGGAAACGATATTTTCGCCACCGCACGCGCCCTACACCGAGTTGCTGCTGTCATCGGTGCCCGAAATGGATCCTGACTGGTTGACGGGTCTATTGAAGGAACGCGGTGCAGTGGTAACGTCGGAAGAGCCGTTATGAGTCTGAATTTCGGGACAGTTCACTCTGCACTCAACCTGACCGCACAAGGCAAACGCGCCGACGTTTTTGGTTTTACCCATTCAGATGATCGCTACGGCTTTTCAACCATTCAGTCGCCGCTTTGTGTCATACGCGGTGGGGACGGCCCGACAGCATTGGTTTGCGCTGGCAACCATGGTGATGAATACGAGGGACAGATCATCGTGCGCCGGTTGTTTGAATTACTGACGCAAAGCGATGTTGCAGGGCGTTTGATCCTTGCGCCAGCCCTGAACATGCCAGCAGTTCAATCTCGTAGCCGCGTTTCACCGCTGGACGCTGGGAACCTCAACAGATCATTTCCGGGTGCCGCCTATGCCGGCCCTACACAAGAGATCGCTGGTTTCGTCGCCACGCAGCTGTTGCCTGAAGCAGCCCTAGCCATTGATCTACATTCAGGCGGCAGCGGATCCAATTATGTGAACGCAGCCTATTTTTGCTTGTCGCCCGACCCTGCCTGCAACAAAAAAACATACGAATTGGCGCAGGTAATGGGGCTTGCCAACACGATGGTGGTTCCCGTCAGTGACGCGCCGGGAGATTTCGACAGCGCTGCTCACAACGCCGGATGTGCCATGATTTCATGCGAATTGGGTGGCGAAGGCAAAGTCTCGCTCGACTCTCTGGAGGCAGGATGGATCGGGATTCTAAGGTTGCTTATCCATCAAGGGATCATTCGCGCGGCGTCAGCGGAACGATTGGGCGTATTGCCTCAACCGGATACGACATTCCTCGATCTCGGTGAAAACGCCGACTACATCACTGCCCAATCACATGGCTTGGTCGAGCCATTAGTGAGAATTGGCAGTCAAGTCGCCAAAGGCGAACCAGTGATGCGGTTGCGCGACCTTCACAGGATGGATGAGGCACCGATCGAGCTATGCAGCAAACGCGGGGGCAAGGTCGCAATCCTACGCTCCGGGGCCATCGTGGCACCGGGCGATCATTTATGTGTGATCTGCCCCGAGCTTTCAAAAGCTGATTTGGACACACTAATGACAGACGCGGAAGCCTAAGCGTTAGATGTCCAGAACAACCGGACCTTTAGGGCGCGAACAACAGATTAAGACCTGACCTGCTTCGGGTTGGATCAGGGGTTCTTCGAAATACACAACCTCGCCCGATACCAATCCGCATTTGCATGAATTGCAAATCCCAGCCCGACAACTGAATTCTGGGTTCAACCCTGCATTTTCAGCTAGTTCGAGCAGTGATGTCGCAGAACCATCCCAAGTGGTAGTCACATTTGACGCTTGAAACACAATGTCGCCTGCCGACGGGGTGTCAGGCTTTGGGGTGGTAGCCGCGCCCTCATCCGCCGCCCAAGCATCGGGGTTAGTCAGAAATGTAAGCGCCTGAATGGTTGGTGCTGCACGCGACGCGGCCTTATTGCTCCGAGCGCTTGCTGATCTTGCTGCCAGCGCCTCTAGCGAGGTTGCTTTGCCAAAGAACTCGTACGCGATGCGGTTTTTGGGAACGCCCAGTTCTTGCAGAAGTTGATACATCGCCACCATGAACGGTGTCGGTCCACAAATGTAGGCTTCATAATCACCAATGGGAACGTGCGTTTGCATAAACGTTTTGTCGATCACACCTTGCGCATCAAACAGTTTCGCAGCGCGATCTTCGGCAGTTGGCATGCGATAGACAAAACGCGGCTTTATCCGATCATTCGCGCAGGACAGCACTTCATCTCTTAATGCGTGAACCTGACCGTTCTCGCAGGCGTGCAAGAAGTGAACGTCACGATCGGCCTCACACAGGCGGTACAACATCGATACCATCGGCGTCAGGCCAACCCCGCCCGACAAAAGCAAGACGGGACGCGTGCTTGCCTCATCCAGAAAAAACTTGCCACGCGGAGCAGCAATTTCAATCGTGTCGCCAATTTCAACCTGATCGTGCAGCCAGCATGATCCGACACCATCCGGCGCGCCATTCAAACCAGCTTCTCGTTTCACTGATATTCGATGATGACGTGTCTCTGATGGGTCGCAAGACACTGAATATGTCTTGAGAACTGGGTCAGCAGAACCCGGCACGCGCAAGGTAATGTATTGCCCAGGCAAGACCTCCCAAACTGGGGATTCATCCGTCGGCTCGAAATAGAACGAAGTGATAATTTCACTCTCGACTACTTTGTTCGCGACGCGGAATTCACGGAATCCTCCTGCCATTTTACTGGCTCATCTTGGCGTCGACCATCGCCTCTTCTGCGATCATGGCTTCTAGTTGCCGACGGAACCGCAACTGACCCGCGTCGATACCAAGATCAATGTGCGGAGACGTCTTTTCATTCATCCCAATCTGCACTTGGTCTAGGACCGCACGGTCCTCCTCGAATGCATGGCGCACGTCTTCACTCATCATCTTTGAGAGCTCTTCATCATCCGGTCGGATGTTGCGCAATTGGAACCAGTAATAGCGTGTTTCGGTCTCGGTTGTGGGCGTCATAAAATTGTAACTGTCCATAACAAACGTGTTCTCATGCAGCAGCCCGTCTACGCCACCTGTTCCGGCGGGGGTAAACACGGCACGCACCAACGCGTGGCTTGGATAGCGGACCTCGTAGTGCTGAAGGCGGTCACAGTTGCCTTCGAATTCAACAACCTTTTTGTAAAATGGTGCTGGCTCGTGATCCATCATCCAGCGGTGCACGATCACGCCTGTATCGGTTTTTGTCACACGCAACGGTGTGTCCTTGGTCGCCGCCGTTGCAAAAGAAGATTCATGCACCCAAGCAACATGCGTGGGGTCGAGCAGGTTGTCACACATCAACAAATAGTTGCAGTTCAGCTCCATCGCGGCACCACGGTTGATCCCCCATTCGGGGCTGTCGAAGTTCGGGATGTCGATGATGTCTTCCACGTCGGCAATTGCGGCATTGCCCATCCAGATCCACACCAGACCGTATTTCTCGTGCACAGGATAAGGACGTACGCGCGCCGCAGACGGAATACGTCCACCACCCGGCGCCCAGACACATTGGCCGGCACAATCGAATGTCAGACCGTGATAGCCACATTCAACGTTGTTGTTTTTGATCCGGCCTTTGGACAGCGGCAGTTTGCGATGCGGGCAGGCATCTTCCATGGCGATGACTTCACCTTCATCATTACGGAACATGCAAATCTTCTCGCCCAGCACTTTAACCTGCTGCAATGTGTTGATGATTTCTTCACTCCAGGCGGCGACGTACCATGCATTTTTCAAAAACATGAGATTTCCTTGCTTGTTCGAGGTCATTAGCTGAGTTCAGACTTTGGTAGTCTATGTGCCGGTTCGAGAAAATAGAGCATTGGTCTCTGATTGTTTAGTTTAACTAAACAATCATCCTTGGGCTTCCGAAAGCACCCAATTCAGAAAATTCCTTGATTTCTCGTTCTCCATCATCTGAGGCCCCCAGCAAATGTAGTAAGGCTCTGGCATTTGGACAGATTCCTGTGACATTCTGACAAGTCTGCCCAACTCAATGTCGGTCGAGGCAAACGATGATTGCGCCAATGCAATACCTTGACCGCTGGCCGCTGCCTCTAGTGCAGAACTCGATAGTGAATGAACTGACATTGGTTTGTGGGCAAGTTTTGGCAAACCCTGATCAACCAGCCAGTGCGATAATCGCGGAACTGTTGAATATGCAGGCCCCCAATCAATATCGATCCATGGAAGTTGAGCGATCTTTGCAGGGTCCAGCGCATCGGGATGATTCTTTAGAAAATCCGGCGAACAGACGGGAAAACAGGTGTCGCGAAACAAGACACGCGAATGTGGAAACATGTACGACACCGCGCCATAAGTAAGCCGAAACATGTGGTCTAGGAATTCTGGATCTGGCTCCACATGGGTTGCCTCCAATCGAATGGAGGCTTCACCAAACGACGCTTCGAAACGGTGAAGCCTTGGGTTCAGCCACTTGAGTAGAAGCGTAGGCAATCCCGAAACATGTACATCCAAGTCAGCAACCTGTTGCGACAGCAAGTGCTGAGCCTGTTTAAACTTTTCAAACCCTGCCGACAAAACGGCGTGGTAGGCTTTGGCCTTTGGTGCGAGGGATGCACGACGCCCATCTTTCGCGATAAGTGGCATTCGCAGATGTTCTTCCAGCAGCTTGATTTGTTGACTGATTGCACCAGGCGTCACGCCAAGTTCTCTGGCGGCAGCACTCACTGACCCAAGCCTTCCAAAGCTCTCAAAAGCATGCATCGCACGTAGGGGCGGAAGAATTGATTGCATAGCCTGCCTGTTGTTTCGCAAATACCGACGTCGATTCAGAATTCCTGAACAGTACCGTTAGAAAACTCGTTTGTCATGCCAAATGCCGCTATTTATCATAATAACATTAGACATAATAGCTGACCACAAAGGTCCGCCGTCTGCAACGCCCCAAAACGGGTATGTACCATCAAGGGAGAAGATTATGACATTTTCGACAAACAGGCGCAGCGTACTGCTGGGCGCCAGCGCATTTGGTGCGACAACACTGCTTGGGCTTTCAGGTCAGCCATTATATGCCGTCACACCACCACAGGGCGGCACGCTGCGGCTGGGTATTGGTGACTTTGATTCTGGTGAAACGCTTGATCCGCAGGTCAACGAGACAAAGTTCATGCAAAACCTGCAATGGCAGTTGCGTAATAACCTGATCGAAATCGGCGCTGGCGGCGTTCTCGTGCCTGAACTGGCAACAAGCTGGGAGTCGAATGACGACTTGACAGTCTGGACGTTCAAGCTGCGTGAAGGCGTTGAATTCCATAACGGCAAAACGATGGACGCTAACGATGTTGTCTTTTCCATTAACCTGCACCGCGGCGAGGCCAGCATTTCACAGTCCAAAGCCCTTGTTGCCGTTATCAGCGACGTTCAGGCCACCACACCAAACGAAGTGACGATCACGTTGAACGGTCCAAATGCCGGTTTCCCACCTATCCTGGCACTGACCAACCTGACGATCGTTCCCGCAGATGATATGAATTTCGACGCAGGTGTCGGCACCGGCGGCTATATCCTAGAAACTTACGAGCCCGGCGTTAAGTCGATCGTTCGCAAGAACCCGAACTACTGGAAATCCGACCGTGCGCACTTCGACTCCGTTCAGATGCTGGCCATTCGTGATGTGAACGCCCGGACAACCGCGCTGCAAACCGGCGAAATCGACGCCATGAACGCGGTCGACCCCACTACCGCTGGCTTGTTGTCGGCTATGCCGGGCATTGACCTGATCCAGACACAGGGCAAGGTTCATTATTGCTTTAGCATGATTACAACAGATCCGATGTTTGCGGATGCCCGTGTGCGCAAAGCGATGAAACTGTCGATCAACCGGCAGGACATGGTAGACAAGGTGTTGAACGGCTACGGATCAATTGCCAACGACCAACCGATTTCAAATGCCTACGAATATTTCAATCCCGACATCCCGCAGCATGAATACGATCCAGAGCAAGCGAAATCATTGCTAAAGGCAGCAGGCGCGGAAGGTCTGACAACAACGCTTCATGCGTCCAACACACCCTTTACCGGTGCAGTGGATGCAGCGCAGTTGTTCAGTGAACATGCGTCGGCATCGGGGATCAACATCGAAGTCGCCCGCGAACCCGAAGACGGATATTGGTCCAACATCTGGGGCAAAAAGCCGTTTTTTGCATCCCGCTGGTCTGGCCGCGCCAACGAAGACTTGATGTTGTCGCTTGCCTATTCCCGCGAAGCGTTGGGCGGCTACAACGCCACCAACTGGGACAACGAAGCATTTAACATGGCCCTGAACGCCGCGCGGTCCGAAAAGGACGATGCAAAACGTCGTGAACTGTATGGCGAATGTCAGGCCATTCTGGCCGAAGATGGCGGCATGATTGCACCGGTCTGGGCTGACTTCCTTGATGCGAAATCCAGCAAGGTATCGACCGGAGACGCGATTTCTGGCGACTGGGATCTTGATGGCAACCGCTGTGCGGAACGCTGGTGGTTCACCGTCTAATCACTGGCTATAAATCCAAATTTGGCGGGCTGCGCACTGTTGCGGCCCGTTCAAGGGTCAGACATAAGGAATTTTGCGATCCATGCCCGACAATCTGACCGAACTACTGGACACCTTGCGGCTGCAATTCTTTGACCGCCTTTTGACGTCGGATGCAGCCCGAGAACATCATGGCAGCGGCGAAAGCCATTTGCCTCCCGCTTGGCCCGACGCCGTTGTCATGGTGACATCGACCCAAGATGTGTCAGACGTGTTGACCGCTTGTACGAAACACGGCGTGCCTGTCATTCCGTTTGGCGCAGGGTCTTCCATCGAAGGCCAAATACATGCACCCCATGGTGGCATCAGCATCGACATGTCGGCAATGGACCAGATCGTGTCCGTGCATGACACTGACATGGATTGCACCGTTCAATGTGGTGTCACGCGACAGGCCCTGAACGAGCATCTCCGCGCGACTGGGTTGTTCTTTCCCGTCGATCTAGGTGCTCACGCAACTTTGGGTGGTATGGCTGCGACACGCGCATCAGGTACAACGACTGTTCGCTATGGGTCGATGCGCGATCTCGTTCTGGGCATGACCGTTGTGATGCCTGACGGCGAAATCATTAAGACTGGTGGCCGCGCGCGCAAATCGTCAGCTGGCTATGATTTAACCCGTCTGATGATTGGCTCCGAAGGGACGCTAGGGATCATAACTGAATTGACCCTGCGTCTGTTTGGCATCCCTGAGGCCTCGCAAACTGCGATGTGCAGTTTTAACACGATCAAAGAAGCAACCCAGACTGTGGTCATGGCGCTGCAATGCGGCCTAGCGCTCAACCGGATCGAACTTGCCGACGCGCTTCAGATGCACGCGATCAACAGTTATTCGAAAACCAGCCTCCCTGAACGGCCAACCCTTTGGATCGAGCTTACCGGGTCAGCTGCAACGGTTGAAAATGACATAGCGGCTCTTGAGGGCCTCGCCGAAACGGCACTGAGGTTCGAACATGCCCAGACCGCAGCAGCTGCTGCAAAACTTTGGCGCGTCCGCCATGACGCGCTTTATGCATCCCGCGCGTTGCGGCCCGGCATCAAAGGGATTTCAACAGACGTCTGCGTCCCGATTTCAAAACTGCCTGCCTGTATCAGCGCGATTTTGGACGTCGTTGCGACAACAGATATTCAAGCCCCTCTCGTGGGTCACGTAGGCGACGGGAACTTTCACCTTGTCTTGCTCTATGACCCCGAAAACGAAGTCGAGGCGAAGCAGGCCCATCATATCAATTCCAGTCTCATCGAGATGGCGATTGAAATGGGTGGAACCAGTACGGGCGAACATGGCGTGGGCCTTGGCAAGAAAGCCTATTTAACGAACGAGCATGGCCCAGCCCTTGGTGTTATGCGCCGGATTAAACGCGCTCTCGATCCTGACAATATCATGAACCCGGGCAAGATCTTCGATCTATAACTTCAAGGAATTCCAATGTCAGAACCGTTCCCCAGTGACCTGATCCGCACAGAAGTCGCAAACCTACCAGATTATAATGCGGGCCTTGCCTTGGACCGGTTCAAGGCGACCTATGGCATTGAGTGCCTGGCTAAACTTGACAGCAACGAAAGCCCCCTTGGCCCGTCGCCACATGCCGTCAAAGCGATGCAGGACGCGGCAACTGGCGTCGCTCGTTATCCCGATGCTGCAAACATGCATCTACGTGACCTCGTTGCTCGATCGGTTGGCGCGCATGCTGATCAAATCATCATTGGCAATGGGTCAGAAGACCTGATCGGGGCATTGTTTCGCGCAGTAATCCGTCCGAAAGATAACGTAGTTACGATTTGCCCCAGCTTTGGCTTGCACGAATTTGGCGCTTTAATGTTTGGGGCCACCGTCACCAAAATCCCTTTCAACGACGATTGGTCTTTCCCCACAGAAGGCCTTTGCGCCGCATTGCGCACCAAGCCACGCGTTTTGATGTTTTCCTCGCCCAGCAACCCAGCAGGCCCCGCTATCACCGAAATGGAATTTCGGAAGGTGATCGATGCGACAGACCCCGCAACGTTGATCTGTTTCGACGAGGCATATGTTGAATTTATCGAGCAAAGCAAACGGTTCGATGCACTGCAAATTCTGGCAGAGGCTGGACAACCCTACATCGTCCTGCGCACATTCTCCAAGGCCTTCGGTCTAGCAGGCGCACGCGTTGGCTATGGGATCGCCGGCGATGCACAGATCATCAAGGCACTGATGAAAACCCGCAATCCCTTTGGCGTGAATGCGATGGCCGCAGTTGCGGCGGCTCAAGCACTTAGCGATACAGCGCACCTCAATTTGGTGACAGATCTCGCGACTCAAGAGCGGCAAAGGGTCTCTACAGCATTGACATCAAAGGGGTTTCAATTTGCACCTACGCAAACCAATTTTGTGTTCTTCGATACAGGGAGCCCAGCCCATAAGCTCGCGGAAAAATTGCGCCACAAAGGTGTCTTGATCAAAGCATGGCAAGAAGCCCCATTTGAACATTGGGCCCGTGTTACGATGGGCAGCGCTGCAGAGAACGATATATTCCTAGGTGCCCTTTAGAGAAGTCTAGTGGCGTTGCAGTCATAATGATCCGCGAATCGAAGGTGGAATAGTTAAGGCCTTGCTCCAAAGTTCGCCGAAAACACACATTTGTAAAACGCGGAGCAATATTGGACCACAGAAACGGCTGCGAGTTGCGGTTGTAGCGGGATAAAATACCGCCACTTTGAGCCCTTCGTTTAAGCGGAGGGCGGGAGATGTATTCTGTGGATATTTATAATCGGGTTCGGCGTTTTACACTAAGGTCCGGTTAGGGCCGAAAGCAGACCTGCCAACCCGTCTAGCTTTGGGCAGCAAGTCACAAATCGTCCCTCTGTTCTGACGCATAAATAGGGACCGCTTTCGGGACCACTTCTGCGCTTTACTCTGAGGCTAACCGCCTACAAAGCAACGATAATCTGCGAAGTACGACGTCCTCTCCTGGGCACC
>DFSO01000043.1:5753-6956 GCA_002378665.1 Loktanella sp. UBA3435 | reverse complement strand
CGTGCCAAAACTTGTCAGGCTCCGTGCCCATGATCGCGACACCGCAATCGTCAGACGCTGCATGATCCGTGACGGGGCCCGCGAAAACCACATCAAGTCCCGCAGCCCCCGCAATGATCTCGTCACGCCAATCGGTATGAATTTCGCCAGAAAGATAAACACTCAACGTCATTGATCAGCCCCTTTGCAATGTTGGATCAAGTATAGACCACCAGAGCCCACTGCCAAGGTCGCAGGCGCGTCGGGTAGATCTGATTTTACCTCAGTGATTGTGACATCAGGCGGCACGCTGACAGGTTCAAAGGTGACCAAATCGGACGTGAAAAACAAGTCACCTGTCCACCTATGGGAAAAGAACGCTCCGCCGAAATTCTTGGATGTATACGCCTCGAAGCCATCATGCGTCGGCAAGGCAATCTCCGTCACACTCAGGTCCGCGCCTACGCGAAATAGGGCTTTGCTATTCGTCAGAAAGTTCTGACCGTTGATTTGCACGGGCCAAACGCTCCGAGGGAGCGCATCAAGGCTAGGTGCAGCGATCAGCTTGTCCCCGTCAAAGATCATCCGTCCTTGCTGCAATCGCACCATGACGATCTCTTGTGATGGCTCTGGAAAGGTCAGAAAAGGTGTAATCAATGCGTCGCTATCAATGTCCACCTCAGGC
Organism: Loktanella sp. UBA3435; assembly: GCA_002378665.1. Lineage (GTDB taxonomy): Bacteria > Pseudomonadota > Alphaproteobacteria > Rhodobacterales > Rhodobacteraceae > Yoonia. The sequence continues at coordinate 6,292 of DFSO01000043.1, read as the reverse complement.
AAATTTGGCACGTCATTTGCGCCATCCCGCCCCAAAACCAAAAGCTTTGCATATGGGGTGCGATTGTTGGTCTTCCATCGCCAGAACTCATAATACTGCCTTTGCTTAACAAGTATGCTGTCGCCAACCCGTGCCGAACCGCTATAATTATGAGTAACATATGCAAACTCTGGGATGCCGCGAGAAGCATCAAAACTGGCAAAGTAGGTGTAGTTATAAGGACTTAGATGCAAGTGCATCATCCGTAACGTTGGATCAAAGAATACTTTGTAGCTTGCCGGTGTTAGGTTCCGATCAAAGCGCAAAATGCTAATCCACTCGTAGGCATTCTGACCCAAAAACCATAACTGCTCGTCATCAATCGCAAAATGACCTTGCAGCGCAGGAATATAGCGCGGCATCAGGTCATCGCGCGGGGCGAATTTGTGTCTCTCAACACCCTGCTGCGCCTGTGGCAAAGCGGTCTCAACGACACCATCAGAGGTCAACTCCATCAATGCGCCATTCGCGTAGATGTAGCGCACAATGCCTGCGGCCTC
>DFSO01000043.1:0-5475 GCA_002378665.1 Loktanella sp. UBA3435 | reverse complement strand
CGATCGTTGCCTAAACCAATCGTCCGCCCATCTGGCAATATTTAGGTGTCACGATAACTACTCCAAAACGAATCGGGAAACGCGACATCTAGCGGCTCAAATCGGCCGTTGCGGATGGTATTAAGGATAGGGTGTCGTTTGATAAGCAAATGCGGATAACCTTCGATGACCGAAACGTTATCTGCCATCAGATAAGGCTTGCTGATTTCAGGCTCTTCCGTCGGCTGCCCATCAATCACAGGCACGACGCAAAGCTGCGCAAATGCGGGGCTCTCAAGCAACATCAAGATGACAAGGGCCAGACCGCGCATCACGAAAACAATTGCGTCGTCATAAACACTTTGTCGTCTTCGCGCCCCGTCTCGGTCCATCCTAGCTTTTCATAGAAACTAATGGTGGACGTCATATCAGAGTGAGTTGTCAGCGACATATCGGTGCAGCCCAAGTCGATTGCCTCGCTCTGAGCCGTGTCGATCAGCTCGCGCCCAAGCCCCTTACCCGCAAAGTCAGGATGCACAGCCACGTTCACCAAATGCGCGTGACCGTCAGTGAGCGCCAAAACGATCCCGCCAAGGATAATGCCCCGATCATCAGCGACCCAGACGAGGTGGTCGCGAATATCGGCGTCCAGCCCTTCGGCGACAGGCGGCAACCCGATCCCCTGCTCCGCAACGGGCGCGTAGGCCGCAATCACTGCGGCCCGCAAACCTTTGACGTCATCAAGGGCGGCGCGGCGGATCATCCGCGCAGTACGCCGCCAGTTGCCTTGGTCACTTTGGCCACGATACTGGCCGCAACCGCCTCGATGTCCTTGTCTTTCAACGTGGCATCCGTGGGCTGCAAACGGACCGTAATCGCGAGCGATTTTTTGCCCTCCCCAAGGTTGCCACCGATGAACTCGTCAAAGACGCGTACCTCCGTGATCAGCGCCTTGTCAGCCCCCGCCGCGGCATTGACCAACGTCAGCGCTTCTACATCGGCATCCACCACAAAGGCAAAGTCACGCTCAACAGCTTGCAGGTCCGTAGCAATCAAAGCGGTGCGCGCTGTGACCTTGTTCTTTGGCTCAGGTATTTCCTGCGGGTAAAGAACAAAGGCAACCGCAGGCCCCTTGATATCCATGTCGCGCAGGATCTTAGGGTGCAATTCGCCAAAGACACCCATGACCTTTTTCGGGCCAAGGCAAATCTTGCCGTGACGACCCGGATGCCACCAGCCCTCTGCACCGCGCAAAATCTGCACCTTCGCAGGGGCACCAATGGCGGCCAAAACGGCCTCGGCGTCAGCCTTAGCGTCAAACACATCAACGCCGCGCGATGTGCCATGTACATCCTTTGGTCCCGTGCGTCCGATCAAGATACCCGCAATCTGCACATGCTGTTCACCGGGCTCTCCGCCTTGAAACGCATGGCCAACCTCAAAGAGCGCCATATCGGCAAAACCGCGCGCCTGATTGCGGGCCGCTGCACGCAGCAAACCAGGCAACAATCCGGGGCGCATATGAGACAGATCGGCCGAGATCGGGTTTTGCAACATCGTCGCATCATCGCCACCACCAAACATCGCCGCCGCCTCGCGGTCGATGAAGCTATAGGTCACGCATTCGTTGTAACCCAAACCCGCCACCGTGCGTTTCGCCATTTGTTGGCGCGATTGCAGGGTCGTCAGGATCGGCTTTGGCACACCAGCCACACGTGGCAAAGGCTTGCCCATCAGCTTGGTCAGCGACGCAATCCGCGCCACTTCTTCTACCAAATCAGCCTCGCCCAGCACGTCAGGACGCCAGCTTGGCACATGGGCCATATCGCCCTCAAGACGGAAGCCAAGGGCGGTCAGCGTCTGGCGCTGTGTGCTCTCTGGGATGTCCATGCCAACAAGCGAAATCACCCGCTTTGCGTCCAGCTTATAAGCACGCGCCACGTTTGGCACCTTGCCCGCGACAACAACTTTCGACGCTTCACCGCCCGCGTTATCAACGATCATACGCACGGCATGCTCTAGGCCTTCGGCGGTGAACGCAGGGTCGATGCCACGCTCAAAACGGTAGCGGGCGTCGGAGTTAATCTTGAGTGCGCGGCCCGCATAAGCGATCTGGATCGGGTCCCAATAGGCGCTTTCCACGAATACATTTACGGTATCCTCGGTGCAGCCAGTCGCCTCGCCGCCCATGATACCCGCAATGCTTTGCACGCCATTGTCGTCGGAAATGACCATCTGACCCGTTTGCAGCGTGTAGGTTTTATCGTCCAAGGCGACGATCTGCTCGCCACCAACCGCACGGTGAACGCGCAGGTTGCCTTTGACCTTATCGGCATCAAAAACGTGCAGCGGGCGATTGCGGTCATAGGTGAAGTAGTTGGTCACATCGACGAGGAACGAAATCGGACGCAGGCCGATCGCGCGCAGCAGGTCTTGCAACCATTCTGGGGAGGGTCCGTTCTTCACGCCCTTAATCAAACGCCCCATGAAAACAGGGGCACCGTCCAGCGTATCTTCATCAATGCTGACCGTCAGATCAGATTGGAATGTCGCCTCAACTGGGTCCACGTCACGCGGTTTCAGCTTGCCCAAACCACGGGCGGCCAAGTCACGCGCAATGCCGCGCACACCTAGCGCGTCAGGGCGGTTTGGCGTGATCGCGATCTCGATTGTGGTGTCCACTTTGGACGGATCATTCTTGGCCAGCCAGTCGATGAAGCGCTCACCCACTTCGCCGCTTGGCAGCTCGATAATGCCGTCATGCTCCTCAGAGAGTTCCAGCTCTTTTTCAGATGCCATCATGCCATAGCTATCGATGCCACGGATTTTGCCGACGCCAATCGTCGTATCAATCCCAGGCACGTAAACACCCGGTTTGGCGACAACAACGGTGATCCCCTCGCGGGCATTTGGCGCACCGCAAATGATCTGCAACTCGCCCTCGTCAGTATCGACTTTACACACCCGCAGCTTATCCGCATCGGGGTGCTTTTCGGCGTGTTTGACGTAACCCAGCGTGAACGCCTTCAGCTTTTCACTTGGGTTTTCAACGCCTTCGACCTCAAGACCCAGATCAGTCAGAGCCTCGCAGATTTCATCGACAGTCGCCGTGGTATCAAGATGGGCTTTCAGCCAAGAGAGTGTGAATTTCATTTGGAAAGCCCCCCGTGCAGCGTTGGCACATCGAGTGATCGGAAACCGTAGTGGCGCAGCCAGCGCAGGTCGCTATCGAAGAATGCGCGCAGGTCTGGGATGCCGTATTTCAGCATGGCGATGCGGTCGATGCCGACGCCGAAGGCGAAGCCTTGGTAGACGGATGGATCAACGCCTGCGGCTTGCAGCACTTTGGGGTGGACCATGCCGCTGCCCAAGATTTCCAACCAATCGTCGCCTTCGCCAATTTTCAGTGTGCCGTTGTCCCATGAGCAGCGGATATCAACTTCGGCTGAAGGTTCGGTAAACGGGAAGTGCGAGGCGCGGAAGCGTAGGTCGACGGCGTCCACTTCGAAGAAGGATTTCACGAACTCTTCGAGGCACCATTTCAGGTTGGCCATGGAGACGTCTTTGTCGATGGCCAAACCCTCGACTTGGTGGAACATTGGTGTGTGCGTTTGGTCGTAGTCAGCACGGTACACGCGACCCGGACAGATGATGCGGATCGGCGCGCCGTTTGCCTCTAAGCCCCTGATTTGAACAGGAGAAGTGTGCGTGCGCAACACGTGTGGCGGGCGGTTATCACCCTCCGCGCGGTGCGTGTAGAATGTGTCCATTTCGGCGCGGGCGGGGTGGTGGCCGGGGATGTTGAGCGCGTCGAAGTTATACCAATCAGATTCGATCTGCGGGCCTTCGGCAACCGAGAAACCCATGTCGGCGAAAATGGCGGTGACTTCCTCAGTGACTTGGGAAATCGGGTGGATCGAGCCCTCGCCGCGTGGGCGCGATGGCAAGGTCACATCAAGCCACTCACCGCGCAGGCGCTCGTCCAATGCGGCGTCATCAAGGGCCACCTTTTTGGCGACGAGTGCCGAATTAATCTCGTCTTTCAGGGCGTTTAGCGCAGGTCCAGCGGTCTGGCGTTCCTCGGGGCTCATCTTGCCAAGCTCGCGCATTTGCAAGCTGATCTCGCCCTTTTTACCAAGTGCCGCGACGCGCAAATCCTCAAGCCCAGAAGAGCTGTCTGCCTTGCCGATTAAGTCGAGATATTTTGCTTTCAGATCGTCCATGGTCCGCCTCTCAAATCCGTTAGTGCGGAGTTAGCGAAATGGCGGCGTGGGCGCAAGGTTTGCGGTGTTTTATACGTGCACCGCGCGTGCACTGGGCGTGCACCGTTGCGTCACCAGCCCACAAATTGGCAGGCTGGTGACAGGTTTTGGGCTTAGTTCAAAAGCTGCGAGATGTTGCGCACGACAGCGCGGCGGTTTTCGCGCTCGTTGGTCAGGACCTTCACCTTGAGATCAGCCTCGCCGTAGCCTTGCGTGATCAGGTTTTGCGGCGGCACTGCGAAGTATTCGGTGAGCGCAAGGGCCACTGTTTCGGCACGACGGTCAGAAAGCGCCAAGTTGTAGCTCGCCGCACCGACCGCGTCAGTGTGGCCTTCGATCAGGAACACGGCAGAGGGATCGTTCTCGATCAAATTGCGCATGGTCACGCCAAGGTCGGCGAGTGCTTCGGCTTGGCTTGGATCAATCGCAGCAGAGCCTGATGCAAATGTCACGGCTTCAACTTCGACCTCTGGCGCAAGAGCGCGGACGCGCTTGTAATCGCGGACTTGCTGCAACGAGAACGTGCGCCCGACATCTGCGAAAAGTGCGCGTTCAAGAGCAGTCACGAGGGTCGCGTCTTGCGCATCTTGCTGCGCCTCCAAACTGTCCAAAGTCGGCAGTTCAGCGAAGTTCACAGGCGCGATTTCGCGGGTGTCATCGAACAAGACAACCTCTGCCCCATCAGCGGCGCGGATCAATGTGCGGCGCAGAACCGCGCCATCGCGGGACCGAATAGTGATGACTTGGCTGCCATCGTCATAGGCGACGACTGTGCGGGTTGAACCGTCGTTAAAGGTCTGCGTTTGCACCTGCGCGCTCGGCTGTTGCAAAAGCTGGTCGTCGTTTTTCAAAACGCGCAATTCGCCGTCGCGTTGCACGATGACACGGTCGCCTGTGTTCTCGACGACTTGGTCGCCGTTATTGAGAACCGAGCCGACAACAACAGCGCCGAGGCCCAAGAGCAGCGCCTTTTCAAAGTTTGAAAGACCGCCCTCGCCCGAAGCTGTTTCGACTTCAGCAGCGCCAATGGCTGTGGAGTAGTCTTGGTCGCTGGTGCGCACATCTTCTTGTGTGATCGTTTCTGTGACGACTTCGGCGTCTGGTGCTTGGGCGTCTGCGGATGCGGCCGCAGAGGGCGCGACTTCAACGGCGTTGGCTTCTGCGATCTCTTGGCGCTCTTCGTCGGTGACGACTTCACCACCAGCTTCACCTGCTTCTGGCACGAGGATTTCGA
>DFSO01000042.1 GCA_002378665.1 Loktanella sp. UBA3435 | reverse complement strand
CCTGTCGCAATAAACCCGCGCTGGCCCGGCGGCATTGTCGCTGGGCTGGTGTTGGCGCTCACGCTCGGCACGCTTTGTGCCGTGGCTCTGCGTGCCGAATTCCAAACGGTGCTTGGGGCTGCCGATTGGGCCGCGATACGGTTCACGGTGTCCCAAGCTTTCGTCTCTGCCGCGATGAGCTGTCTGCTTGCGATCCCTGTCTCGCGGGCATTGGCGCGGCGGCAATTTAAAGGGCGCGGGGCGCTGATCACGCTGCTTGGTGCGCCTTTCCTGCTTCCTGTGATCGTGGCCGTCTTGGGGCTTGTTATGGTCTTTGGGCGCAATGGAATATTTAATGATGTGCTAGGCTTTCTTGGCATGCCAGAAATCTCTATCTACGGTTTTCATGGTGTCGTTCTTGCGCATGTGTTTTTTAATATGCCCCTTGTCACACGGCTGATCCTTCAAGGTTGGCTTGCGGTCCCGTCAGAGCGGTTTCGCCTCGCAGCCTCCTTAAATGCCCCTATCGGCCGTCTCATCGAATGGCCGATGTTACGCAATATTCTTCCTTCGGCCTTTCTTGTAGTCTTCCTGATCTGCCTGATGAGTTTTGCTGTGGCCCTGACCCTTGGGGGTGGGCCAAAGGCGACAACAGTGGAGCTTGCGATCTACCAAGCGCTTCGCTTTGACTTTGATCTTGGACGGGCAGCGCTATTGGCGCTTGTTCAATTCGGCATTTGTGCGGTGGCAGCAACGATCGCGTGGGGGATCACTAGCCCAGAGGTATCTGGCGCAGGCTTTGATCGGGCTGTGCAACGGTGGGATGGTGCCGTGAAGCGTGACGTTTTGGCGATTAGCTTAGCCGCGCTCTTCCTTATCCTGCCGCTTGGCATGATCGTGTTGCGCGGCAGTTCAGCCTTGCTCAGCCTGCAACCTGATATCTGGCAAGCGGCACTCAGATCGGTGATCGTCGCGCTGTGTTCATCCGCACTTTGCACCGTCATGGCACTGGCCCTCGCGCTGCGGGCAGGGCGGTTGGTGGCGGTTGCGGGTGTGTTGCCATTGGCGGCCTCGTCGCTGGTGCTGGGAACAGGCTTGTTCCTGATCGTTTACCCCTACATCAGCCCTGCAAAATTAGCCTTGCCGATGACGATGCTGGTGAATGCGGTTCTTGCACTTCCCTTTGTGTTGCGCGCAATCGCGCCAGCCGTCACGAAGATTGAGTCTGATTTCGGGCGCCTTGGGGCATCTTTGGCGATGTCAAAAGGCACATGGCTTTGGCGGATCGTTTTGCCACGGTTGCGTGGGCCAATCGGGTTTGGTGCAGGAATAGCCGCTGCTTTGTCGATGGGTGACCTTGGGGTCATCGCCTTGTTCGCTGGCGACGCGCAGGAAACGCTTCCGCTCGCGATGTACCGCCTCATGGGGGCCTATAAGATGGAGGCGGCATCTGGGGCTGCTCTGCTTCTTTTGATCATGAGCTTCACGTTGTTTTGGATCTGCGACCGAGGAGGGCGCGTGAATGCTGACCTTTGAAAATGTCGAAATCGGGCAAGGGGACTTTAGTCTCAAGGCAAATTTTGAAACTTGCACGGGCGTAACCGCAGTGATCGGACCATCAGGTGCGGGAAAATCGACGTTGCTGAATGCTGTTGCAGGCTTTGTCGCGGGACCCGGCGCGATTATGCTTGACGGTACGAGGATCGACCTTCTGCCGCCAGCAAAGCGGCCTGTGAGCATGTTGTTTCAGGATAATAATCTGTTCCCACACTTGACGGTTCGCGAAAATGTTGGGCTTGGGCTGCGACTTAATCGACGGCTTAGCGTCACCGAGCAGGCAGAAGTGACAAAAGTTCTCTCTCAGGTTGGTCTGGCTGGCATGGAAGATCGTAAACCCGCCGCGTTGTCTGGTGGTCAGCAAAGCCGCGCGGCACTGGCAAGGACCTTGCTGGCTGGCCAACCGATTGCCTTACTGGATGAGCCATTTTCGGCGCTTGGGCCGGGGTTGAAGGATGAGATGCTCGATTTGATGCGACGCACTTTGGCCCGCGTCGCTGACTGCACGATCCTCATGGTTACCCACGATCCAAGCGACGCAAAGCGGATTGCCGATCAGGTGATTTGGGTCAGTGAAGGGATCGCCTCGGCCCCGGTTGCAACCGCCGCGCTATTTGCCAATCCGCCCGCGAGTATACGTCACTACCTCGGCGAGATGGGTTAAAACCCATCCTACGCAGTAACGTAAAAGGCCCACCAAATTGGCGGGCCTTTTGATATTCACATTTAAGGCGCTTAGTCTTCTTTGTTTTTGTGCGGTGCCCACAAACGTTTGTTTGTCAGATACAGCAGCACGGACAAGAGACCCAAGAAGATCACGCCAGTCAGACCAGCTTGTTTGCGTGCCATCATCTTTGGTTCAGCAGCCCACATCAAGAATGCGGCAACGTCTTGAGCTTCGTGGTGCAATTCGTTTGAATGACCATCGTCGAACTCAAGGTCTTCACCATAAAGCGGCTGAGCCATAGCAATCCAAGAACCGGGAACGGTGTGGTGGCCGTCCTCGTCCTTGCACTCTTCTGGATAACCGCCAGGAGCGAAAGCTGAGTTATATGAGCCAGGGAAATCCTCTGGCGCGCACTCTGGTGTTTCTTCGTAGCCGACCATCAGCGATGCAATATATTCTGCGCCGCCCATGCCCTTAAAGAGCTGGTTCATACCAGATCCGTATGGGCCGTGGAAACCAGCGCGTGCCTTTGCCATCAACGACAGATCGGGTGCACCAGCGCCTGTGTTCGCAGGGAACTTGTCTGCTGGTGTTGCTGGACGGAAGTCGCCTTCGCCATCATTCATGGTTTTGTCGAACACTTCGAGTCCAGCTGCATATGCACGCATCTGATCTTCAGGAAGCGAAGGGCCGCCCTCGTCATGCAAGTTGCGGAAGGAAACCAGTTTCAGACCGTGACAGGCTGAGCAAATTTCTGTGTAGATTTTCAAGCCGCGCTGAAGCTGGTTCTGGTCGTAAGAGCCGAATGGACCTTCGAAAGAGAAATCGAAGTCTTCGATATGCACTTCGGAGCCAGCGGCAACAGCGGTGTTGGCGGAAAACGCCAAAACGGCTGCGAGGGTGAGTTTGCGGAACATCATCATTTGTCCTTTCCTCACTCGGCCGGCGTGGTGGCTTTACCACCCGCTTTTGGACCGTAGTGCGCATTAAAGTCATCTTCGATTGTTGCTGGCATCGGCAGCGGCTTCTCGATCACACCCAAGAGCGGGAGGATCACGAGGAAGTAAGCGAACCAATATGTAGCGCCCAGCAAGGAGATGTAAGGATAGATACCATCAGTTGGCATCGCACCAACCCACATCAACACAACGAAGTCGATGGCAAGCAAGGCAAACCACCACTTGAACATTGGGCGGAAGCGACCGGAGCGAACCGAGGATGTATCCAACCAAGGCGCCAAAGCCATCACAAAGATCGCGCCGAACATCGCCAGAACACCAAAGAATTTCGCATCGATGATGCCGAAGCTCAGGAAGTTGACGATTTGATCAACCCATACGTCTGCTGTGAAAGCACGTAGGATCG
>DFSO01000026.1:63334-98894 GCA_002378665.1 Loktanella sp. UBA3435 | reverse complement strand
AATAGGCGGAAACGAAAAACGGGCGGATTTTCACCGCCCGTTGATCATTTTGTTAAGGTTGTTTTTGCACCTTGGTCAGTTTGCCAGCCGTAATTGAGATGATCGCCGCAACAAAGCTGAACAGCGCACCCATCTTGGCGGCCTCTTGCACGTGGATGTCGCCAAGCATCATTGCGCTATCAAAGGCAACGGAGGCGATGAACAGCGACACGGTGAAACCAATCGCTGCCACGCTGCCGACAACCAGAAGGTCGATAACCCGCATGCCCGCTGGTAGGCCCAGGCCCATCGGGCGCGCCGCAATCCAACCAAACAGCAAAATACCCGCAGGTTTACCAATCAACAGACCCGCCAGAACAAGCCATGTGGGCGAACCAATGGACGAGAATTCCACGCCCGCATTGAGCAAACCAAAGAAGAACAGAATGATTTCCACAGGGTGCTTCAGCAGATGCTCAACATGGTTAAGCAAGTCGGTCAAATACTGCTCAGCCTCAGCAAAGAAACCAAACGCACGGTCCGCATGGGGAATCGTGGGCACAATCGGCAAAAGGCCAAGTGCGGGGTGAATACCAGCCTCTTGAAAGCCGTACCAGCTTAGGCAAGCCGCGATGAGGTAGGGCCAGAACGACAGCTTGTTACGCACCCATGTGGAATTCGGGCGGACTTGGTTGCCACGATCCAGATACTGGGGCAGGCGGTTTGCAAGCAGGTAAACACCCACCGCAGCCACCACCGACAGCAAAAGCCAAATCGGGGCCAATTCACCAGATGGATAGAAAACCGCAAGGATGATCAGGCCAGCCGCATCATCTGCAATCGCCAACAGTAGCAGGAACCGCACCGCAGGGTGACCTGCGCCGAACACCATGCGCCCCACAAGATAACTGAACGCAATGTCGGTAGCCGTTGGAATAGCCCACCCTTTGGCGACCGCATCATAGGTGTCAGAGCCAAGAAAATAAGTAATCCCGAGGTACACGGTGATTGGCCCCAGCATCCCGCCAAGCGTCGCAACCAGTGGTGTCGCCGCCTTTTTGCCCCGCAAGGAACCATTCTCAAGAATAACCGCTTCCCAGACTTCCTTTGCCGCAATTGCAAAGAAGAACGCCATAAGCACGTCGTTGACCAGATAATGCAGCGTCAGCGTGCGATACGCGACCTGACCCGCCGCATCATAGTGGGCATGACCGATAAAGAAGTGATCGATCAGCGTGAAGTGAACGAGATGATGATAGCTTTCGGGGTGGGTATTGGCCCAAACCAGCGCGATCAAAGCGCCAGCAATCAGCAGCAATGAGTAGTTCGTGACGAAGTTCCAGACCCGATACATCTCTAGTCTCCTTACTATTTTTTGTACATTGGGTAAGACAAAGCCTTTGGGGCTTCAAGTTCGCGGGTGATGGTCTAGGCTTTTATGATGACTTTACACGCAAACATCAAAGCTTGCATGATTTGTGCCGCGCGTTTTGCAACAACCGCTACGGGTCATGCGCCGCGTCCAGTGCCATGCTTTGCCAAAGGTGCGCGAATTCTGATTGCAGGCCAAGCACCCGGTTTACGGGTGCATGAAAGCGGGCGGCCTTTTACTGATCCGTCGGGGGACCGTTTGCGCGATTGGATGGGGGTGGGGGACGATGTGTTCTACGACCAAAGCCGCATCGCGATTGTGCCGATGGCGTTCTGTTTTCCGGGATATAACGACAAGGGCCACGATCTTGCGCCACCTGCGATCTGCGCAAAGACGTGGCGCGCGCAGGTGATGGATGAACTGGGCGAGATGCCTTTGACATTGCTGATCGGGGGACACGCCCAGAATTGGCATTTGGCGGATAAATCAACCGTAAACGCCCGCGTAGAGAGCTGGCGCGACCACGCGCCGCGTGTCTTCCCCTTGCCACATCCGTCGTGGCGCAATACCGGATGGCTTAAGAAAAACCCGTGGTTTGAAACCGACCTTTTGCCTGCATTGCGGGCCGCTGTGAAAGACGCATTGACATGACCGACCTTGATATCGCCCACGCCGCTATGGACGCTGACCCCGAGAATGACGCCAAGCGGCTGCAATTCTATGAGCGGCTGGCTGACACCGAGTTGTTTATGCTGCTGGGGGCCGAAGCCGAGGGCGACAAGGTCGAACCCGAACTCTTTGAAATCGAAGACCAAAACTTTGTGCTGATCTTTGATCGCGAAGAACGGCTTGCGCAATTTGTGGGCCGTGAAGCGCCCTATGCGGGGCTGTCAGGGCGCGTGCTGTGTAACATGGTTGCGGGCCAAGGCATCGGTTTTGCGCTGAACCTCGAAGTGGCGCCTTCTGCGATGCTGATCCCTGCCGAGGCGGTCGAATGGCTGAACGCCACGCTCGACAACAAGCCTGATGAAACAGAGGCGCGGCTCTCGGAAGTTTCCGCGCCCAAGGGCCTCCCAGAAGCCGTGGTGACAGGCCTTGATCGCAAGCTCGCGATTGCCGCTGGATTGGCGAATATCGCCTACCTTGCCGCTGCGAAATACGACGACAATTCACGCGGCCATGTTCTTGTGTTCATTGACGCCGTTCCCGGTGCGCAGGATGCACTTGCGCGGGCGGCGGGTGAGGCACTGACGTTCTCAGGCATTGAAGCTGGCACGATGGATGTGATGTTTGCACGTGGCTCTGATCCGCTTGCAGCGCACCTGGCCAAGGTCGGACTGCGCTTTGATCTGCCTGCGTTGCACGACCCGCAGGCACCCTCTGCGCCCGGTATGGACCCGAACCGCCCGCCGAAACTGAAGTAGCCTCCGGCGGGAGTATTTCGAACAAAGCGAGGCGGGTCAGTAACCTGCGTTGCGGTCCACGAGGTGCAGGAATGGCAGGCCATCCTCGCCGCGTTTGATGTTTTGCGCGATGATTTGTGCGGCCGTGTCAGGGCGGGTGGTCGAGGCGATATGCGGGGTCACAGTCACTTTTGGATGCGCCCAATAAGGGTGATCGGTCGGCAAAGGTTCAACGCGGAACACATCCAATGTGGCGTGCCCGATCTGGTCGTTATCCAAGGCGGCAAGCAAAGCATCATCGTCGATCAAAGGCCCACGCCCAGGATTGATGATAAACGCACCCTTTGCCAAAAGCGCGAGGCGGTCCGCGTTGAGCGTGTTCTCTGTGGCGGGCGTTGAGGGCAGCAAGAGGATCACAACTTGGGCACCCGTCAACGCCTCGGTCAGTCCAGCTTCGCCGTGCAAACATTTGATCCCGCTCACGTCTTTGGGATTACGCGACCAACCCGTGACGGGAAAGCCCAAGGTGTTCAGCGCCTGACCGCAAGCTTCTCCCAACGCACCAAGCCCCAAGATCGTGACAGGGCGCGCCTCAGCCAGCGGCGGATAATCTAAGCGCCACACGCCATCTTGCCCCAGAATATGTGTATCCATGCCAAGGTGGTGGCGCATCGTATGGCCCACGACCCATTCGACCATGCCGCGCGTCAAGCCGTGATCGACCATGCGGGCCAATGGCTGCGTCAGGGTATGATTGCCCACGACCGTTTCCACCCCTGCCCAAAGGCTCATCACCGCCTTGGTCTTCACACAAGGCGTGAAATCTGTGACGGGACCATTGGGGGCAAAGACGATGTAATCGACGTCCGAGGGGGCATGATCACGGGCCAAATCGACCTGCAAGCCAGCGGCCTCAAACGCGCGGGTCAGCGGCGTTTCATACTCGTCCCAAGCGGCGGGTTTAGCGGAAAATAGAACTTTTAGCATTAGCGTGGCCTATGAACATGGGCGCTTTGGATCAAGCCAAAAGCCACCAAAAGCACAAGCATCGCAGATCCGCCGTAACTGACAAGCGGCAACGGCACACCCACAACGGGGGCCAGTCCCGTAACCATCGCCATGTTCACAGCAAAGAACAAAAAGAACGTCATCGCAATGCCCAAGGTCATCAAGGACGCATAGCGATCCTTATTCGACATCGCAGAGGCGAAACAGAAAACGATGATCAACACGTAAAGCATCAGCAGGGCAAATGCGCCAACAAAGCCGAACTCTTCGGCCAAGGTGGTAAAAATAAAGTCGGTATGTTTTTCGGGCAAAAAGTTAAGGCGCGACTGGGTGCCTTGCATAAAACCGCGCCCCGTCCAGCCGCCAGAGCCAAAGGCGATCTTCGCCTGCGTGATGTGATAGCCCGCACCAAGCGGATCATTGGAAGGGTCCAAAAACGTATCAATCCGGCGGTACTGGTAGTCTTTCAACAACTGCCAGGTTGTGCCGCGGCTCTTGAATACGGCGACAATCGTGCCGATGCCAGCAGCGAATACCGTGCCGAAATAGGCCCAATGTACGCCTGCGGCAAACATGATCGTGGCCCCACCAAACAACAGCAAAATCGCGGTGCCAAGGTCAGGTTGACCGAGCACAAGCGCCGTTGGCACAAGGATAATAATTACAGGGATAATCACCCAGATCGGGTGGGATGTTTTGTTTGTCGGCAGCCAGTCGTAATAGGCAGCAAGCACCATGACGAGGGTAATTTTTGTCAGCTCAGAAGGCTGCAAGCGCATGAACCCAAGGTCGATCCAGCGCTGGGCACCCATGCCGACCTCACCAAACAATTCAACCGCGACCAGCAACAGCAGGGATCCTCCAAACGCCACAACCGAGACGTTGCGCCAGAACCAGATGGGCACCATCGCCACACCAATCATCAGCACCATACCTGCGCCAAAGCGTTTGACTTGGGGCGCCATCCACGGGTCAACAGAGCCCCCCGCAACGGAATAAAGCATCACAAACCCAGCACAGGACACAGCCGTCAGCAGAATGATAATAGGCCAGTTGAGGTACAAAAGCTTGCGAAACCCCGTGGGCACGTATTTGGTGTTATATTCAAGATAACTCATAGCTTACGCGCGCTCCAACCCATGTGATCCTGGTGAGATGCGTTCGCGGATTTTGCGTTGCTGCTCTTGGATTTTGCCGCGCACATTTGACGGGTAGGCGCTTAGCGGCGGCTCGCCCTCATAGAGCGCTTGCAGCATGATGTCGCGGGCAATTGGGGCCGCAGCAGCAGAGCCACCACCGCCATGTTCCACAATCATGGCCACGGCAAAGCGCGGGTTGTCGACAGGCGCAAAGCTCACGAAGAGCGCGTGGTCACGGCGTTCCCACGGCAAATCGGCGTTGCTTGTGACACCCTTCGCGCGTTCTTCGGCTGTGATACGGCGGACTTGGCTGGTGCCTGTTTTACCGGCCATTTTCATCGCCACTTCTGTGATCCGCGACCCGTAAGCAGTGCCGCGTGAACTATTGATCACGTCCGACATCGACTCGCGGATGCGGCGTAGGTTGTTTTCGTTGATGCCTTGGTTTTCACCACGCCCGCTGGGTTGTTCAACCCCGTCAATGGCGCGCACAAGGCGGGGGGTAATCTCGCGGCCCGTCGCAATGCGCGCCGTCATAACCGCGAGCTGTAACGGGGAAGACAGCACATAACCCTGACCAATGGACGCGTTGACGGTATCGCCGATGCGCCAATCTTCGCCCCGCACGTCTTTCTTCCACGCCTTGTCGGGGGTCAGGCCCTCGGCTACGGCCGACAGCGGCAAATCATGACGCACGCCCAAGCCCAGCTTGCGGGCCATCTCGGCGATTTTGTCGATGCCGACGCGTTGGCCAATCTCATAGTAATAACAGTCGCAGGATTGTTTCAGGCTTTCGTGCAGGTTGATATTACCGTGGCCCGCGCGTTTCCAACAGTGAACGCGGGTGCCGTAAACCTCGACCCAACCTTTACAGTGGATGGTTTCTTCTGCGGTAACTTTACCATCTTCAAGGGCGGCCAAAGCGGTGACCATCTTAAACGTCGATCCCGGAGGGTAGGTGCCTTGCACAGCTTTCGCCGCGAGTGGGCGGTAAATGTTCTCGTTGAGATCGCGCCAGTTTTTGGTGGAAATACCGCGCACAAACAGGTTGGGATCAAATGTCGGGGCAGAGGCCACAGCACGCAAATCGCCATTCTCAAGATCGATCACAACCGCGCCCGCGGATTCGCCCTCTAGTCGTGCCTGCACATATGACTGCAATCGCGCATCGATCGTCAATTGGACATCCGCGCCTGACGTGCCCTCTTTGCGGTCAAGTTCGCGCATCACGCGGCCAATGGCGTTAACCTCAATCCGCTTGGTGCCAGCAGAGCCGCGCAATTCATGTTCAAGCTTGTTCTCGGCACCCGTCTTGCCGATCTGGAATTTGGGGATCTGTAAAAGCGGGTCTTGGTTGTCAATGCGGCTGAGGTCGTAGTCAGACACAGGGCCGACGTAGCCAACAACATGGCCCAAATCAGCGCCCCATGGATAAGCGCGGCTCAGGCCAACTTCGGCGGTGATGCCGGGCAGGGCGGGGGCGTTGATATTGACCCGCGCCACATCATCCCACGTCAATCGGTCTGCAATTGTAACAGGGACAAAAGGCGATCTGCGCATCATCTCTTCCATCGCCCGCGCAAGGTTTTCTGGATCAATTTGTACGATTTTGGTCAAGCGTTCCAACACCTCGCCCACGTCGCCCGCATCTTCGCGCACCATTACAACGCGGTAATTCTGTTCATTCGCAGCAATCGGCAACCCGTTGAGATCAAAGATCAACCCACGCGCAGGCGGCAGCAAACGAATGTTGATGCGGTTCTCTTCGGCAAGCAGGCGGAACTGGTCGGCTTGCTCGATTTGCATCGATTGCATCCGAAACCCCAATGCGCCAACAACACCGAGTTGCGCGGCACCAATCACAAGTGCGCGCCTGCTAATGCGGCGGGCGCTGTCTTCGTTGTCTCGTGCGTTACGTTTCACAGGCGGTGTCCTCGGTTATCGACTTGCCCCAAAGCTGGGCGGCTGACGCCAAATAGAAAATGCGCGACCACCACAACCAATGGGAAGAATATGATTGTCATGACCATTTGGATCAAGGTTAGACCCAATGGTGCCTGATCTGACATCACAACCATGAGAACAGCGCGATTTACCAAAGTAATCGCCAAAATTCCCAGCGCCACGGACCCCCACTCAAGCGCAAACGGCATGTTGCGGATACCTTTGGCACGGGTGCGGATGATTTCCGTCAGAATCACAACCAACCCAGACCACAGCCCCGGAGGCCGTTGGAAAAGCAAATCAGCCAAGAAAAACACCAAAGCAATAACAAGAATCGGCGAATACTCAGGCCGACGAGACACCCAGACCAAAGTGGCCGCAAGCAACCAATCAGGTGCTGCCCAAATATGCGGGCGGGTGTCCAAAGGCAAAAGCTGGGCAAAGACCAGAACAGTGGCGATTGCCAAAAATATGGATCTGCCAAGCCAAATGCGGGTTGTTGGCGTCTCAGCCATCGGCGGGCTCCACCGCGACATCTGGTTCCGCGACTGGCAGCGCAGGCAAGGTCGCAGGGGCCAAAAGCCCACCTGGATCAGTGATAACCTCATGGGCGCGGGCACGCAAAACGCGCAAGAATTCAAGCCGCTCGTAATCGGCAGACAGGCGCACGCGCAGGCGGCGATCAGACCCAAGGGCCACTTGGCCGACGAGCAAATCCGCAGGGAAAACGCCCCCGTCACCCGAGGATACAACGCGGTCACCTGGTCTGACGACATCAGGGTTTTCCAAAAACTCAATCGGCGGGTTCAACGTGTTATCTCCTGTCAGGATCGCTTTTTGGCCCGAAGGTTGGATCGTTACAGGAATGCGGCTTGATGTATCGCTCAGCAAAATCACCCGAGACGTGCGTTGCCCGACACCCGAAATACGACCCACAAGCCCGATGCCATCCATCGTCGGCCAGCCATCAATAATCCCGTCACGCGCGCCGACATTTAGCAACACAGATTGCCGAAACGGAGAGCCGCTATCGGTCAAAACAACGCCCGTCACATAGGTAAACTTTGGATCAAGGCGCACGTTGTTGAGGTCCAAAAGCTTGGCGTTCTCTTGCTCAAGCTGCAAGGCGGCCTCTTTCCACGCTTTCATCTGCTGCAATTCGCGGCGCAGGTCGTTGTTCTGGGCTGCAAGCTGTTGGTAGGACTGAAAATCGCTGACAAGGTTCGCAACGCCCGTCACGGGGGCCATCGCCCATTCAAACGACGGCACAACGCGGTCGATAACAGCGGCGCGGAACCGTTCCACCCGAGGGCTATCAATGCGCCAGATCAGGAAAACACCCAAGAGCGCAAAGACGATCAGCCCGACCAGCAATCTGCGGATCGGGCCGAAATAGTCTTCGGATTTGCGGTCTTTGGCCAAGTAAGGCCCCTTCGCTTAGCTATCGTAGTCGATGACGTGGCGCAGTTGCTTTTCGTACTCAAGCGCCTTGCCTGTGCCCAAAGCCACGCAATTCAGGCTCTCGTCTGCGACCGAAATAGCAAGGCCCGTCTGCTCGCGCAGAGCCAGATCAAGCTGGCCGAGCAAGGCGCCGCCACCTGTCAGCATCACGCCGCGGTCAACAATATCTGCGGCCAAATCTGGCGGCGTTGCTTCCAGCGCTGTCATAACAGCTTCGCAAATCTGCTGCACGGGTTCGGCCAAGGCTTCGGCGACTTGTGCCTGAGAAATTTCGGTCTCTTTTGGAACGCCATTGAGCAGGTCACGGCCACGGATATGCATCGACTGGCCACGGCCATCGTCGGGCATGCGTGCGGTACCGATAGATGTCTTGATCCGCTCTGCTGTAGATTCACCAATCAACAGGTTATGCTGGCGGCGCAAATAGTTGATAATCGCCTCATCCATACGGTCACCGCCGACGCGCACGGAACGGGCGTAAACGATATCGCCGAGCGACAGAACCGCGACCTCAGTCGTACCACCACCGATGTCCACAACCATGTTACCGGTGGGATCGGTGATCGGCATGCCAGCCCCGATAGCGGCAGCAATCGGCTCTGCAATCAGGCCCGCGCGACGCGCACCAGCGGATAGTACCGACTGACGGATCGCACGTTTTTCGACAGGTGTCGCGCCATGTGGAACACAGACGATAATCTTTGGCTTAGAGAACGTGGACCGCTTTGCGACCTTGCGGATGAAGTGTTTGATCATCTCTTCGGCTGTGTCAAAGTCGGCAATCACACCGTCACGCATCGGGCGAATAGCTTGGATTGATCCAGGTGTCCGGCCCAGCATCAGCTTGGCGTCTTCGCCCACGGCGAGAACCTTTTTCACACCGTCTTTGATGTGGTAGGCGACAACCGACGGCTCGGACAAAACGATGCCCTTTCCGCGAACATAGATCAGCGTGTTCGCCGTCCCGAGGTCAATCGCCATGTCAGACGAGAACAAGCTTCCGAAAATCGCCATGGTGCAGCAAATCCTTGCGAATAGTAAAAATAACCGTCGCGACTCCCCCGTCGCAACCCATTGGCCTTATAGGCATGGGTTTCGTGGGGCGAAAGAGGCAATTCTGAGAAGGGGTGTCGGACGCGTGGACAACGTGGAATTCGGCTGCGCTCAAAAGTCAGAAAAATGTTCGAAAAAATCAACTATTGGCAAAATCTGGCGCTCAACAGATCAAATCATGTTGTAAAAGTGAAAGGCGGCGTTTTACCGCCGCCCTTCGAAATTATCAGCTATCCTTGTAGGAAACGCCCTTGGTATCGTATCCAACTTGGCTTTGCTCACGGCGTACCATCAAGCGGTTCAATGCGTTGATATAGGCCTTCACCGAGGCCACAACTGTGTCGGTATCGGCTGATTGACCCGTCGCGATGCGGCCTTCTTCTTCCATGCGGACAGACACAGTTGCCTGCGCATCCGTGCCTTCAGTGACGGCACTCACTTGGTAAAGTTGCAGACGCGCAGAGTGTTCCACCAACGCCTTCACGGCGTTAAATGCCGCATCGACAGGGCCGTCACCCGTCGCATGTGTGCTCGCTTCTTTACCATCAATGGTAAGCGTCAAATCCGCGGTTTGCGGTCCCTCAGTTCCGCAAACAACGCGCAAGGATTTCAGCTTCACGCGGTCCTCTTCACCTTCATTCTGGCGAATGATCGCGATCAGATCGTCGTCGTAAACTTCCTTTTTACGGTCGGCCAATTCCTTGAACCGGACAAAGACATCAGCCAGTTGATTGTCGGCCATATCGTAACCAAGCTCGGTCAGTTTCGCGCGCAACGCAGCACGACCCGAATGCTTGCCCAGCGGCAGAGACGTGCCCGCAAGACCGACGCTTTCAGGGCGCATGATCTCGAAGGTATCTTTGTTCTTGAGCATCCCGTCTTGGTGAATGCCGCTCTCATGCGCGAACGCATTCTTGCCTACAATCGCCTTGTTGAACTGTACGGCAAAACCAGAAACAGTCGCCACACGGCGCGATATGTTCATGATCTTGGTCGTATCGATGCGGGTCGTATACGGCATGATATCGTGGCGTACCTTAAGGGCCATCACAACCTCTTCCAGCGCAGTGTTGCCCGCACGTTCGCCGAGCCCGTTGATCGTACATTCGATCTGCCGCGCACCACCTTCAACAGCGGCCAGCGAGTTCGCCGTCGCCATGCCAAGGTCGTTGTGGCAGTGGGTCGCAAAGATCACATCATCCGCACCCGGCACATTGGCAATCAAACGGCGGATCAGGTCCGCACTCTCGACAGGGGCGGTATAGCCAACCGTGTCAGGAATGTTGATCGTGGTCGCACCTGCTTTGATCGCAATCTCGACAACGCGGCAGAGGTAATCCCATTCGGTCCGTGTCGCATCCATCGGTGACCACTGGACGTTGTCGCAAAGGTTGCGTGCATGCGTAACCGTGTCGTGAATCCGCTCGGCCATCTCGTCCATCGTCAGGTTCGGGATCGCGCGGTGCAATTCGGAGGTACCGATGAACGTGTGAATGCGCGGCGATTTCGCGTGCTTCACAGCCTCCCAGCAACGGTCGATGTCTTTGTAGTTCGCACGGGCAAGACCGCAGATCGTGGCGCCTTTGGACAGGCGCGCGATCTCGGACACGGCCTTAAAATCGCCCTCAGAGGCAATCGGGAAACCAGCCTCGATAATATCGACGCCCATTTCGTCCAAAAGCTCGGCAATCTCAAGCTTTTCGGAGTGGGTCATGGTCGCACCGGGGGATTGCTCACCATCGCGCAGCGTGGTGTCGAAAATCAACACGTTATCAGTCATTTTGGGTATTCCTTGTTGGCCTTAGCTATTGGTGGTGCGTATCCCCTCTGAGCGGTCGCACCGACATGGCACGCTCAGAGGCAGCTAAGGAGTAGCAACGCACGCAGGTTCAGACCCAAAGGGCCACCTGAAATGATATGTACGTTTGTATTCATGTCGCGGACTATACCGAGGATTCGCGCGATGAAAACCCCGTTTATGGGGGCCAGCCCCCAAACCCAGCCCCCAAACCGCGTGGGTATTTGCGATCAAAAGAGGAGAAAGGCTGGTCAAGTGTCCTGTGCGACCTATAATTTGACAGATGACAAAAGCACTCATCATTGGCGCTTCGGGCGGAATTGGGGCTGCGTTGGCTGCGGCCTGCGCGGGCCACGAGGTCAGAGCGCTTTCACGGCGCGACGATGGATTTGATGTGACCGATCCCGCATCGGTGGATCGCGCTCTTGGCGCTTTGGACGGGCCTTTTGATCTGATCATCGTGGCGATTGGTATCCTCGGCATGCCTGAAAAATCGCTCGCGGCGATTGATGCGAGTGCCATGGCGCAAGTCTTTGCGGTCAATACGATTGGGCCCGCGCTGATCCTGCATCACGTGCCGCGTTTGCTTGGAACCAGCGGTAAAGTGGCTGTGCTCTCGGCCCGTGTAGGCTCCATTGGTGATAACCGCATCGGCGGTTGGCACAGCTACCGTGCCTCAAAGGCCGCGCTCAATCAGATCATTCACGGGGCCGCGATTGAATTGTCACGCACTCATAAGGGTTCGATCTGCGTGGCCTTGCACCCCGGAACTGTCGCGACAGAGTTCACAGCAAAATATGCGGGCAGACATGCCACCGTCACTCCCGAGGAGGCCGCGAGCAACCTGCTCTCAGTCATCGCCGCATTGACCCCCAGCCAATCGGGCGGATTTTTCGACTATAGCGGGGCTGAGGTGCCGTGGTAGTCAATCCGTGAACTTTGAACGGATTTGATTCGATGCATTTCATTAGAGCCGTCATTCTTGGGGCAACTTTTTGTGCTGGGGCTGCTTTTTCCCAAGAAATGACGCCCCAATCGCGGGTCGATATCAAGACGTCCTATGAGGCGGATCAAGCGAGTGCGGCATTGTTACCCGTAATCCTCCGCCAAGCGATTTTTATCGCGGAAGACAAACACATCTATGAGCGCTCTCTGTTTCGCTCCCCAATGCTAAGCTATTTTTCGTTGACTATGACCGATACCAAGCAAACGGGGATCAACTTAGAACTTCTTTAGGACGACTGTGGTTTCAGGTTCGAGTAGCGCTTGCACTGACGAAGGATGAGTTTCTGAATTGGTACGCGCAAAAGGTCTATTTGGGCCTAAACTGCTTTGGCGTTGAAGACGCGGCGATGGCTTATTTTGGTAAGTCTGTTGATGAACTCACCTTAGAAGATGCTGCTTTACTGGCGGCATTGCCAAGGGCACCGAGCCAGTACAATCCAGAACGTAACGCGGATCGTGCCATTGAACGGCGCAATTTTATCATCGACGAGATGTTGGAGGCGGGTCTAATCGCCTCCGCTCAGGCAGAGCAAGCAAGCGAAACAGATATTGCTTTGCGTTCGCTATTGGTCCCTTGCCAGAACTAACCGCTTACTGATCCGCTGCTGGTGCCGCTACTTCATCGGCAGTTTCGCTTGGCAAAGCTGCAACCGTTGGCGCTTCGGCAGGGGCTTCTTCGGCTTTGGCTAGCGCGCCCTCAACCCAGTCGCCCGTCGCTTCTTCGCCTGTTTTATAGCGCATCGTGCCCGCGCCCTGACGGCGGCCATTCACGAACATGCCCTCATAGACGTCACCGTTGGCATAGGTCGCGATGCCAATACCACTGATCTCGCCGTCGGCCCATTCGCCCTCGTATTTGAAACCATCGGGCAGGGTGATCACACCTGCGCCGTGGCGTTGGCCATCTTTGAATTCACCAATGTAGACTGTGCCATCTGCATAGGTTGCGGTGCCCGCGCCATTGCGCTGACCGTCAGCCCATGTGCCATCATAGCTATAGCCGTCAGCATAGGTCATCTTGCCTTTGCCGTGGTTTTTCGCGTCTTTGAACTCGCCATCGTAAACCAGACCGTTGGCATATGTCGCGATGCCGCGTCCGTTGATCACGCCATTGGACCATGCGCCGTCATAGCTTGAACCGTCCGCATAAGTGATTTTGCCTAGACCATCAGCAAGGTCGGCTGCGAATGTGCCGACATAGACCGATCCGTCTGGATAAGTGACTTCGCCGCGCCCTTCGATTTGGCCCGCGTTCCAATCGCCTGCGTATTTGTAACCGTCGGTGCCTGTGAATGTGCCAACGCCGTTGCGTTTATCGTCGGCGAATGTGCCGTTGTAAACGTCACCGTTTGCATAGGTTACGGTGCCCGTACCCTGCCTGCGGCCCGCCACCAGATCGCCCTCGTAGACATCGCCGTTTGGCTGTTGCAACCGGCCTTTGCCCTCGATCTCGCCGTTGACCCACGTGCCTGTGTAAACCAGACCGTCGGCCATTGTCAGCGTGCCCGTGCCATCACGTTCGCCTGCTTTTAACGCGCCTTCATAGACGGCACCATCAGGATAGGTGATCTTCCCTTCACCCTCTTTGACGCCGTTGATCCATGGACCCTCGTAAACATAACCAGCAGGGCTGCGCATTGTGCCTGTGCCGTGGTGCATGGCGTTGCGAAACTCGCCTTCATAGACGACGCCATTGGCATAATTGGCGATGCCGCGACCTGTGATGTTTCCGTCAAGCCAGTCACCCTCAAAGGTGCCTCCATCCGCGAAAACGATCTTGCCTGCTCCAGACGGTTTGCCCGCGACAAAATCACCCTCATAAACCGACCCATTTGGGAAACGCGCCGTGCCTTTGCCGCGAATCTCGCCGTCAACCCAGTCGCCTGTGTATTCATACCCATTGGGCAGACGGTACGTACCAGTGCCGTTTTGTTTCCCATTGAGGAAGGCGCCCTCGTAAACGCCACCATCGTCATATTGCTTGGTTTGAACGGTCTGCGCCGCGAGGCCTGTGGCACTCAGCGAGAAAAGAGCCACAAAAGCTGCTTTTTGCCATCCAAAACGGTTCATATGCTTCACCCTGTCCGCGTTAATTCTTGAGCAACCTAATGGAGCAAGCCATGGCTGACAACGGGGTAGGGGGTGCCAATCGGCTTTCCCTTGCCGACTTATCTGCTACATCTGGGTTGCGACTATAAGGATAAGACCATGAGCGACCATTTCCGCCTGACTTTGGCCCAGTTGAACCCGACTTTAGGAGACCTTGTTGGCAACGCCGCCCTTGCGCGTGATGCCTGGGAACAGGGCCGCGCCGCTGGCGCACAGATGGTTGCGCTGCCTGAGATGTTTATCACAGGATATTCGACCCAAGACCTCGTGATGAAGCCCGCCTTTTACAGCGACGCCATGGCGCAAATCGAGGCGCTGGCGGCGGAATGCGCCGACGGGCCGACCCTTGGCATCGGTGGTCCATACTTTGAGGATGGGCGCCTCTATAACGCCTACCACATTTGTCGCGGCGGCAAGGTTGTCGCCCGCCAATTCAAGCACTTCCTGCCCAATTACGACGTCTTCGACGAGGTCCGCCAATTCCGTCGTGGTGCGATCCAAGGACCATATGCGATCCCTGACGGTCCGCGCATTGGCAGCCCTGTTTGCGAAGATAGCTGGTATGAAGATGTCTGCGAGGCCATGGTCGAAAGTGGTGCCGAGATCATTCTTGTGCCCAACGGCTCTCCCTATTATCGCGGCAAGTTTGAAAAGCGGATCAGTGCGATGGTCTCTCGCGTGGTCGAGAACAACGTGCCGCTCGTCTATCTCAACATGATCGGCGGTCAAGACGATCAGGCCTTTGATGGCGGCTCTTTTGTGCTGAACCGTGGTGGCAAACTGGCCGTGCAAATGCCGCTCTTTGACGCGGCAATCACCCATGTCGATTTCAATCGCACCGCAGACGGCTGGGTCGCAGCCGAAGGTGAAAAGGCCATATTTGGCGACGAGACAGCCCAAGACTACCGCGCCATGGTGGAAACCCTGCGCGACTACATGGGCAAAACCGGCTTCAAAAAGGTACTGCTTGGCCTCTCTGGTGGGATTGATTCTGCGATTGTGGCCACCATCGCCGCCGACGCGCTTGGCCCCGAAAACGTGCGCTGCGTGATGCTGCCGTCGGAATACACCAGCCAAGCGTCACTCGATGACGCGCAAGCAGTGGTCACCGCACTCGGCTGCAACTACGACACCGTGTCCATCGCAGGACCACGCGCCGCCGTGTCCGAGGCCCTCGCGCCCCTTTTCGCAGGGCTGGCAGACGACCTGACCGAGGAAAACATCCAATCCCGCATGCGCGGTCTGCTGCTGATGGCACAGTCCAACAAATTCGGTGAAATGCTCCTGACCACGGGCAATAAATCCGAGGTCGCCGTTGGCTATGCCACCATCTATGGCGATATGGCGGGCGGCTATAACCCCATCAAAGATATGTATAAAACGCGGGTGTTCGAGACCTGCCGCTGGCGCAACGCCAACCACGCGCCATGGATGAAAGCGCCTGCGGGCGAGGTGATCCCTGTGGCGATTATCGACAAAGCACCCTCGGCTGAATTGCGCCCCGATCAAAAAGACAGCGACAGCCTTCCACCCTACGACATCCTCGACGGGATACTGATGATGCTGGTGGATGGCGAGGCCTCCGTCGCTGACTGCGTCGCCGCAGGATATGAGCGCGACACCGTCAAAAAGATCGAGCACCTGCTCTACATCTCCGAATACAAGCGGTTCCAATCCGCGCCGGGAACGCGGCTCTCAAAACACGCTTTCTGGCTTGATCGGCGCTATCCGATTGTGAACAGATGGCGGGACAATGGGTAAGTTTGAGGCGTAGACTCTGAACTTAAATTCTAAAGGTTTAACTTTAACCGAAATTGGCGCGAATGCCTTTGCCAATCTCACTTTCGATCAGCTCGACGAGGTGTTTAAAAAGACGGCGTTCTTCGTATGGGTTTAAATCAATTATCGCGGCAAGATTTTTGGCCCTGAAACGCTCTCTTGCCTCTTCCATCGAGATATCCGCATCGGAGGCGATTTCCCACGATAGAGTTTCTGTTGCATAGATTATTTTTGCGAGATCAACTGCCGTCATAGGGTTGAAAAGGTGGGCGATTTCACTTGCAGGTGTGTGACCACCAATGCCCATGTCGACGATGGCACGGCTAATAACATGCTCAAGCGCTTCAATTGAATAGTTTCTAATTTCCATGGCTTTACTAACACTGAGGTTGAGCGCAGCGTCAATAAAAGTCGAAGACAACGAGGCATTTTCTAAGCTTCCCCCAAACACAAACCCCTTGCTGCAAACCCTGACCAAGCGTAAGCGGTTGCATCTCCATAGAAAGCATCAGCAAATGCACGCCGTTCACACCATCCCTGCGGCGTTCTCATTGGCCGATTGTGACCGCATCCTTGTGCAGGCCGCAACTGCCGTGCCCGAAGACGCCAAACTTGTTGGGCAAACCAAAGATCACAATATCCGCCGTGCTGATCTGGTCTGGCTTGATAACGTGCCAGACACAGGCTGGGTGATGGATGCAATCATTGATCTGGTGCGCGTCGCCAATCGGGACACCTACCAGTTCGACCTCACCGAATTTATGGAAAGCCTACAAGTCGCCCATTACGACAGCGCGCGTGAAGGGCATTTCGACTGGCACAGCGATATTGGCGACGGGCGGATTGCCGCGAAACGAAAACTGACACTTGTGGCGCAACTCTCCGAACCTGACGCCTATGTCGGCGGTCTGCTGGAGGTCATGCCATCTAGTCACACCGTCACCGCGAACACCGCACGCGGCTCTGTCACGATTTTCCCCAGCTACATGCTGCACCGTGTGACCCCTGTGACCGAGGGGCGCCGCATGTCGATGACCGTCTGGGCGCACGGCCCCGCTTTTCGCTAGTGTCAAATCGGTGCACGCCCTGTGCACGCGCAGTGCACGCAAGTCACAACGCCAAACTGGACAATTTCGCCTGCGTCTGACACATCGTGTTGCAACAGGAGAATTCCCATGACCACAACTCGTTTCGCCCCATCGCCAACTGGTTACATCCACATCGGTAACCTGCGCGCCGCCTTGTTCAACTACGCCATCGCGCGCCAAAACGGCGGCACCTTCGTGCTGCGGATTGACGACACCGATCCAGAGCGGTCCAAGGATGAATACGTGCAGGGCATCATGGATGACTTGACGTGGCTTGGCATCAAGTGGGATCGCATGGAGTACCAGTCCAAGCGCATGGATAAGTATCTGATTGCAAAGCAACAATTGATCGACATGGGGCGGCTTTACGAGTGTTTCGAGACCCCTGTCGAGCTTGATTTGAAGCGCAAAAAGCAGCTCAATATGGGCAAGCCACCGGTTTATGATCGTGCTGCGCTGAACCTTTCCGAGGCAGAAAGAGACAAGCTGCGCGCCGAGCGTGGCTCCCATTGGCGGTTCAAATTGAACCTTGAGCGGATCGAATGGAACGACGGTATTATCGGCAATATCTCGATTGATGCGGCCTCTGTTTCTGATCCGGTTCTTTTCAAAAACGACGGGCAGATTCTCTATACGCTGGCGTCCGTTGTTGACGACGTCGAAATGGGCATGACCTATATCGTGCGCGGCTCTGACCACGTGACCAACACCGCGACACAAATCCAGATTATGCAGGCGCTTGGCGGCACCGTGCCACGTTTTGCGCACCATTCTTTGCTGACGATGCCAGAAGGCAAGATGTCTAAGCGTTTGGGAACAGCGGCTTTACGTGATCTGCGCAACATCGGCATTGCACCACTGGCGGTTCTGTCGCTGATGGCGCGTCTGGGTTCTTCAGAGCCTGTTGAACTGCGGTCTTCGATTGAAGAAGTCATTAACGGTTTTGATGTTACAAAGTTCGGGTCGGCGCCAACCAAGTTTGATTTCGAAGACCTCTGGCCGTTGACCGCGCGTTACAACGCGACGCTGAGCGCAGAAGACGTTGCAGATCATTTGAAGGACGTTCCCGCCGACAAAAAACTCGCGTTCTGGGATGCTATCAAAGGCAACATCACCAAGCTGGACGATATCGCCGATTGGTGGGCGTTCTTTGAGAATGGTGCCGCACCTTTGGTTGAAGACGAAGACCGTGAATTTATCGCCCAAGCCTTTGATATACTTGGTGATCCGCCCTACGCGGATGATACTTGGTCAAGCTGGACAACGGCCGTGAAAGAGGCAACAGGCCGCAAGGGCAAAGGGCTGTTTATGCCGTTGCGCAAAGCGGTTACGGGGCGCGAGCGTGGGCCTGAGATGGGTGACGTGATGCCCTTGCTGCAGCACAAGCCAAAAATCTGACATGGCGCCGAAGCAAGCGGTTTTTCTTGAAGGCAACTTGTTTCGCCATATTGCGGTGATGTCACTCACGGCTTCGGTCGGTTTGATGGCGGTGTTTATCGTCGACTTTGTAGACATGATTTTCATCTCAATGCTCGGCAAATCCGAATTGGCGGCCGCTGTTGGATATGCCGGCGCAATTCTGTTTTTCACCTCGTCTTTCGGGATCGGCATGGCCATTGCCGCAGGAGCGCTCGTCGCACGCGCACTCGGGGCGGGGGATGTTGAAGAGGCGCGCCGCAAAGCGACCAACTCCTTGATCTACGGAGTTATTTTTGGTGCGTTATTTGCGGCGTTGGTCTGGTTCAATCTTAGGGCTCTCGCGGCCCTCATGGGGGCGACAGGGGACACACTGGCGCTTGCCGTGCATTACCTTGCTATCATTATTCCGTCGCTGCCGTTCCTACTTGTTGGCATGGTTGGAGGTGCCATTTTGCGGGCGCATGGGGACGCGAAGCGGGCGATGATGGCGACTGTTTGGGGCGGCATCATAAATGCCATACTTGATCCTATTCTGATCTTTGGGCTGAACCTAGACCTGACTGGTGCCGCAATCGCGAGTGTGGTGGCGCGCGTTGCAATGGGCGTGGCGGCGGTGCTTCCGATCATCAAGTATTATAACGGTTTCGAGCGGCCGACACGGGCGACCCTTCACCTTGATTTGCGGCCCATAGCGGCGATTGCTGTGCCGGCAATTCTGAACCAACTGGCCACCCCGATTGGCCAGGCTTACGTGACCCGCGCGATGTCTGAGTTTGGCGAAGCTGCCGTGGCTGGCATGGCGATTGCGGCGCGCATCACGCCAGTCGCCTTTGGTGTGATCTTTGCCCTTTCGGGGGCAATCGGACCAATCATCGGACAGAATTTTGGTGCAGGACAACAAGACCGCGTGCGAGGGGCGTTCCGAGACGGAATGATCTTTACAGCGGTCGTCGTCGTCGTGGTTTCGGCTTTGCTGTTCCTTCTGCGTCCAGCCCTCGTGAGCCTGTTTGCTTTGGAAGAAGGCGTGACGCTGACCATCGTATTCTTGTTCGCTGGCCCGCTCTCGCTGTTGTTCTTTTTCAACGGCGTTATTTTTGTGGCGAATGCAGCCTTCAATAACCTTGGACATCCCTATTATTCGACCTTCATCAATTGGGCGCGCAATACGTTGGGGATCGTGCCGTTTGTTTTGCTGGGGGCGGGTTGGTTCGGCGCACCAGGGGTGTTGATTGGGCAATATGTTGGTGGTGCTGCTTTCGCGCTTATCGCGTGGGTGCTGGCGATTCGGGTGATGAATTCACCTCAGAGCGGACAGCCCTCCACGCCATTTCAGCGCGAAGGGCGGCTTATGCAGCTTTTGCATGCACGGCGTTAATTCAGTCGCGCGCCCGTAGAACTCTTGCAGGTTTTGCGGCCAAAGGTTTGATTGCAAAGGCAAGCCCTGCGACGAGCGAGGCCATCACACCGCCGCCAATGATCAGAAACGCATTTGACCAGATGACCATATAATCGCCTTCCATAACGAATGTGGTCACGGCCCAGCCGCTCAAAATCCCCGCCGCGAGGGCGACGATACCAGCGGCTAGCCCAAGCAATGCAGCACGCAGCGCGAAGCTCCACAAGATGCGGGTGCGGGTCGCGCCGACGGTTTTGAGAACCGCCGCTTCGTAGGTTCGTGCCCGTTCACCAGCCAGTGCCGCGCCGATCAAAACGAGGAAGCCCGTGACCAAAGTGGCAAGGGCCGCGTAGCGTGTCGCCGCACTAATTCCGTTAACGACTTCGATGACTTGATCGATGACGTCGCGGATGCGGATTGCGGTGATATTGGGGTACATTGTCGCCAAATCGCGCAAGATTTTCGCCTCTGATTCTGGGCTCGCATAGACCGTCGAAATCCAGCTATGCGGTGCGCCTTGCAGGGCGGATGGGTTCATTGTCATGACGAAACCGATGCCGCCCGTCTCCCAACTCACATTGCGGAAACTTGCGATTGTCGCGGTAATATCGCGGCCCAGAATGTTGACGGTGACGGTGTCGCCCAGTTTGAGACCAATCTCGGCGCCTTCCTCAGCGGCGAAGCTCATTAGAGGTGGGCCTGCGTAATCTTCAGGCCACCAAGCGCCCTCAGTAATGTCGCTGCCTTCGGGCAGGGCGGCGGCATAGGTCACGCCGCGATCACCGCGCACGACCCAATGGCCGCCTGCAACATCTTCGGCGTTTTCGCCGTTGATCTGGGTGATGACGCCGCGCAGCATCGGTGCGCTATCGACCTTGCGGACATCTTTGTCGCCATCGAGGCGTGCTTTAAAACCGTCAATCTGGTCAGGCTGAATGTCGACGAAGAAATAGCTCGGTGCGACTTCGGGCAATTCATCTGAGAAGGAGGCGCGCAGGTTGCCGTCTATTTGGCCGACGGCGGAAAGCACAGCGAGGCCGAGGCCTAGTGACAGGACAACAGATGTCGTCTCGCCGCCTCTTGCACCGATGGCGTTAAGTGCGAGACGCATCGTGGGCCAGCCGCGTGTGCGTTTAGCTAGTGCCTTGGCCGTGATCCGTGCGAAAAACGCCGCGATGACCAAGATAAATAAGGCCCCCGCAATGCCGCCCGCCGTCCAAAGCGTCAGCCAGACCGTGCCCGAGAACCAGACCGCAGCGCCGATAAGGGCGGCAAGAAGCAGGGCCGTAGCGATCAAGTAGCGCAAGGCGGGCAGGCGGTTTGTCGTGCCAAATGCGTCGCGAAACAGGGTTGCGGGGCGGATTTGTTCGGTGCGTGCAAGTGGCCAGAGCGTGAAGATCAGCGCGGCGAGGATGCCGTAGAGGGCTGCCTCGGCGAGGGGTGCGATTTGTAGGGTGAAATCGGAAGGGATTGGCAAGGCCTCTGCGATGAGCGGGGCAGCAAGGAGGGGGATAGTGCCGCCCAAGGCAAGGCCGATAGCGACGCCGAGAATTGTCAGGATGCCGATCTGGATGAAGTAGGTCAGGAAGACCGTGTTACGGGTGGCCCCGAGTGTTTTGAGCGTAGCGATGACGCTTGTTTTGCCTGAGAGGTAAGCGCGCACTGCGGCAGACACGCCGACGCCACCTACGGCCAAGCCGGAGAGCCCCATGAGGATGAGGAATGCACCGATGCGTTCGACAAAGCGGGCAGTACCTCCCGCACCACGGCGACTGTCGCGCCAGCGTAACCCTTGATCTCGGAACTGGTCTTCGGTGGCTTTCTCAAGCGCTTCAAGGTTGGGGTTTGGGGGAAGGGTTAAGCGGTAATTTGTTGAAAACATTGAACCTTCTTCAAGAAGGCCCGTGCCCTTGAGGTCAGAGGTGAGTACAATTGTGCGCGGGCCAAGTCCAAAACCACCAGAGGCATTGTCAGGGTAGCGTTCAAGAATGGCCCGCAAAGTGAAGGTCTGGGTGCCAAGTTTTACGGTGTCGCCTGCGACAAGACCAAGACGGTCGGCGAGGATACGTTCGAGAACCACGCCATGATCGGCGAGGGCCGCGTCGAGCGGTATTTCGGGATCGAGGGTGACTTTGCCGACAAGCGGGTAGGCGCTATCTACCGCACGGATTTGGCTAAGGCCGCGTTCGGTGTTTTCGCCGCGCTCTACGACAACCATGGAGCGGAAATCAACGGTTTCCGAGACTTGAGTGGAGATGGTACCGAGCCACGCGAGTTCATCTTCACGTGCAAAGCGGTAGGTGAATTCGACCTCGGCGTCGCCACCAAGAAGGGCCGCACCTTCTTTCTCTAAACCAGCCTCAATGCCAGCGCGGACGGTGCCAACGGCTGCAATGGCGGCCACACCAAGGGCCAAACAAGCGAGGAACACGCGAAAGCCGCGCAGGCCGCCGCGCAATTCGCGCATGGCGAAACGGAATGCGATTTTCAGGCTCATGCGATGCGTCCGTCAGAAAGGTTGATGACGCGGTCGCAGCGGGCGGCGAGGTCGGCGGCATGAGTGACCATGATCAGGGTGGCACCATGCTTGTCGCGCAGGTCAAACAGCAGGTCGATAATCGCGGCCCCGTTAGTGGCGTCAAGGTTGCCTGTCGGCTCGTCGGCCAGCAGAATTTTTGGACGCGGCGCAGAGGCGCGGGCGAGGGCCACGCGTTGCTGTTCGCCACCTGACATTTGACCCGGGTAATGGTCTTTGCGTGCACCAAGGCCCACGGCGTCAAGTTCGGCGGCTGCACGGGTAAAGGCGTCTTGTACGCCTGCGAGTTCGAGCGGGGTTGCAACATTTTCTAGCGCAGTCATTGTCGGAATAAGGTGGAAAGATTGGAACACCACCCCCATATGATCAGAACGGAAGCGGGCGAGTTGGTCTTCGTTCATGGCGCTGAGATCTTGGCCAAGGGCCGTGATCTGCCCGGACGTGGCCTGCTCTAACCCGCCCATCAACATCAGGAGAGATGATTTGCCCGATCCACTTGGCCCAATAAGCCCCAACGTTTCGCCCTCAACGACATCAAGCGAAATGCCGTGCAAAATGTCGACCTTACCTGCGTTACCGTCGAGAGATAGCGATGCATTTATGAGCGAGAGAACAGGGTTGGTCATGAAAAGAGCCTTTGAATTGATGAGGTCTACTGGATATGGGGCGGCGCGGTGGATGCGCAACCTTACTTTGGCAATTGGTGTGTTTTCGAGTGCAGCTTATGCAGAAAAGGTCACGATCGCAGCATTGGGTGACAGCTTAACGGCAGGTTACGGTTTGCCTGTGGATCAGGGATTTGTGCCGCAGTTGCAAGGTTGGTTGGATGCTGAGGGTGCGGATGTGACCGTGCTAAATGCGGGGGTGTCGGGCGATACCACGGCAGGCGGTCTGTCGCGGGTCGATTGGACGCTAACACCTGATGTGGATGCGATGATTGTGGCGTTGGGCGGTA
Source organism: Loktanella sp. UBA3435 (assembly GCA_002378665.1). Classification (GTDB taxonomy): domain Bacteria; phylum Pseudomonadota; class Alphaproteobacteria; order Rhodobacterales; family Rhodobacteraceae; genus Yoonia. The sequence continues at coordinate 75,450 of DFSO01000026.1, read as the reverse complement.
ATGACCTATTGCGGGGTCTCGATCCATCAGTGAGCCGTGCGAATTTGGATGCGATCTTGGCCAAGGCGCAGGCCGCAGATATTCAGGTCCTACTGGTTGGCCTGACTGCGGGCGCGAATTATGGCCCTGATTTCAAGACCGCGTTCGACGGGATGTATGTAGATTTGGCTGCGAAGTATGCTGTCCCGCTTTATCCGAATTTCTTTGCCGGATTGCTGGCTGCGGCGGGCACGCAAGATAAGGTCTTGGGCTTTATGCAAGCGGACGGGATTCACCCGAATGAAGAAGGCGTAAAGGCGAACGTCGCTGCAATCGGCTCTGCGGTTCTGGAATTGGCGCAAACTGCGCGGTGAGCCGCCTGCTTGCCGCGCGGCCTGTTGCGCATTGCCGGATAGCGAATTAACCCTTCCGTACACCAGTAAATAAAGGATTTACCATGTCTATTGCAAAAGTAACCGAAGTCATCAGCTCCTCCAGCAAATCGTTTGACGATGCTGTTTCCAATGGCGTTGAGCGCGCGTCCAAGACCCTGAAAGGCATCACGAGTGCTTGGGTTGCGGATCAGAAAGTGACAGTAAAGGACGGCAAGGTTGAAGAATATCGCGTCGTTCTGAAGATCACTTTCGTTCTGGAAGATTAAATCCCATTTAAAGAGGTGCTCAATTCGGGCGCCTCTTTTTATTTGCCATGTATGAATGGTCACCGCACAGAATTATGGCGCGGTTACAAGACAGTTTGAAATTTGGGGAGATGGTATTGGCGGCGATTTGCCAGCTGAGTGGAACGCCCGTCTGAAACGGGCGCCCCGAAGGGTAATTTAGGCCAGAGCCAAGTTCACCGCAGATTCGCGACCGTCACGGCCAGCTTCGATGTCAAAAGTTACCTTTTGGTCATCTTTCAAGCCTGTGAGGCCGGAACGCTCAACAGCGGAGATGTGAACGAAAACGTCCTTAGAACCACCATCGGGAGCGATAAAGCCGAAGCCTTTAGTTGCGTTGAACCATTTTACTGTACCAGTAGCCATGGTAATAATCCTTTTTTCAGTCTGCCCGCGGAGTGCGACAGCGCGGCTTAGTCAGTGCAATATCGAAGACTGTAGCCGAAAAGGAAAACAGTGGGTCGAGATAGAATAACGTCTGCAGAGACCATATGAAGTAATTTTGCGCAAAATGCAAGTGCTATCCGTTTTGGTTGTATTTTCGGCGGCAAATTATTGGCGATTACGGGGCGTTTGCGAACATAGGCACGCAATGAGGTCGTTTTGACTGGTTGACCTTATGGGAAATGCCCCGCATCTGATCTCTTGTAGTACAGAAATTTCAGGAGCGTGCCGTGAATATTGATCAGTTGTTGGAGCGCTCGGGTGGTGTTTGCGAAATTTGCGGTGGCACAGATGGGCTGGTGCGTGTCGAGGTGACGGCAACAGATGATGCGGTTTTCTGCGAAATCTGCGCTGGTGGTGTTGACGCGCCTAACGGACATTGGCGCGCGCTTGAGGGGGCTGCTTGGTCTGTTGAGCCTGCGGTTCAGATTGCTGTTTGGCGCAAACTTGGCGAAGTTGGCGAAGCTTGGGCGACAGATGCCCAGCTTGGTATGATGATGGAGCCTGATGTTGCAGCGCGCGCGTCCGCGATCCCTTTGGTCCATAAAGACGCCAATGGTGCTGTTTTGGCGAATGGCGACACGGTTGTGCTGATCAAAGACCTGCCTGTAAAGGGCGCTGGGTTTACCGCGAAACGCGGCACGGCTGTGCGCAGCATTTCATTGGTGCACGATAATGCCGGCCATATTGAGAGCCGTGTTGAGGGTCAGCGCATTGTAATCTTAACCGAGTTCGTAAAGCGCAAATAAGGCTCAAGTATTGCTTGGGAAGATTTGGCGCATCTCGGCGTCAAATCGTGCCCATGCCATCGTTGCGCGGTTGCCTGCGTAGCCGTGGTAGTGGGATTTCCCTGATGAATTCGGCAAACCTGCCCAAATTTTTGCAAGATTATTCATAAATGTGCGTCGCCCCATCTTGCCGCGGCTGACGTCGTGAAAACCTGCCTCGGCCAAAAGCACCTGTGCAAGCCTGTCCTGCACGTTGGGCGAGAAGGTCTCTTGGGTATTTAACCCCAATTCACGAACCAAGCGTTTCAGCGTGGCTGGGATGAATTGATAGCGTCCGATAGCGTGCGGTTGACCTGGGGTATTGTCGATCCATTGATAGATGTCCGCGATTGTCATTTGGGTCGGCACACGTGACGGACGGCGTGTTGCGCCATGTTGCACGGCGTCGTACCCCTTAGATCCCGCTTCGGCGAGGCTGATCAGGTGGAGAATCCGCGCTGCGGACGTTGTGGGGGCCGAGTAGGTTTGCAGTTGCAGTTGCGGTTGTTGGTAGCTGGCCTGTTCAATTTCACGCGGCACACGTTTGGGGTGGGGCGCAAAGAGGCCAAGCCCGCCTTTGCCCGCAAACAGACTACCTGCACCGCCATTTTCATCGGGGGCAAGCGCGCCCTCATTGGGTTGGAGCAAAGAGCGCGACGCATTTTGAAAGGCGCTTCCCCCTAAGAGAGACGCCAGTTCGGCAATGGATATGGTCGGGAACAGGGTGAAAACCAGCCAAGTGATCATGGCGGCGGTGACTTTGAACATACAATCCTCATTCCGGTTTAGGCGGGAATGAAGTGAACTTCGGTCAATTTGATTTATATTTAGTTGAGGTTGTCAGGAAAAGTTCTTGGCGGCAAATCGGGGATGATCCACCGCCAAGTTATTGGTTTAGCGCACGAATTTCTTGTGCTTCATGCGTTTTGGTTCTAGCGCGTCGTTGCCGAGGCGACGTTTTTTGTCTTCTTCATAGTCTTCAAAGTTGCCCTCGAACCATTCCACATGCGCCTCGCCTTCGAATGCGAGGATGTGTGTGCAAATCCGGTCGAGGAAGAAGCGGTCGTGGGAGATGACCACGGCGCAGCCTGCGAAGGATGTCAGGGCGTCTTCCAGAGCGCGGAGTGTTTCTACGTCGAGGTCGTTTGTTGGCTCATCAAGGAGCAGGACGTTGCCGCCTGATTTCAAGAGCTTGGCCATGTGGACGCGGTTACGTTCACCGCCTGAGAGCAACCCGACTTTTTTCTGCTGATCGCCGCCTTTGAAGTTGAACGCCGAGCAATATGCGCGGGAGTTCATGGAGGCTTCGCCGAGTTCAATGATCTCTGCGCCGCCTGTGATTTCTTCCCAGACCGTGGCGTCAGGTGAGAGGGCGTCGCGGGATTGGTCGACGTAGGAGAGTTTCACCGTATCGCCGAAGGAGACGGAGCCTTCGTCGGGTTGTGCTTGGCCAGTCAGCATCGAGAAGAGGGTCGATTTACCCGCGCCGTTTGGACCGATCACACCGACGATGCCACCGGGTGGCAGATCAAATGAGAGGCCTTCGACAAGGAGTTTGTCGCCCATGGCTTTCTTGAGGTTCTCGACCTCGATGACCTTGGAGCCAAGACGCGGACCGTTTGGAATGATGATCTGTGCGCGGCCCATCTTCTCTTTTTCCGACTGGTTCGCGAGGTCGTTGTAGGCGCTGATACGGGCTTTCGATTTGGCCTGACGTGCCTTGGCTCCTTGACGCATCCATTCAAGTTCGCGTTCAAGCGTGCGCTGCTTGGATTTGTCTTCTTTGGCTTCTTTCTCAAGACGCTTTGCCTTGGCTTCGAGCCAGCTGGAATAGTTGCCTTCGTGCGGGATACCTGCGCCACGGTCGAGTTCCAAAATCCAACCTGTGATCGCATCAAGGAAGTAGCGGTCGTGGGTGACGATCAGGATTGTGCCTTTGTAATCAACAAGGTGCTGTTGCAGCCAAGCGATTGTTTCGGCGTCGAGGTGGTTAGTCGGTTCGTCAAGAAGCAGCATATCTGGCGCGTCGAGCAGCAGTTGGCACAGGGCCACGCGGCGGCGTTCACCACCTGAAAGGGTAGATACATCGGCGTCGTCGGCCGGGCAGCGCAGGGCCTCCATGGACACGTCGATTTGGGCGTCGAGATCCCAGAGGTTTTGGGCGTCGATTTCATCCTGAAGTTTCGCCATCTCATCGGCGGTCTCGTCGGAGTAGTTCATCGCAAGCTCGTTGTAGCGATCTAGAATGGCCTTTTTATCGGCCACGCCCAACATCACGTTTTCGCGCACAGTTAGCTTTTCATCTAAGTGTGGTTCCTGTGGCAGATAGCCGACGCGTGCGCCCTCGGCCGCCCATGCTTCGCCAACGAAGTCCTTATCTTGGCCCGCCATGATCCGCATCAGGGTTGATTTACCCGTACCGTTCACACCGACGACGCCGATTTTCACACCTGGCAAGAAGTTCAGACGGATGTTTTCAAAGACTTTCTTGCCACCTGGGTAGGTTTTGGAAACACCGTCCATAAAGTAGACGAATTGATTGCTGGCCATTTTGCGACGCTCCGCTCGGTTTAGGAATTTGCCCTTAGATAGCGGGGCGGGGCGCGAGGGGCAATCGTGGAAACTGGTCCATTGCTTTGGTTTGACAGTTGCCCCGCTAAGTGGTTCGTTTAGCCCAAATATTTTAGGGAGCTTATCATGACTTATGTGCCTGCCGCCGACCGCTATGACCGCATGGTTTACAACCGCTGTGGAAAATCAGGGGTGAAATTGCCTGCTGTGTCCTTAGGGCTGTGGCATAATTTCGGCCATGATACGCCGCATGAGACCAAGCAGGCGATCTGCCGCACGGCGTTTGACAATGGAATCACGCATTTTGATTTGGCCAATAACTATGGACCGCCAGCAGGCTCGGCGGAACATGCGTTTGGGTCGATTTTGGCGGAAGATTTCAAGGGCTATCGTGACGAGCTGATTATCAGTTCCAAGGCTGGCTATGATATGTGGGCGGGCCCATATGGCGAATGGGGCAGCCGCAAGTATTTGGTGGCCTCTTGTGATCAGTCGCTCAAGCGGATGGGTCTTGATTACGTCGATATTTTCTATTCGCACCGTTTTGATCCTGAGACACCCTTGGAGGAAACGATGGGCGCGCTCGATTATATCGTGCGGTCTGGTCGCGCTCTTTATGCGGGGATTTCGTCGTATAACACCGAGCGGACGCGGGAAGCTGTGGCGATTTTGAAGGATCTGGGCACGCCCTGTTTGATCCATCAGCCAAGCTATAACATGATCAACCGCTGGGTGGAGCGTGACGGGTTGAAGGAGACGTTGCAGGAATTGGGCGTGGGCTCGATTGCCTTTACACCGCTGGCCCAAGGGATGCTGACCAAGAAGTATCTGGGTGGTATTCCCGAGGGGTCGCGTGCGTCGCAGGGTAAGTCATTGTTCCCGTCAATGCTAACCGAGAATGCGGTCGCGAACATCCGCAAGCTGAATGAAATTGCCGAAGGGCGCGGGCAGACGCTGGCACAGATGGCGATTGCTTGGGTGTTGCGAGGCGGTGGGATTACGACGGCGCTGATTGGTGCCTCAAAGCCGTCGCAGGTTCTTGATTGCGTGGGGGCGATTAATAACCTTGCGTTTAGTGCTGATGAGCTTGCGCTGATTGATCAATATGCCGATGAGGAGCAAATCAATCTTTGGGCTGCTTCTGCAGAATTGGACAGCTAGGACGTGACGCAGGGCTTTCCGGTTGCAAAGGCGGGGCAGGTTGTTGGCCTGCTCGGCGGGTCGTTTGACCCTGCGCATGAGGGGCATGTGCATATCACGCGCACAGCGTTGAAGCGGTTCGGTCTGGACCGTGTCTGGTGGCTGGTCAGTCCTGCAAACCCGTTGAAAAAGCGCGGACCTGCGCTGCTGTCTGACCGTATGGCGCGGGCGCGGCAAGTGATGCAGCATCCGCGTGTTGAGGTGACGGACATTGAGAGCCGCCTTGGCACGCGCTATACGGCTGAGACGGTTGCAGCCTTGCAGGCGCGCTATCCTGCTGTGCGGTTCGTGTGGTTGATGGGTGCCGATAATCTAGCGCAGTTCCATCGCTGGCAGGATTGGCGGTGGATTATGGATAACGTGCCCGTGGGCGTTCTTGCACGGCCGAATGATCGGATTTCGGCGCGCCTGTCGAAGGCCGCGCGTGTTTACCGTGAGGCGATGTTGCAGGGGCGCGCTTCCGAGGTTTTAGGCCGTGGTGATGCACCTAGATGGTGTTTTGTGAATATACCGATGTCGGATGCGTCCTCGACGGCGATACGGTCAAATGGTGAATGGAATGGGTAAGATGGTTTCTCGCAGGGCGCTAATGGCGATGCTGATGAGCGCGGGTGGTGCAGCGATGGCGGATGCGCCGCTGGTGTCGTTGCGACCCGTGGCGCGGCCCTCTGCTGCGGATCGGATTACACCCGAGATGCGCCAGACATTGGCGCAGGTTGTGGCTGCGTCCGAGGTGACGGGGCATGTCGGGATTGTGGTTGCTGATGCACTAACAGGTGAGATCCTTGACCAACATGACGCGGATATTCCCCAGCCGCCTGCGAGCGTGACGAAAGCTGTTACCGCGCTCTATGCGCTTGAGGGGCTTGGGGCCAATTATCGCTTTCAAACACGGTTATTTGCGAAAGGTGCCATTTCAGATGGCATTTTAGATGGTGATTTGATTTTGGTCGGCGGTGGCGATCCGAACTTGGTCACTGATGACCTCGCGGTTCTGGCGCAGCGATTGAAGGATGCGGGCCTGAAGGAAGTGCGCGGCGCGTTTCAGGTTTACGACGGTGCCTTGCCGAATTTGGAAGAGATCGACCAAGAGCAGCTTGATTATTTAGGCTATAATCCAGCGATCACAGGGCTGAACCTCAATTACAATCGCGTGCATTTTGAGTGGAAGAAGCAGGGCGGTAATTACAGCGTCACGATGGATGCGCGCAGTGATAATTATCGCCCCGATGTGACCATGGCGAAGATGCAGATCGTGAACCGTGAGGTGCCGACATTTACCTACACGGATGGCGGCAATGTTGATGAATGGACTGTGGCACGGGGTGCGCTCGGCAATGGCGGGTCGCGGTGGTTGCCTGTGCGGTATCCAGCCCTTTATGCGGGTGAGGTTTTTGCGACCTTTGCGCGAAGCCATGGCATTGTGTTGCAGGCCCCCGTTGAGGTGTTGGATCTGCCCGCAGGGGATGTGTTGGCTACGTTTGAAAGCCCGCCTTTGAGCGAGGTAATGCGGGACATGCTGAAGTATTCGACGAACATCACGGCGGAAGCGGCAGGCATGGCTGCGACGGAAAAGCGGACGGGGCAGAAGCGTGGCTTGCGGACCTCAGCGCTTGGTATGACGCAATGGACCAAGGAGCGGGCGGGGATCGCGCCATCTTTTGCGGATCATTCGGGTCTGTCGGATGCAAGCCGCATTTCGGCGTTGGATATGGTGGCGCTTTTGAATGCGGATCGTGCAATGGGGCAATTGCGCCCGATTATGAAGGATATTGCGTTTAAGGATGAGGATAACAAGCGGTTGAAGGACCATCCCGCGACAGTTTTGGCCAAGACGGGGGCCCTTAATTTTGTCTCCAGCCTTGCGGGGTATCTGCGCACGGCGGGCGGGCGCGATTTGACCTTTGCGATTTTCGCGGCGGATTTGGACGCACGCGAGAAGGGCAAACTGTCAGGCGATGAGCAGCCCTTTGGCTCGATCTCGTTCAACACCAACGCCAAGCGCTTGCAGCAGGTTTTGCTGCAACGCTGGGCGGTTTTGGCGGATGTGGATCAATAGGTCATGTGACGGGCACGCGCACCGCGCTCGATTGCGGCGGCGTGCAGACGGTCGATGTTAAGCTCATCGCGAATCTCTTCGAGCATACGCGCCTCTACCGCATCAATTGTGCCATCAGCGGCGGCAACGTCGCAAGATAGTGCGTAGGCCGTCTCGAAGAGGCGTTCATCGAGGGAGTCGCGGATCAGACCAAAAAGCGCCTCTAGCCCGTCTTCTTGCTCCAAAAGATCGAACACCATTTTGGAGACGCGAGGTAGCCGATCGGCGTCATACTCTGCGAAAACGGGCAGGTGATTGATTGTGTTGGATATTTTAACAAGTTCAGCGGTACGAATTTCCTCGTCGGAAGCGGAAACTGCGACCATGAGGGCTACCAATGCGTCTTGTCCGGTCATTGCTGCGTCAGGTGTCATTCTAAATATCCTTTTCATTCTACTCCCGATTTATTGACGCCTTGCCCTGTGCGCAATAGGGAGAGCGAGATAGGTTGCCATTGGGGCGCCATTTCAAACCGTTGAGAGATACTATGACCAATTTGCGTGACGCTGCGATGAATTCCAAGGCTTGGCCCTTTGAAGAAGCCCGCCGTTTGCTCAAACGGTATGAAAAAAAGGACCCTGAGAAGGGTTACGTGTTGTTTGAGACTGGCTATGGCCCGTCTGGTTTGCCACATATCGGGACATTTGGTGAGGTCAGCCGCACAACGATGATCCGCCGCGCGTTTGAGGTGATCTCGGATATCCCGACGAAACTGCTTTGTTTTTCGGACGATATGGACGGGATGCGCAAAATTCCGGGCAATGTGCCTGACCCCGAGGCGCTAAAGCCGTTTATGCAGCAGCCGTTGACGGCTGTGCCTGATCCGTTTGGGACGCATAACAGCTTTGGCGATCATATGAACGCGAAGCTGAATTCGTTCTTGGATACCTTCGGGTTTGAATATAAGTTTGCGAGTTCCACTGCCTATTACAAAGCGGGCAAGATGGACGATATCTTGCTGCGGTCTGCCGAGCGTTACGATGATATTATGGCGATCATGCTCAAGTCGCTGCGTGACGAGCGTCGCGAGACTTATTCGATTTTCTTGCCGATTAGCCCGACAACGGGTCAGGTGCTTTATGTGCCGATGAAGAACGTGAGCAAAGCGGGCGAAATCACTTTTGACGATGTCGACGGGACCGAAGTGACGACTATGGTAACGGGCGGGAATTGCAAGTTGCAGTGGAAGCCCGACTTTGGCGCGCGCTGGGCCGCTTTGGACGTTGATTTCGAGATGTATGGCAAGGACCATGCGACCAATACGCCGATTTACGATGGTATCTGCCGCGTTTTGGGGGGGCGTGCGCCAGAGCATTTCACTTATGAATTGTTCCTTGATGCCGACGGTCACAAGATTTCCAAGACATCAGGTAATGGCCTGACGATTGATGAATGGCTGACCTATGCTGCGACGGAATCCCTGTCTTACTTCATGTATTTGAAGCCGAAGACGGCCAAGCGCATGCATTTTGATGTCATCCCCAAGGCCGTTGACGAGTATCACCAGCAGCTGCGCGCTTACGCGACACAGGACGATGCTGGTAAGTTGAACAACCCTGTGTTCCACATTCACGGGGCCGATGTACCTGCGTCAGATATGGTCGTGCCTTTTGCGATGCTGTTGAATTTGGCGTCCGTTTCGGGTGCCGAGGACAAGGATACGCTTTGGGGCTTTATCCAGCGCTATGCGCCAGAGGCATCGGCGGCGACGAACCCGCAGATGGATCAGGCGGCAGAGTTTGCCGTGCGGTATTACAACGACTTTGTGAAGCCTGAGAAAGTGTTCCGTGCGCCATCCGATCAAGAACGTAGGGCGATGGAAGACATGGTTACGCGTCTGAAGGTCTGGGACGGCGGATTGGATGCGGAAGCGCTGCAATCGATGGTCTTTGCCGTTGGGAAAGAGCATGGGTTTGAGCCGCTGCGCGACTGGTTCACGGCGCTTTACGAGGTTCTGCTGGGCGCAAGCCAAGGGCCGCGCTTTGGCGGGTTCATTGCGCTTTACGGCGTAGATGAGACCGTGGCCCTGATTGAGGCGCAACTTGCGGCCTAGGTCGAATTGAAACTATTTGTCGCCTCCAGCCGTATCTAAGTTAGATTTTACGGATGGAGGCGGTGATGGAACGATTAATTGCTTTGGTTTTAGCGGCGGGCGTTGGTGCTTATGCTGCTGGTTCGTTGGATGCGCAAGCCGCTTTTGATGATGTCATTTCTGACCAACTTGATGCCTTCAAAGACCGAGACATCGCTGGTGCGTTTGAATTTGCCAGCCCGACGATCAAAGGCATTTTTGGCAACCCACAGAATTTCGGCATGATGGTGCAGCGGTCGTTTCCGATGATTTGGGACAATGCGACCGCGCGCTATCTGCCGCAACGCGAGGAGGGTGGTGCAATTCTCCAACGGGTCATTGTGACGGACAAAGATGGTGTTTCCCATGTGTTCGATTACAAAATGATCGAAACGCCTGACGGATGGCAAATCGATGGAGTCAACTATGTTCCTGCCCCCGATCTGGGTGCCTAAGGTCGTTGCGTAGCGCACCGTGACGGTGCCATCAGCCTGCATTTACCCATGACAGCTAAATCTATGCGGAAGGCTCCGGCGACGTTTCCGGACCGCTTTTGTATTGGTTTTCTGGAAAGGAATATTCATGAACAAGGCTATTACTGACGGGGTCGTTTTCGCACCACTCCCATTTTCTGCAGGTCTCGGCGTTTGGTCGAGCGGGGATGGAACGCCCGGATCAGATACTTATGCGACGAGCGGTACTGGTGTTTTCGTGTCGGCGGAGCAGGATTTTGGTGGATGTCTTGAGGTTCTAAAAACCTCAACCACAACACGCGTCAGATACATGGGCGAGACCCCACTTTTGCCCGGCTGTTATTTGCAAGTACGCGCCAAAGTTAAAGCTGTTGCTGGCCCATTGCCTACGGTTGCGATTTCAGGGTGGCCTGGCCAAGCGAACGGCAGCAAAGCCAATGGATTGGTTGAAGTTGGACCGAGCACAACTTTGACGACCTACGGCGAAGTGGTTGAAATCAGCGCGATTGTCGCAACTGGCGATCGGGTTGGCGTCAATCTGATTTGGGGCAACGCGGCCTACGGTCACTTTGGGGTAGACATTACGGGTCCAAGCGGCGGTTTGATCCGCGTTGAAGACATCGAAATCGAAGACGTCACAAATGTATTTGTACGTGATTTGATGTCTGTGGTGGATGTGCGTGACTATGGCGCAATCGGCGATGGTTCGACCGATGATAGCGATGCTTTTGAGGCCGCAGATGCGGCGGCAAATGGTCGAACGGTTTTTGTGCCGGCAGGGGTTTACCACTTGACCAAAGACGTCACGATTGAGAGCAATATTAAGTTTGAGGGCACCGTTACGCAGCCAGCCAGCAAGCGATTTATTCTTCAGCGAAAGTTCAACTACGAGATTTACTTGGATGCTTTTGGTGATGAAATAACTGCTTTCAAGAAGGCTTATCAGGCGCTTTTGAATTTTGCCGACCATGAATCGCTGGACCTGTGTGGACGTCGTATTTCACTGAACGGGCCCCTCGACATGCAAGGAGCAGATCCGACGCGCACCACGTTTGCGACGCGCCGTGTGATCCGCAATGGTCAATTTCAGGCGGAGAGTTCTGCCAATTGGACTACCGATACTGCAACATCTCAAGCCACTTACTCCGCTTCAAATCCCACACGCCTTTCCAACGTGATCAATGTCGCAAACGTGGCAATCGGGTCACTTGTTACAGGTTCCGGGGTGGGGCGTGAGGTCTATGTAAGTGGCCGCAATGTTGGGGCGAAACTGGTTTATTTGTCGTCGCCTCTGTATGATGCTGAAGGCACCCAAAGCTTTACCTTCAAGCGGTTCAAATACCTTATGGATTTCTCGAATTACGAAAGCTTGAGCCAATTCGTTTTGGATGACATCGAGTTTCAGGGCAACGGGTTTGCGAGTGGCGTCATGTTGGCCCCAAGTGGGCTTACATTTCACATCCGAGACTGCTTTATTACAAAAGCAAAAGATCGCGGCCTGACCTCAATCGGAACAGGATGCCAAGGAATGACGGTAGATCGTTGCCAGTTCAATTCCAATGAAACGGCGCTGGACGTTCAGCAGCGGCAATCTATTGCGATGAACGCTAACGCAAATGACGTAAAAATCAGAGACAATCGCATCATGATGTTCCGCCACTTTGCTGTGTTGGGTGGTGCGACGGCGTTAATGAGTGGAAACCACTGGTTTCAGGGCGATACCCAGCAAAATGCGGTGCGCATGGGCGGTGTCGTCGTGACAACCCCGAACCCGTCCAGCATGATTTGCAACAACTACATCGATAACAACTTCATCGAATGGACGAACGAACAT
>DFSO01000026.1:39408-62970 GCA_002378665.1 Loktanella sp. UBA3435 | reverse complement strand
ACTTCATCCACGGACTGTCGGTGAACGCGAATGTGTTTCGGTCTATCAATGGCTATATTGACCGCGTCGAAAAGGTTGATACGACATTTGCCGACCTTGATTACAGCCGAATGCGAAGCGTGTCCTTCGCAGGTAATACGTTCCACGGTGTCACAGACGAGGTGTTTAATCCCGCTTATTTGAACCATACGCAGGCAACAGCCGCCTCTGTTTGGACGGTTGAGACCGAGCCGTTCTTACCATTCCGCGGGAGAGCACGATCCGTCGAATCCGTGGCGATCGATGGCGATTTACGTAATGCGAGCAATAGCGTGGAATACATCGCACCTTCGATCGCAACGGGCCAAGGGACAGGCGGACGGGACGTGAAATTCTCGTGGGGCCAAGCGGTCAAAGGCACCGTTCGCTATATAGTGCGCATGGACAACCCGCTGTAACGCTGACGGCAAAATCGCACGATACCAGAAAGGGACGCATATTGCGCCCCTTTTTGTTTTTGCAGTTAGGTCTATGATTGACCCATGGAGATTCTACAAACCTTGATCATGATCGTTCTGGCGCTTGTCGCTGTGGTGCACGCCCTTTGGGGGATTGGGTATTGGTTTCCGATTCGCGATGAGAGAAAATTGGTGCGTACTGTTGTTGGCGCAATGGACGCAACCCGCATGCCGGGCGCCATTCCCTGTGCGATGGTTGCCGCTGGTTTGATTATTGTCGTTGCCGCGCTGAGTGCAGATAAATCGTGGGTTCGCTTGACGATCCTCGGCGCTGCCGTTGTTGTTTTCTTTGTGCGTGGAGCATTACCTTGGGTGCCAATGTGGCGGCGTATGACCCCGCAAGAGCCCTTTGCGACACTTGATCGGCGGCTCTATGGCCCAACTTGTTTGTTGCTTGGTATCGGGATTGCCACGTTGATGGGGACTTAATAAGTCAGCCAGGTCTCGAATTTGAGGCCCGCACCTTTGTCACCCGTGAGGCCTTGCACCAATCCAAGCTGGAAATTCATCTTGTCGCTCCATTCGTAGACAATCGAGGGCGCAATTTTGGCGTAATAGTCGTCGGTGAAGCCCTGACCCGTTTGGAGTTGTAGAATTGTCGTCCAATTGTCCGACCAACTTTGACCCCAAGTTGCATCGACCTTTGGGCGAAATGTGCGGTCGCGGGTTCCATAAGTGGCAGATGCATCGACGGCAAGCCAGCCATCCTCGATCCCGCGCCCCCATGAGACGTGTCCGCGCAGCAATGTTTCGGTCGCATGGTAGGCATCGGCGCGCGCACCTAGGGCAAAACCGGCCGAATATCTGTCTTGTGCCTCTGTGTCACCGATTGGAAAGTTTGTAAAAATGAACACAGTCCCAATGCGACCCTTATCTGCGGTATGAAGGTCGAGCCCAAAGGTAAGGCGTTCGGTCGCGCCAAATTCGGCATAAAGGGTTGGGTCATAGTGAACAGGCAGTTGAGCGCCACTGGAGAGTAGGAAATTCCCGCCTGCTGCGATGAACAACTCGCCCTTTTCACGCGCCCAAGCGCCCGCGTAGGCATTCTGCGAAATGCAAATGATGAGACTAGTTAGGATCCTAATACGCATTGCTGGCCTATGACGTTGCCCAAGAGGTATCATGAGGGGGAATGGTTAATGGAAATTTAACATTCCTTAACAATCACAAGGGCGATGTGGGGGCTGGTCTGGCGTTCAAAGAGTCAAGGAATTTACAAAACCTCACTGAGTCTTAAGGCACTCCCTTGGAATGTGAAGCCAATCAGCACAAGATGAGCCTAGGAGCGTCTAGAGCAGAAATGATCTTGGCGGGGAGGTTGGGCCATTTGGCCCTCTAGAATTGAATTCCGATCAGGGGGGACATCCATGTCTGAGACTAGCAAATTATATCCGCCGTCAGCTGAAATGGCTGCGGGCGCGCATGCCGATAAGGCGACTTATGAGGCCATGTATGCCGCCTCGATCGCGGATCCTGCGGCGTTTTGGGGCGAGCACGGCAAGCGGATCGACTGGATCAAGCCGTTTACGAAGGTAAAGTCGTCCAACTTCGATCTAGGCTCTGTGGACATCAAATGGTTTGAAGATGGCACGCTAAACATCTCGGCCAACTGTATCGACCGCCACCTTGCGACACGCGGTGACCAGACCGCTATCATTTGGGAGCCTGATAGCCCCGAAGAAACTGCGCTGCACATCACCTACAAAGAGTTGCACGACAAAACCAGCCGCATGGCCAATATCCTAAAGGATATGGGTGTCGTCAAAGGCGACCGCGTTGTTCTTTATATGCCAATGATCCCTGAGGCTGCTTATGCAATGCTGGCATGTGCGCGCCTTGGCGCGATCCACTCTATCGTTTTCGCGGGCTTTAGCCCCGATGCGCTGGGCACGCGGATCAATGGTTGTGGCGCTAAGGTTCTAATTACGGCCGACTACGCGCCACGTGGCGGCAAGGCGACGCCGTTGAAATCAAACGCAGACGCGGCATTGTTGCACTGTGACGACCGCGTGAAATGCCTTGTTGTTAAGCGCACTGGTGGCCAAACAACTTGGACCGAAGGGCGGGATTTTGATTATAACGCGCTGTCCGCTGCGGCCTCAAACGATTGCCCGCCGACGGAAGTGAACGCCGAAGATCCGCTGTTCATTCTATACACTTCAGGCTCCACAGGCATGCCAAAAGGCGTGGTTCACACCTCGGGTGGCTACCTCGTTTATGCGGCGATGACGCATCAATACACATTCGACTACAAAGAGGGCGACATCTTTTGGTGTACCGCTGATGTGGGCTGGGTCACGGGCCACAGCTATATCGTCTATGGCCCGCTGGCCAATGGCGCGACCACGATCATGTTTGAAGGCGTACCAACATACCCAGACGCAGGGCGTTTCTGGGAGGTTTGCGCAAAGCACAAGGTCAACCAGTTCTACACCGCACCAACGGCCATTCGCGCCTTGATGGGCCAAGGCACCAGCTTTGTGGAAAAGCACGACTTGTCCGATCTGCGCATCCTTGGCACCGTGGGCGAACCGATCAATCCAGAGGCTTGGAACTGGTACAACGATGTGGTCGGCAAGGGCAAATGCCCGATTGTCGACACATGGTGGCAGACCGAAACTGGCGGCCATTTGATGACCCCGCTGCCCGGCGCGACCGCGACCAAGCCGGGATCGTGCACATTGCCGTTCTTTGGCGTGCAGCCCGTCGTCTTGGAGCCAACAACAGGCGAAGAGCTACACGACAACGGTATCGAAGGCGTGCTTTGCATCAAAGATAGTTGGCCGGGTCAAATGCGGACGGTTTGGGGCGACCATGACCGTTTCGAGAAGACGTATTTCTCGGATTACAAAGGCTACTACTTCACAGGTGACGGCTGTCGTCGTGACGAAGATGGCTACTACTGGATCACAGGCCGCGTGGATGACGTGATCAACGTCTCTGGTCACCGAATGGGCACCGCAGAGGTCGAGAGCGCTCTGGTGGCACATGCTGCCGTGGCTGAGGCCGCTGTTGTGGGCTACCCGCATGCAATCAAAGGGCAGGGTATCTATGCCTACGTCACTTTGATGAACGGCCAAGAGCCGACTGAAGAGCTGCGCAAGGAGCTTGAAAAGTGGGTCCGCACGGAGATTGGTCCGATTGCCAAGCCTGATCTGATCCAATGGGCACCTGGTTTGCCGAAAACACGCTCTGGTAAAATCATGCGCCGTATTCTGCGCAAGATTGCCGAGAATGATCATAGCACACTGGGTGATACGTCCACGCTGGCCGATCCATCGGTTGTGGATGATCTGATCGAAAACCGGATGAACCGCGCCTAGTTCGGATCACCAAACTTAAGAATGACGGGGACGATCAATTCTTCCTCGTCATTCAAATGTCGATCTAGCAGGCGCTCTAGCCCGCTAAGTTCAGCCTCAAAATGCCCCACCAACGTTTGCATCACCTCGCGCTTGTCACGCGCTTGAAGTATGCCGTTTGCGCTCGCGACAAAGGCGTTGAGGTGTTCGTCGATGTCGTGGTGATCTTTGTCGAGTATAGCAAAGCCGCCCGCGATCCGCGGGTCTTTGGTGCTGAGTTTCGGGAAATAATGCGTGTCCTCAATCGTGTGATGCTCGTGCAACCCGTTCACAAACATGCCGCCATAGCGTGATAGGCGCGACGCATATTGCGCAGGCTCTACCTTGGCATCCACAAGGCGGCGGGCATCCTCCTGCATATCCACCATCACACGGCGAAACATCATATGACGGTCGAGCCAAAAGCGGATCAACCCGTCAAAGCCGGGATCGGTTTCCCAAATGGCGCGCGGGTATTCAGCCAGCAAGACGCGCAAGGCATCAGGCAAACCGTCGCGGCTGGCTAGCGCTAGATCAGTAGTCACGTTGGAAAAAGATTCCGATACTTGTTTCGCCGTCATTGTTCACCGTGCCTTTTGCCGTGACTTGGTTTGTGATGTCGAGGTTAATGCTGAGATCCGTCGTCCCGTCGCTGGACACGGTCACGTCGGTATAAACGGTGTCGGACAGGTATTTACCTGCACGCACAGCCGCATTGCCGTCGTCATCCGTGGTCACGTCGAAATCATCAAGGCCGATCCCTTCGCGGAACGAGTTGATCAAACCGCCACCCCCGCGACCCGCCAATGTACTGACTGCTGCGGCAAGTTGCACGGCCTGTAGTGGGCTGATGTTCGCGAGATCGCGGCCAAAGATAAGTTGGGAAAGTACTTCGTCTTGCGGTAGGCTTGGAATAGATTCAAACGTCACTTCTGGGGCGCTTGCTGGCCCTTCGACGATGATCTTGATGGTCGTGCCTGTGCGTGCCTCGGTCTGTGCGACCAGCCGGATGTAAGGCTCGAAACTCCCTTGAAGCGATGCGCTGCCCTCGGTCAACTCAAAGCGCTGTTGCAAGATGTCGATGCGGCCACGGGTCAATTCAAACAGACCTGTGGGTTGCACGACCTGCGTGGTGCCCCCGATTCTAAGTGAGCCGCCCAGCTCGGCGTCCAAGCCGCGACCGCGAATAAAGATACGCGACGGTGCGCTAATGCGAATATCAAGCGGGAACACTGGCCCCGTCGTTGTGCTTTCCACCACATCCGCACCAGAAGCCAATGCACCAGCTTTTGCAAGGGTGTCTTCCACGGCGGCAGACTGGCCAAAATGGGTCACAACGGGCAAATCGCCCAACGCGCCGACATCAGAGGACGGCACCTGAATATCGGTCTGACCCAACTCCAATTTACCCGCGATCACAGCACCGCCTTGCAATGCGCCCTTAACAGTCAAGCCGCCAGTAATCGTGGTTTGATAGAGTTCGGGATCTTTCAGAATGATGTCACGCAAAGTAATCGCAATATCGGCCGTTTGCGGGCTGGTCAGTATCACAGGGCCATCCACCGCAAGTGATCCACCTGTCTGGACATCAGCGGAGAGGTTGATATTGGCCGCCCCGTTTTGCAGGGTCACGCCGCCCACCATATTCGTCAGCGCTTGTCCCAATGTCGGCGCGGCAAGACGGGCATCGATAAGGTCGATACGGCCTGAGACGGATTCGAGTGCCGCTGGTCCATTCACGTTGATATCGAACGTCGCGTCACCCGACAGGCGGCGTGGTTCAAGCAGGTTATTGGCAAGGCCAAGCGGGGCGCGGCCAGAGGAATTCAGGTTCAATTGGCCATTCTTGCCGATCTGACCCGAGGTGTTGATCGTGATCCCACCCGGACCAGATGCAAGCGCATCAATGCCCCAATTGCCTGCGTTATCAAGTGACGCAGTCCCAGCCGCAGTGACAGGCCCGCTCAATTGATCCGTCAAAAGACCAACATCGCGCAGACGCGCCTCAAACGCGCCACGGCCGTTGCCAGATTTCCCGCCCAAGTCGCCAGAGATCGAAAGGTTGTTGGTGGAATAGCTAAAGTCTTGCAAGTTCAGCGTGCCGTCTTTTAGGCCTGCCTGCGCGCGCAATTGACCCGTACCTGTGAACAGTACATCGACCAATGGATTGCCGATCCCGATGCTGGAAGTGCTGGCCGTAAGGTTTGCGGCAAAGGACGAAAGGTCAGGCTGCATGTTCCCCTCAACCCGCGCACTCAACCCGCCAGAAACGGGCTGTCCGATCAGGTTGCGATAGGTCGCAAGGTTCGCAACATCAGCGGTAACAACCCCCGAAATGGCATAGTCTGGTGCGACATTCGCCGCGAGATCAATCGCTGTCCCAGGCCCCGAAACAGAGGCTTTAACAGTCGCGTTGTCATCGGCATCACGCGTGGCATTCACCTCAGCGTCCACAGCGCCGCGCAAACCTTGGCCTAGCAGGCCAACATCATTGATACGGGCGGTCAAATCCAAATTGGCCTCACCGCTGACACCGCCAGAGGCATTGCCTTGAAGTGACAGTTCTGGCGTCGATACCTTGAGATCAGAGAGCGAGAACCGATCCGCATCAAGCCGCGCAAATCGCGCAGATACCGTGCCATCACCGCGTAGCAGCGGATCAAGCTGTGCGACCCCCACGGCCAGATTGGAGGTTGCTGCATTCAGCGTCCCTTCGACCCGAAGTCCATTCTCCAAGATCGTGGAGCCAAGCTCGACCTCGGCCCCACCCGACATATCGCGGCCCACAAGCCTCGCATAATGCCGAAGATCGCGAATAGTCGAAAGGCCAGCGACTTCAATCGCTTGACCCTCAGCCAACGGGCGTAAAATCGCGTTCAGCGCAAGGTTGGACACGCTGTCGGACCCTTGAATATTCGCCGTAGTGATCCCTTCGAGATCGCGTTGCGCTGTGCCTGTTATCCGCGCAGGACCACTCAATTTGGGCTCAATCAGCGAGACATCCTCAACAATCAGATCAACATTCCCAACACTCTGTAGGCTCGTCAAATTGGCGGATGCCGTCAGGTCGGCCTGTGTCGTTTTGATCTTAAACGCCTCAAGCCGCGTGCCATCTTCATCACGAACCGCACTGGCTGAAATCGTGCCACCGCCCTTGAAAACAGCATCCAATTGCGGAATGCCGATCACGAGGTCTTGGCTGGTGCCCGACAAAACCACATCGAACATACCGTCCAGCGGCTTGATCTCGCTGCCAATCGCAAGCGAGCCTGAGCCCCCAAGATCGCGCCCCGCAAGTGTCGAAAAACGGCTCAATGTGTCGACATCCAATAGCACATTACTTTGGATGCTGAGACCTGGTTTAGTCTGCGTGATCACTGCATCCGCAGCGGCCTCAATGCCGGGGCCTGTGAGCGTGAACGTGCTGATTTTTGTCGGGAACCCTTCGGTGCGAGTCGCCATCAAGACGCCAGAAATCTTATCGCCAAACGCCTCGGCGGCACCCGTATTGTCAAGCTCAAGACCACTTGCGCCATAGGTAAAATTGGCGGTCACTTCGCCAACAGCATCACCATCGCCAGACACCAGAATACCGCCACCCTCAAGCAAAAGTTCGCGTATCAACATCCCCGGACGGTCATAGCCCGCGATATCAAAATGCGCGGTCCAGTCGTTTGAGACAGCGGCGTCGTAAGTCAGGTTGATCTTGGCGTTATCGACATAAGTTTTCGGCCCAGACAGTGGAAGTAGAACGATCTGGCCACCAGTGTCCGCAATTTGACCCGACAAATCGAGCCGTTTTGGCCAGCCTTCTGCGCCAATTTCCGCGCTACCCGACATTTGAACGGATTTGGCTGCAATATCAAAGGCCTCTAAGCTGACTTGTCCGTCATTCAACACTTTGGCACGCACATCCAAAAGCACGTCATCACCAAAAAAGTCTTGGTATTCGGGCGCGAATAATGGCGTCACATCGCCGCCGAGATTAAGCTGAACAACCTGACCCGTATCGGTTGCTTTCAACGTGAAATCACCGGCAAGTCGGTCTTGTCCATCGGTCGCGAGCGTCAATTTTGCGGCGTAGTCATCAATCGGACCCGATCCATCAATCAGCAGTTTCGTCGCCGGTGCGCCGGGAAGGGCAAGTTTAGTCGCGGCAATGCCGTTCGGTCCTTCCTCGACGCCCAAAGTCAGCGCCAATTGGCGGCTTATGTTCCCGTAAGACCCGTCAATCTTGAATGACCCAAGCTTGTCACCGAGCCGCGTGGCGATAATCGCAGCCGATCCTTCTCCACCAGAAAGGGCAGCGTCACCCGTCAGGCTCAGGCGAAGCTCTTCGCCCAAAAAGCTTTCGCCAAGGACAATTTCTGCGATGTCCAATTTATCCAGTGAAATCCCGACGGGGAGGTCTGGCAAGCTAAAGCCTTGCGCCTCAGGGCTGGGCAGGGCGTTTGCATCGGCGATTGGCGCGCGCGCGATGGTAATCTTTGAGGCCCCCAATTCGTTGACATCAATCTGCCCGCGCAACAGTGCCGCACGGTTCCAGTCGAGCACCACGTCTTCGAGACTTAGCCAAATGCCCTCAGCATCCGAAACCGTCAGTAATTTGATCGTAGCCGCCGAACTTAACGCACCCTCAAAGCCCACGATATTCACATCGCGCGACGCCCCCGAAAGGTTGTCTTCAATCAGGGTCGTCAGATAGCTTTTGTCTTCTTCCGCTTGGTCTTGCGCCAACAGTTGAGCGGGAACAAATGCGATGGTGCCGATGAGGATGAGATGCTTCAAAATGATTGTCCGATCCCAATATAGACCTGCACATTTTTGCCGATGTTGTCGCCGCTTGCAGGCGTGCCGATATCGAGCCTGATGGGACCAATCCCAGTGTTGTACCTTACGCCAACCCCAGCGCCCGCATGCCATTGAGAATTGCCCGACCAGCCTTCACCAGCTGTGATCTGGCCAACGTCATAAAAGCCCACAAGCCCGATACTGTCAGTCACCGAATAGCGCGCCTCAAGCTGCGCACCCGCGAAAGAGCTGCCGCCCGTCGTGTATGTCTCGCCTTCGTAAACCCGCTCAACAGCAAGTGAATCGTAGGATTGTCCGCGCACCGTGCCGCCGCCGCCCGAATAGAAAAGGAAGTCGTCAGGCGTGTTTTCCACGTCACCACCAAGAACAGTACCAACCTGCGTGCGGGCTGCCAGTATCATATTTTGGCTTTCGCCAAATGTCTTGTAAGCGCGGGCATCCACGAAAATGCGCGACGCGCCCGCGCCTGCATCGATCTCTGTGAACGGCGTCACTTCCGCATTGATATAATAGCCTTTTTTTGCGTTTGTAGGTTCGTCGCGACGCTCTATTGTGGCCCCCAACGGGAGCGAGATAATGTGGAACGTGCGTGTGCCGATATCGCTGACTTCGCGGGCACCAAGATAGCCGATCCCTGCAGAGGCCGTGATGTCTTCGCCGATGGGCCGTGTAAGGCCGAATTCCAACGATGCATAATCAATCAAGTAACTCGGCTCATCCGTGCGGCCCACTTCAATGCGCGTATAAAGGTCGGTGTCCGCGCCATAAACCGCAGGGCGTTCCAAACTGGTCGACAGCTTGTAGTCGATGCCACCCGTTTCGCCACCGATGCCGGAAACTTCGCCATCAACGCGGAAACGTTCTGCGCCACCAAGGAAGTTCCGATGCATCCAATAGGTCGACACCTTCACCCCTTCAATGGATGACAATTCAAGGCCAAACCCGATGCGGCGCGGGCGGCTTTCGACAATTTTCATCTCGATGGGGAGAGTATTATTGGCGCCGATGTTTTCGGCTTCAACCGCAGTTACGCTATCAAAAGCCCCTGTTTTACGCAGGCGGCGCTCAGCATCGAGCAGGTCCTGTGGCGCGTAGGTTTGCCCGACGGGCAAGCCTGCGATTTTCGCGATACGCGCGGAACGGACATCTTTGTTGCCTGTGATAGTCAGCTCACCGAAAGTCAGTTGTGGACCTTCGTTAATTTTGATTGCAACATCAAGGACTTCTTCGCTGTGGCGGGCGCTGATTTGTTGGTCGCCAGCAGCGGCTTTTGCATGGCCAGAATTGCGCCAAGCGTCAACACCCGATGCCACCGCTTCTGTCACAGCACCAGACCGCGCGATTGCACCAGACGTAAAGCTTTCGGGCATCAATGTTCCCGCAGGAATTGGTGCGACGCTGACCTTGCCAAATGTAAACCTTTTACCCGGATCAACCGCATAAGCGATGGTTGAAATCGTGCTTGGGGCGTCCAGTGGGGCGATGTTAGACGCCTCTAAGCCATTGACTGAAATGGAAATAGTACCCGCATAATACCCCCGAGAATAAAGCGCTGTCAGCAAGCGGCGGTAGTCGGCGCGGGCGGCGGCGATGTAGTCCTGGGGGGCGGGGTTCTCGGTTGGATCGAGGCTTTCGACGAGCGAGGCGCTTTGCAATATCTCGGTCAGACGCTCGTTGTCGCCCGCGACGTCAAAAGACACCGCTTGCCCCCAAGCGATAGTAGGCAAAAATGCTAGTGCAACCAGATGTGGCGTTGCTCGTTTCATTTGGTCCAGTCCCCAAATCATTATTATTTCACGTTTTCTTAAAGCATTGTTGCACGAATGCATAGCAATCGCTGATCACATTTCAGCGGCAATCCACCTGTTTTATACGTGCACAGAGCGTGCACCGGGCGTGCACCGCAAATAATCAGGCGAATGGGTCTGTGGAATAGCGCACAGCGGCCAGATAGAGCCCGTCGGGGGGGCTAACGGGGCCGCAAGCGGCGCGGTCTTTGGCCGCGAGGGCGGATTTCACATCTTCAGGTGTCCATGCACCCGCACCGACACGTTCTAATGTGCCCACAAAGCTGCGGACTTGGTTGTGCAGGAACGAGCGGGCGCGAACGTGGAAGTGAAATTCCATCCCGTTTGGCCGCGCGATTGTTTCAATGCGTAACTCATCAAGGGTTTTTATGGGACTTTTCGCCTGACACATGGTCGACCGAAACGTCGTGAAATCATGATTGCCAATCAGCATGTCAGCGGCGGCCTGCATGGCACCTGCATCCAGCGGATGATTGACCCGCCACGCAGTACCAAGATCAAAGGTCAGGGGCGCACGGCGGCTGACCAGTTTGAAAAGATAGCGCCGTTCCAACGCATCAAAACGGGCGTGCCATGCGTCATCGACACGGGCGCAATTCACAATCGCAACGGGCAGGGGCTTGAGATGGAAGTTGAGCGCCTCGGAGAGCCGAAACGGATCCCAGTCTTGCAGCAGGTCACAATGGGCGACCTGTCCAAAGCCGTGAACACCCGCATCGGTGCGACCAGCAGCGCCAATGGTGTGGGGGCCAGCCTCTAGCTTCGCCAAAGCATCCTCAATCGCGCCCTGCACGGAGGGCTGATCATTCTGGCGTTGCCAGCCAGAAAACGGCGAACCGTTATATTCGATAAGAAGGGCAAAACGAGGCATGCACATCGCTTAGGGGGAGGGCGCGCGAAAATCAATCCCTACACAATGCCGCGCGCTATGCCTATCTATGGGGAAATGGACGTGAGAGGGCGTATCAGTGGTCATCGCAACAATCGCAGATCAAATCGTGCGCGGCGTCGATGCCGTGACGGATACATTAGCCGCACCCTTTGGCGACCCTGTGATCCGCCTTGGCGTGACGGGATTAAGCCGCGCGGGCAAGACGGTTTTCATCACAGCATTGGTCGCGAATTTGATGAACCGTGGTCGGATGCCGCAATTGATCGCGGCACAAAGCGGGGCCATTCGCACGGCCTATTTGCAGCCACAACCCGATGACACGCTGCCGCGTTTTGACTTTGAAAATTACCTTGGGCAATTGACCGCACCTGCGCCGTCTTGGCCAGAGGGGACGCGTCAGATTAGCGAATTGCGCCTGTCGCTCAAGGTGCAGCCGACGGGGATTTTGTCGAGTTTTTCAGGGCCGCGTACGGTGCATATTGATATCGTGGATTATCCCGGTGAGTGGCTTTTGGACCTTGGTTTGTTGGATTTATCCTATGTGGAGTGGTCAAAGGCTGCGATAGCGCGGGCCGAAGGACGCCCCAATGGCGCGGCATTTTTGGCGGATTTGGCGGGCGTTGATACCGATACGGAATTGGACGAGGGACAGGCCAAGGCATTGGCCGCCAGTTTTACCGCGCATCTGAATGCGTCGCGTGAGGCGGGATATTCCGACTGTACGCCGGGGCGGTTTTTGCTGCCTCGGGATTTGGCGGGATCCCCTGTGTTGACCTTTGCGCCTTTGGCGGAGTTTACGGGCAAGCGCGGTAGTTTGGGTCGCGAGTTCGAGCGCCGCTTTGAGAGCTACAAGCGCAATGTCGTAAAGCCGTTTTTCCGCGATCATTTTGCCAAGATCGACCGTCAGATTGTGCTGGTCGATGTGCTGGGTGCGATCCATGCGGGGCCGCGTGCGGTGGATGATTTGCGCTCTGCGATGGCCGCAATTTTGGGTGCGTTCAGGCCTGGGCGGAATGCGTTTTTGACGCGTCTGTTTCAGGGGCGCAAGGTTGAAAAGATTTTGTTTGCCGCGACAAAGGCGGACCATTTGCACCATTCCCAGCATGGGCAATTGACCGCGATCACCGAGGCGTTGTTGCGTGACGCCAAGGATCGCGCGGATTTTGCTGGCGCCACAACGGCGGCGATGTCGATTGCATCCTTGCGGGCCACGGTTGAGGAAACGGTGGCGCACCGCGATGGGCCGCTTGATGTCGTACGTGGACGATTGTTGGAAACGGGCAAGCAGGCTGCGTTTTATCCGGGAAAATTACCGAGTGATCCTGCGCATTTGTTAGGGCCCGCGCGGGCAGGGGCGGAGTCGTGGTTAGATCAGGATTATGCGATTATGAATTTTGCGCCGGCACCCTTGGAGTTGCGCCCCGGTGATGGGCCGCCGCATATCAGGCTTGATAAAGCCGCACAGTTTTTGATTGGGGATCGCCTATGAAGGGTCCGATTTTGATTGACCTGGAAGAGGGCGAAATTGTCCGTCCAGACACTGCCCCCGCTGTCCCAGATGTCGTGGGCGAACGTGCGGCGATGCAGCAGGTAGCCGCCTTAGCAGCCCGCAAACCGTCGCGATTGGCGCGGTGGTTTTGGTCGCTTTTGGTGGCATTGGTCGGCTTTGTCGTGTCCTTGGCGGCATGGGATTACGTGAACGGATTGCTGGCGCGGTCACCTGTTTTGGGCATGATCGCCTTTGGCTTGGTTGCACTGTTCTGCCTTGTTTTATTGGTGATTGCGCTGCGAGAATTGGCGGCATTTGCACGGTTGAGCCGTTTGGACCGCGTGCATAAGGATGCCGCAGATGCGCTAGCCTCTCATGATTTGGGTGCTGCCCGTGGTGTGGTTGATAAGCTGGGGAAATTATACGCGGGCCGCGACGACATGACGTGGGGCCGTGCGCGATTTGCTGAACAGCGGGCGGATGTTTTGGACGCTGACGGCCTCTTGGGTTTGGCCGAGGTGACGCTGCTTGCGCCCTTGGATGAGCGGGCGGTGCGCGAGGTTGAGGCGGCCGCAAGGCAGGTGGCGATGGTGACGGCGATTGTGCCTCTGGCGCTTGCGGATGTGTTTACGGCGCTGACGGCCAACCTGCGCATGATCCGCCGCATTGCCGAAATATATGGCGGGCGGTCAGGTGCTTTTGGCAGTTGGCGGCTGACCCGCACGGTGCTGTCGCATTTGGTGGCGACAGGGGCTGTGGCTGTGGGCGATGATCTGATTGGATCGGTTGCAGGCGGTGGCGTTTTGTCGAAAGTATCGCGCCGTTTTGGTGAAGGTGTAA
The DNA here is from genome assembly GCA_002378665.1 of Loktanella sp. UBA3435. Taxonomy (GTDB): domain Bacteria; phylum Pseudomonadota; class Alphaproteobacteria; order Rhodobacterales; family Rhodobacteraceae; genus Yoonia. The sequence continues at coordinate 49,291 of DFSO01000026.1, read as the reverse complement.
TCAACGGCGCGCTGACTGCGCGGGTTGGTGTAGCGGCGTTAGAGGTTTGCCGTCCGTTGCCCTACCACGCGACCAAACGGCCCGCCGTCACGGGGATCGTGAAGCGGGCACTGTCTGGGTTGTTCTCGAAGGATTAACGAAAGCGCGGGGCGGCGCCTGCGGGGATTGGTCCGATGAACATGTTCCCGCCTTTGAAGCTGAGCGGGATTGAGATGTCGTTTGATCCGCCTGACAAAAGTAGGCCTGCGTTGCGTAATGTGCGGCCGACTTGGGCATCGAGTGCGCCGATTTTTAATGCAATATCAAACATTTGCTGCCAGTTTGTGGCGCTAAGGGTGATTTGGCCTGTCGGCACGCCGCCCAGATCAATGGTGATTTCGCCTGTGCCGCGCAGCTCCAACGCGCCCCATGTCATGGCCGCGCTATTCAGCTCGACTTTGTCGACAAGCGGCAGTTGTTTGCTTGCAAGTGCGTGGCGGTCCAGTTTTTCGTCCAGCGTGATTTGGGCGTCAATTACCGTCTGGCTCAGGGTCTCTGGTAAGGTGCCGCGGGGGTCAAGCAGGGCGCGCAATGCCGGGGGCAAGTCGAGGTTATCGAGCGTCAGGTAAGCGTCATAAGTCAGCGGCGCAATAGCGGGGCGCAGGGCGAAAAGGCCGCTGGAGATTGAAGTCAGTGGGCCGCTTGGCAGCTCAAGTGACATTTCTCCGACTTCGGCAGTCAGGTTCGACAGCTCAAGATCGGTGCCCGCAGCGACCGCGAGGTTGGCACGCAGACCATCCGAATTTACAACAATCGGCTGACCATTCACGATGATTTCTTGCTGGTTGGGAAAGACCGCGATCACACTATTGGGGCGATAGGACAGGGCGTTGGCCTGCACAAACGGCACATTCCACGTGAACCCAGCCTCTGGCGTTGTGACCGAAAGATCGGTGGCCGAGGTGTCAAAACGCGATGGGAAACCTTTGGTACCAAGGTCGCTATAGGTGATGTCCCAGCCTGCCTCGTTCATCTTTGCAATCTGGCCTGTGACGCCCTTTTCGACAGCGGAGGAGCCGATGAACCAGTAGCCCGCATAGAGTGCGGCCAGAATGGCGACGATGAAAGTGAGTTTGCGCATGGTTCCCCCTTGGCGTCTTTGTTGCGGTCGTGTTTATAGGGGCCAGTTGAAAAGGACCAGATATCATGGCGCTGTGGGTTTTCGGATATGGATCACTTCTTTGGAACCCCGGGTTCGAACCTGCGGCAAAGGTGAAAGCTGTCCTCAAAGACTACCATCGCAGTTTTTGCATGTTGTCGATCCATCACCGCGGCACGGTTGAAAATCCCGGACTGGTGCTGGCACTCGATGCCGTGGTTGGCGGGCAATGCACAGGCGTAGCGTTTCAGGTGAAGCCCGAGGAAGAGGCACAGGTCTTGGCCGAACTGCGGGCGCGGGAACTGATTTCATCGGCGTATGTTGAGGCCAATGTGATGCTGATGACCGAAGCGGGCGAGGTTGAAGCCTTGGCCTATGTGATTGATCCAGACCACGAACAATATTGTCAGTTTGAACTGGAAAAGCAGGCGCAGATGATTGCGGGGGCTGTTGGCGGGCGCGGCCCGAACCCAGAGTATTTGTATAATACGGCGGCGCATCTGGACCAGATGGGCATTGCCGACGCGGATATGGCGTGGCTTGTGACCCGTGTAAAAGCCATCGCGGAAGGGTGATTTTCTGAACTTCGGAATTTCATTGGTTTGCGTGCGGGCATTGCCTATGGTGACGTTAACAATAATGATGAGGACGCCTTTGTGGACCCATTAACAAAGGAAATCGAGGTAGAGCCGCAGTTTTCCCAACCCGTGCGCCAGATCACATCGATGATGGTCGCACTTGGGCTGGTTGGTGCGGGGCTTTATATCGGATTTGCACAGCTAGACGCGATTTTTTGGTCGAACCCCTATCTGAACGGGGCGATTTTGATCGTCTTTGTCTTGGGCGTTTTGTCGTGCTTTGGGCAGGTGGCGCAATTGATGCGCTCTGTCCAATGGATCGAAGGATTTGCCAAGCAACGGTTGGGCTATGAAGAGGATAAGGCGCCCGGGTTGTTGGCGCCATTGGCGACGCTGCTGCGGTCACGTGGCGCGAGAATGCAGATTTCGTCGTCGTCGTCGCGCTCGATCTTGGAATCGGTGGCGCAGCGGATCGACGAAGATCGCGAAATTACCCGATATATTGGTAACACGCTGATTTTCCTTGGGCTTTTGGGCACGTTTTACGGACTGGCCACGACTGTCCCTGCGCTGGTTGAGACGATCCGTTCGCTCAACCCTGCCGAGGGCGAGGATGGCGCGGATATTTTTGGTCGTTTGCAGCAGGGGTTGGAAAGCCAGCTTGGCGGTATGGGCACGGCGTTTTCATCCTCGCTTTTGGGGCTTGCGGGATCGCTGGTCGTTGGTTTGCTTGAACTGTTCGCCTCCCACGGTCAGAACCGTTTTTACCGAGAATTGGAAGAATGGCTGTCGACGATCACGCGACTTGGTTTTGCCTCTGGTGATGAAGGCGGCGGCGAGACGAGCATGTTGTCCGATTTTCTTGATCACATGGCGCAGCAAATGGATGCGCAGCATAATGCCTTGATGCAGACCCAAGCGGATCGCGCGGCGTTGAACGAGCGTTTGGCGGAATTGACCGAGGCGCTTAAAGGTGGCGGTGGATCGGGGACGACCGACGCACTGCTTGCAAAAGTGGCCGATGGGCAAGAGCGGTTGCTGGGCAAATTGCAAGATAGCGGCGTTGACGGGATTGATGCCGAGAGCCGGATGCGCCTGCGGTCAATCGATGTGCAAATGCTGCGGATATTGGAAGAGATGTCTGCTGGTCGCCAAGAAACGGTTGCTGATTTGCGCGGCGATATCGCGGGTTTGACCCGCGCGCTGCGTGCTGGACGTGGGCGAAACCCCACCGGCGGGAGCTAGCAATGGCGCTTGGCCGTCGCAATTCAGGGCAAATGAAGAATGCTATTTGGCCCGGTTTCGTGGATGCGATGACCGGTCTTTTGCTGGTGCTGATGTTCGTGCTGACCATCTTTATGGTGATTCAGTTTGTGCTACGCGAGACGATCACGGGGCAGGCGACGCAGCTTGATGAACTGGCGGCTGAGATCACGACATTGGCTGCGGCATTGGGGTTGGAACAGGATAAATCACTGGCGCTGACCGAGGCGACGGATGCGCAAGCGGCGTTGATATCAAGGTTGTCGATTGAACGGGATGAGGCGTCTTTGGCGCTTTCCGAGGCGCAAAACAAGATCACTGGGTTTGAAGCGCAGGTGGCGGGATTGCTGTCGCAGCGGGCGGAGGCCACGGCGCAGATTACGGATTTGCAGGCCGAACAGACGCGGCTGATGACGGAGCAAGAAGCGCTGAATTTGGCGCTCGCACAGGCGCGAACTGAAGTCGATAAGGGCGTGGAAGAGGCGCGATTGGCGGCAGCGCGACGCGAGGCGCTAGAGGCTTTGGTGGCCGAGGGCGAGACGCGAATTTCCGCGTTGGAGGCTGAGCGGTTAGTTGATGGTGCCGCAGCAGAGGCGTTACGCGAAAGGTTGGCAAATGCCGACACGGAACTCACCGCGATGACGCTTGCCTTGGAGGCGAGACGCAAAGAGGCCGAGGATACATTGACCTTGCTCGCGGCGGCTGAGGCTGCGAGCGCGGATTTGGATGCAAAGCTTGCGGCGGCAGTTTTGGCGAATGCGGATTTGACGGCGGCGCAGAATGTAACAGCGTTGGATCAGGCGGACTTGCGGGCGCAATTGGCGGCCGCTTTGGCTGCGGCTGAGGCAGAAAAGCAAGGTCGCGTGACGCAATTGACCGAGGCCGAGCGGCAGGCGGCACTTTTGTCGGCGGCCAATCGGGCGCTGTCGGATGAGAAGGCTTTGTCGGCGGAAAGTCAGCGGCAGGTCGCATTGCTCAATGAGCAAACTGCGCAATTGCGCACTCAGATCGGGACGTTACAGGCGCTTTTGGATTTGGCGGAAAACGCTGATGTGCAAGCAAATGTGCAGATACAATCGTTGGGGTCGCAGTTGAACACGGCACTGGCGCGCGTTGCGGCGGAGGAGCGGCGGCGCTTGGCGTTGGAGACCGCGGAGCGCGAGCGGCTGGAAAAAGAGACCGCGAATTTGGAGCGGTTCAAGTCGGATTTTTTTGGCCAGCTACGTGACGTTTTGGAGGGCCAAGACCGCGTGCGCATTGAGGGCGACCGTTTTGTTTTCTCGTCCGAGGTGTTGTTCGAGCAGGGTAGTGCGACCCTTTCTGTACAAGGGCGCGGCGAGATAGCCAATGTGGCCGAGATTTTGCGCAAGATCGCCAAGGACATTCCACCGAGTATTGACTGGGTGATCCGTGTTGATGGGCATACGGACAATGTGCCGCTTTCGGGCGCAGGGCAGTTTAGTAATAACTGGGAATTGTCGCAGGCGCGGGCCTTGTCGGTGGTTCTTTATATGGTTGATTTCCTTGGCATTTCGCCCGAACGCTTGGCCGCGAACGGGTTTGGGGAATACCAACCGATCAATCCTGCGAACACGTCAGAAGCACGTGCGCAGAACCGTCGGATCGAGTTGAAGCTGACCGAGCGTTAATTGATTTCAAAGCTTTGCGAGATGGTATCAAGCACGTCGCCGTTGCGGGTTTGGGTCACGGTCAATGTGTAATGACCAATCGGCCAGCCCGCGGCGGGGGTACGCTTGCCAGAGGCGCGGAAGGCGCGGGCTTGGGTGCGCTCGATGGTTTCTTCATGGGCGAAAACCTCGCCTTTTGGTCCCATCATGCGGATCAAAAGCAGATCGCCTTTGCGTGTGCCAAACAGATGCGCCCAACCGACAAAGGCGGAGCCGCGGCTGTCCACGTTCACGTTGGCGGTGCCATCTTTGACCGCGTCAAATTCGGGGATCCCCTCTGCGATGCCGATATTGATAATGCCGCCCGCAGGTGTCGCTATGGGGCGCGACCAAAGGCTGGGGTGGCTGTCGTCGCAAACTGCCGCACCATCGGTGTCGAAGGGGTCCAAAACCGCGCCATCTTTGCGAACCGCGACATGCAGGTGTGGGAATTGGGTTTGGCCGGATAGACCGACCTTGCCGAGAGTTTCGCCCGCTTGAACCGTTTGGCCAGAGCTGACGATGATCGAGCCTTTGGCCATGTGGCAGTATTGGGTCTCAAAGCCGTCGATATGTTTGATCACGACGCCGTTCCCGCATTCGCGGTCTGATACGTCGGGGGCGTCTGGCGTGATTTGGAGGATGTCGTCCATGTCGTTGCGCACGCCCATGATAGTGCCTTCGGCTGCGGCAAGAACATCAACGCCAGCGGCCTGTTGGGCAAGGGAATTGAGCGCAAAATCGGTGCCTTTGTGTCCGTCGTAGGTGAGCGAGCCGCAGGCGAAATCGGTGGCAATTGCAGATGGATCGTTGTCGACAAATTGCTGGATGAAGCAGGTCTCGTCCAAGGTGCAGTCGAGCGGGAATTCTAACACAAACTCCCCCGAAGCCGACGTGGCCGCGAGGGAGCAGATTGCGGTCAGGCTAAAGCGCATTAGTCCGCGGTCAGCAAAGGTGGCTTATCGCTCTTGCTTGTGATGCGGGCTTGCTCTGGCCCTTCATAGGTCAGTTCAAGTTTGCCGTTCTTTACACCAACTTTCACCAAGCCGCCCTTCATCAATTTGCCAAACAGCAACTCTTCTGCGAGCGGTTTTTTGATGTGCTCTTGGATGACGCGCGATAGCGGGCGGGCGCCCATTTTGATGTCGTACCCTTTATCCGCAAGCCATTCGGTGGCCTTTGGTGTGAGTTCGATATGCACGTTGCGGTCGATGAGTTGCGCCTCAAGCTGGAGGACGAATTTATCAACGACCTGCATGATGACAGGTTTCGGCAGGGCGCCAAAGCTGATGATCGCGTCCAGACGGTTGCGGAATTCTGGTGTAAATATCCGCTCGATGGCTGCAGTATCTTCGCCCCCCCGGGATTCGCGGCCAAAGCCCATGGCATTTTTGCCCATCTCGGAAGCTCCCGCATTCGACGTCATGATCAAGATCACGTTGCGGAAATCGGTTGTACGCCCGTTATGGTCGGTCAACTTACCGTGGTCCATCACCTGCAACAGGATGTTGTAGACGTCAGGGTGCGCCTTTTCCATCTCGTCAAGCAAGAGCACACAGTGTGGGTTTTGGTCCACGCCGTCGGTTAACATGCCGCCTTGGTCAAAACCGACATAGCCCGGAGGCGCGCCGATCAGACGTGAAACAGCGTGTTTCTCCATGTATTCTGACATGTCGAAACGCAAGAGTTCAACGCCAAGTGTATCCGCCAGTTGCTTTGCGACTTCGGTTTTACCTACGCCTGTTGGCCCCGCGAACAGGTAGTTGCCAATCGGCTTTTCAGGTTCGCGCAGGCCCGCACGGGCGAGTTTGATGGCGGATGCCAAAGCCTCGATCGCTTGGTTCTGGCCAAAGACGACCCGCTTGAGCGATTTTTCAAGATCCTTGAGAACCTCTGCGTCGTCTTTGGTGACGTTTTTGGCTGGGATGCGCGCGATTTTGGCGACAACAGCTTCGATTTCTTTCACGCCGATGGTTTTACGGCGCTTGCTCTCTGGGATCAGGTGCTGGGCTGCACCCGCTTCGTCGATGACGTCAATCGCCTTGTCGGGCAATTTGCGGTCATTGATATAGCGCGCGGCAAGCTCCACAGCCGTGCGGATCGCGTCGGCGGTGTATTTGATGCCGTGATGCTCCTCGAAGTGAGGTTTCAGGCCGCGCAGGATTTTGACCGTATCTTCGACAGATGGCTCATTCACGTCGATTTTCTGGAAACGACGGGCAAGCGCGCGGTCTTTTTCAAAGTGTTGGCGGAATTCTTTGTATGTGGTCGAGCCCATACAGCGCAGTTTGCCGCCCTGAAGCGCAGGCTTCAGCAGGTTAGAGGCATCCATCGCACCGCCAGATGTGGCGCCCGCGCCAATGATTGTGTGGATTTCGTCGATGAAAAGCACGGCGTCAGGGTGCGCTTCCATTTCGGTGACCACGGCTTTCAGACGCTCTTCAAAGTCGCCGCGATAGCGGGTGCCCGCAAGCAATGACCCCATGTCGAGGCTGTAAATGATGGTATTGGCAAGAACTTCTGGGGTTTCGCCGTTGACGATTTTGAAGGCGAGACCTTCGGCGATCGCGGTTTTACCTACGCCCGGATCACCCACGAGAAGCGGGTTATTCTTGCGACGGCGGCAAAGCACTTGGATGCAGCGTTCAACCTCATGGGCGCGGCCGATCAAGGGATCAACGTCGCCTTTGGCGGCTTTGACGTTCAGATCAACGCAGTATTTCGCGAGCGCGGATTCTTTCTTTTCGACCTCGGCATCGTCGGCTGCTTCGCCATCAGGTGCGCCTGTGACGGGGCGGGATTCGCCAAATGCGGGGTCTTTGGCGACGCCATGCGCGATAAAGTTGACCGCGTCGTAACGGGTCATGTCTTGCTCTTGCAAGAAATAGGCGGCGTTGCTTTCGCGCTCGGCAAAGATGGCGACGAGCACATTTGCGCCTGTCACTTCTGTACGCCCAGATGATTGCACATGGATCGCTGCGCGTTGGATCACGCGCTGGAAGGCGGCCGTTGGCACGGCTTCCGAGCCTTCAACATCGGTGATCAAGGTCGAGAGATCATCTTCGATGAAATCGGTCAGTTCTTTGCGCAATTCGACCAAATTGACGGCGCAGGCCTGCAATACGCGGGCCGCGTCGGGTTCATCAATCAAGGACAATAGCAGATGCTCTAACGTGGCAAGTTCATGCTTGCGCGCGTTTGCAAGGGCCAAGGCACCGTGAATGGACTGCTCTAGTGTTGTCGAAAAAGATGGCACGTTCGTGCTCCTTCATACTTCGGGGTCGGATCAAACGCATCGCGCCTCAAACAACCGTGGCCTCTTACCCTTAAGGTTTGGTTTTATTGTCCAACCTTCAAGGACTTTTTTGCATTTTACGCTCACATTTCGCGTGATCGCGGCTATTTGGGGCCGCTTTGGTCAGTTGGTAGCGCATTCAGGTCTAAAAACGATCCTTGCGGGTGCGGATTTCGGCGAAAACATCGGCGGGGTCCGCGTCGGTCATGCCCAGATGTGCCATTAGGTCGGGTGCATCTGCGCGCAAAAACGGGTTGGTCCGCATCTCAAGGTCGAGGGTTGAGGGGACGGTGGGTTGGCCTGCGGCGCGGGCCGCGTCCACCGCTTGTACACGTGATATAAGTTCGGAATTGTGCGGATCAAGGGTTTGCGCAAAACGCGCGTTGGCTTGGGTATATTCATGGCCCGAGCAAATGAGGGTGTCGCGCGGCAGGGCGCGGATTTTCTTGAGGCTGGTCCATGCTTGTGCGTGGGTGCCTTCGGATAGTCGCCCACATCCTAGCGCCATAAGGCTATCGGCGGTGAAGGCCAGTTTTTCGGATGCGAAGTGAAAGGCGATGTGGTTGATGGTGTGGCCTGAGACGTCAAGGATATCCGCGTCATGGCCGCATACGGTGATGGTATCGCCTTCGGAGACAGCGTGATCCAATGCGGGCAGGCGTCGCGCGTCGCGTTTGGCTCCGATGATCTTGAGTGCAGAGCGATTATCGAGCCCGTTAAGCCCGTCAACGTGATCCCAATGGTGATGGGTCAAAAGCACAGTGGTTAACCGCCAACCGCCCGCTTTTATGGCGGCATTGATCGGGGCTGCTTCTGGCACATCAACCACCGCCGCCTCGCCCGTTTCGGGGTTTGCGATGATAAAGGCGTAGTTATCTTCCAGACACGGGACCGTGGTGAGGATCAGGGGCATGGCGGTTTGGTCCTTTGCTGGTATCATGTCTCTCAAGTCTCGCCCAAAGGAGTGGCAACCGCAATGCATTTGGATGTTCTTGATCTGCGCAACTTCTATTATCGCAGCGCCCTTGGGCGTGGCGCGCAGAAGGTGATCCGCGACGATCTGGTCAAACTCTGGCCTGAGGCCAAGGGGCAAACTGTTGTGGGCTTTGGCTTTGCGGTGCCGCTATTGCGTCCCTATCTGGCTGATGCGCGTCGGGTCACAGGATTGATGCCCGGCCCTCAGGGCGTGATGCCTTGGCCCGCGGGGCAACCGAATGTGAGTGTCTTATGTGAAGATACGATTTGGCCGGTGCAAACAGGGCAGGTCGATAAGCTGGTGGTCATGCATGGGTTGGAGACGTCGGACAATCCAACGGCTTTGCTCGATGAATGCTGGCGCGTGCTTGGGCCCGGTGGGCGGGCGGTCTTTATCGTGCCGAACCGTGCGGGATTGTGGTCGCGTTCTGACAAAACGCCGTTTGGTTACGGACGGCCCTATTCACTCGGGCAGTTAGACGCACAGTTGCGCAAGCATCAGTTCGTGACCGAGCGCTCGCTCTCCACGCTTTATCAACCGCCCTCGCACCGCAGGATTTGGCGCAAAGCGGCGGGCATGCTGGAAACACTGGGGCATAAGCTGCCCGTCGTGGTTGCTGGCGGGGTTTTGATGGTCGAGGTCTCAAAGCAAATGGCGGCGCCAACCCGCCCCGGATTAAGTGAGCGTGTGCGCCGCCCTTTGCGCGCCCTTGAGGGGATTGGAGCGACCCCAGAAACGGTACGCGGGCATTAGAAGTCTGTTGTATCGACCATGATGGCAATTGTGCGGTTAAATTGCACCGTTGGGGTTTCGTTGATGTCGGCGGGGAAATCGTCGGTGCCTTCGCCAATGGTCGCGCGGAAAACACGTGTCGCGTCGGTTGCCGCAAAGAGATTATCGGCATCCAGATTATCCGCGCCGAGATCCGCATTGTCGGAAACATAGTAGTCGATCCAGTCGGTTTGG
>DFSO01000026.1:0-39155 GCA_002378665.1 Loktanella sp. UBA3435 | reverse complement strand
CCAGTCGGTTTGGATCGTCACGCCGTCGACTTCTGTGATGGTCTGGCCGCGCACAGCATGCACGAATTCTGGGGTGCCGTCTTCAAAGTTGACTACAAGCGCGTCGTCGCTATCGGTGAGGTCAATGGTGCCTGCGTCAGAGTTGGAGGCCAAAGCGTTGCCCGTCACTGAGAGCGCCAAGACGTCAACGCCTTCGCCGCCATCAACGCTCGCGCCAAAGCCAAAGCTGATGTTGTCGTCGCCAGCGCCCGCCTCGATGTTGATCTCAAGGCCGGTGTCGTCACTTGCGTCAATCTGGTCGCGCTCGTCAGTGCCAAGGACCGTTGGAGCGACACCAAAATCGACGTCGTCAAAGGTTGTGGTCGACGTCTCGCCATTGGTTGTGGTTAGGATCGTCGTTGGCCCCGACACATAGTCAGGGTCAGAATCGCCTGTATCAGGATCAGGTGTTTCGCCCAAATCTGGGTCAGTTTCGGTATCTGGGACCGCACCAGTTTCATCAATCGGGTCAGATTCGTCACCGTAGCCCATAAAGGCGTCGATGATCCCGTAGCCCACGAAAGCCATAATTAAATAATCAAAATACATAGCGACAAGTCTCTCTCATAGGTGCAAAATGGTGTTAACAATCTATAAAACACGACAATCGGATCAATTTAAGGCGGCTTTGTGATCTTTTGCAGAGGGCCGTAACGTCAAGATATCTGCGACATGCCGCGTTGAGTTGTTTGCGCTCACGCAAAATAGTTGGGTGAAAGGCGACAATTTGACCACGCAAGGCGGTTGCGACGATGCAAACGCTCTGCTACATCGGCCCTGATTTTGCTGTCCTGACGTAATTGTGAGGATGAGACTAAGCTGCCCTCCTGTCACCGCGATCTGGTGGTGGGACTGGGCCTGAGACATCGGAAGGGTGGACGTGTCCGAAACAGTAGGAGTTTCCACAAGCATCGCTGCGCGCTATGCGACAGCCGTGTTTGATCTGGCCGTAGAAGGCAAAGCGCTACCAGCGCTTGAAAAGGATGTAGACGTACTTGACGCCGCAATGGCTGAAAGCGCGGATCTGCGGACTTTGCTTTCATCGCCATTGTACAGCCGCGACGAACAGGAAACAGCGATCAGCGCTGTTGCCAAAAAGATGAAGTTGTCCAAGACAACAGTCAATGTTCTTGCGCTTCTTGCGCAAAAGCGTCGCTTGTTTGTGTTGCCACAACTTGTGTCGTCGCTGCGCGATTTGATCGCCACCCATAAGGGTGAAGTGACCGCAGAAGTAACATCTGCGAAAGAGCTTACCAAGGCGCAAGCCGACAAGCTCGCAAAAACACTCAAGGCGCAAATTGGCGCCGACGTGAAAATCAAAGCGATCGTTGATGAAAGCATCATCGGCGGTCTTATTGTAAAAGTTGGGTCGAAGATGATCGATACGTCGATCAAATCCAAGCTCAATGCTCTCCAGAACACAATGAAAGAGGTCGGATAACATGGCGATCCAAGCGTCTGAAATCTCTGCGATCCTTAAGGACCAGATCAAGAACTTTGGCCAAGAGGCCGAAGTGGCCGAAGTTGGCCGCGTGCTTTCCGTCGGTGACGGTATTGCGCGTGTATACGGTTTGGACAATGTCCAAGCGGGTGAAATGGTCGAATTCCCAGGTGGTATTCGCGGCATGGCCTTGAACTTAGAGGCTGACAACGTTGGTGTTGTTATCTTCGGTTCCGACCGTGACATTAAAGAAGGTGACGTTGTGAAGCGCACCAAGTCCATCGTGGACGTTCCAGTTGGTGACGAGCTTTTGGGCCGCGTTGTTGACGGTCTTGGTAACCCACTTGACGGCAAAGGCCCAATCAAGGCCAAGAAGCGTGCGGTTGCTGACTCTAAGGCGCCAGGCATTATCCCACGTAAATCGGTTCACGAGCCAATGGCGACTGGTCTGAAATCCGTAGACTCCATGATCCCAGTTGGCCGTGGCCAGCGCGAATTGATCATTGGTGACCGTCAGACAGGTAAAACAGCGATCGCGCTCGACACGATCCTGAACCAGAAGTCTTACAACGACGCTGCGAAAACCGAAGGCGAAAAGCTGTACTGCGTATACGTCGCAATCGGCCAGAAGCGTTCGACTGTTGCCCAGTTAGTTAAGAAACTCGAAGAGTCCGGCGCGATTGAATATACAATCGTTGTTGCTGCGACCGCTTCCGATCCAGCACCGATGCAGTTCCTTGCACCATACGCTGCGACTGCGATGGCAGAGCACTTCCGTGACAATGGCCGCCACGCATTGATCATCTATGATGACCTTTCCAAGCAGGCTGTGTCCTACCGCCAGATGTCGCTTTTGCTTCGTCGTCCACCAGGGCGTGAAGCTTACCCAGGTGACGTTTTCTATCTTCACTCGCGTTTGCTTGAGCGTTCTGCGAAGCTTAACGAAGACAATGGTTCCGGCTCTTTGACAGCGCTGCCAATCATTGAAACTCAGGGCGGCGACGTTTCTGCGTTTATTCCTACAAACGTGATTTCGATCACTGACGGTCAGATCTTCTTGGAAACTGAATTGTTCTTCCAAGGTATCCGCCCAGCTGTGAACACAGGTCTGTCCGTTTCCCGCGTTGGTTCCGCCGCGCAGACAAACGCGATGAAATCTGTTGCTGGTCCGGTTAAGCTTGAGCTTGCTCAGTACCGCGAAATGGCTGCGTTTGCGCAGTTTGGTTCTGATCTTGATGCGTCCACACAGCAGTTGCTGAACCGTGGTGCACGTCTGACCGAGCTTATGAAGCAGCCACAGTATTCACCACTGTCCAACGCCGAGATCGTCTGCGTCATCTATGCAGGCACCAAGGGTTACCTTGATAAGATCGCCGTAAAGGATGTTGGTCGTTTTGAAGCTGGTTTGCTTAAGCACCTGCGCACAAACGGCAAGGCTGTGCTTGAGATGATCACAAAAGAAGATCCAAAGATCAAAGGTGAGGCAGAAGACAAGATCAAGGCCGCTATTGACGCGTTCGCCAAAGATTTCGCCTGAACCCTTTCTTGAGAGAAGGAGACTTAGCTAATGCCTAGTCTTAAGGACCTTAAAACACGGATCGCGTCGGTCAAATCGACCCGCAAGATCACAAAGGCGATGCAGATGGTCGCGGCAGCAAAATTGCGCCGCGCCCAAGAAGCAGCCGAGGCGTCCCGCCCTTACACTGAGCGCTTTAATGCGGTCATGGCTGGGCTTGCGTCTGGGTCTGCTGGCTCTGCGGCCGCTCCAAAGTTGCTTTCGGGCACGGGCAGCGATCAGACCCACCTTTTGGTGGTGATGACGGCTGAACGTGGTCTGTGCGGCGGCTTTAACGGCAACATCGCAAAGCTGGCGCGCACACATGCGCAAAAGCTGTTGGCCCAAGGCAAAACGGTGAAAATCGTGACTGTCGGCAAAAAAGGCCGTGACGTAATCAAGCGCGATCTTGGCGCGCACTTTGTCGAGCATGTAGATTTGTCCGCTGTAAAGCGGGTGAGCTACAATAACGCACAAAGCATCGCCAAGGACATCTTGGCAAAGTTTGATGGTGGCGAATTCGATATCGCGACGATCTTCTTTGCACGCTTTGAAAACGTTGTGACCCAATACCCAACCGCCTTGCAGGTTATCCCTGCAAAGTTCGAAGCTGTGGAGGGTTCAGAAGCATCCCTTTACGACTACGAGCCGTCAGAGGATGCCATCTTGGCTGATCTTTTGCCGCGCGGTGTGGCCACGCAGATCTTTGCTGCATTGCTTGAAAACGCCGCATCCGAGCAGGGTGCCCGTATGTCAGCAATGGACAACGCGACACGCAACGCTGGTGACATGATCGACAAGCTGACCATCGAGTTTAACCGCTCGCGTCAGGCGAAGATCACCAACGAGCTGATTGAAATTATTTCGGGCGCGGAAGCGCTCTAAACGGAGAAAACACTTATGGCAAACGCTAAAGGCAAGATCATCCAGATCATCGGCGCCGTCGTTGACGTGCAGTTCGGTAACGACCTGCCACAGATTTTGAACGCGCTGACAACAGACAACAACGGCAAGATGCTGACCATGGAAGTGGCACAGCACCTTGGTGAAAACACAGTGCGCTGTATCGCTATGGACGCAACTGAAGGTCTCGTTCGTGGTCAAGAAGTGACCGACACAGATGCGACAATTCAGGTGCCAGTTGGTGACGCGACACTTGGTCGTATCATGAACGTTGTTGGTGATCCGGTTGACGAAAAAGGCCCGATCCTGACAAAAGAGCGTCGCTCTATTCACGCTGAAGCACCAGCATTCGAGGAGCAGTCCACTGCGTCCGAAGTGCTCGTAACAGGTATAAAAGTTATCGACCTTCTCGCGCCTTACGCGAAGGGCGGTAAAATTGGTCTGTTCGGTGGTGCGGGTGTTGGTAAGACAGTTCTTATTCAGGAATTGATCAACAACATCGCTAAGGTTCACTCTGGCTACTCCGTATTTGCGGGTGTGGGCGAGCGGACACGTGAGGGTAACGACCTTTACTACGAATTCATCGAATCCGGCGTTATCAACGCAGACGATCTGACAAAGTCCAAAGTGGCACTTGTGTACGGTCAGATGAACGAGCCTCCAGGTGCGCGTATGCGTGTTGCTTTGTCAGGTTTGACAATGGCGGAATCGTTCCGTGACCAGTCTGGTACAGACGTTCTGTTCTTCGTGGACAACATCTTCCGCTTTACACAAGCGGGCTCCGAGGTTTCCGCGCTCTTGGGCCGTATTCCTTCCGCTGTGGGCTACCAGCCAACATTGGCGACAGACATGGGCCAGATGCAGGAACGCATTACATCGACAAAGAACGGCTCCATTACATCCGTTCAGGCGATCTACGTACCTGCCGATGACCTTACAGACCCTGCGCCTGCGACGTCCTTTGCTCACTTGGATGCGACAACGGTTCTTAACCGTGCGATCTCCGAGAAGGGTATTTACCCAGCTGTTGACCCGCTCGATTCCACATCGCGTCTTCTTGACCCAGCGATTGTTGGCGAAGAGCACTATGCAGTTGCAAACGATGTTCAGCAGACTCTGCAACGCTACAAGTCGCTTCAGGATATCATCGCGATTTTGGGCATGGACGAATTGTCAGAAGACGACAAGCTGACAGTTACCCGTGCACGTAAGCTCGAAAAGTTCCTGTCGCAGCCGTTCGACGTGGCTCAGGTCTTCACAGGCTCCCCTGGTGTTCAGGTTGCCTTGGAAGACACAATCGCGTCCTTCAAAGCAGTTGTTGCTGGCGAGTACGATCACCTTCCAGAGAACGCCTTCTACATGGTTGGCGGCATCAACGAAGTGATTGCTAAGGCAGAAAAAATGGCGGCAGCTGCCGCGTAAGGAGCCGAAAACATGGCAAACGTACAATTCGATCTTGTCTCTCCAGAGCGCCGCTTGGCCTCTGTTGAGGCGACCGAAGTGCAGATCCCAGGTGCGGATGGCGACATGACAGCTATGGCTAATCATGCGCCAACTATCACCACGTTGCGCCCCGGCGTATTGCGGGTTTTGCATGCTGGCGGGACCGATGAATATGTCGTTTCCGGCGGCTTTGCTGAAATCACGGCGACAACAGTGTCTGTTCTTGCAGAGCAGGCATTGCCACGCGCCGAGATGACGCAAGAGGTCTTTGACGAGATGCTTAGCGAAGCAAAAGAAGCTTATAACTCAGCCAAGGAAGTTTTCAAAAACGAACCTGGTCCGGTTGATGATGCAGCAAAACTTTTGGCGGATATGGTTGCCATTGGCGGTCACATTGGCCTCACTGCAAACAACTAAGCGTCGATAAAATGCGTAAAAGGCCTCGCGATGCGGGGCCTTTTTTTCTTTTGTTAACCCTTTTTTTGACAAATTCATGCATTAAAGGCAGTTGAGAGCAGATAAGAAATCGGACCGCAACATGCGTAAAATGGAAAATAACGTCATCGGAATTGATCAGGGCGATGTCGTTCTGTTTTCAGATTTCGAACATGACGGCGAAATGTGGACGGGCGATGGCTCGCGCAATACGCGTATGACTGTGGCATTTTCTGAAAAATACATCGACCGCCCTGTCGTCTACGTCTCGGTGTCGATGCTCGACGCTTCGAATGAGACCAACATACGTTTTGATGTGCAGGCCGAAGACATTACAAACGCTGGCTTTGTTATCGTGTTTCGGACGTGGGGCGACACAAAGGTCGCCCGCTGTCGCGTGGCGTGGCAGTCAATGGGCGCCGTGCGCGCCGATGACGTCTGGGATCTTTAAGACCGGTACATACCTTCGTAGATTGGACCCAGCGTCTTATGATCGAACAGGGACGAAACGGATGTGCCATTCCATGTGTTCAGGATCGCTTGGGCAAACATCGGTGCGGTTGGCACGATGCGGATATTCGGGCAATTCTTGACCGCATCCGTTGCTTGGATCGTGTCGCTGATCACAAGGTTCTTCATCACAGATTTACCGATACGGTCCACCGCCGGGCCTGAAAGAACGCCGTGCGTGATGTAGGAGTGTACTTCTTTCGCACCGTTTTCCATCAACACTTCGGCAGCTTTACATAGGGTGCCGGCCGTATCGACGATATCGTCCACGATCAGGCAGACGCGGTCTTTCACATCACCGATCACGGTCATTTCAGCCACTTCTCCGGGCTTACCGCGACGTTTGTCCACGATGGAGAGGGGCGCGTTAATACGTTGTGCCAAATCACGCGCACGGGCCACGCCACCGACATCAGGGGACACAACCATCACATCATCCATGTTGCCCTTGAAGTGATGCATCACGTCGAGCGCAAAAACAGGGGAAGCGTAGAGGTTATCGACGGGAATATCAAAGAAACCTTGGATCTGCGTCGCATGTAGATCGAGGGTGAGGATGCGCTCTATGCCTGACTCAACCATCATATTGGCCACGAGTTTCGCGGTGATTGGCGTGCGCGCCTTAGAGCGGCGATCTTGGCGGGCGTAACCGAAGTAGGGGATTACGGCGGTGATACGTGCGGCAGAAGAACGGCGCAGCGCGTCAGCAATGATGAGCAATTCCATCAGATTGTCGTTGGCCGGGTTCGATGTTGGCTGAAGGATATACATATCCTCGCCGCGCACGTTCTCGTAAACCTCGACGAAAATCTCGCCATCGTTGAACCGTTCTACCCGCGCATCGACAAGGCCGACTTTTACGCCACGGTGCATCGACATGCGTGATGCGACGGCTTGGGCGAGAGGCTGGTTGGCATTGCCGGAAATCAGCTTTGGTGCAGTGGTGATGGGCATGGGATGCGGTCCTTTGGCAGAAGGCTAAAGTTTCTGATGCGACAGAATCGTGACGTTGACACCGATTAACACATGGCTACGGTCAGGCAAACAAACAGCATCCCCATTGGAGCAAGAAATGCCACATATCGACTATTTCTTTTCAACATTATCGCCGTTCACCTACCTTAACGGCACCCGTGTCGAAGAGATCGCTGCGAAGAATGGCGCGACGATCACCTATAAACCGATGGATATTATGGCGCTGTTTGCCCGCACGGGCGGCCTGCCGCCGAAAGATCGCCACCCGAACCGTCAGGAATATCGCCTGCAAGACATGCGCCGACGAGCGGCCTTGGCGGGTTTTCCGTTGAATTTAAAGCCCGCTTATTGGCCAACCAATGGCGCACCGTCTGGCTATGCGATCATTGCGGCACAGAATGCGGGAGGCGGTGATTTGGGCAAATTGGTCCATTCCTTTGGCGCGACCTGCTGGGCCAAGGATGAGGATATCGCGACTGATGAGGTGATCCGCGCGTGTCTGGAGGGCGCCGGTTTCGACGCTGGACTGGCTGATAGCGGTCTTTTGACCGGCGCAGAGACCTTTGCGAGCAACCTTGAGGAGGCAGTGTCGCGCGGTGTCTTTGGGGCACCATTCTTTATCACCGACAAGGGCGAACGCCTGTGGGGCCAAGACCGTTTGGACGATCTTGAAGCCGTTTTGAGTGGGAAACTCTGAGGGGCGCTGCCCCCGCAGCAAAGCTGCCCCACGAGGTATTTGGGATCAGAAGAAGCGCTAAGCGCGCAGGATTTGCAGGAACTGGTCCACGCCCTCATTCGTCATTGACCAATCGGTGACAAGGCGGGCGGGGATCATCTCGTCGGGATCACCCGTCGCGGGATCGCCGCCCATTGTGTAATAGACGGCACCTGCCGCCATCAGCCGTTGGTGGTCGCGGCGGGGCAGGTTGACGAAGATCATATTGGCTTGTGGCTCATAGAGGAGCTCGGCGGTGTTGTGACCGCGCAGGCCCTCGGCAAGGCGCGTGCAAGATGCGTTTGCCGATATGGCCATCTCTCGCCAGAGATCGCCTGTGAGGTAGGCTTTCATTTGTGCGGACAAGAAGCGGTGTTTGGAGAACAGATGCCCGCCGCGCTTGCGCCGCAGCTCAAATTCCCATGCGAGTTTAGGATCGAAGATGACGCAAGCTTCCACGCCCATCAGGCCGTTTTTCGTGCCGCCGAAGCTGACCACATCAACGCCCGCTTTCCATGTCATTTCCGCCGCCGTGCAGCCAAGCGCCACGAGAGCGTTGCAGAAGCGAGCGCCGTCGAGGTGGACCTTTGAGCCGAACTCGCGGGCGACGTCAGACAGGGCGCGGATTTCATCGACCGTGTGGATCGTACCTTTTTCGGTCACTTGCGTGATGGAAACGGGGCCGCGCTGAGGTCCATGAACGCCGCGTGTCTGCTCGGCCAGCATGGCCGCGCGCAGGGCGTCAGGTGTCATTTTTGCGTCTACAGCGGGGACCAACGTCAGCTTGGCATTTGAGTAGAACTCCGGCGCGTTGCACTCGTCTTCTTGGATGTGTGCCATTGGCGCGCAAAAGATCGTGTCCCACGGATTTGCAAGCGTTGCCAAGAGGATAGCGTTTGCAGCGGTACCCGTCGCGGTCAGGTAAACGGCGGCGTCTGGGGCTTCAAACATGTCGCGCACCATCTGGCGCACCTCTTCCATGATCGGGTCGGCGCCGTAGCCCATGGCGTAGCCAGTGTTCGCGGCGACAAGCGCCTCTAGAACCTTCGGGTGGGCGGGGCCTGCGTTGTCGGATGCGAAATACATTTAGGTTGGCTCCTCGATGATATAGTCGTCCCAGTCGTCTTCATTGACGTCTTTTTCGTTGACCACACGGCCGCGCATGGAGACACCAGCCGCATGCACGGATTCGGCATTGCCAGAGATCAGCGGGTGCCAGTCGAACAGGTCGCGACCCTCGGACACAAGGCGGTAGCCGCAGGTTTTAGGCAGCCAATACATGTTATCTTCCAGCGTCTTAGGTGTCAGTTGAATGCATTCTGGCACGTATTGGCGGCGCAGGGCGTATTTGCTGCATAGGCATGTGGAGCCGTCTAGAAGGCGACAGGACACACGGGTCAAATCGACCTCGCCTGTGTCTTCGTCTTCGAGTTTGTTCAGGCAGCATTTGCCGCAGCCGTCGCATACCGCTTCCCATTCGGGCTTGGTGAAATCGTCCATCGGGACGGTTTTCCAGAACTCTGGGCGCAGGTCATTGCGGGGAATTTCAGACATCGGCGAGTATTTCCCTTGCGCGGGCGCAGTCGGCGTCCATTTGGGTGATGAGTGCGTCTAACCCGTCGAATTTCAGCTCTGGACGCAGGTATTCGACGAGCGCGACGGAGAGGGTGGCACCGTAAAGATCTCCTTTGAAATCAAAGAGAAAGCTTTCGCAGTTCGGTTTGTTTTCGCCAAACATCGGGCGGATGCCGATGGAGGCAGCCCCGTCGTAGCGGCCCGCGTGAGTGCCGTCGAGAACGGTGACTTTGACTGCATAGACGCCGAATTTTGGCGGGTGCAGGTCGTCGATCGACATGTTGGCGGTGGGGTAGCCGAGGATGCGGCCGCGCTGTTCGCCGCGAATCACTTGATTTTCCAAGCGGTGCCAGTGGCCAAGCATTAAGGCTGCATCTTGCGGGCGGCCCTCGGTCAAGGCGGTGCGGATCGCGGTGGAAGAGACTTCTTCGGAGCCGATGGACAAGAGCGGGGCGATGGTGACGCCGAAGCCCATTTCCGCGCCGTACGCGGTGAGAGATTCGACGGTGCCCTTGCGACCTTTGCCAAAGCAGAAATCAGCGCCCACAACGACATGGGTCAGACCCAATTGATCGGTAATCACGGTCTGTGCAAATTCGCGGTCCGTGAGGCCAGACAGGCCCGCGTTGAACGGCATTTCATAGAGCTTTTCAACGCCAAGTTTTGCGAGGCGATTGGCCTTTGCTTCTGCGTTCATCAGGCGGAAGGGGTTGTTATCTTTCGAGAAAAACGCGCGCGGGTGCGGCTCGAACGTGAGGATGCCTAAAGGCACGCCTTTGTCGGCTGCGGCCTTGCGGGCCACGTCGATGACGGCCTGATGCCCAAGGTGGACGCCGTCGAAATTCCCGATGGCCACGGCTGCGCCGCGGTCGGTTGGGTCGATGAAATAAGGGTCACGAATGATGCGCATATGCGTGGGTAGCGCGGGTTGCGCGGGGGTGCAAGTATCAGTCGAATTTCCGGCTAGGTGCCAACACGGTTGCGTCACCAACGAGTACCTTTTTACCCGCGACAAGGCAGCGGGTGTTCATGGTCACGCGGCGTTTGGAATGGTCGATATCGGTGACCTCAACCTCAGCCAGAACCATATCGCCTGGGCGAACGGGAGCGAGGAATTTCAGAGTTTGTCCAAGATAAACAGTACCATGGCCGGGGAGTTGTTCGCCGATGACGGCAGAGATCAGGCCCGCGGTCAGCATGCCGTGGGCGATGCGCCCGCCAAAGATGGTCTCTTGGGCATACTCTTCGTCGAGGTGCACGGGGTTGTGATCGGTGGAGATTTCCGCAAACATTTCAATGTCTTGATCGGTCACGACCTTTTGGATTGACCGGATCATGCCGATTTCGATGTCTTCGATACAGATGGTACCGCGTGGTGCGTTGTCCAACATTCCCGTCTCCGCTAAGTAATAAAACACCCCGTCGAGTGTCTAATTTGTAACTTTATTACTTTGCAGATGCAGAAAAATCAACCCCTAAGTGGGATTAGCGCAGAAAGCCGATAGCAAAGCTGGGAGACAACATTTCCGTTTGGATATAAGCGTTTAGGGCGTCCGCATCGGGTTGTGTGTCGGTTTTTGTCTCAATCGCCGCAAGACCGCCTGTGATAAAAAGGGTGTCGAGGTCCTCTTGCATGCCGCCCAAAACATCCGTGCGAATCCCGTCGCCGATGCAGATGATACGCGGGTCATCTTTCGCGACGCTTAATGCGGCGTAGCGGCGGCGGGCGAGGTCGTAGATGGGGCCGTGCGGCTTGCCGAAATAGAGGCTCGTCCCGCCCATTTCGGTGTAGAGCGCAGCAAGCGCACCGGCGCACCATTGGCGCTCTTCGCCGCGGTCCACGATGATGTCGGGGTTGGCGCATAAGAGCTTCATACCCTTCTCGCGGGCATAGAGAAATTCGGGGCGATTGATGTCAGGATCGGCCTGAGTGTCAAAGGGGCCGCAGCAAACGATGCCTTCGGCCTCGGTCAGTTTGACGCGTTCGATTTCTACAGGATTTTTGATGATTTCCAAAGGCTTAAAGAAGTCGGCGTCACGCTCATTGTCGCCCATGAAATAGACTTTATTGCCAACGACACCTTGGAACATTGCGGCACGCGCACTGTCGCCCGAGGTGGCGATGGTGTCGTAGGAATTAGCGGCAACACCGATCTCATCCAGTTGGGTTTTGACCGAAAACCGTGGGCGAGGAGAGTTGGTGACAAGGACCACAACGCCGCCTTTTGCGCGGTAAGTTTGCATGGCTTTCACGGCGTCGGCGAAAGGCACGATTCCGTTGTGCATGCAGCCCCAAAGATCAACAAATGCGACGTCATATTGGTCGGAAATTTCGTCGAAAGATGTGATGATCTGGGTCATTTGGCGGCCTTTGATGTCGGGGGTTTTGGGGTGTGATTTACGTGCACCGAGCGTGCACCGAGTGTGCACTGCGCGTGCACCAAAGAAAAGGGGCGCGTCATGCGCGCCCCTTTTCAGATATTTTAGGAAGTCTTCAGATTTGGGATGATCTGCTTTTTCCGGCTCATGATGCCCGGAAGGACCACGGTGTCGCCTGTGACTGTCGCGCCGAATGATGCCTCGGCCACTATTTTGGACAGGGCGTTCGGGATCATCATCGTCGCTTCTTCACGCAGGATGTCGACGACGAAGAGCAGCACTTGGTCAACGCCGTCTTCGGCAGCCACGGTTGTCATCGTTTCCATGATGGAGGCTTTGCGGTCGATGACGATCTTTGGCGCTGTGGTTTCTAGAACCGATACGCGGAATTTGGTGTCGCCGATGCTGTATTCTTTGCTGTCCATGCGCAGCAGTTCTGCGTCGAAGAAGGACGAGATGTCGGATTTCGCTTCGAACATTTCAGTCGCGTAGGCGTTCAGGTCGATGCCTAAATCAACAGCGAGTTCTTCGGCCAATGCCTTGTCCACGGCTGTGGTTGTTGGCGAGCGGAATTCAAGCGTGTCGGAGATGATGCAGGACAGAACCAAGCCTTTGACGTTGTCTGGCATGTGGCTTGCGTGCTCGCCCATCAGGTCGTGCATGATTGTCGCGGTGCAAGCAAGCGGGCGGATCGTGATGTCGATTGGCCCAGCTGTTTCCAGACCGCCGACCAACTTGTGGTGGTCGATGATCGCGGTGACGTTTGCGCCGTTGATGTTGGCTGGCAATTCCGCAGGGTTGTTGGTGTCAACGATTACACAAGACTGGCCGTCTGCCACGTCTGCGATGATTTCTGGCAGATCGAAGCCCCAGCGGGAAGCTACAAATGCGGCCTCGGTGTTTGGTGTGCCCAAAAGGCGCGCTTCAGCCTTCGTGCCAGTGTGGTTCATGAACCATTCCCAGATCAGCGCGGAGCCAAGGGAATCAGTGTCAGGTGCTTTGTGTCCAAAGATCAGTGTTGTCATTGTCATTTTGCCTTAAATCAAGGAGAATTTGGGCGGCTTATAGAAGGGAATGCTACGGCTGTCACGTTGCTGATTGCCCATGGCAGGTATGTGTTATGGCGAAACCACGCGAGGCTGATCTTTATGGGCCGGTCAAACGGTTCTTGGAGACCCAAGGCTATAAGGTGAAGGGCGAGGTTGGCGCGGTTGACGTGATGGCGTTGCGCGACAAAGAGCCGCCGCTGCTGGTCGAGCTGAAACTCGGGTTCACACTGGCGTTGTTTCATCAGGGGATTGATCGGCTGAGTGTGTCCGATTTGGTCTATGTCGCTGTCCCAGAGAAGGACGGTCGGGCCGCGCAAAAGGCGTTGAAAGACAATGTGAAACTGGCCCGCCGCGTGGGTTTGGGCGTGCTGACGGTAAGGTTGCGTGATGGTCATGTGACAGCACAGGCCGATCCCGGTGGCTATGTGCCGCGCAAGCAGCCGAAAGCGGCCAAGCGGTTGCTCAAGGCTTTTGACCGCCTCAGGGGAGATCCGAATGAGGGCGGGGCCACGCGCCACGGCATTGTAACGGGCTACCGCCAAGATGCGCTATTATGTGCGCGGTTTCTGGCGGTGCATGGACCCAGCACGGGCGCGAAGGTCAAGGCATGGGCCGAGGTGCCAGCGGCGACGAAGATCATGGCCGCCGATCACTATGGCTGGTTCATACGGGTCAGTCGCGGTGTCTACGGACTAACCGATGTGGGCCGCAAGGGGATTGCCGACTGGGGTGACGTCTAGAACGGCGTGATCGCCCAGCCGTCGGCCGCAAGCAGGGCCACAAGCCCGTTTTCATCTGGCAGATGTGCGGCACCGACGGCGATCATGATATTATCGTGCGCGGCCACAGCGGCGCTAATCACAGGCATCCACGCAAGGTTACGGTCGATGATCAGCTCTTGTTCGGCTTCAAGGGTAAGGGCGAGGCCTTTGGCGGGGTCCATATTGGGCAGGTTCTGCGAGATCAGTCTGCTCATCGCGATCAACCTGCCAACCTCGCCGTCAAAGTAGCTGTCGAGCATGGCCACGAACATGGACTGTTGATCTATATCCATGCCAACCGAGAGGGTCAGCATCTCGATTTGCTCTTCAGCCGTGTCAGATTGCATGATGTCAAAGAGCGTATCAAAGGGCTCTAACGCCTGCATGGGAATGCCCGATGCGGTTGCCTCATCCATGATCATATGATCAAGGCCGCGTTTTTTCGCCAAGATATCACCCATCGCACAAGTCGGGATAGAGAGCGTCATCATCAGATACCAAGGCTGGAATTTCGCGGCGAGAAAGGCGGGGATTTGGCGGGCACGCAGGGCCTCTGTGAGGGCGTTCCACGTTTCCTCTGGCAGCACTTCGGGCAATGTCGGGCCTGTTGCGTTCATAAAGATTTCGGGGTGCTTCATCATTTCGGCTTCTAACGCGGCTTCCTCAGCAGGGGTCGCTTCGAGCAGGATCAATTCGGCGGTTTGGATCACGGTGATCAGCGGGCGCATCGTCGCGGTCAGCCGCGCATCGTTGATGTGCATGGTGCCGACGAGCGTAATCACCTTGCTACCTTTGGTCGCGGTCCATGCGGTGCCTTTACCGTAGCGAATGGCCGCGGCATCTTGCTGCAATTGCTGGTATTGGTCGGGGGAAAGGCGCTCCAGGTAGCTTTCGCCACCGCAAAGCGCAAAAAGCGGCGTGCCAAGCAGCGTGAGAGAAATAGCTGCGATGAAAGTGCGTAACATAAATGGCCATCCCCTTAAGCGTTTGTTCGAGCATATCGCTCAGGTTGTGGCAGGGCTAGGGGCGAGTTGACCCACTGGAGCGAGGGTTCCGCCTGAAAGTGATGATTTTTCGATTGGACCCAGCCCGAAAATGACCCAAGATTACCCCAGTCTGGAGACCGATCATGTTAAACCCCGTCACGCCTAATTTTGAAGCACAGCTCCGCGGGATTTTGCCCCAAGCTGCGTTCAAAGATCCCGCACCCTATTTGTCAGAGCCGCGCGGGCGCTGGACAGGGCAGGGCCTTGTGGTGGCACCTTCGTCGACAGAAGAGGTCGCGGCGGTTGTGAAAGCCTGTGCGCAGGCGGGCGTAGGTATCGTGCCTTTTAGCGGTGGTACGGGGTTGGTCGGCGGACAGATCATGCCGGACGGGCCTATCCCTGTTGTCTTGTCGCTAGATCGCATGTCGCGGGTCAGGGCGGTTTACCCCTCCGAGAATGTGCTGGTTTGTGATGCGGGCACGATTCTGGCGGATGTGCAAAAGGCGGCAGAAGACGTTGACCGCTTGTTTGCCCTGTCGCTGGCGTCCGAGGGCTCCGCGCGGATCGGTGGGTTGCTCTCGACCAATGCGGGCGGGGTGAATGTGCTGCGCTACGGCAATGCACGGGCGCAATGTTTGGGGCTAGAGGTGGTGCGCCCGGACGGGACGATCTGGCAGGGCCTGAGCCGATTGCGCAAAGATAACACCGGTTACGACCTGCGTGATTTGTTCATCGGCGCAGAAGGCACGCTGGGGATCATCACGGGGGCGGCGTTGAAACTGGCTCCAAGACCAGCAAAGTCTGGAACGGCCGTGATGGTGGTAAAATCGCCCGCGGCTGCTCTCGATTTACTGGCACTTGCTGGCAAGGTCGCGGGGGACGGCGTCAGCGCATTTGAACTGTTGGGCGGACAAGGGTTTAAATTCTTGGCCGAGGTCGGACCAGAGGTGAAAATGCCGTTTGATGCGGTGCCCGAATGGTCGGTCCTGATTGATCTTGGGCTGGCGGAGGGCCAAGATCCTCTGGCGGTTTTGACGACATTGTTCGAGGTGGCCGTGGAGGCCGATCTGGTAACAGACGGTGTGATTGCGCAATCGGAAGCGCAGCGTAGGGCGCTCTGGATGATCCGCGAAAGTATCCCCGAGGCGAACCGCAGGATAGGGTCGGTGAGCTCACATGATATTTCCGTGCCGCTGAGCGTGATCCCCGAATTTATTGCACGAGGAAAGACGGCGCTTGCGGCGCTAGGCGACTTTCGGATCAACTGCTTTGGGCATTTGGGCGACGGAAACTTGCACTATAACGTCTTTCCACCGACCGGCAAAACCCGCGCGGATTACGAGCATTTGCGCAGCGATGTGAAAGCCATTGTACATGATCTGGCACATGAGCTTGAGGGATCAGTCAGCGCCGAACATGGCATCGGGCGGTTGAAGGTCAATGACCTGCAACACTACGGCGATCCTGTGAAGCTTACGATGATGCGCGCAGTGAAAGACGCGCTAGATCCGCAAGGTATCATGAACCCGGGCGCGGTGCTGCCTCCGGCGGGAGTTTGAAAGTACATAGAAAATCAGGCGCGTTTACTGTTTTTCAACCACATAGAGTTAAACTAAAGGCGCGGTACAGGCGGGAGCGCCGATGACCGTGACGTGGAAAGTCGCAAAGCCGGTGACCTTAAACGGGTCCGTCCTTTCAGTAGGCGGCCGGCGGCGCGCACTTGCCACCAAATTTTCTATGTCCAAAAATACTCTGGGGTGAGGCCCAAAGGGCCGAGGGGCAACGCCCCTATTCACCCTCAAACTCACAGAGCGCGTGTACGTCCATGCCCATAGCCTCAATGCGTTTGCGCCCGCCAAGATCGGGCAAGTCGATAACAAAGGCGCAGCCCGAAACCACAGCGCCCATGCGTTCGATCAGCTTAATGCCAGCCTCGGCGGTCCCGCCTGTGGCAAGCAAATCATCCACCATCAGCACACGTTCGCCCGCCATGAGAGCATCGTCATGGATTTCCACGACGGCTTTGCCGTATTCAAGGGTATAGGCTTGCTCGATCGTACGGCCAGGCAATTTGCCTTTTTTGCAAATCGGAATGAAGCCCTTGTCCAATTGATGCGCAATCGCGCCGCCGAGGATAAACCCGCGGGCTTCAAGACCAACAACCTTGTCAATCGGTTGACCTGCGTAGGGCGCGAGCAATTGATCAATCGCGATCCGGAACCCGCGCGGATCAGCGAAAAGCGTTGTGACATCGCGGAACATAATCCCTTCATGCGGAAAGTCGGGGATGGTACGGATGTAGTCTTTGACGGTTTTCATGTCTGGGGTCCTTTGAAGGTAAGCAGATCGGTGATGGCGGCTTTGGCAGCGGTTTGACGGGACTGCCAGTCGCCCGAAATTTCGCAAAAGCCCACACCTGACTGGCGGAGTATCGACAGGCAATCGGTATGAAAGCCCATGCGTTTGGCTGTTGTCTCTTGGTAGCGTGTGCCGTCATTGATCCAAGGCGTATCGGGGGCGAGCAGCAGGTACAGATCAGCGGTTTGCGCGGTGTTTGGCGTCAGCTCTGTCAAGTCCAGCAGGTGCTTTTGCCAGACCCGTGTTTGCAGCGGATCGGTGTCCTCGATCAGAACAGGGCCAGCATGGGGAGCAGTGGCAAGGCTCGTCGCGCGGTGGGTTGTGGCGATGCGGTCAAAATCATCGGATTGCCAGCCGATATGCCGTTGCACCGCGTCATAGTTGCGCCCGTATTCTGGCACGCAGCGGGTGGCGAAGGTTTTGGCAAGCGCTTGCGCGAGCGTTGTTTTTCCTGTGCTTTCCGCCCCCATCAGCACCACGCGCTTTTGATAGTGGCGTTGTACGGGCGCAGGGATCATCGGCCAGTTTCCGTAGGGGTCTGACCGGATGGCGGTCGCTGATGTTGGAAACGCGATGCGTTCGGGGTCGATGATATTCGGGCGTGCGTCAAGGACTGTGGCGAGTTTCGCGATATAGGGTTCCGAGCCAAAGACTTCGTCAATCGGTTCGGGGTGCGCGGTTTTGCAGATGTCGGTCCAAATGCGCCAGAAGTCGGGATGCTCGGCAGGGGTCTGCGGCACGACCGCATCGTGATAAAGCACCCGCGCGCGGGGCAGCATTTCTTTCATCCATGCGAACCGCAACGGTCCTGCAATCGGATCGTCGGGCAAGGCGCAGACCAGCACCGTCAGTTCGTCAACCAGTTGCATGGCGGTTTCACAAACGAACAGATGCCCCCGATGGGGTGGCATGTATTTGCCCAGATAAAAGCCCCGTTTCATGCAGGCAACGTGCCGCCGTTAGCATAGGCCCGTTTCCAGACCCGCCAGCCTTGGATCGTGAGGCCGAGGAAGGTCGCATAAAGAACGGCAGTTGGATAAAGCCCCTTATAGGCGTAAATGCCGATCGCCAGCACATCAACACCGATCCAGATGAGCCAGTTTTGAATGTAGCGGCGCGCAAGTAGCACTTGGGCCGCGACGCTAAAGACCGTTGTGGTGGCGTCAGGGTAAGGCAGGCTCGCGTCGGTCAGCTGCGCCATAAGCGTGCCAAGGATCAATGTGCCCAAGACCCCCGCGCCAAGCGTGAGTGAAAGGTCACGAGATGACAGGCTGCGCACAACGACGCGGCCTGTGTCATCTGTCCGTTTCAGCCACCAGAACAGGCCAAAGATCTGGATCAGAAGGAAAAAGACCTGCAAGATCGCGTCGCTATAAAGCTTATAATCATAGAAAATATAAGCGTAGAGGATCACCATCACGATCCCGAAGGGGTAGTTCCAAAGCGAGCGCCGAATGATCAGCACGACGTTGGCAAAGCCGCAAGTTGCGGCGATCAGCTCAATGGCGCGTGTTCCGAACATGCCGCCGAGGAAGGAGAGAATATCTTGCATGGGTGCTGCTTTGTTAAAGGACGCGGCCAGCGATGGCGTCGAGTTTTGCAAGCAGCGCGGGGTCGCGTTTGTCGGGGGCGGTCATGATGGCGTGGGTCAGGGCTGTATCACAGCCCGCTGCGCAAAGCTCACGGCTTTGCGCCATGGATTGTGCAAGCGCAATCACAAGATCGCGGGCTTTGGTCCCGTTGCCTTGCAGCGTTTTGATCACGTCGCTCACATCAACGGCACCGTGGTCTGGGTGCCAGCTGTCATAATCGGTGATCATGGCGACGGAGGCATAACAAAGCTCGGCTTCACGGGCGAGTTTTGCCTCTGGCATATTCGTCATGCCAATCACGTCGCAGCCCCAAGAGCGGTACATATGGCTTTCGGCTTGGGATGAGAATTGCGGGCCTTCCATCGCGAGATATGTGCCGCCGTCGTGCATGGTCACGCCCGCAGATTTTCCTGCTTCTAGGGCTGCTTTGGACAGTCGCGGACAGGTCGGATGGGCGACGCTGACATGGGCGACGCAGCCTGTCCCAAAGAAGGATTTTTCGCGTGCAAATGTGCGGTCGATGAATTGGTCGACGACGACAAAGTCACCGGGCGCAAGCTCTTCATGGAACGAGCCGCATGCGCTCATTGAGACCACATCAGTCACGCCAAGCCGCTTCAGCGCGTCGATATTGGCGCGGTAGGGGACGGTTGTGGGTGAATAGACGTGCCCGCGTCCGTGACGTGGCAAGAACGCTATGGGCAGGCCATGCAGTGTACCAGTGAGAACTGCGTCCGAGGGTGTGCCCCAAGGACTTTTGACCTCGACCCATTTGGGGTTGTCCAGCCCGAGCATATCGTAAAGCCCTGATCCACCGATGATTCCGAGATATGTTTGCATGGGCGTGCCTCCGATGCGCAGCCTGTGGTTGACCAATTACAATCTGATTGATGCACCGCGCGGGTGCAAGCCGATTGCACCGATCTCCCACTAGAGTGCATTTTGGGTGCAATACGGGATGGTTCCGACGTGTAGGGGTGACATTTGGAGGGTGCCTTGGTAGGGGCTGCCCAACTGACGTGATTGAAGAGACAGGTTCACACTATGCCCCGCAGACTTTTGGCCTATGCCGCAGATAATCTATCATTTAGCGACCCCGACGCGCCGTTGACGCCAACGCGGCTCCGTATTGAGGCGCTGTCGGGCTTGACCGTTGCTTTGGCGCTGGTCCCAGAGGCTGTTGCTTTTGCTTTTGTGGCTGGGGTTCACCCGCTTGTGGGCCTTTATGCCGCCTTTATCGTGGGTCTGATCACGGCGTTGATTGGGGGCCGTCCTGGTATGATTTCGGGTGCGACGGGGGCTTTGGCCGTCGTCATGGTTTCTTTGGTTGCACAGCACGGCGTTGAGTATCTGTTTGCCACCGTGGTTCTGATGGGCCTGATCCAGATTTTTGTCGGCATCATGCGTTGGGGAAAGTTTATCCGCCTTGTGCCGCATCCTGTCATGCTCGGCTTTGTGAACGGTCTTGCGATTGTGATCTTCCTTGCACAGATGAGCCAGTTTCAGGTGCCGGGTACGGCGGAATCGGGCGGGCATGGGCTTGCTAACGGGGCTTGGCTCTCGGGTGCGCCGTTGTATCTGATGCTCGCACTTGTGGCGCTGACGATGTTTATCATTTGGGTCATGCCACGGATCACGGCGATTATTCCTGCACCACTTGCAGGGATCGGGATTGTGGCCGCGATTGTGATTGGTTTTGGCCTTGATGTGCCACGCGTTGGCGATCTGGCGTCCATCGAGGGTGGTTTGCCGCCGTTCCATATTCCTGCTGTGCCGTTCACGTGGGAGACGTTCATGATCATCCTGCCATACTCGCTCATCCTGTCGGCGATTGGGTTGATCGAGAGCCTTTTGACGCTGAACCTTGTGGGTGAAATGACCAACAAGCGTGGCGGTGCGTCCCAAGAATGTGTGGCGCAAGGTATCGCGAATACGGTCACTGGCGTCTTTGGCGGCATGGGCGGGTGTGCGATGATCGGGCAATCGATGATCAACGTGAAATCAGGCGGACGTACGCGTGTTGCGGGTGTTGTCGCCGCGCTATTCTTGCTGAGCTTCATCTTGTTTGCCTCTGGTTTGATTGAGCAAATTCCGCTGGCCGCCTTGGTGGGTGTGATGTTCATGGTGGTGATCGGGACCTTCGCTTGGAACTCGCTCACAATCCTCGCGAAAGTGCCGCCGATGGACGCATTCGTGACGATCCTTGTGACCATCGTGACCGTGATGACCGACCTTGCAACGGCTGTGGTCGTCGGTGTGATCGTCTCTGCGCTGGCCTATTCTTGGAGCAACGCAAAGCGGATTTATGCGAACACAGAGCTGCTTGATGGGTCCAAGATTTATAAGATCAACGGGCCGCTGTTCTTTGGCTCATCTGATGGTTTCGGGGAGCTGTTCGAGATCGACACCGACCCTGATTTGGTCATCATCGACTTTGCAGGGAGCCGCGTTGCGGACCAATCTGCACTGCAAGCCATCGAGGCCGTGTCGGGCAAATATGAAGCTGCGGGCAAGCGTATTCAACTGCGCCACCTCAGCCGTGATTGCCACATGCTGTTGTCCAAGGCAGGTCACTTGATGATTGATAGCGACGACGATCCTGATTACGAGATCGCCGCTGACTATGGCGTGAAAACTGGGATTTTGGGTAGCCATTAAGCCCCAGCAAGATAGAAGAAACCGCCGCACCCATTGCTGAGTGCAGCGGTTTTTTTATGATTTGCTCGGGTTTGATTCTTGCTGCCAAGTCTCAATTGCATCGATTGGATAGAGCAACATGATGGTGCTGAGAACAAAGCTTTCACGGGCGATCAAGGCGGCTGAAAGCTCTAGCACGGCGATCAGGATGAAGATGTAAAGCGTCCGCAAACGCACCGCCAAGAAGAAGCCTCCCATCATCCAAATGTAATCTGCAACCGCGTTGATTACGCTGTCGCCGTGGTAGCCCATGTTGATCGTCGTGGTGCGATAGGCGGCCATGACGAATTCAGTATGCTCAATGATTTCCCACCCAACGCCAGTGACAATCGCCACGAGCAGAAGCATTTTGAAGGCTAGTTTCGGGAACAAGAGCCGCCCGATCAGTGCCACAAGCACACCGTGAAGAATGTGGCTAAGCGTGTACCAATCGGCGATATGTTGCGAGTCATCGCTGCTGAAAATCGTGCCAACCCAAAGCTTTACTTCGCCGCAGGTGCAGATGGGAGGCTGGCCCCACGCGTAAAGGGTGCCTGCGATTAGAAAGAGGCCGAGAAATCCGAGGATGTTGGTTGCGCGTAAAGTCATCGTTGAAAATACCTGTGGTGGACAAATGTGACTGCTTTGTTAACCACAGGTAAGGCGGTTTTATGGCGCAATTGGCACCTTAGCTGGGGCGCGAAATAGAGAATATCTCGCGGACGGCCGTGTAGTCATGGTAGCCTAGGCGCGCGAGGGGCGTGACTTTGGACAGATCAAACATGCCGTCTGTCATACAGTCATCACGCATATGCACACCGATAACTTCGCCGAAAACCGCGATGTTGTGAGCGCCTTCCAGTGTGATGATTTGGCTTACTTTGCATTCTAAAGTGGCGGGGGAGAGCGTGACGCGTGGGGCGTCAATGGTGTGGCACTGTGATTTTTCTAGCCCTGCAAGGGTGAATTCGTCTGTTTCCTTGTTCCACGGACCAGCCGATTGGTTCATCGCGTCGCGCAGTGCAAATGAAACCACGTTTACAGAAAATACACCTGTCTCGCGGATATTGGCGACACTGTCTTTGGTGCCGTCACGGTCGGGCTTGGCCGAGGTCGATGAAAACATAACTTGCGGTGGCTCATAGGCGACCGCGTTGAAAAAGGAGTAAGGTGCTAGATTATCGGTGCCATCAGCACCACGCGTCCCGATCCAGCCGATCGGGCGGGGGGTTACGATTGCGTTGAACGGGTTGTGAGGCAGTCCGTGCCCGTCTTTTGGTTGATAAAACATGATATTTTGCCTTTTCGTCGCGGGGTTCAGCGGTTACCCTTTTGACTATGCAAATGATCAGAAGCAACCAGCCTATGCAAACTGAGACAATTATTATGGCCCAAGAGGCGGTGAATGATTGGTGGGAAGTCGAGGCGTTATATGACCTTTGCTTTGCGCCTGGGCGCACGGCGCTGTCGTCTTATCGTTTGCGCGATGAGATCGAGCCGATTGCGCCGCTGTGCCTGACTGCGCGTGATGGCGAAGGCATATTAGCAGGTGCTATCCGCTATTGGCCTGTGAAGGTAGGTGGCGCCCCCGTGGCCTTGCTTGGCCCTGTCGCAGTGCACCCGACCCGTCAAGGCGAAGGGTTGGCTGCGATGCTGTTGCACCGCAGTTTGGCCTCGGCGCGCAAGCGGGATTGGGACCGTGTTTTGCTTGTGGGTGATTTGCCCTATTATGGTCGCTTTGGTTTTGCTCAGATTGAAGGGGTGGAAATGCCGCCGCCAACAAACCCAGACCGTATTTTGGCGCTGTCCTTGCGCACGGGTGCTTGGGACAGCGTGCGCGGCGATGTTGAAAAGTGGACGGATTGAAAACCAGCACCTGCCTGCCCATTTATGAATGATGGATACTCAACTGACCCCATCTGAAGCCCTGACAGAGGACGCAACCCGCGAGGTGGCGTTGCTTGTCACCCGTCAACGTCGTGCAAATGGCGTGATGATGAAGGCGATAAATTTCGTCGGCGGTCAGGTTGAGGGCAGTTTGAAAATGCTGCCCAAAGGCGCGCGTGCGCAGATTGATGTGGCAGCCCGCAAGGCGCTTGAGGCCAGCTATGAGGCTGCTAGCCGCTCTAGGGGCAGTTACGGCGGCACCGACCGCATGCACAAGGTTTTGAGTGCGGTATCTGGCGGGCTTGGCGGCTTGGGTGGATTGCCCACGGCCCTGATGGAATTGCCGATTGCGACGACCGTGATTTTCCGTGCAGTGCAGGGCGTTGCGGCGGAATACGGTGAAGATCCACTGAGTGCCGAGACACGATTACAATGCCTTGCGGTGTTTGGTGCGGGTGGTCCGACTGAGAGTGACGACGGGATCGACACCGCGTTTTTCTCGGCGCGTGTTGGGCTGACCGGCGCTGCGGTGCATGGGTTGCTGAGCAAGGTCGCCCCACGATTCGCAACGGTTTTGACGCAAAAGCTGGCGTCTCAAGCCGTACCTATTTTGGGTGCGGCGGCGGGTGCGGGCACGAATTACGCCTTTACGGATTACTATGTCGCTATGGCGCATGTGCATTTTGGCCTGCGTAAATTGGCGCGCGATCACGGCGAAGCGGTTGTTCTCGACGCGTTTCACCGACTGTTGGCCGAGAGCCAGCCCCCCGTGACCCGCAACTAGACCTGATAGACAAGCCAATCGGCGACGGCGCGGCGCACGGAGCTGTCGCCTGCAGTGATAGAGGCGTCAATGATCTCGCGGACCTCATTGAGGTCAACGCGGCGCAACAGGTGTTTGACGGGTCCAACAGAGGCGGGGCGCATAGAGAGCGTTTTAAACCCGATGGCGGCAAAGCAGAGTGCCTCGATTGGGCGGCCTGCGTCTTCACCACAAAACGACAGCGGCGTGTCATATTTTGCGCAACGATCCGCGATTGATTTGAGGAAAGTCAGGAAGGCGGGGTTCAGGGTGTCGTACCGCTTGCGAACGCGCTCGTTTTCACGGTCGGCGGCGTAGAAGAACTGCTTGAGATCGTTGCCACCCACAGAGATGAAATCGACCTCTTCAAAGAATGCATCTGGTGCAAAGGCGAGGGACGGCGTTTCCAACATGGCCCCCACGCGCAGCTTTGACGGCAACGGGTGGCCAAGGATTGTCTCGCGGGCCATAGCCTTGTCCATTTCGGCCTTGGCCTGTTTGAACTCGTCATATTGCGCGATGAAGGGGAACATGACCGAGAGCGGACCACCATTGGCCGCACGGATCAGCGCCTGCAATTGCATCCGCAGCACACCCGGTTTGTCGAGACCGACACGGATCGCACGCCAACCCATCGCAGGGTTCGGCTCGTCGTTGGCCTTCATGTAGGGCAACACTTTGTCAGAGCCGATATCAAGGGTGCGGAAGGCGACAGGCTTGCCCTTTGCGGCATCAAGAACGCGGCGGTAAAGCGTGGAAAGCTCCGCCCGCTGCGGCATCTTGTTGCGCACGAGGAACTGGAGTTCGGTACGGAACAGGCCCACGCCTTCGGCGCCAGATCCATCAAGCGACGGCAGATCGGCCATAAGCCCCGCGTTCATTTGCAGCGCGGTCACAGTGCCGCATTTAGATTGGGCGGGCAGGTCGCGGATCGAAGTATAGCGTTCCTGCGCGCGCGTCTGCATCGCGATTTTGTCTTTGAAGGCGGCTTGAACGTCCTCGTCTGGGCGGAGGTGCGCGATGCCCTGTTCGCCGTCCACTAGGATGGTGTCACCGTTCAGCGCCTCGCGGGTGATTCCCTTGGCGTTGATCACCAGCGGAATGGCCCAAGCACGGGCGACGATGGTGGCGTGGCTGCCGACGGAGCCTTCTTCCAGCACGATGCCTTTAAGCGCTTTGCCGTATTCCAGAAGTTCCCCCGGACCGATGTTTTTAGCGACGAGGATCGGGTTTTCGGGCAGTTCGTCGGTGTTTGCCCCTTGCCCCGTCAGGATACGCAACAGGCGATTCGAGAGGTCATCAAGGTCCGACAAACGCTCGCGCATATAGGCGTCGCCTGCGGCAGAGAGGCGCGTACGTGCCAGAGATTGTTCTTTCTCAACAGCGGCTTCGGCGGAAAGACCATTGCCGACATCGGCCTCCATACGGGCCAGCCAAGAGCGGGAATTGGCGAACATGCGGTAGGCTTCAAACACCTTTTTCTGTTCGGCGTCCGTGTTGGCATTGCCAGAGAGCAGATCGTCGAGACCGACGCGCAATGTCTCGACACCGCTACGCAAGCGGGCGAGCTCAATGTCGGGATCGTCGGAAATCGGGTTGGTCACAACAACACGGGGTTCGTGCAGATAGACGTTGCCCTCGGACGCGCCTTCTTGCGCGATGGTGCCCTTGAAGAGAACGGGCTGGGTGTGGCGGGCAGAAAGTGCGGCGCCTTCGCCGACGAATGCGCCAAGTTCGGTCATCTCAGCCAAAACCATGGCGACAACTTCGAGGGCGTAGACCTCATCGGGGCTAAACTCACGGGCCGCTTTGGATTGCACAACGAGCACGCCCAGTGCGTCGCCCAAGCGTTGGATCGGAATGCCGCAGAACGACGAATACCGTTCTTCGCCTGTTTCTGGCATGTAGCGGAACCCGCGTTCATTGGGCGCGTCAGCAGTGTTGATCACAGAACGGGATTTTGCAGTGCGACCCACGAGGCCTTCGCCCATGCGCATCCGTGTTTGGTGCACCGAGGCCGCGTCGAGACCTTCGGTTGCGCAAAGTTCAAGTGTCTCTGCGTCGCGGAACAGATAGATCGAGCAAACCTCAGCCCGCATTGACGAGGCGATCAGCCCGACGACCTTATCAAGGCGCGCTTGGCCTTCACTGCTTTCGGCCAACGCATCGCGCAGGCGTCCGAGCAGTTTGCGGCTTTCTGTTTCGATCCGGTCTGGCATGGCTGCTCCCTATTTCTCTAGTTTAGGGGTGCGGACGAGGGAGTGGAAGAGGAATCGCGGCGTAGGGTTGTATCCTTGCCGTTGTTCGCCATCATTTTGAGCAGTCGCGCCGCATTGTGATCAACCAAAGAACGGCGCTGATTAGACATTTGATGCACTATTTACGGTTAGGGTCTGTCCGTTGCAAAGGGATCAAGGGTCAGGACGATTTTGCCGATATAGGCTTTACCCGCAAAGGCAGCTTGTGCTTCGCTGATACTACGCATCGGGTAGGTTATTGAAACTAAGGGCTTAATCTCGCCCCTTTCGATATAGCCGATTACGTCATGGATGATGTTATCGGGTTGGGCGGTGGAGCCCAAAAGCGAGAGGTCTTTGCGGTAGAGCGTGCGCACGTCGAGGGTGACGAGCGGGCCTACAATGGCACCAGAGGCGACGTATCGGCCCTTTGGTTTCAGCGCGCACAAAAGGTCATCAAAGCGTGGTCCAGCGACCAGATCAATCACAACGTCAAAGTGGTTTTCGGGCAGCGCTTCATCGCGGTCAAGGGTGTGGTCGGCGCCGATTTTGCGTAGTTCCGCGGCTTTATCAGCCTTAGTGATTGCCCAAACGGTCGCGCCGCGTCGTTTGGCCAATTGTATCGCGGCCGAGCCGACACCACCAGAAGCCCCT
The DNA here is from genome assembly GCA_002378665.1 of Loktanella sp. UBA3435. Classification (GTDB taxonomy): domain Bacteria; phylum Pseudomonadota; class Alphaproteobacteria; order Rhodobacterales; family Rhodobacteraceae; genus Yoonia. The sequence continues at coordinate 12,183 of DFSO01000026.1, read as the reverse complement.
GTAATCAGGACGTTTTCTGCGCCGAGGTTAGCGCGTTGCAACATGCCTTCCGCGGTAGTTGTGGCGCAAGGGATCGAAGCCAGCTCGATATCTGTCCATGTGGAGTTGACCGCGACAGCGTCGATGGATCGCGCGGCCATGAACTGCGCGAAGGCGCCTTGGCGCTCGGAGCCGAGTGTGATGACCTTGCTCTTGCCGTCAGTATCGACCCAGTTCTGCATGGTCCGCACGATCACGCGCTCGCCGATACGGGCAGGATCCACGCTATCGCCCACGGCCACAACTTCGCCGCAGCAATCAGCACCCTGGATATGCGGGAATGTAAGGGCGTTGCCGTCCCATGTGCCGTCGGATGCATCGGAGGTGATGTTGTCGTCGGTTGTCGCACCTGTCACGGATTTGGAATACCAGCCCGTGCGCGTGTTGATGTCGGTGTTGTTTAGGCCCGCAGCCAGCACCTTTAAAAGCACTTCGCCCGCGCCAATTTCTGGCACGGGCAAATTGTCATTCCATTCCAGCATCTCAGGCCCGCCGTGCCCCATCAAGGCCACGCCAGACATGGTGCGCGGGATGTTCACGCGGCTTTGTCGAGATCAAATGCGTCGTGCAGGGCTTGCACGGCCAGTTCCATGTATTTGCGGTCGATCAGCACGGAGACCTTGATCTCGGACGTGGTGATAACCTTGATGTTGATGTTCTCGTCGCGCAGGGTAGCGAACATTTTCGCGGCGACACCGGCGTGGGAGCGCATGCCGATGCCCACGATAGAAACCTTGGCTACACCTTCGTCAGCGACCAGATCGTGATAGTTGATCGCACCCGAGGCCTGCGCCTCTTCCATCGCTTTTTGCGCGCGTAGCACTTGGTCAACGGGGCAGGAGAAGGTCATATCGGTGCGCCCATCCTCAGAGATGTTCTGCACGATCATATCGACGTTCACGCCTGCATCAGCGAGCGGGCCAAAGATCGCGGCGGCGATGCCCGGTTTATCGGCCACGGACACCAGCGTCATTTTCGCCTCGTCGCGGGAATAGGCCACACCGGCCACTGCTTTGGATTCCATGATTTCCTCCTCATCGCAGACGAGCGTTCCGGCGTCGTCCGATGGTTCTTCAAATGATGATAGCACGCGCAGGCGCACCTTAAAACGCATTGCCAATTCGACCGAGCGGGTTTGCAATACCTTGGCACCCAGCGAGGCCAATTCCAACATTTCCTCAAACGAGATTTTGTCGAGTTTGCGGGCCTTGGATGTGATCCGTGGGTCGGTTGTGTAAACGCCGTCAACATCCGTATAAATATCGCAACGCTCTGCATCGAATGCGGCGGCGAAGGCCACGGCGGTTGTGTCAGAGCCACCACGACCAAGCGTTGTGATCCGGCCCTCGGGGCTCACGCCTTGGAAACCTGCGACTACGGCGACCTTCATACCATCCGCGAATTTCGCGTTGATGTTATCGGTCGGGATTTCTTCGATACGGGCAGAGGCGTGCGCGGAAGTGGTTTTCACAGGCACTTGCCAGCCTTGCCAGCTGCGTGCGGGGATATCCATTTCCTGCAAGCGCAGCGCCAAGAGACCCGCGGTCACGTTCTCGCCCGATGACACCACGGCGTCATATTCGCGGGCGTCATAAAGCGGTGAGGTCTCTGACACCCAGCCCACCATTTCATTGGTTTTGCCCGACATGGCCGAGACGATGACGATCACGTCATAGCCTTTGGCTGTCTCATAGGCGACGCGTTTCGCCGCGCGGGCAATGCGGTCTATGTTGGCAACAGATGTGCCGCCGAATTTCATCACGAGAGTTGGCATGATTTCGCCTTAACTAAAGTTACGGGCGTGTCCTACTGGCAAGCGGGGCCAAGGGCAAGATCATAAGGGGTGTTGTTGGCCGTCCCATGTCTCAAAACAGCCTGTTGTTGCCATGGATAGCGCATTTATGCGCTGAAACAGCCCTGCGGCAGATTGTTCCACCGTGATTGCGGCGTTTTGGCCGCCCATGTCGGTGATGACCCAACCAGGGTGATAAATGCCGACCGCGATGCCTTCTGAGGCCAGATCATTGGCAAGGTTACGGCCCAAATTAAGTGCGGCCGCCTTGGATGCGCGGTAGGCGTAGGATCCGCCCGTCGCAAGTGTATTTGATCCCATCTGCGAGGAGATAATCGCAATTTTGCCTGCTTTGGCTTTGCGGATCAGGGGCAGCAGAGTTTCGATCGTAAAGAACACCCCCGTCGTATTTGCAGCAAACGTATCAGCCCAAATGTCGGCGGTGTAGTTACTTTCAAGCGTGAAGTTCTTGTCGTTATGCACACCTGCATTGCAGATCAGCGTATCAATTGGAGCCTTGTTGAGCGCGGCGGCGAGGGCCACAAGGGACGACCGCTTGGTCACATCCAACGGCAAATGCGCGTCGTCTTGGCGCGATGTGCCGATGGTTTTCTCGCCCGACGCGGTGAAGGCGTCAAAAAGCGCAGCACCAATCCCGCGATTGGCTCCTGTAATCAACGTGGTCATTTAGTTCACCTTTTTGGTCGGAATGAAGGGCAGAGGCAGCACAGGAATGCCATCGGCGATCAGGGCCTTGGCCTCGGCGGCATTGGCCTCGCCATAGATCGGTTTGTCGGGGGTTGTGCCCTCGTGCATTTCTCGGGCGCGTTTGGCAAAGCTGGTCCCGACGTATTCGGAATTGGCCTCCACCTCGCGGCGCAGCTTTTCAATCGGCGTCTGAACTTGGCTTTTGAGTGCCACAGAGGGCGTCATCAGGCTTTTGCGAATAGTGGTAGACCCGCAGGTCTCGCAATTGAGCAAACCTTTGGTCATCAACTCGTCGCAAGCCTCATTGGATTTGAACCACGATTCAAAACTATGGGCGTTTTCGCAGGAGAGGGTAAATCTGATCATGGGCTAAAGATAGATCATGCTGGGCTGGGTGCAATGTCTAAGCTTGATGGATCAAACCGCGCCACGATTTGCCGCGCACCAAGTTCGTCCATATGTTGCGCCGCCTTTTTGGGTGACATCCACTTGCGCTTGCGTTCTTTCTTTTCAGGCCAGACCTTTTTGGTTTCCGTCACACGGATCGCATAGACGACGACCATCACGGGCATGACCCCATCGCCCATCGGCTTGTCATAGCTATACGCACCAATGGAATTGGGGTGTGCTATGCCTTTGACGCCCGCCTCTTCATAGGCCTCAATCGCGGCCCCTTGGGCGGGGGTGTTTTTATGAGTGGGCCAACCGCGCGGCATGATCCAGCGGCCCGTATTGCGGGTTGTGACCAAACACACCTGCAATTTATCGCCCTTGTAGCGATAGCAAAGCGCCGCCAATTGCGCACGCACGTCGGTCTTGCCGCCACTGCGGAGTTTTAATGGAACAGGTTTCTTCGGCAGTTTGGGCATCGTTTCGTCCAAGAGCGTGTTTTTTCTAGGTTTTCATGTTGGGCGCTAGGGGGCAAGCGATCAATAGTTAGCCAATGTGATAACTGTTGCAATCTGCTTGATAGATTTGCCGCGCCACCCGATAACAGCCCCATGAGATTTATCTGGGCGGCAGTGATGGCAATGTGGACGGGTGCGGCTGTGGCCGAACCTGTTGTGGTCTTTGCTGCCGCGAGCCTGAAGGAACCGATTGACGCGCTTGCCGCAGAGATGGGTGACGTCGTGGTGTCCTACGGCGGCAGCGGCACTTTGGCCCGTCAGGTGATGCAAGGTGCACCTGCTGATGTTGTATTGCTCGCCAATGCCGATTGGTTGGAAGACTTGGCGGGCGCCGTGCACGGCGCCGCCGATTTCGCGAGCAATGAATTGGTGCTGATTGGGGGCGTGGATGCGCCTGATCTGCTGCTCGCGGATTTACCCGTTGCATTGGGGGCGGACCGCTTAGCAATTGGGGCGGTCAACGCCGTGCCTGCGGGGATTTACGGCAAGGCCGGGTTGGAAGCTCTTGGCATTTGGGACAGTGTGAAAGACCATTTGGCTGAGGTTGATAACGTCCGCGCGGCGCTGGTTTTGGTGGCGCGTGGCGAGGTGCCTTACGGCGTGACCTATGCCACTGATGTGGCGGCCAGCGACGCGGTGCGTATCGTGGCGCGGTTCCCTGACACAAGCCATCCCGTGATCCGATATGTTGGTGGGCTGGTGTCAGACAGGCCAGAGGCGGCGGCGTTTTGGGATGCATTGCAAGGCGAGCAAGGCCAAGCGATCTTGGCAGACTTCGGCTTTCGGGCGCCAAGCCAATGATGTGGCAGGCGGTTTTCCTGTCGCTTCAGGTCTCGGCAGTCGCCACGATCTGTGCCCTGCCGCTGGCGATTTGGGTCGCGCATGTTTTGGCCCGCAAACAGTTTCGCGGGCATGGGCTGCTGAATGGATTGGTGCATTTGCCGCTGGTTTTGCCGCCTGTGGTGACGGGGTATTTGCTGCTGATCGTGTTCGGCAAACAGGGGGCCGTTGGCGGGTTTCTGTATGATTGGTTCGGGATCACGCTTGCATTCCGCTGGACGGGCGCTGCCTTGGCCGCCGCGATCATGGGGTTCCCGCTCATGGTCCGCGCAATCAGGCTAGGGTTCGAGGCGGTGGACGCAGGGTTAGAGGACGCGGCGCGCACATTGGGCGCCAGCCGCGCGCGGGTGTTTGGCACGGTCACGCTGCCACTTGTGATGCCGGCGATACTGGCTGGCGCCGTCTTGGGGTTCGCCAAAGCCTTGGGCGAATTTGGCGCGACGATCACCTTTGTCGCCGCGATCCCAGGGCAGACGCAAACGATCCCTTCAGCGATTTACGGTCTGTTACAAGTGCCAAACCAAGAGAGCGATGTGATCGTTCTGGTCAGCATCTCGGTGGCCTTGGCGATGGGGGCATTGGTCGCCTCTGAGTGGTTGGCGCGGCGGATGGTGGCGCGATGATTTCTGTGCAGATCAAAAAGCGGTTAGGCGATTTCGCCCTTGATGTGGGTTTTGAAGCGCCGCGCGGCGTGACCGCGATTTTCGGGCGTTCTGGGTCTGGAAAGACATCTGTGATCAACGCGATTGCGGGGCTGATGCGGCCTGATGCGGGACGTATTGTAGTGGATGGGCGCGACCTAACGGCCGTGCCCGTGCACAAGCGCAACTTGGGCGTTGTGTTCCAAGATGCGCGGCTGTTTCCGCATATGACAGTGGCAAAGAACCTCGCCTATGGCGGGGCGCATGATTCAGATAAAATTGTTGAATTGCTTGGGCTTGGGGCGCTGATGAACCGCTTTCCTAAGGCGCTATCAGGCGGCGAGAAAAGCCGCGTGGCGCTAGGCCGTGCGCTGATGAGCAAGCCCGCGCTATTGTTGCTTGATGAACCATTGGCCGCACTTGATGCCCCACGCAAGACCGAGATCCTGAGCTATCTGGAACGCTTGCGCGACGAGATGGACGTGCCGATGATTTACGTCAGCCACGACATGAGTGAGGTCGCGCGGCTCGCCACTACTATCGTGATTATGGAGGCTGGGCGCGTGGTGCGAGCGGGGCCGATGGGCGCTGTTCTAGCACACCCCGAAGCAGTTGGACTGCTGGGTGCACGCGATGCAGGGGCGGTTTTGGCGGCGACCGTCGTAAACCACGACGAGGCGGGCGGGTTGACGCGGCTTTCCTTTGATGGCGGGGACATTGTCTTGCCAAAGGTGCTCGGCGCTGTGGGGCAAAACGTGCGGCTGCGCATCCCTGCTCAAGACGTGATTTTGGCGGTTGAGCGGCCGAAGGGTATTTCAGCCCGCAACATTTTGCCTGTCACGATTACGGCGCTGGACGAGGCCGGAACAGGCGTCGCGGTGGGCCTTCAGGCGGGGGCTTCGCCATTGCTCGCGCGGATCACCACCGCAAGTGCACATGAGATGCACCTCAAAGTAGGCATGGAAATTTACGCGATCATAAAGGCGACTGCGGTCTCGCCAGAGGCTTAGCCGACTGCCCGCGCAATCATGACCCCTGCCCAAGCGGACACCCCAGTCAAAGCGGCTCCCCAAAGCGTATCGACAGCGACCTGTTCTGCGGTCCAATCGCGTAGGGTCGCATAATTGGTGAATTCATAAGTGCCATAGGCCAAAAGCCCAAGCAACGCGCCACCGATCAAGGCGGCCACCGGATCGCCATTGTGCAGCGCAGGGGCGGAGACAAAATACAATATGCCTGCAACATAGCCGAGGTAAAATATTAGCGCAGGCACGACGCGGAACGGATCGGCGTAAAGCGCGGAGATATGACGGTCAAACACGGGTTTCACGATGGTGCGAAGGCCAATCGCGTCAAGCACTAAGAAAACCACGACGGTTGCGAGGTAGAGAATGAGAATTTTCATTTCGGAGTTTCCTTTGTGGTTAGCGCGAAAGGCGTTTGGTAAGAGGCAGAGCGGCCCAATAGGGCAGTGCGCTAAGCAGTTTGAGACCCCAAGTGAGCCGTTTTGGGAAGTTGATTTCAAAGCCGCGTTTGCCCAGCCCTTTGATAATCTCAGCCGCTGCAATTTCGGGGGTAATGAGGGCGGGCATGGTGAAATCGTTGCGTTTTGTCAGGCGGGTATCAACGAAACCAGGGCTAATGAGGCGCACGTCGATTTGGCCCGCATGTTCAGCGGCGAGAGATTCCGTGAGGTTGATCACGCCCGCTTTGGTCGCCGAATAGATCTGCCCTTGCGGCAAACCGATGTAGCCCGCGACAGACCCGCAAATCGCCAACTGTCCGCCTTTGCGCAACAAAGGTGGTGCTATTTGCGCGATGTGGAATGTGCCTGTGAGGTTCACAGTCACGATTTGCCCAGCCGTGTTTGGGTCCACTTCCGCTATTTTGCCCGGATCATAAGTGGCGGCCAGATGTACGATGCAATCAAGCGGCGTGGTGATTTGGGCCGCTGCCGCATTAACGCTGGCACGGTCCGCGACGTCGATGGCTATGACTTCGGCGCCGCCAATCTCGGACGCAAGGGCAGTCAGTTTATCCTCGGATCGCGCCGAAAGGATCAGGTCCACGTCCTCTTTCGCCCAAGCGCGGGCAAGGGCGGCACCGATGCCGTCACTGGCCCCTATGATCCAGATGCGCTTACGCATGGGTCAATTCCACTTGCACCACGTCGGTTTGGCTGGCCGCAAAAGAGGCCGCGCAAACCGAGAGATAATAGCGCCAGTTACGCATGAACTCTTCGCCGTAGCCAAGCTTGCGGATTTTGTCGGCTTTCTCGTCCAAACGCGTGGCCCATGTTGCACAGGTCACGGCGTAATCTTGACCGAATGCATGGTTATTTTTGACCACAAGCCCCGCTTGGCGGGCTTGGTCAGCAATGATTGCATCCGACAACAACATGCCACCCGGAAAGGTGTAGTGGCGTATGTAGTCGGAGGTGTTACGGTAGATATCGAAGTAGGAATCAGGCACGGTGATCGCCTGGATCATCGCAGTGCCGTTATCTGCGAGGCGCGATTTCAGCGTGCCAAAATAGGTCGGCCAAAACTTTTCGCCGACCGCTTCGATCATCTCGATGGACACGATACTGTCGAACTTGCCGTCGGCCTTGCGGTAGTCTTGCAGGCGGATGTCGGCACGCCCATCAAGGCGGGCGTCGGCATAGCCTTTCTGGCTAGGCGAGATGGTCAGGCCTGTGACATGACGGCCTGTGTTGGCCGCGCGTTCGGCAAAGCCGCCCCAACCACAGCCGATTTCCAGCACCCGCTCGCCATCGCCTAAGCGGTTGAGAATGCGATCATATTTGCGGTATTGGCCACGTGCGAGGTCGGTGTCGCCTTTCGCAAAAAGCGCCGATGAATATGTCATGCTTTCGTCGAGCCAGAGCTGGTAGAACTCGTTGCCGACGTCATAATGGGCGCGGATATTGCGTGAGGAGCCTTTGACCGAATTGGCCCGCAGGATGCGGTTCACGACCTTATATTTCAGGTTGTTCCAAAAGTCGGGATAAGCAAAACCTTCGAACTGATCGAAGTTGTGCAGCGCGACTGTCGCCAAATCCATGATCGACGGCGTGTCCCAGAGGCCTGCGACGTAGGTTTCTCCAAAGCCGATATCGCCACGCGCGGCGATGGCCGTCACGACGGACCAATCGCGGATTGTCATTTCGGCTTGCGGGCAGCCTTGGCCAAAGTCAAACACCTCGCCCTCGGGAGTGCGGAGCCGAAAGCTGCCTTGCTGAATGTGCTCGCAAGCCTCAAGAAAATCGTGCTTCACGCGTTTGGTGAGAAAGAGCATTAGGAAACCTCGGTTTTGGGTGGAGTGGGACGGTTGCGGTATTTCGCGCCTTTAAGCCGCAGCTTGAGCGCTTGCCAATAAATAAGTGCGAGTGTGCGTAGGCCACCAAACGGGCGACGCAATGCTGCGCGAATTATGGCACGGTTCGTGAGTGGTGTGCGTGGGCCTTCAAGCGCGGCGAATACGCCCTCGGCCGCGTTGGTGTGCAAGATTTGGATCGTAATCTGTGCAGGCGTGACGTCAAAGCGGAACGCATAATCGCCCGCCACATCTTGGAACGGAGAGACGTGCAAAAGCTTGGTTGCTGCCAGCCTATCGATCTTGTTGATTTGGCCAAAATCGGGCAGGTGGCTGATGTAGGAGTGGCGGTCACCGAAGGGGGTTGAGACCTCGGAAATCACGCCCACAAGTGCGCCGTCTTTCATCGCCAGCCAAAAACTGACGGGGTTGAATGTGAACCCTGCAAAGCGTGGCTGCGTCAGAAGGCGTAGAGATGGCGCGATAATGCCGTGGGACGCAAAAACGCCCCGCGCCCAAGCGGCCCCGCGCCCTTGCCCAAGCAGTCCGCCATGGTCAATATCGTGCACGGCGGCCAGATTGCGGGCATTGCGCGAGAATAGGCGCGGACCCGTTTCATTGGCTTCGGGGTCAATAAGCACAAAATCAACGTTGTAGCTAAAACGGTTCTGTATCGCCCCGCGCCTTGCGTGGGTCGTGGTACCCGCGACATATTCGGGGGCAAAACTCATGTGAACTGGCTTTCCATCTGCCGCGCGATGCGGACCGCGCTGGCAAAGCCGTCCTCGTGAAAACCGTGGCGTGTATAAGCGCCCGCGAACCATGTGTTGTTCTGGCCTTGCATGTCGGTGAGGTGCCGCTGCGCCTTAAGGGCTGCGAGGTCAAACACGGGATGGGCAAATGTTTTCTGGTCGTAGATCAGATGGTCTGGCACAGGCGTGGACGGGTTCAGCGAGACAAACAGCGGGTCTGTCTCGGGTATGTTTTGCAAACGGTTCATCCAATAGGTGACGCCAATTGTGGGCTCCGGCCGCGTGGTGTCGGATTTATAAACCCAGCTCGACCAGCAGTTTTTGCGGGCGGGCATTTGGGATATGTCGCGGTGCAACACCATCTCGTTGTCTTGGAAACGGATCGCGGAAAGGGCAGCGTGCTCTTGTACCGTGGGGCGTTCCAAAAGGGTCAAAGCCTGATCAGAATGACAGGCAAAGATGACTTGATCAAAGGCGGGGAAAGGGCCTGCCTTGCTGGACACAATGCTTTGGCTCCCGTCGCGGGCGACGTTTTGAACAGGCGTGTCCTTGAGGATACGCACGCCCGATTGGGTCAGATGCGCCTCTAATTTGCGTACATAGGATACCGAGCCGCCCTCAACCGTCCACCATTGATGCTGACCAGATGGACTAAGCAAGGCGTGGTTGCGGAAGAATTGTAAAAGAGCGCGGGCGGGGAAGCTGCGGATTTCTGCAGGGGGCGTCGACCAGATCGCACCTGACAGCGGCATCAAGTAATATTTCTGGAACCATGCACCCAGCTTGAGGTCATCCATCAATTCGCCAATCGTTAGACTGTCGTCTGTGGCGAGACTTTCGGCCTTCGTGTTGAACTTCACAATATCGCGCAGCATTCCGTAAAAACCGGGGCGCAGAAGGTTCCGCTTTTGCGCCGTCAGCGAGCCAAAATCGCGTAAGGCGTATTCAACCTCGCCGTTATTGATCGAAGCGCCGAAACTCATATCGCTTTTGATCACAGGCACGTCGAGGTCTTGGAACATGCGCGTCATATGCGGATAGTTGGCGTAGTTGAACACGATAAACCCTGTATCGACAGGCTGATTTCCGTTGATACCCGCGATCACCGTGCGCGCATGCCCACCCAAATCTGGGGCAGCCTCAAACAAGGTTACATCGTGATGCTTGGCCAGTAAGTAAGCAGAGGCCATACCCGAAATGCCGCCGCCAATGATGGCGATACGCTGTGGCTGAATGGGGCGGGGGGCAAATGTCATTGTGTTTCCTCTGTCGACTTCAAAAGGATTACGTGGCGAGAAATAATTCGGATCACTTATGATCCAACTTTCGTATTGCGCCGTAATCGAGGTATGATGCACACAGACTTGATCAATTTAAAAGACGTCGGACGCGCTTACGCGCCGCCTCGAAAGGATATGCATCCCGTGGAACCATCCGCAGAGATGAACCAGCAGACGGTGTGGATGCTTGCGGTGCGCGATGGGCGTGACCGTGCTGCTTTTGGTGCGCTGTTTGATTTCTTTGGACCAAGGCTGAAGGGGTTCATTATGCGGTCTGGCACCAATGGGGCTCAGGCCGAGGACATCGTGCAAGATGTGATGCTGACAGTTTGGCGCAAGGCGCATCTGTTTGACCCGCACCGTGCTCAAGTCTCGGCATGGATTTATCAGATTGCCCGCAACCGGCAGATCGACGTGATACGCAAGGAACGGCGCCCTGTTCCAGAAGAGTTGAAACTGCCCGAAACCGACGAAATCGACGCGAGCCAGATTTTGGCCGTCGAACAAGACGCGGCACAGTTGAAGGCGGCACTGGCCAAGCTCACTCCCGATCAACGGGCGATAATCGAACAAGCCTATCTGGGCGAACTGACACACCAAGAAATTTCTGCGCAATCGGGCTTGCCCTTGGGGACCGTGAAATCACGTATCCGCCTTGGACTAGAACGACTTCGCCACGACTTAAAAGGACTGCGAGAGCAATGACCGCAATCAATCACCATACATCCGACGCGCTTTTGGCGGCATATGCCTCTGGCAATCTGGCGCAACCATTTGCGCTTGTCGTCGCTGTACATGTTTCGATGTGCATTGAGTGCCGCGCCGCACTTTTGGCCCATCAAACTGTGGGTGGGGCCGTGATGGAGGCAGGCGCGCAGGCGGCTTGCTCGGGTGGTCTTAAGGCATCCATTTTGGACCGCCTTGATGACGAGCCCGCGCCCGAAATCACTTATGCCCGCTCAAGCATTTTCCCCAGCCCCGTCATGGCGGCGCTGAAAGGCAAGCCACCACGTTGGAAATCGCTGGGCATGGGCGTGCGACAAAGCATTTTGTCTGCGGACGATACAGGGTCGGTGCGGCTGTTGTATATTCCTGCCGGGCGCGCGATGCCTGACCATAGCCATAGCGGTATGGAGCTGACCCTGGTATTGCAGGGGAGTTTTAGCGATGAAACAGGTCGCTTTGGCGTCGGTGACGTCGAGGTCGCTTTTGACGATCTGGAGCATACACCAACGGCGAATGTCGGTCCTGCGTGTATCTGCCTTGCCGCAGCAGATGCGCCTTTGCGGTTCACGTCTCTGATCCCGCGCATGTTGCAACCTATCTTCCGCATCTAGCCCGCTCAAATTGTTCTCGCAATGAACTGAACGATTGTTCAGTATGTTATGGAAGGACACTGAGGGAGGCCAGTTTGACAGACACATCCGCGCAGTATGCGTTGATCGGGGCAGGGCCAATGGGTCTTGCCACAGCAAAGCTATTGGTCGAGCAAGGCATAGCATTTCAGGGCTTTGAGCTGAACTCAGACGTTGGGGGGCTGTGGGATATCGATGGGCCCCTGTCGACAATGTATGACAGTGCGCATTTGATTTCGTCCAAACGGATGACCGAATTTGCCGACTTTCCGATGCGCGATGAGGTGGCCGAATACCCGTCGCACCGCGAATTGAAGCGGTATTTTCAAGAGTTCGCGGCTCATTTTGGCCTCTACCAACACTATAAATTCGGGGCCGAAGTTCTGCGCATTGAACCTATCGGCAATGACGGCGACGGTTGGCGCGTGTCGTGGCGCGACGCAACAGGCGAGCACGCGGCGATTTATGCGGGCGTGCTGATCGCCAATGGCACGCTCACGGAACCAAATATGCCCACGTTCAAAGGCGAGTATAGAGGTGGTCGCGGAAATTT
>DFSO01000022.1 GCA_002378665.1 Loktanella sp. UBA3435 | reverse complement strand
AAACGGCTATTTTTGCGCAGCGGTACCGGCACGCGTTTTATTCGGCTCTCCCCGCTGTCACAAATTTTCGCCATGACCATATCAACCGCATTCATCGGTTGGGCAATTGTCGCGACCGCCATAGTTTTGCTCGATACCATCGGCACAGGCAATTTCCGTGATCAAGCCCGGCGCGATCAGGCCATATATGAAGAGCGATTAAATGCCCTCGCCAATGAGCGCGACACCCGCGCACAAGAGGCTTTGACAGCGCAGGAACGTTTTAACACGGCGCTTGCGCAGGTCTCTCAGATGCAATCGGAGTTTCTAGCATCGGAAGATCAACGGCGCGAATTGGACCGCGCGATGGAGGTGATGCAGGCCACCTTGCGCCGGGTCATGGTGCAGCGCGAGCTTTTGCAGCAAGACCTGGATCAACTGTCCGCGCAACTCGACAATGACGCGCGCAAACCGGTTGATGATAGCTCTACAGAATCTGTGGCCAGCACGATGGATTACGTCACCGATACGCTGGAAGACGTAGCTTTAGAGCGCGATCACGCCCGCCGGCGCGCGTTCCAAGCACATGAAGAAATGGCCAATTTGGAATTGGAAATTCAATTCCTAGAAGAAAAAGGCGACCGAATTTTTCGCCAGCTCGAAGAAGCTATGAGCATTTCGGTTAAACCGCTCGACAAAATGTTCCGCAACGCCGGGCTGAACACCGACCGTTTGCTCGAACAGGTGCGACGTGGTTATTCGGGACAGGGGGGCGCCCTCGCCCCGATCACCTACGCCCCCGATGCGCTCAACACGGTTGATCCCACGGTTGACCGCGCCAATAATATTTTGGCTCAACTCGACAAGCTCAATATTTATCGCATTGCCGCAGAAAAGGCGCCCTTTGATATGCCAGTGAAATCTGCCCATCGTTACACCAGCGGCTTCGGTCCGCGCTGGGGGCAGATGCACCGAGGCTCTGATTTTGCTGCACGCCGCGGAACCCCCATTTATGCCACCGCCGACGGGGTGGTCACACGCGCGGAATGGGGGAGCGGTTACGGCCGCGTTGTCTATATCAAACATGCGTTTGGTATCGAAACTCGCTATGCCCATTTGGCAAAAATTCGCGTAAAAAATGGCCAACGCGTTTCCCGTGGACAAAGGATCGGTGATATGGGAAACTCAGGCAGATCAACCGGCACCCATCTTCACTATGAAGTCCGCGTGAATGGTAAAGCCGTAAACCCAATGACATTTATCAAGGCAGGAAGAGATGTTTTCTAAAAGCAAAATCAACGACCCATCCGCGAAACCTGACGCTGCTGCAGCCGAAAAACCCGCTGCGCCGATCAACAAACCGGCGGCAGAATTCAAGCCCGCAGCGCCAAAGGCAAAACCGCCCGCATCGGTCCTGTCATCTGATCTTCACGTCACGGGCAATCTGAAAACCACTGGCGACATCCAAGTTGAAGGCCGGGTAGACGGCGACATTCGCGCCCATCTCTTGACCATTGGAGAAGGCGCAACCGTTAAAGGCGAAATCATTGCTGATGATGTTGTCGTCAATGGCCATGTAATCGGCCGGGTGCGTGGTCTTAAAGTCCGGCTAACCTCAACGGCCCAGGTTGAGGGTGACATCATTCACAAAACCATCGCCATTGAAAGCGGCGCACATTTTGAAGGCTCCGTGCAGCGCCAAGATGATCCGCTGAACCCAGGCGCCGCCAAGAAATCGGCGGCAGCCCCGGCCGCAAAATAGTAGATCAATTCCGTTTCGGGATCAAAAGGCGTGGCTTTGGCCGCGCCTTTTTATTGGGGATCTCCTAGTCGCCCTGAGCCTCAGCCCGCGATTTTCCGGAGGCGTTCATCGCCAAAGTCGCCGCCATCAGGCCATCAAGGTCCCCATCCAACACCCCTTTGGTGTCTGAGGTCTCATAAGATGTGCGCAAGTCTTTGACCATCTGATAGGGCTGCAACACATAACTGCGGATCTGATTGCCCCAGCCGGCGTCGCCTTTATTATCATGCGCCTCGTTGATCGCCGCATTGCGCCGATCCAGCTCCATTTGATACAGGCGGGACTTCAACGCCTTCATCGCAATATCGCGGTTCTGATGCTGTGACTTTTCCGAACTGGTCACGACGATCCCTGTTGGATGGTGGGTAATGCGCACGGCAGAATCTGTGGTGTTCACATGCTGACCACCGGCCCCAGAGCTGCGATAGGTGTCGACGCGAATATCGGATGGGTTGACGTCAATCTCGATACTGTCGTCCACCACGGGATAGACCCACACCGAGCAAAAAGACGTATGCCGCTTCGCCGCGGCATCAAACGGGCTGATCCTGACCAAGCGATGCACTCCCGACTCTGACTTCAACCAGCCATAGGCGTTATGCCCTGATATCTTATAGGAAGCCGACTTTATGCCCGCCTCTTCACCCGCCGTCTCTGATTGCAGCTCGACCGTATACCCTTTTTTCTCAGCCCATCGCACATACATGCGCGATAGCATCAAGGCCCAGTCACAACTCTCAGTCCCACCAGCGCCAGAATTGATCTCAAGGAAAGTGTCATTGCTGTCCGCCTCCCCATCCAGCAGCGCGTCAAGCTCCTTTTCCGCAGCCGTAATACGCAGTGCTTTCAGAGCCTCTTCGGCGT
>DFSO01000078.1:95286-107911 GCA_002378665.1 Loktanella sp. UBA3435 | reverse complement strand
AAACACCGTGCAAAGCTCGTCAGGTGCTGCTTTCCTCGCGGATCGCGGCCCGATCACGGATGCAGAAATCGCCAAAGCGGCCGCAGGCGAACCGACCCTGCACTTCCCTGCCAAAATAGGCATTGCTCGCATCATTGGGCGCGACATCACCGCAATCCCGCAGGGCGAACTAAGTGCACTGACAAAGGAGCGCCCTACTCCCGATCCTCTTGGGCAATTCGTACCGCTTAGCTCGATGATCGCGCAAACGATTGAGCGCGAGACCAACACGACCGCCACCCGCCTTGCGCAACTGACCGCCGCACGCCAGCACCTCGATTATGTGATGATCTATGATCTTAGCCGTGAAGGGCGCGGTTTCGACGCCATGGGCCGTGCTGATCTGATGGTGATGGATGTACGCTCTGGCTACATCTATGCAGCGGCTGTCACCTCGACCAATGTCGCAGGTCTCGGCACCATTCGTCGCGGTTGGGGTGACCGTATCCTTAGCGATGCCGCCGCCGAAAAATTGGTGAAAACCTTAGCACCCGACGTCACCAGCATCTTTACAACTCTGTACCAGCGCGCCCAGTAGCCCACGCCAGCTGCGCCTCAGTCTCAACCGCACAGGGGCGCAAGGTGCGCAAGCGGACGAGTGCCAAATCAGGCATCTCGCCCGCCGCAATCATCACCCTCAGGACCGCCATGCCAGAGCGCCCGCAGCCGCCCATACAATGCACCAAAACGCGGCCACCTTGGGCCAGACCGGTCAAAATCTGCGCCTCCATCGCTGCCCACTGATCGGCTTGTCCCGCATCAGGCACATGATAATCCACGACGGGAAAGTGAAGCCACGCAGAGGGCACCACATCTGCACCAAAACCAGCAGCACCCTTCGCCGCCAGTTCCTCAGCTTCAACCATCGTCAGGACAATATCCGCGCCCCACGCCCGCACTCGCGCCAGATCACCCGCGTAATCGCCACCGCGTCCCGCAAGCGGGCATAGCGCCAACGTACCGCCGCCAACCGCCATCTCGTAAATCGCAAAATTACCCATCACAGCCTCCACGCACGACATTGCCAAGCGCAAAGCCCCCGCGCAAGCGAAACACGGGTGGACGTGCCGCCTGCCACGCCCTATCCTCGCCTAAGCCCACTCTGACGCTGAAAGTGCACATGTCCGACACCCCCGCCTATCAAGTCCTCGCCCGCAAATACCGCCCCGAGACCTTCGTCGATCTCGTGGGCCAAGACGCGATGGTGCGCACGCTGAAAAACGCGTTCGAGGCGGACCGGATTGCGCAGGCGTTTATGATGACAGGTATTCGTGGGACGGGTAAAACCACCACCGCGCGGATCATCGCAAAGGGCATGAACTGCATCGGGTTGGACGGCTTGGGCAAGCCGACAACTGAGCCTTGCGGCAAATGCGAGCACTGCACAGCGATCATGGAAGGGCGGCACGTTGACGTGATGGAGATGGACGCCGCGTCCAACACGGGCGTCGCCAACATCCGCGAAATCATCGATTCGGTACACTATCGCGCCGCCTCGGCCCGCTATAAGATTTACATCATCGATGAGGTGCACATGCTCTCGACAGGTGCGTTCAACGCGCTGCTCAAGACGCTTGAGGAACCGCCCGCACACGTCAAATTCATTTTTGCGACCACCGAAATCCGCAAGGTGCCCGTCACGGTCCTATCGCGCTGCCAACGCTTCGATCTGCGCCGCATTGAACCCGAAGTCATGATCGCACTCACCCGCAAAATCGCCACTGCCGAGGGTGCCGAAATTTCTGACGATGCATTGGCCCTGATCACCCGCGCCGCCGAAGGCTCCGCCCGCGATGCGACCTCGCTTCTCGACCAAGCCATCAGCCACGGCGCAGGCGAAACCACCGCCGATCAGGTCCGCGCGATGCTGGGCCTCGCTGACCGTGGCCGCGTGCTTGATTTGTTTGACATGATCCTCAAAGGCGAAGCCGCGAGCGCCCTCACCGAGCTTTCAGGCCAATATGCCGATGGGGCCGATCCCATGGCCGTGCTGCGTGACCTTGCCGAAATCACCCATTGGGTGTCAGTCATTAAGATCACGCCAGAGGCTGCCGAAGACCCGACAATTAGCCCCGACGAGCGCACACGCGGCCAAGCCATGGCCAACGATCTGCCAATGCGCGTGCTGTCGCGCATGTGGCAGATGCTGTTGAAATCCCTCGAAGAAGTGGCAATGGCCCCAAACGCGATGATGGCCGCTGAAATGGCCGTGATCCGCCTGACGCATGTGGCCGACCTGCCCTCGCCCGAAGAGCTCGTCAAGAAACTGCAAGACGCGACACCCCCTCCGACTGGCGGGCCATCAGGCGGCAGACCTGCCCCAACAGGCGGCACGACAAACGCGATGGGAACTACACAGGCGCCAACACACGCAGGGCCCTCTGGGGTGTCTGGCTCTGGCGCACAAGCCGCCGTTGCCTTGGCCACCGACGCCCTCGCCCACTATGCGCGCTACGAGGATGTGGTTGAGTTGATCCGCGCCCACCGCGATGTGAAACTGCTGGTCGATGTCGAAACTGGCGTGCGTCTGGTGAACTACAAACCGGGCCGGATTGAGGTGAACCTGACCGAATCTGCGCCCACCGATCTTGTCGGCCGTCTTGGGTCGCGCTTGCAGGCATGGACTGGCAACCGCTGGGCGATCACGGTCGTCAATGAAGGCGGCGAGCCTACGATTGCCGAGGTCCGCGACGCAAATGAGAACGAACTGCGCACAGCCGCCGAAGCGCACCCGCTTGTGCAGGCCGTTATGCTCGCCTTCCCCAAGGCAAAAATCACCGAAATTCGCACCGAGGCCGATAAGGCACAGCACGCAATGGAAGACGCTTTGCCCGAGGTCGACGAAGAATGGGATCCGTTTGAGGACAGCTAATTGCGCGCCCTTCCCTTGTCTGGGCACGGCGGCACACGTATCTAAAGAGCAACTCAAAAGACTTTGCAGGAGGCAGATATGCTCAAAGGTTTAGGCGGACTTGGCGATATGGCCAAGATGATGAAGCAAGCACAAGAAATGCAGGGCAAGATGGCCCAGATGCAAGAAGACATGGATAAAATCATGGTCGAGGGTGTGTCTGGTGCAGGTCTGGTCAAGGCCACCGCGACAGCCAAAGGCGAGCTCAAAGCGCTCGACATCGACCCGTCTATTTTCAAAGCCGACGACAAAGAAGTCGTCGAAGACCTGATCCTTGCCGCCATCAAAGACGCGCAGCAAAAAGCGACTGAGCGCTCCCAATCCGAAATGCAGAAAATGGCCGAAGCAATGGGCCTGCCCGCTGGCATGAACCTGCCCTTCTAAGATGGCAAGCGGGACGGACGACCTCGACAACCTGATCGCGCTCCTTGCGAAATTACCGGGGCTTGGGCCGCGGTCAGCGAGGCGAGCCGTCCTGCATCTGATCAAAAAGCGTAGCCTCGTGCTGATCCCCCTGGCCGAAGCGATGCACCGCGTAGGGGCCACCGCCCGCGAATGCCTGAACTGCGGCAATGTCGGCACCACCGATATCTGCGACATTTGCACCTCGGAAAAGCGGGCCATTGGCCAGATTTGCGTTGTTGAGGATGTGGCCGACCTTTGGGCGATGGAACGGTCTGGCGTGTTCAAAGGACGCTACCATGTTCTCGGCGGCACGCTCTCAGCACTCGACGCCGTGGGACCAGACGAGTTGCGCATCCCCAAACTGCTCGACAGGATCACATCCGAGGGCATCGAAGAGGTCATCCTCGCGCTTGGGGCCACCATCGACGGGCATACGACGGCGCATTACATCGCCGACCAGCTCCCGCACATTATGGTCACGTCACTCGCGCAAGGCGTGCCGGTGGGCGGCGAGCTCGACTATCTTGATGACGGCACAATCACCGCAGCACTGAATGCCCGCAAAGCACTTTAGCCAAATGACCTTGCATGTTTTACCCCTTTTGGCGGTTTAATACTGGAAACGACTGCCAAAGGGCTTATGTAGCACAAAACCCCATTTCAAAACTTTGCGCGCAATGCGCAAACGCTGGAGCGCATAATGTCCAATTCGAATTCCCCTCAAACGCTCGATTTTACAAACGAGCGCGGCGCGACCCGTTCCACTTGGATCGCACTGGCTTTGGTCATTGCGATCATTGGCTGGATGGGAAGTAGCTTCGTCTTTCCAGCGCAAGATGTCGACGAAACATATCCAATTTCCACAGACAAAATTAGCCTCGTCGCTGTGGCGGTGTCCCCGTCAACAGCAGAGAACGTCACCAAGTTTTTCTCGGCCGAAGGGCAAGCCCTGCCTGACCGCGAAACATCCATTCGCGCAGAGACAACAGGCTCAATCAGAGAAGTCCTCGTCAGCAAGGGCGACACGGTTATGGCGGGCGACATCATCGCACGTTTCGACATTGTCCAAAACGAAGCCGACCTGAACCGCGCCCAAGAAGAACTGGTCCGCGCACAACGTGAATTCGACAACGCAGAGGCCCTCGTTGGCCGTGGCGTGGCAACCAATGACCGCCTCAGCCAGGCACGCGCAACACTCGCATCCGCCCAAGCAAGCGTCACTTCTGCGCAAAAAGCCTTTGAGAACAGCGAAATTACGGCAGCCTTTGGTGGTCGTGTTGAAGCGCTAGACGTCAACACCGGCGAATTTGTCGCCGCAGGGTCCGAAATCGGCCGTATCGTTGATAACACGCCGCTGACGGTAACCATCCAAGTGCCGCAGCAATCCTTGCACAATATCGTCGCTGGTGCAAAAGCCGACGTAACCTTTATCACCGGCGAAGAACTAACGGGCACTGTCGACTTTGTCGGCACAAGCGCGGATGCGGCAACACGCACCTTCCTCGCTGAAATCACCGTTGAAAACGATGACGGCGCGGTACCAGCAGGCGTAAGCGCGCAAATCCGTATTCCTATCGGCGATACTACCGCGCACTTCCTATCGCCAGCGATCCTGTCGCTTGGCACTGACGGCACTTTAGGCGTGAAAACTGTGGATGCGGATAACAAGGTTGTCTTCACCGCAGTCACAATTGAGCGGGCGCAAACCGATGGCGTTTGGGTCAGTGGCCTCCCTGATGCGGTGGATATTATCACCATTGGACAGGGCTACGTAAACAACGGCGAAACTGTGGACCCGAAATCCGAGACCGAACTGGCCGAGGCAACAAAATGAACGCAATCATCGACGCAGCATTCTCAAGGGCGCGTGTCGTCGCGCTCCTTTTCATCGCGATCCTGATGGTCGGCGCATTGTCGTATTCCTCCATTCCAAAGGAAAGCATGCCCGAAGTGCCAATCCCCTTGGCCTATGTCGCCACAGGAATTGACGGCATTTCTCCCGAAGACAGCGAACGTCTTTTGATTGATCCGCTTGAAACCGAACTGTCCTCGTTGACGGGTTTGAAATCGATGACCGCACATGCGGGCGAAGGGTTTGGCAACGTCCAGCTTGAGTTTGAACCAGGCGGCGATGTAACGGCAGCGATCGATAAGGTCCGCGAAGCTGTTGACCGGGCAAAGCCGAACCTGCCCGACGATGCCCGCGACCCGTCCGTTACGGAAATCAACACGGCCCTCTTCCCTATTCTGACAGTTATTCTCTCTGGTCCTGTGCCCGAAAGAACGCTCAATGAACTGGGAAACCAATTGCAACGCAACCTCGAAGCCCTCCCCGGCGTTCTCGAAGTTGATGTCGCTGGCGAGCGCACCGAGCTTTTGGAAGTCCTGCTCGACCCCACTGTTTTTGAGACCTACAACATCTCGTTTGATGAACTCATCGGCCAGATTAGCCGCAACAACCGCCTGATTGCGGCAGGCGCCATCGAGAGCGGCGCTGGTCGCCTTGTCCTTAAGGTGCCGGGTCTGATTGAGAACGTCGAAGACGTGATGGAAATGCCCGTCAAAGTGCGCGGCGATACGGTTGTAACATTTGGAGATGTGGCCACCGTGCGTCGCACCTTTGAAGACCCCAGCAGCTTTGCACGCATCAATGGCCAACCTGCATTGGCGATGGAACTGAAAAAGCGGTCAGGGGCCAACATCATCGAAACCGTCGCCGCCGCCAAAGAGGTGATCGCCAAGACGCAATTGGGCTGGCCCGAGACCGTCAAGGTCAACTACCTGCAAGACGAAAGCAAGCAAGTGACCTCGCTTTTGACAGACCTAGAGGCCAACGTGATCGCAGCGATCCTTTTGGTGATGATCGTGATCGTTTGGGCACTTGGGCTTCGCTCAGCGCTTCTCGTCGGCATCTCTATTCCCGGCGCGTTTCTGACAGGCGTCGCGGCCCTATGGTTCATGGGCTACACGATGAACATGATCGTGCTGTTCTCGCTGATCCTTGTGGTGGGTATGCTCGTTGACGGGGCAATTGTGACCGTGGAACTTGCGGACAGAAACCTGCAAGACGGGTTGGAGCCAAAAGCAGCCTATCGTGACGCCGCCAAACGCATGGCGTGGCCAATCATTGCCTCCACGCTCACAACCGTTTCGGTGTTTTTGCCGCTTCTGTTTTGGGACAGCATGGTAGGTCAATTCATGAAATTCATGCCGATCACCGTGATCCTGACCCTCACCGCCTCGCTGTTTATGGCCTTGATCTTTATTCCTGTCGTGGGGGGAATCATTGGCAAACGCCGTCCGCTTTCGACACGCGACAAACAGACATTTTACGAGACCGAATTCGGCGATCCGCGTCGTCTGCGCGGTGGCACTGGTTTTTACGTGCGCATCCTGAACTGGGCGATCCTGCGCCCTTTCACAACGATCCTATTTGCGATTGCGATGCTTTTGGGCAGCTTTAGCCTTTATGGGCAATTTGGAAACGGGGTGACATTCTTCCCAAGTACGGAACCTGATTTCATGCAAGTTCAGGTGCGCGCCCGCGACAACTTTTCGATCTACGAACGGGACGCTTTGGTTAATCAAGTCGAAACACGCCTTCTCCAGATGGACGAGATCCGCAGCGTCTACGCGCGCACCACGGCCGAACAAAACGAAGACGCCGAGACGATCGGGACAATTCAACTTGAGTTGATGGATTGGGACACACGCCGCACCGCCGACGTGCTGAGCGCCGAAATCCGCGAGGATATGGCCGACATTGCGGGCATCGATATCCAAGTGGAAATCGCGCAAGGCGGACCAAGTGGTGGCAAACCCATCAACCTCAAACTGATCTCCAACGATAATGCCGCGCGGCTTGCGGCACTCGAGGTCGTGCGCGATCAAATGGATGTCATCGGCGGCTTTACCGATGTGACCGACACCAGCCCGCTGCCGGGCGTCGAATGGCGCCTCAAGGTTGACCGCTCCGAGGCGGCCCGCTTTGGGGCTGACGTTTCGCTGTTGGGACAAGCGGTGAAACTGTTGACCCAAGGCATCACCGTCGCTGATTACCGCCCCGATGATGTGGACGGCTCGGTTGATATTCGCGTGCGCTTCCCGTCTGCGGACAGGACGCTCGAAGAACTCGAATCGCTCCGCGTGCCGACCAACGCAGGGCTCGTGCCGATCTCGAACTTTGTGACCTTCGAGCCATCTCCGCGCACCGGTACCATCAACCGCGTGGACCAAGAGCGGGTGATTACCGTGCAATCCAACGTCGCCTCCGACGTGCTGGTCGATGAACAAGTCACCAAGCTGAAGACCTATCTCGAAAAGACGGGCCTGCCCGACGGCGTCACTTGGACATTCGGTGGCGAGGCCCAAGATCAAATCGATTCGATGATCTTCCTCGGCGGTGCCTTTGCCTCCGCGATCCTTTTGATGTTCCTGATCCTGCTCGTGCAGTTCAACAACTTCTTCCAAGCCTTCATCGTGATGTCCGCGATTATCTTCTCCATCGCAGGGGTTCTGCTTGGTCTTCTGGTCACTGGCAGGCCGTTTGGCATCGTCATGGGCGGGATCGGTGTGATCGCGCTCGCGGGAATTGTGGTGAACAACAACATCATCCTGATCGACACCTACAACGATCTGCGCAAAACTGGCTTAGCTGCAAGAGAAGCGGCACTTCGCACAGGTGCGCAGCGTTTGCGCCCAGTCATGCTCACCTCCGTCACCACAGCACTTGGCCTGATGCCAATGGTGATCGGGCTGAACATCAACTTCTATACCCGCGAAATCGTCTATGGCGCGCCGTCAACCCAGTGGTGGACAGAACTCTCCAGCGCGATTGCAGGCGGCCTGACAGTTGCAACAGTTCTCACCCTCGTGGTTACACCAGCAATGTTGATATTTGGCTATAATACAGGCCAAGCATGGGAACGGCTCAATATACGGATCGCTGAACGACGCGCTGCCAAATCAGGCGCGGAACCAACCGCCTAAACACAAAAACGCCGCTCACGGGAAACCGGAGCGGCGTTTTTCTTTGGCAATTTCAGACGAGATTATTCGTCGTCTTTGTCGTCTGGCAAGTTAAAGAAGCTTTCCGCATCAGACACATCAAGGTTCTTGTTGTCTTCATCTTCCTCGTCGTCACGCGGATCAGACAAGCTAAACGCCTCAAGACCAGCCATCGAGCTTGGCATCTTTGGTTCTGGCGCCATTCCAAGCGACTGCTCGGTGCTCACCAACTTGCGACGCTCATCATCAGTCATCACGCCGCCTTCTTTGGCTTTCTTGGCGTTGGCTTTTTGCACAGCCGCATCCAGTTCAACCTGCTTACACAGACCAAGGGCAACAGGATCAATCGGATCAATGTTGTTGATGTTCCAATGGGTGCGCTCGCGGATCGCCTGAATAGTCGGCTTGGTTGTGCCAACCAGCTTGGACACCTGACCGTCAGACAGTTCTGGGTGGAACTTCACCAACCAATAGATCGACGCAGGACGATCCTGACGCTTTGACAATGGCGTATAACGTGGGCCGCGACGCTTTTCTTCGCCTGCGGATGCAGGGTTGAATAGCAGCTTGAGCTTGTGATCAGGGTTCTTTTCAGCGGCATCAATCTCGGACTGAAGCAACTGCTTGTTGGACACAGGATCAAAGCCCTTCACGCCCGTCGCAACATCACCATCGGCGATGCCTTGCACTTCAAGCTCGTGCAGCCCGCAGAAATCCGCGATCTGCTTGAACGTAATTGTTGTATTGTCACACAGCCAAACTGCGGTGGCTTTCGCCATGATAGGTAGATCAGACATCAATGGTCTCCTTAACTTGCAGACATAGCTTTCCTGCGCCCTTAATCTGGGCTGACCCATTTTTGGGCCGGTTCGCATTGTCGGGGAACTTGAAGTATATATAAGGGGGGATCACGCGTTAGGAAAGATCAAAATGTTACGCTTTTTCGCTGCTTTAGCTCTGCTCGCCTCACCTGCATGGTCCGAGGACCGCGCAGGCGACTTCGATTACTACGTTTTGTCACTGTCATGGTCGGCCAATTGGTGCGCGCTAGAGGGCGACAGCCGCAACTCTCCGCAGTGCGACGACAGCACCGATTTCGGCTGGATCATGCACGGGCTTTGGCCGCAATATGATCGCGGGTTCCCTGCAAACTGCCGCACATCCGAGCGCCCACCTTCACGCCAACAGACCGAAGCCATGGCCGATATCATGGGCACCTCTGGCCTCGCTTGGTACCAGTGGAACAAGCACAGCGTTTGCGCGGGCTTGCCAGCCGACGACTATTACGCGCTCGCACGCGAAGCCTACAGCCGCGTCACCCGCCCGGAGGTTTTCCGCAAACTCGACAAAACCGTGACCCTGCCCGCTTCCCTGATCGAAGACGCCTTTGTCAAAGATAACCCCGATATGCCCCGCGACGGCATCACCATCACCTGTCAGCAAGGCTACATCCAAGAGGTGCGCATCTGCCTGACCCGCGACCTCGACTTCCGCACCTGCGGCGCGGATGTCATCCGCGACTGCTCTCTCTCATCCGCTCAATTTGACCCCATGCGCTAGGACTAAACATGAAACTGATTATCGACACTGACCCAGGCATCGACGACGCTATGGCCATCGCACTCGCACACGCCATGCCCGAAATTGAGCTCATCGGCCTGACCGCATGTTTCGGAAATACGTTCGTCTCGCAATCAAGCCGCAACGCGCGGTATCTCTGCGATCTGCTGGGCTTCTCCGTCCCCGTGGCAGAGGGCGCGTCCCTGCCCTACGGCGAAACAGACTACACGCCCTCCGCCAACGTGCATGGCCCCGAAGGCATGGGCAGCATGGAAACCGTGCCGCAAATCGGCACAAACACCGACCTATCCGCTGCCGAATTCCTCGTGGCAATGGCAGCCTTGCACAAAGGCGAACTCACCGTCTGTGCCGTGGCCCCCCTGACCAATATCGCCGACGCGATCAAACTTGACCCCGCCTTTGCGACCAACATCAAAGAACTCGTCATCATGGGCGGCGCATACAAGCATAACGGCAACATCACGCCTTATGCCGAGGCCAACATCTTCCACGATGCAAAAGCCGCCGACGTGGTTTTTGCCACCAAAATGCCCATCAAAATGATCGGGCTGGACGCGACGATGCTTACCCTTCTCACGCCGCACGACTTTCACGAGATGGCCCAGAAAGCGCCAAAGATCGGCGACTTCATCGAGCAAATCTCTAAATTCTATCTGGAGTTCTACCGCAGCGTGGGCGTGATGACAGGCTGCCCGATGCATGACGCAACAGCCGTGCTCGCCTGCACTCACCCTGAGAAATTCACCTTTGAAGATGTCGGTTTGCGCGTCATCCTAGAGGGCGAGGAAATCGGTCAAACGGTCGCCGACACAAGCCGCCCCAAGGTTCAGGTCGCGATCAGTGTCGAGGGCCAATGGGCCGTCGATTACTTCAAAGACCACATCGTCAGCCTAGGCTGAGCCCCAAATCAAGCCCAAGCAATGCCTGATCCGCAGGCATTGCCCGCTTGCCTGCACGTTGCGCCACAGTGATCTCAACGGCACCGGTCCCGCAAGCAATCGTAAAGCCGAAAAGCACCTGCCCCGCAGCGCCCTTGCCATCCGCGAGACGCGACCCCAGTAACTTCACCCGTTCGCCCGCAACCTCGCACCACGCACCCGGAAACGGCGATAGTCCACGGATCAAACGGTCCACGTCAACCGCAGACTTGGCCCAATCAACCCGCGCCTCCGCCTTGTCGATCTTCGCGGCATAGGTCACGCCAACCTCAGATTGCTTCTGAGGTAACAAAGTGGCGTAATCCGCAACCGCCCGCACAATCAACGCCGATCCCATCTGTGACAGACGATCGTGCAACTGCCCCGTCGTCTCTTCCGCGCCAATATCCAAGGTCTCGCGCAACAGCACAGGCCCCGTATCAAGCCCCGCGTCCATCTGCATGATGCACACGCCTGTCTGGGCATCCCCCGCCATAATCGCGCGGTGAATGGGTGCCGCCCCCCGCCAACGCGGCAAGAGCGACGCGTGAATGTTCAAACAGCCATGCTTTGGCGCATCCAAAATCACCTGCGGCAGGATCAGACCGTAGGCCACAACCACAGCAATATCGGCCTCAAACGCCGCGAACTCCGCATGCTCAACCTCACCTTTCAACGACACAGGATGACGGACAGGCAATCCCAGCGCTTCGGCTCGCGCCTGCACAGGACTTGGGCGGTCCTTCTTGCCACGCCCCGCAGGGCGCGGCGGTTGCGAATAGACGGCCACGATCTCATGCCCTGCATCCACAAGCGCATCCAGCACAGATACCGAAAACTCAGGCGTTCCCATAAAGACAACACGCATGCGATTTCCTTCCCATTTTTATCGATCGAAAATACCTCCGCCGGAGGCTCAGGCTTACTCAGCGCGCAACTTTGCCGATTTTTTCACCAACATCTCGCGCTTCGTGCGGCTCAGATGATCAATATACATCTTGCCCGCCAAATGATCGATCTGATGCTGCACAGAGGTCGCCCAAAGCCCGACAAAATCGCGACGATCCCAGACACCGTCCTCATTCAAAAACCGCACCGTCACGGCCCGCGGACGCGTCACCTTGGCACTCACAAACGGCAAATTCGGCGAACCCTCTTCATGCTCGCGCGGCTCAATCGAACTGTGCAAAATCGACGGGTTCGCCATGCGCACGGCCTGACCACGGGTCTCGCTGGCATCAACCACGATCAATGCAAGCCCTATCCCCAACTGTGGGGCGGCCAACCCAACACCGGGCATATTATCCATCGCAACAATCATCTCGTCCCAAATGGCCCGGACCTCATCGGTGATCGTCTCAACCTTTGCGGCGGGGGTACGCAACGCCTTATGCGGGTACATCACAAACGGGCGGGTCATGTAGCCTCCGGATAATCGATGCACAACACACCGTCTAAATGATCGCGCTCGTGCTGGACACAAGCCGCGGCAAAACCCTCAAACGACCCCACCTGCACGTCACCATCCAAATCCTGCCAGCGCAGATCAACACGCGCAGGGCGGGCAATGCGGCTGGTGCGGTCAGGGATCGACAGACAGCCCTCGTTGTTGACAGCCAACTCATCTGACACCGACACGATCTCAGGATTGATAAAAACCATCGGGCTCGGGTCGCCGTCTTTCCACGTCGCGTCCATCACGAAAATACGCTCAGATATCCCCACCTGTGGGGCCGCCAAACCACGCCCCGGTGCGGCATACATC
>DFSO01000078.1:87350-95010 GCA_002378665.1 Loktanella sp. UBA3435 | reverse complement strand
CATCTCGGCCACGACATCCTCTAACGCTGCGTCAAGCACAGTCACTGGCGTACAAGTCTCGCGCAGCACAGGATCAGGCAACAGGCGGAGTTCCATCAGCCGCGCGCCAATTCGCGCTTAAGCTTTTGCATCTTGCGGGTGATCATCTGGCGCTTCAACGGCTTGAGATAATCAATGAAAAGCTTGCCGTCCAAATGGTCCATCTCATGCTGAACGCAAGTCGCCCAAAGCCCGTCGAACGTCTCTTGCGCTTCCTTACCATCCAGATCGGTCCACTTGACCTTCACCGACGCAGGGCGCTCAACCTCGGCATATTGATCAGGGATCGACAAACAGCCCTCGTCATAGATCGAGGTCTCGTCAGACGACCACATAATTTCAGGGTTCAACAACACCATTGGCTGCGGAGTCGCACCCTCTTCCTTTTCGCAATCCATCACGAGCATGCGCGACATCACCGCAATCTGCGGCGCGGCCAACCCAATACCGGGCGCATCATACATCGTTTCCAACATATCGTCAGCCAAACGGCGCAGGTCATCGTTGAACGCGGCAACAGGGGCCGTGATCTTTTTCAGGCGGGGATCGGGATGGATCAGGATATTGCGAATACTCATAATGCACGATCTAGCTCTTGTATCCGTTTCGTGCAAGTCGCACCCTATCTGTGATTTTAAAGCTGGAGATAAATGATGACGTTCGACAACACACCCGACCGCCGCGGCACTCATTCCGTGAAATGGGACAGCATGGAGGCGATCTATGGCGTTTCCGCTGACGATGGCATCTCGATGTGGGTCGCCGACATGGAATTCCAGCCTCCCGCCTGCGTGCAAAATGCGATCCAGAAAATGCACGATCACGGCGTCTACGGCTACTTCGGCGACGAGGGCGAATACCGCGCTGCGATCCAGTGGTGGATGAAGAACCGCCACGACTGGCAAATCGACCCATCATGGATCTTCACCACCCACGGCCTCGTCAACGGCACCGCCCTTTGCATCGACGCCTACACAGCCGCTGGCGACGGCGTTGTTCTGTTCACACCAGTCTATCACGCCTTCGCCCGCGTGATCAAAGCGGCTGGCCGCGAGGTCGTCTCCTGCGAACTGGTCAACGACAACGGCCGCTACGCATTCGACTTCGATGCATACGACGCGCAAATGACAGGCAACGAGCGGATGCTCATCCTGTGTTCTCCCCATAACCCGGGCGGGCGCGTCTGGACCAAGACCGAACTACAAGCGGTCGCCGCTTTTGCCAAGCGCCACGAGCTGATTCTCGTCTCTGATGAAATTCACCACGACCTGACGATGCCCGGCCAAAAGCACATCCCGATGGCGCATATTGCAGGCATCACAGACCGTCTGGTCACAATGACGGCCAGCACCAAAACCTTCAACATCGCAGGCAGCCACGTCGGCAACGTCATCATCGAAGACCCCGATTTGCGCGCCGCTTTTGCTGGGCGCATGGCCGCCCTTGGCATCTCGCCCAATAGCTTTGGCCTCTTCATGGCTACCGCTGCTTACTCACCCGAAGGCGCCGCTTGGGTTGATGAGCTTCGCGCTTACCTCAACGAGAACCGCAAAATCTTTGACGCAGGCGTGAACGCCATTCCAGGTGTCAAATCCATGGCTCTCGAATCAACCTACCTCGCGTGGGTCGATTTTGCGGGCACAGGCATGACCCCTACTGAGATTAACAAACGTGTAGAGCAAGGTGCGCGAATCGCTGCCAACCACGGCGATACCTTTGGCAAAGGTGGCGACAGCTTCTTGCGCTTCAATCTTGGCGCACCACGCGCACAAATCGAAGAGGCCGTAAAACGACTGCAAGCGGCTTTCGCCGACCTTCAGTAAATCAATAAGCGATCAGCCCGGCAGGCACAAAGTTGGGCTGTTCGTAATCCACAGGCGGGTGATCCGTCACCGGATGTAACCACTTGAATTCAAAGACACGTTCTTCGCCCTCATCAGCGGAATCAACAATCAGACACTGATACAAATGCCGCGCGCCATCGTAAATTTCGACACGGCCGCGCACCTTTTTGGCGACATCGGCATCAAGCGCAAAACCACCATCCCAAAGCCTACGGATCGCATAAACATCGTCGCCATCATGCACACACAAACGCGTGCTTCGGCGCATTGCTGTTTTACGGGCTTGCTCTAGCCCCTGTCTCACGGCCTCAGGTAGAAAATCATTCATGGCACATCCTCCGTTAACCAAAGGATGGCCTACAATATGTGAAGATCAAGTGACAAAATCCGCCGCATTGCAGCAATGTTACTTAAAACCCAGTGATTTACGCGGTCGCCTTTGGCCGCAACACATGCGGTTTCGCCGCGTCATAGAGTGCGGAATCCGCAAACCCGTGGTTTTCACCCAAGGCTGGCCCCACCAAGATCAACGCTGTCCGCGTAATTTTCGCCGCCCGCACCTGCTCGCGCACCGTCATCAACGTACCACGAATAATCAACTGATCAGGCCACCCCACACGGTAAACCACCGCCACAGGGCAATCCTCACCGTAATAAGGCGCCAACTGCCGCTCAATCTCGCGCAATGCACGGATACCAAGGTGAATAGCCAATGTCGCACCCGTCCGCGCAAAGTTCTCCAAGGTCTCACCCGCAGGCATCCCCGTCGATTTCATCGACATCCGGGTCAAAATAATCGACTGCGCCACCTCAGGCACCGTCAACTCGGTCCCCAACGCCGCCGCCGCCGCCGCATAGGCAGGCACACCAGGAATGATCTGGTAATCGATCCCGTCAGCCTTCAACCGCCTGATCTGCTCGGCAATAGCACCATAAAGCGACGGATCACCCGAATGCACCCGCGCCACGTTTTGGCCCTTTGCATGGGCCGCCATAATCGCGCCGTGCGTATCGTCCAAAGTCATTGGCGCGGTATCCATCACAAGCGCCCCTGTCGGCGCACAAGCCACAACAGCCTCGGGTACCAAAGATCCCGCATATAAACAAACAGGACACTCGCCAATAATCCTTGCTGCCTTAATCGTCAAAAGCTCAGGATCACCCGGACCCGCACCAATAAAATAAACCGTCATTTTCTATGTCCCAAAATACTCATGCCTTTGGCCCTACGCCCCAGACAAATCCCCATCAATTTTGCGGGCATAGCCACGCGGCGTAAACATACGCGGCCCCTCGCCTAGCTGCGCCAGACGCGAGTTCGACGAGCCGATCAAAACAACCGTCAGCATATCGACCTCATCAACCTCAAGCTCATCCAAACGGCGATACCGCACATACTCCTCAGGCCGGCCCAAGGAACTGGCCAACATCACAGGCGTATCCGCAGGCCTATGCTGCAACAAAATATCGCGCGCCTCGGCCAACAACGTGCGCCGCGTCTTAGACACTGGATTATAGAAAGCGATCACAAAATCGCCCTCTGCCGCGGCCTTCAAACGCCGCAGAATATCATCACGCGGCGTCAACAAATCGCTCAAACTAATCGTGCAGAAATCATGGCCCAATGGCGCACCAGCTCGCGCCGCAGCCCCCTGCAACGCACTCACACCGGGCGAACAGACAACCTCAATACGGCGCGCCGCATCCGACACACCCAAGTCTGCCTCAGACCGATCCAAGAGTTCAAACACCAGCGCCCCCATCGCATAAATGCCCGCATCACCCGAACACACGAGGGCAACATTCTTGCCCTTACCTGCCTGTTCAAGCGCATAACGGCACCGCGCCTCTTCGCCACCCAGTGGAAAATCCGACCGCTCCTTGCCAATCGCCAAAGGCCCCAGCAAATCAATATATAACCCGTATCCGACCAGTTCCTCAGCCTCGGCCACCAGTCGAGACACCTCAGGCGTGCGCCAAGCCGCTTGCCCCGGACCAATCCCAACAACTGACAAACGGCCCCGAGAACGACCCTTCAACGCAACCAAAGGCGCAGGAGAAATCGCAATCGCACAAGTCGCATTCGCTGTCTTTTTCTTGGTCACCAAAAACTTCGCATCCGCCCCGCCCTGCGCCAATGCCGCAGCCTCAGACACCCCATGCGTGCCCACTTCGGCAAACACGACGTCCGACGGATTTGCCAATCGCGGCGTCTCGGCCTCCAGCGCATCCGCCTCGAACAACCGCAGCGGCACGCCCAGCGCCTTCGCCAATGCAATGATCGCAGGCTCATCCGCCTTCAGCGTGATGGTATTCACCGAATGAATGGCCTCTGGCGCAACTTTCGCCTCATCCAAAACGCCCAAGACAAGCGCCATCAACTCATCAGGATCACAATCCCGCGCACAGCCGACACCCAGCGTCAAAACCTGCGGCGCAAACTGCAAATGGTCCTCACCCAGATCGCCGTGACGCTCCGTGCCTATAGATATCCGCAAACCGTCACCCTTTGGCAAATCCGCCAACCAAGGGGCTTCACCTACAACAGTCGCCCCCGTGCCAGAAAGCAGCGACGCCATCGCACCCTTCGCATCCACAGGGTTCACCAAGGTCCAGCCAACAGGCGGCTCATCCAAGGCCACACCAAGGGCAACATCTCCCGCCGTCGTCACCGCAGCAACGGCACCCAGCGCATCCGCAATCTTTGAGGCCAAACGGTTCGCACCACGATGACCGCCGAGCAAAGGCACAACAACCGCGCCATCATCCGACACAGAAACCACAGGCGGCTCGGTCAATTTATCCATCAACAACGGCGCCACAGCACGGATCAAAATCCCCGATGCACAAACGCCCACAACAGGCACACCTGCCGCAAACAAATCGCGCACATGATCCAGAGCATTCGCAAAGAATGCATCCGCCCTGTCCACACGCCCCTCTCGACCATGCACCGACGCGCCCAAAACAGCAGCCACTTTATGCGCAGTCACTTCACCCGAACGCGAAAGCGCTACTACAACAGGTTTCATAGCCATGGATCGGCCCCTTTGGTCAGTAAAATCATTGAAAAATAAGGTGCCTTTTCAGGCGCATCTTTAAGCGGAAGCACAACTTCCTGCGGCAGCGTCGCACGCTCAACATACATCGCACGATCCGTCAGCCCAAGGCTCTCGATCACAGCGCGAATTTTGGCCATGTGACGACCCACCTTCATGATGACAACGCTCTCCGCGCCATCAATCCGTGCGCGCAACTCGACCTCTGGCAAGGGCCCGGGCAACACAGTCAAACGCTCATTACGCGCAGCCAGCGGCATCCCCGCCGTCGCTGCACAAGCTGTGATCGACGTCACACCGGGCACAACCTCAACTTGGTATTTCCCAGACAACCGCGCAAACACATACATAAACGAGCCATAGAAAAACGGATCGCCCTCGCACAGACAAACCACATCCTGACCACGATCCAAAGCCGCCGCAATATCAGCAGCGCCCTTGTCATACGCCGCCTGCGCAGGGCCGCGCTCCACGGTCATCGGCACATCCATCACGATCTCAAGCGCATCGGGTGCTATCAAATCCGCAGCAATCGACCGCGCAAAACTGTCCCCACCGGCAAGCGCAGGATAGGCCACAACAGCCGCCCCCTCAATCAACCGCGCCGCTCGCAAAGTGATCAAATCAGGCGCACCCGGCCCTAGGCCAACACCATACAATGTGCCTTGGGATGGCGGGTGGGGCGTCGGCGAAAGCCGCGCGTCATCAGTCATCATCGCTTCACCAAACTCCACTGGGTCACAGGCATCGATGGACGCCATCCCGTCAAACGGCCAACAGGCTCCGCGCGACAAACAGATATACGGACCAATTCCCCGCCGAATTCCGCATGCAACGCCATCAACTCGGCCTCACTCTCAAGCGTCACCGCATTGGCCACCAAACGGCCAAGAGGACGCAACGCAGCCCAAGCCGCATCAAAGGTCGGACGGCTCAATCCACCGCCAATGAAAATCGCATCTGGTGCGGGCAAACCGCCCAGCGCATCAGGCACCATGCCGTCCACCAACTCCAACTTCGGCGCGCCCAAAGCCATCGCATTGGCACCCGCCATTGCCCGCCTATCCGCACGCGGCTCAATCCCAATTGCACGGGCATAACGGGCGGCCCGCATCCACTCGATCGCCACCGATCCAGAGCCACAACCGATATCCCAAAGAAGCGCACCGCGCATCGGCATCAGTTTCGCAAGCGTCGCGGCACGAATTTCTTGCTTCGTCATCGTGCCATCAGACTGGAACAAGGCATCCGCCAATCCCGGAACACGCGGCAACAACGCGGCATCAGGGGCCGCAATACACTCGACAGCCAAGGTATTAAACGCAGGGACCTCATGTTGCCAAGCATCCGCAGTCCCATCAAAACGCGCCTCGTCCTTGCCACCCATCGCAGCAAGCACGGTCATCTTTGACTTCCCAAACCCGCGCTCACTCAAAAACTTCGCAATCTGCGCAGGCGTCTCGGCGCCCGTCGTCAGCACGAGCAAACGCACATCAGGCTGGATAAACGCGATCATCTGTTCAACAGGGCGACCATGCACAGTCAACGTCTCAATGTCAGCCAAAGACCAACCCATCCTAGCCGCCGCCAATTGAAACGCCGACAATTGCGGATGGTAAACGATCTCGGCAGGGTCCATCGCCCGCCCAATCCGCGCACCGACAGAGAACCAAAGCGGATCACCCGTCACAAGCACAACCGCGCGCTTACCACGCAAGCCCTCTATCGTCTCAACCATCGCGTTAAACGGGGACGGCCACGCTAAACGCTCCGCCGAGATATTCGCAGCCAAGGCATGATGCCGCTCGCCACCAATAATCACCTCAGCCGCCTCAACAACGGCACGGGTCGCAGGGGTCAGCCCGTCAAAGCCGTCCTCGCCAATCCCGACGATATGCAACCAAGCGGTCATACCCGATCCTCCGGCAAACCAGCAGCCAGCGCATTCACGGCAGCCGAGGCCATAGCCGATCCGCCACGACGTCCGCGCAAGGCCACATATTCACAGCCACGTGGGTTCGCGGCCAGTTCGGCCTTGCTCTCGGCGGCACCGATAAACCCGACAGGAAAGCCTAAGATGACCGCAGGCTTTGGCGCGCCCGCATCAATCAATTCCAGCAAATGAAACAAGGCCGTCGGCGCATTGCCAACAGCCACAACAGCGCCGTCCAACTTATCCGCCCACAACTCAACAGCCGCAGCCGACCGCGTGTTGCCAATCGCCTTCGCCCGCTCGGGCACAGACGCATCATTGAGCGTCACGATCACTTCATTGCCCGCAGGCAGATAGCGACGAATGATCCCTGCACCCACCATCTCGCAATCGCACAAAATCGGCGCCCCCGCCTGCAACGCCGCATGACCCGCGGCATAGGCACCATCCGACCACGCCAACCGATCCGCAATCTCGACCATGCCACAGGCATGAATAAGCCGCGTGATCAGCGGATGCATGTCAGCGGCAAAGCGGTCCAATCGGGCCTCTTTGCGCACAGTCGCAAAACTGGCCGCATAGATCGCGGCAGGGTCTTTTTCATAGGGGCGCAATGGCTTGGCTTTCAGTTGAGCGGCTTAAGACTTCTTCGACTTACGCGCGCTTTCAGGACCATGCGGATGTTTGGCATGAGGATAGACCGCATGCACATGATCATGGTCATCGTGGTGGTAATGATGATCGTGGTCATGGCTATGGTCGTGATCGTGATGGTGGTGGTCGTG
>DFSO01000078.1:77818-87069 GCA_002378665.1 Loktanella sp. UBA3435 | reverse complement strand
ATGGTGATGATGCGTATGCTGCGCCTCTAGGCGGCAAACGCCTGTGCAGAACGTATCGCACAGCTTGCAATCGGCCACATTCGATCCGGGCGCAGACGCACCTTGGCCCTCAACATGATGGTGATGGCTTTCTTGAACCGCACCAACCTCATGCTCAAACCCAAGAACCTGCGTGCGATATTTACACAGCACACATGTCGGCGGCGGCGTATCGGAAAACGCGGCATGACCATTGCGCTCTTCAGCCGTGATCGTCACCTGCTTGCCACCATCCAGCGCCAAAACTTGGGTCCGGTATCCACACGTGCCACAGTTCGGCGGCGGGTTCTTTCCCGTCTGCTCGATGATACGCTCGGCAAAAGTCTCAAGCACCTTCGGGTGGTCGCCCAAATAGCCCGCCTTTACAAAGGTAATGCCCGGATATTCCGACGCCACTTGATCGGTGAACCCGTAAATACGGTCGATCAAAATGCCTGAAAAGAGGAAATATGGGAACACAATCACACGCTTATAAGGCAAGCGCGCCACATGCTGCAAACACGGCTCGACCAGCGGGAATGTCACACCAGAATAGCCAACCTCACACCAGCCAAAGCCCATGCCCTCTTGCAACATCCGCGCGATTTTCGCAACGTTGCCGTTCGCATCAGGATCAGACGCACCGCGACCAATCACGACCAAGCAAGTCTGTTCCAAAGGCAAAGCGCCATAGGCTTTATTCGCGCCATCAACCGCCTCTTGAATACGGCCCGCAGCGGCGGCGATCATCTTGGGATCAACACCCAATTCACGACCATAGCTGACAGAAACACCATGCTGTGCGGCATAGGCATTCAATACCGTCGGAATATCATTCTTGGCGTGCATCGCAGCAAACAACATCCCCGGCACGGCCAAAATCCGATCACAGCCCGCCTCGCGCAGGTTGTTCAACCCATCACGGATCACAGGGTTCGCGAACTCCAGATAGCCGTAATCGCACAGCCAATCGTCGGGCAAATACGCAGGCAATTTCTCGGCCAGCGTCGCGAATTCATCAACCGCAGACTGTGAACGCGAGCCATGCCCGCAAATCATAACACCCGTTTTCATGCGGCTTCCTCTTCCAAATCTTCTTCAATCTCGGCGTCGGTCTCTTTGTCGCCCTTCAAGGCGCCCCAAATCCCAACAGCAATCGCAATGCCAATCGCCGCACCCGCAACCCAATGGTTATGCCCGGCGGCCTCGACCAAATGGCCAGGGTGCGCGGCAGCAGACTGCGCCACTAGGGTCAACAAACAGGTCAAAGCAAAACGCATCGCGGGTCCTCACTCTTTCAAGGCCAAGGCTCCGCAGATCTCGGATGAGACAAACGACAAGCAACGTCTGGTCCCCGTCTTGGGTCAACCTTCGTTACTTCAACCTCTCTGGCCAAATTGGCTTCGTTGGCGAATGTATAGGAGGGCGCGAACGGACCTGCAAACGGTTAAGCGGCACGGCGCGTCTCTTAACGACACGCGGCAATGTGCATCTGCGCACAAAACCTCCGCGCAGGTGAGGGTTGGTGAATGCATGCAACCGCAATAGGTTCCTCTCAACAAAGGAGATCACACATGGGCCAATTGGTAGACGGTATCTGGCAGGACGTTTGGTATGACACCAAATCCACAGGCGGCAGCTTCAAACGTTCCGAGGCAAAATTCCGCAATTGGATCACCGCAGATGGTGCTGCTGGTCCAACTGGCGAGGCAGGTTTCAAAGCAGAATCAGGGCGTTACCACCTCTACGTCTCCTATGCTTGCCCATGGGCGCACCGCACGTTGATCTTCCGCGAACTCAAAGAGCTGACTGACCACATCAGCATCTCAGCGGTGCATCCCGATATGCTCTCCGACGGCTGGACCTTCCAAACCGACGTGCACGGCGCGACAGGCGACACGCTTTTCAACCTGCCATTTGCCCGCGACGTCTATCTGCGCGCGCTCCCCGACATGACAGGGCGTGTGACCGTGCCGATCCTCTGGGACAAACAGCGCGAAACAATCGTGTCCAACGAATCGTCCGAAATCATTCGCATGTTCAACGGCGCCTTCAACGACATCACTGGGAACACCGGCGATTACTGGCCCGAAGAACTGCGGGACGCCATCGCGCCAATCAACGACCGGATTTATGACACCCTCAACAACGGGGTCTATAAATCGGGGTTCGCCACCACCCAAGAAGCCTATGAGGCAGGGGTTATCCCCCTCTTCGATACCCTCGACTGGTTAGAGAGCCACCTGAGCCAAAACCGCTACCTGATGGGCGATACAATCACCGAGGCCGACTGGCGGCTGTGGACAACGCTCATCCGCTTTGATTCCGTTTATCACCTACATTTCAAATGTAATCGCAAACGGATCGTGGATTACCCGAACCTCTGGGCCTTCACCCGCGAGCTCTATCAATGGCAGGGGGTCGCGCAGACCGTGAATATGGACCATATCGTGCGGCACTATCACTATAGCCACGACACGATTAACCCGAACCGGATTATCCCAATCAACCCGGTTCTAGACTACGCTGCGCCGCACGGTCGCGGGACGCGTTAACGCCGTAATGGTGTACGATTTCGGCAAGGTCCGAGGGCGGCGTGCTGGTTTCGACAAATGCGCGGGCATTCGAGCAATGCGAGAAAATCGAGCCGTCCGAAAAGAACGTGGTGTCAGTGACAAAAACCACATTCGCAGAGGGTTGGTTAAAGTTAATGTAGTCGGCGACAGATAAGGCGCTCCCTTCTTTCAGCACAAGATCAAGAACAACAACGTCCATCTCCTGCTCTTGGATCACATCCAACGCCTCTTGGCCTGTTGTAACATGCAATACGGTCGCCCCAAGGCGTTCCAAATGGCTTGCCCAAATCTGGCCCAACCTGAAATTACTCTGCACGATGAGAGTGCGCATTTTTACACCATACCCTTTTAACAACCGAAACGGCCTACGACATTACATTAACAAATTACATCTGTCCTGTGGCTTAAAACTTAATGATTAGTTAATTAAAATGAAGAGAAAACCATTTGGTAACCTCTTCGCTTACCGACTTGCAGTTCGAGCAAGAATCCGCTTGATATGGGTGAACAAAAATTGGGCAATCTAATGACTTCATGGATTACGATCTGCGACACGTGTAAACGCTCTGACTGGGAAGATCGGGGGGCGAATCAGACCGATGGCGAAATTCTCGCAGGTCTGATTGAAAAAGCCGCAAAAGATGTACCCAATTTGCGCACCCGCCGCGTCTCGTGCCTGATGGGTTGCAAGGCAGGGTGCAATGTTGCCGTTCAAGGCAGCGGCAAACTTAACTACACCATCGGCGACTTTGAACCGCTTGAGGAAGCAGCAAAAGCAATCGTTGGCTATGCAACCCTGCACGCAGCATCTGCCACAGGCCAAGTGCCCTACCGCGAATGGCCACAAGAGATCAAAGGCCACTTTGTGACCCGCCATCCGCCACTTCCCGAAGGCGACGATGCATGAGCACGGCAAAACGTGATCACGGCGGCGGGTTAGATGCAGCCATCGCAAAATTCGGCGGCAAACGCGCTGATTGGCTTGACCTTTCAACGGGCATAAACCCCGTCCCTTACCCGACGCCAAAGTTTTCTGCCGACACATGGACAGCCCTGCCTGACACTGCCGCCTTTACGCGACTGACAGGTTTCGCACGCAGCTTCTGGAACGTGCCCGAAGGGGCCGCAATCCTGCCCGCCGCAGGCGCTTCCGCCATCATCGCAGCCCTACCGCGCATCCTGCCCCAAGGCACCGTCACTATTCCCGGGCCAACTTATAATGAACACGGCGCTTCTTTTGTCGCCGCCGGCTGGACCCTCCAAAACGCCGACACAGACGCCATGGTCGTTGTCCACCCGAACAATCCCGACGGCATCAATTGGACCGCCGATGAGATCAGCGCGCCCATTCGGATCATCGACGAAAGCTTTTGCGACGTGATGCCAGAGGCCAGTCTCGTGCATTTGGCCAACCAGCCCAACACCATCGTGCTGAAAAGCTTTGGCAAATTCTGGGGGCTCGCAGGCCTGCGCCTTGGCTTTGCCATCGGAGACCCCGCCATCATTACCAAACTGACAGAATTGCTCGGCCCGTGGAACGTCTCAGGACCAGCGCTCGCCATCGGATCAGAGGCCCTTTCCGATCCGCAATGGGCTGACGAGACCCGCGAAAGGCTCTCCGCCGACGCCGCCCGCATGGATAAAATCTTCTCAAAGCAAGGCGCAGAACTCAAAGGCGGCACAACACTGTTCCGCCTCTATGAGGTCGCCAACGCCAAAGCCGCCCAAGACCACCTCGCGAAATCCCACGTCTGGAGCCGCACCTTCCCCTATGCCGACAACTGGTTGCGGCTTGGCCTGCCCGCGCCTGACCGCTGGGCGCAATTGGAAAACGCGTTTTGATCCTCTGCCTCGCCATGCTCCTCGACGCAGCTTTAGGCGAACCCCGCTGGCTGTGGGATAGGCTCACGCATCCCGCAATCCTCATGGGACGGCTCATCGGCTTTCTGGACAACCGCTTCAACGAAGGCAGCAATCGCAAACTAAAAGGCGCTATCGTGCTACTCGCCCTCGCGTTTGGTGCAATCACACTTGGCGCAGCACTGCAAATCCTGTTGGGACCACTTGGTCAAATCATCATTTGTGCCATCCTCTTGGCCCAAAAATCGCTCGTCGATCACGTCGCGGCCACAGGCAATGCCCTGCGGCTCTCGCTGGGTGATGGACGCCGCGCCGTGGCACAAATCGTCGGACGCGACACCACCAACATGGACGCCAGCGCTGTCGCACGCGGCGCAATCGAGAGCGGCGCCGAGAACTTCTCTGACGGCGTGATCGCCCCCGCTTTCTGGTTCGCAATCGGTGGCCTGCCTGCCCTGCTGCTCTACAAAATCACCAATACCGCTGACAGCATGATCGGCTATAAAACCGAACGGCACGCAGACTTCGGCTGGGCATCCGCACGCTTCGACGACGTACTCAACTTCATCCCTGCAAGGCTCACCACGATCCTGATCTGGGCGCTGCACCCGCGCACATCACCACTGGCAATCTGGTCCGACGCTGGGCTGCACCGATCCCCCAACGCAGGCTGGCCAGAGGCCGCCATGGCGCACACGCTCAACATCGCGCTCTCAGGGCCACGGAGCTACTTTGGCAAACCCACATCCGATCCCTTCGTGAACCCAACAGGGCGGCACGACCTCACATCCGATGATATCGATGAAAGCGTTAAAACCTTGTGGAAAGCATGGGCAATCGCCCTCGCAGTCAGCGCACTGATGGGCCTACTCTAGCTTTTTCCGAGCATAAATATGCACTTACGGGATGGCGGGTGGGGCGTCGTGCAGCGCACGCGCGCCACCCCGTCACTTCCCGACCGCAGCCTCAACAGACATCCGTCGCTTCACCTTCGCCTTGACCGCACGGATCAAAACAAACCGCCCGCCCCAGCTTGGCTCCGTCGGAAACGACCACCGCCCAGAGGCCCGCGTGCCCGTGGCATTCAACTGCCCCTCATAGGCAGGATCATCCCCCTGATCGAGGCCACTATAATACTTCACAAAACGAATCGTGCCACCATCATGGCTCCCCTCAATAGAGGCCATCAACGTATCACCCTTGGCACCCTTAATCATATTGGGCTCGACAATCTGACCCGACAATTGACCCGCCACATCCACCAATTCCAACTCAAACGCGACAGGCTTACCGCCCGTGTCATAGTCAAAACGACCCTTCCAAGGGCCCGTCAAATTATTGCTCATGCCACCATCGCCGCCGCTTTCTTCAGGTCCACCGAGACCAGTTGCGACACACCCTGCTCGCCCATCGTCACACCAAACAAGCGGTCCATACGGCTCATCGTCACCGCATGGTGCGTGATAATCAGGAACCGCGTATTCGTGCGGCGGGTCATCTCGTCGAGCAGATCACAGAACCGCGTCACGTTGGCATCATCCAGCGGCGCATCCACCTCATCAAGCACACAAATCGGCGCTGGGTTCGCCAAGAACACCGCAAAGATTAACGCAAGTGCGGTCAATGTCTGCTCGCCCCCCGACAACAACGACAAGGTCGACAGCTTCTTGCCGGGCGGTTGGCACATAATCTCCAAACCCGCTTCCAACGGATCATCACTCTCAACCAGAACCAGCTTCGCCTCACCACCGCCAAACAGGTGGCTAAACAACAGCCCAAAGCTCTCGTTCACCTGCTCAAACGCCGTCAAAAGCCGCTCACGACCTTCCTTGTTCAAACTGGCAATTCCATGGCGCAGCGCCGCAATCGCAGCCTCCAAATCGGCCTTCTCGGAAACCAAATTGTCATGCTCGACTTGGACCTCTTTGGCGTCCTCCTCGGCCCGCAAGTTCACCGCACCCAGACTATCGCGCTGACGCTTCAGCGCATTAACCTGCCCCTCGACAACTTCTGCGGCAGGCATCTTCTCCAGATCGGTCTCAAGGCTCTCCAAGAGTTGCGAAGGCGTCACCTCTTGCGCCTCCATAATCCGCTCTTCTGCGTAAGCCACAGTCTCACGCGCCGCATCGGCCCGCGCCTCTGACCGCGCCCGTGCCTCACGCGCCTCGGACGCCGCACGCTCGGCCTCACGCTCTGCATCTGCCGCATCGCGCATGGCCGTATCGGCCAGCGACAACTTATCCGACGACGCACGACGACGCTCCTCCGCCTCGTCAATCGCATCCGCGAGTTCAGACCGCTTCGCCGCAATCTCCTCTGGCGCGCGTGCGGCCTCGACCAGCTCCTCCTCAGACACAGCCTTACGCTCCGCCAATTCCGACGTGCGCTTATTGGCGGTCTCCAAACGGTGCTTCCAGCCAGAAACTTCCTTGGTAATTTCCTGTGAACGACGCAAACGCGCATCGCCCTCACGGCGCACTTCCTCATAGGCAGACCTGCGCGACATCATCGTGATCCGCGCCGCTTCGACGGTCATCTTTATGTCTTCAACCTCGTCCCGCGCCGTGCTCAAATCGCCTAGGTCAGCCGCAGCCTTCTGTGCCGCAATCAACGCACGCTTTACGTCACGGGCTTCATCCTCATGGCGGGTCACAGCCAAACCTGAGCTTTCCAACTTGCCCTCCGACAAGTTCCGATCCGCCTCAGCACGGCTCGCCGCACGGTTCGCTTCTGCCACCAAACGGTCCGCATCGCGCCGCGCTTGCCGCGCCCGCTGATCGGCCTCTGTCAACGCGGTCAAACGCTTTGACAGCATCTCATGGGCCTGTGCTGCCCCCACCGCCGTC
The DNA here is from genome assembly GCA_002378665.1 of Loktanella sp. UBA3435. Taxonomy (GTDB): domain Bacteria; phylum Pseudomonadota; class Alphaproteobacteria; order Rhodobacterales; family Rhodobacteraceae; genus Yoonia. The sequence goes on along the minus strand of DFSO01000078.1, from coordinate 79,769 downwards.
GCGTTCACCTCTTCCAGATCACGCTTCAACTCAACCAATCGGTTCAACTGCTGCAACCGTAGCGCCGCCGCCGATGGCGCATCAGCCGACGCAGCCCGGAACCCGTCCCAACGCCAGACATCGCCCTCTAGCGACACCAACCGCTGCCCCGGCTTCAAAACCGCCTGCAACTGCGCGCCTTCTTCTTGGCGGACCAAACCGACTTGGTTCATGCGGCGACCCAAAACCTCGGGCACCTCCACAAATTCCGTCAAGGGCGCCACACCATCGGGCAAAGCTTGCGCTGTCAAATAGGGATGCAGCGTCGCCCAGCCCGATGCCGCAGACGGCCCAATCGCAGGCGCACGCAAATCATCAGCCAAGGCCGCACCCAGCGCCTTCTCATAGCCGCTTTTCACGACCAGCAGATCAAGCACCTGCCCGCCCTCTTTCGTATCCCGCTCGACCAAACGGGCGAGTGCCGCCACCTCGGCACGCAGCGCATTCGCCTCGCCCTCAGCCTCTGATCGCTGCGCACGCGCATCACTCTCACGGGCCTGCGTCTCGGCACGCGCGGCCTCAGCCTCGGCCAAAGTCACATCCGCATTTTCCGCCGTCTGAACAGCTTGCTCTTCTGCCGCACCAGCCAGAGCAAAATCCGCCTCGGCCTGCTTCAAAGCCGCATCAGCTTCCGCCATCGCAGCCTTCGCCTTCGCAGCCTCAGCTTCCGATTTCGCCAATGTCGTGCGGTGGTCATCAATCAAACGCTGCGCCGACTGGTGCCGCGCCGCAAGCCGCGCCACATCCTCGGTCAGCTGCGAAAGATCCGCCTCGCGTTCCTGCAAAACACCGCCCGCTTCACGCGCGCCAGATTGCGCCGCCTCAAGCCGATCCTCATGGCCAGCACCTGCCTTGGCAATCTCACGCGCTTCCCATTCCAGCCGCTCAATCGTCTCGCCAGCGTCCTTGTTCAGGCCCGCTTCACGGTCGATATCGCGGCCAAGCTGGTCAATCCGCGCCCGCAACGTTTCAATCGTCTCAAGCGCCCGCGTTTCCTGATCCTTCAACGTATCGCGCTGGACCTGCAACCGCTGCAAAACCGCCGCCGCAATCGCCTCTTCTTCACGCAAAGCGGGCAAAGCCCCCTCAGCCAGTAACCGCGCCTTGGCCGCCTGACGCGCCGCCGTTTCCGCAGCCCCCGCCGCCGTCGTGCGCTCGCGCAACTGCGCACCCGCCGCCAACATCGCCTCATCAGCCTCTTTCCAGCGACGGAACAAAAGCATGCCCTCGGCACGGCGCAACGCCTCACCAATCTCACGGTACCTTGCAGCCTGCCGCGCTTGCCGCGCCAATGTCGCCAAATGCGACGCCAACTGTTCAACCACATCATCAACGCGAGTAAGGTTCGTCTCGGCACCCTTCAGCTTCAACTCCGCCTCATGGCGACGCTGATACAGGCCCGAAATCCCAGCCGCTTCTTCCAAAATCCGACGGCGCGATTTGGGCTTCGCGTTAATCAACTCCGAAATCTGACCCTGCCGCACCAAGGCTGGCGAATGCGCGCCCGTCGAGGCATCCGCAAACAACATCTGCACGTCACGCGCGCGTACATCCTTGGAACTCACCTTATAGGCCGATCCCGCATCACGGGTAATCCGCCGCGTAATCTCAAGGTTATCACTGTCGTTAAACGCCGCAGGCGCCAACCGTTCGCCGTTATCAATAATTAGCGATACTTCCGCAAAATTACGCGCAGGCCGCGTCGAGGCCCCCGCAAAAATCACATCCTCCATCGAGCCGCCGCGCATCGCCTTGTGACGGTTTTCACCCATCACCCAACGTAACGCCTCCAACAGGTTCGACTTGCCACAGCCATTCGGCCCGACAACGCCAGTAAGCCCATCCGCGATAATCAAATCGGTCGGATCGACAAAACTCTTAAACCCATTGAGACGTAATTTACTAAATCGCA
>DFSO01000078.1:32121-77476 GCA_002378665.1 Loktanella sp. UBA3435 | reverse complement strand
ATCCACAAGATATTGCGGTTTCCACGCATTTAACGGCAACGACAGTTCGAGAAACCCAGAACCAAGGGTACGCTCGCAAAGAAATTTTCCTCTCGCTACGGTCCAGTTCTCCGCACGACCTTAACAAACCGGCGACTAACGCTCATGGAAAAGGCGCGAATCTTCGCGTTAAAAACGGGCTTTGCAAAAACCAAAGTCGTGATCACCGCGGCGACAATTGCAAAGGCTAGACCCCAAGGACCTGCGGGAAGACCGTTCAGCGCGATAACTTTGCGAACGATGCCGACGGCAAAACCATGAAACACGAACACCGCCAAGCTATTCTGACCAACAACCGACACATAACTTGGCTTGCTTGTCATGCAGGCGAGGAAAGCAAACATGCTGGTTGTGGTGAGAAGAAGCAATGCAGCGCTTATGAGTGAGCCCGTCAAACCATCAATGCCGAGATCTGTGTATGAAGTTGATCGGTAGAACCACTCCTTTTCCAACCCCCACGGAATTACCACAACGGCAGTTGCCACAAAAATCAAAGCCGCCAGAAACCGCCATTGCGCATAAGCTTGGAGTGCCGCGATAATGCGGCTGCCATGCAGAACGCCCCCCACAAAGAATGGCAAAAACGTCAATGTTCTCATGACGCTAAGCTGATACCCATCCCACGGATATAATCCTGCGACCGCGGCAATCATAATCGATATCGCGAATGCGTAAGGGACCCTTGCGATCAGCGGGAGCAATAACGTCCACCAGATCAAAGACAGCAGGAACCACAAAATCCAGAACGGCTGAAACAGGCCCACCGGCCATTCACCGTCGGAGATGACCTCCAAAACAACATAGGCGAACTGGAAAACCACCAGAATAATCGCAAGGTTTGCTATCCGTTCGCCAAGACGGTCTTTCTTGGCCGTAACCCCCGTCAAAAATACGAAAGCGGGCATATGAAACAGGTAAATAATCGACAGAATCGCGCCTAAATACGGGTTGTCCCATCCGCCAACTGCCTCAAGATAATGCCCAAGCACGACAAGGAAAATCAACACCCCTTTCGCGTTATCAATAAGGGGGTTACGCATCGGGCATCCTCAACAGTTGTGAAAAGTAACGCCGACTGTTTTCAACGGTTGACGCATTGTATAGTCATATTTGGCATCTAAAAACAGGGCTTAAGCTGTGAGCACACCGCGCCTCCGCTTCAAGCAGGATTTTAAACCTCTCTTTGTCATTTCAACACCCAATCCGTCGCATTCGACCTTGACGCATACCTATGTAACGCGGCACAAACGTTCTGCACGGTTCCCCGCCAGCGAAGCTAAGCTTCAGGGGGATGAAATGGGAATGTGGGACGGCCGATCCAATTCGGCAGGCCAGAACCACAGCCGCCCCCGCGACTGTAATGCGCAGAGTGCTTTGTGTGACGCCACTGGGAAACTGGGAAGGCAACAAAGCATGTTCGATGCGTAAGCCAGGAGACCAGCCTTGCAAAGTGTAACAAACCCGTCGGGTGTGACGGGTAACTGGAGAAGACAGATGAACAACGAACCACGCGTAATCGCCGCAACCCCAACAAAGTCCATCGTATCGTCAAACATGCTCGCCATCATCGCGACGGCGTTTATCGGTCTGGGCATCGTGACTGTTGCAGGCAACGTGCAGGCTTCTGCAATCCATGACGCGGCACATGATATGCGCCACGCAACTGGCTTTCCTTGCCACTAACCTATGTTTGCTAAAATTGCCGTCAGCGCGTTGATCGCTGGCTTCGGGGCGGGGCTTATTGCCTCCGTCTTGCAGTATGCATTTGTGCAGCCGCTTTTGCTGCACGCTGAACTGTTCGAAGCAGACCCTCACACTGCCCTTGATGTCGTGCGCGTAGCGCGTGGTGCTTTTGAACCTATGCGCGAAGCGATGAACGTTATGTTCTCGGCGCTCATCTATACGGGCTACGCCTTTATCCTGCTTGCGGGCATGGTCTTTGCAGAGGAACGCGGTCAACCGATCACGCCGCGGGCTGGCCTTCTTTGGGGGGCCGCAGGTTTCATCGCCATGCACTTTGCCCCCGCTTTTGGGCTCGCCCCCGACATGCCCGGCCAAAACGGTGCCGACGTCGAAGCACGGCAAATCTGGTGGTACATGACCGTTGCCTTCACGGGTCTCGGCATGTGGTTTATCGCCTTTGGACGCAACTGGATGATGTGGGGCGTGGCGGTAATTCTCATTGCAGGACCACAACTTATCGGCGCACCGTTGCCCGATACTCTCACCCAAGTTGCACCGCCCGAACTTGCCTCTGCTTTTGCAGCCCGAACTCTGGGTGTGGCGCTTGTAGTCTGGTCAACCCTTGGGCTATTGCTTGGGGCAGTTTGGAACAGTAAGCTTTCAGAGGTGTAACATGCGTGCTCTCATACTCTTTTTTATCGGTATCATTTTTGGAACAGGAACAGGCGTGCTTCTCGCGCTGCCAAGCCCAGAACACAATCATGCAAGCCACTTCGACCCAGCCCACGACCACACGACTGTCACGCCTTGGGAAGGGGATGAGCCTGCAATCGCGCTTCAACTTACACCCGATGGCGACGCCGACGGCAGCTTTAACCTTTTCGTGGACACCAAAGGCTTCACCTTCGCACCAGAGCACGTCAATCAAGCTTCCGTGCAAGGCGAGGGCCACGCGCATATCTATCTGAATGGCGAAAAGATCATGCGCATTTACGGCCCGTGGGTTCATCTCGAAGGCTTGCCCAGCGGTGCCCTTTTGCGCGTTTCACTCAACACCAACGACCACACCGATTGGGGATACCTTGATATGCCGATCGCAACCGAAATGTTCGTGCCGTGACCTATAAGGCGGGCACGCGGGTTTTGAGGCAAAAGCGCAACCGCCCTGCGGGACGCGCATCCTCGACCCAGCCCGCCTCGGCCTTGTCATACAAATCGACAAATGCACGGACGTCATCCGCATCGGCCTCTGTCAGCCCCGCAAAAACATACGTTGCACCCGCTTCGGCTTGTATTGCCATCGCAACGGGCTCATCGCAGACCGACAAACAGGGATGCATCACCACATCCCAGCCCTTCACATCCGCCAAAGCAGCCGCAAGTGCGGCCCCTGGCCCCGCACACGTCGCACAAATTGTCACACGTTTGGTCATGGCCTAGCCTTAGCTGAACACCCATCAAATTGGAAATAAAACATGGCCGCTAAAATCCCCGCAACCGTCGTCACAGGCTTCTTGGGCGCAGGTAAAACCACCCTCATCCGCCACATGTTGCAAAACGCGCAGGGTAAACGCATCGCGCTGATCATCAACGAATTCGGCGATCTTGGCGTTGACGGTGATATCCTCAAAGGCTGCGGCGTTGAAACCTGCACCGCCGACGACATCGTCGAGCTTTCCAACGGCTGCATCTGCTGCACCGTGGCCGATGACTTCATCCCGACGATGGAACAACTGCTCGCCCGTGACCCGCAGCCAGATCACATCGTGATCGAAACCTCGGGCCTCGCCCTGCCACAACCGCTGATCCGCGCCTTCAACTGGCCGGGCATCTCGACCAAAGTCACAGTCGACGGCGTAATCACCGTGGTTGACGGCCGCGCCGTGCACGACGGCCAATTCGCCCACAACGTCGCCGCCGTTGACGCGCAACGCGCTCAGGACGAAAACCTCGACCACGAAACACCACTTTCCGAACTGTTCGAGGATCAAATCGCCGCCGCCGACATGATCGTCATCAACAAATCCGACCTGCTGGAACCAGCCGAAGTCGAAGCCCTGCTCGCCCGCCTCAAATCAGAATCCCGGATAGGCGTGCAAGTGGTCAAGGCCTCCATGGGCGCCCTGCCCGTCGATGTTCTGCTAGGCCAAGGTATCGGCGCGGAATCCGATCTCGAATCCCGCCACGAAATCCACCACCACCATCATCACCACGACGATGAAGGCGATCACCACGACCATGATCACGAACACGAGCACGGCCACGACGAATTCGAGAGCTTCATCGTGATCCGCGGCGAGGTCTCCGACGCCCCATCCTTCAAAGCCCAAGTCGCCGACGTCATCCGCGCCCACAACATCCTGCGCCTCAAGGGTTTCGTCGCCATCGAAAACAAACCCATGCGCATGACATTGCAAGCCGTAGGCCCGCGCGTCGATAGCTACTTCGATCAACCCTTCGCAGGCCCACGCGAGACAAAACTCGTCGTCATCGGCGAAGCAGGCCTTGACCAAGAGGCAATCACAAAAGCCCTGCAAGCATGATCATCGTCGCCCGCACAGATCCGCGCGATCCACAAGCAACAGCGCTCTTGCAACAAAGCCACGCTTTGATGCAGAGCCTTTTCGCGCCCGAGGAAAACCACTTCCTCTCGATCGACGCTCTGTGCGCCGACACCATCCACTTTTTCACGGCCCGCGAGGGCGACACAATCCTCGGCACAGGTGCGCTCAAGGTCCATGACGGCTACGGCGAAATCAAATCCATGTTTGTGGCAGAGGCGGCACGCGGCAAGGGGGTCGGCGACGCGCTCATGCGCCAAATCGAAGACCAAGCCAAAATCGAATTCCTGCGTATGCTGAAATTGGAAACAGGCAACGTTCTGAACGCCGCGCACCGGCTCTACGCGCGGCACGGGTTTATATCGTGTGGGCCTTTCGGCGACTATACCGAAGCAGCCTCCTCCATCTTCATGGAAAAGGCCTTGTGACCTTACTTTTCGGCCTTCTTCGCCTCAGCAGCAGCCTTCATCCGCGCCAGCAATTCTTCCTTGCTCGGACGCTCGCCAAACGGCTTCTTCTTGGACCCAACGGCATTATGCTCCGCATGTTTCGGTGCGTTTTTGCCCATCTTTGGTGCTCCAGATGCTTTATAATCCATAACAGATTCCTTCAAATTTGGGCGTCATTACCACGAGGCAAAACCTTATGCACCTGCTAGCAGCAACTCCGGGCGCAATATCTGACGGCTCTGAACCTGTCGATCTGGGGCAGACCCCCGCCGACATCGTGTTCATCTCCGCCGCAGACACCGAACTCGCCGCTTTGTCAGAGGCCCGCGCAGAAATGAGCGCGCCCCCAACATTGCGCCTCGCCTCCATGATGCACCTGCAACACCCGATGTCCGTTGACCTGCACATCGACGACTGCGCCTCCAAATCACGCCTCGTGATCGCGCGTGTGCTTGGCGGTGCAGGCTACTGGAAATACGGACTGGTCCAATACGCCGCCCGCTTGCACGACGCAGGTATCCCCTTCGTGGCCCTCCCCGGTGACGACAAACCCGATCAAGAACTCCGCGAACTCTCGACAGTCGCAAACGCAGACTACGACGCGCTGTGGTCCTACCTCGTCGAGGGCGGCCCCGCGAACAGCCAAAATTTCCTATCTTACGCCGCCGCCATGCTGGACGGTTCTGAGAAACCACAAACAGCCTCGCCACTCCTTCGCGCAGGCATCTACCTGCCAGATCGCGGCATTTCCGACGCATCCGCGGTGCACGCGCTGTGCACGCCCGGTGCACGCATTGTGCCAATCATCTTCTACCGCGCCCTCGTGCAAGGCGGCGGCCTCAATCCGATCAACCGACTCGTGCGCAGCCTGACCCGCAAGGGCCTGACACCATTGCCAATTTTTGTAGCCTCTCTGAAAGATCCGCTCAGCGTAGCGACCTTGGAGAGCATCTTCAAAGCCGCCCCACCGCAAGTCATCCTCAACTGCACCGCTTTCGCCGTAGGCTCCCCCCATTCTGGCGACAATTCTCCCGAAAACCCGCTGACAATGGACGCCGCAAACAAGGCCCCGATCTTCCAAGTGATCCTGTCGAGCACCACCGAAAAAGCGTGGGAAAACAACATACAAGGTCTCTCCGCCCGCGACATCGCGATGAACGTCGCTCTACCAGAAGTCGACGGGCGGATCCTGTCCCGTGCCGTCTCCTTCAAAGGCGAAGCCTTCTTTGATGAAGCCACCGAATGCCCCATCGCCACCTACCAAGGCAACGGCAACCGTATCGACTATGTGGCTGATCTCACAGAGAAAATGGCGTCCTTGCGCGCCACAGACAACGCCGACAAAAAAGTGGCCCTGATCCTCGCCAACTACCCCAACAAAGACGGACGCTTGGCCAACGGCGTCGGCCTCGACACCCCCGCCGCCACCGTCAACACGTTGAATTTACTAAAAGATAACGGATACACCGTAACCTCGCCCGACAGCGCCCAATCCCTCATGGACCAAATGATGGCAGGGCCCACCAACTGGCTCACGGACCGCGCCGAAACAAACGGCGGAGAAACCCTCCCGCTCGATATCTACAAAACCCACTTCAATAACCTCCCTTGGGCACTCAAAGAACAAATCACCACACGCTGGGGCGAACCCGAAGCGGATCCTTTTCTATGTCCAATCAAACTCCCGCCGGAGGCGGCACTCGGCTTCAAACTCTCGATCCACCGCTTTGGCAACGCCATCGTCGGCCTACAACCCGCGCGTGGCTACAACATAGACCCCACAGAAACCTACCACTCCCCAGATCTTGTGCCGCCACACAACTACTTGGCCTTTTACTTCTGGATCAGACACCACTGGACCGCAGACGCCATCGTGCACATGGGTAAACACGGCAACCTCGAATGGTTACCTGGAAAAGCTGTAGCATTATCAGACACCTGCTGGCCCGAGGCAATATTAGGCACAACGCCACACATCTACCCCTTCATCGTGAATGACCCCGGCGAAGGCACCCAAGCCAAACGGCGCACAAGTGCCGTCATCATCGACCACCTGACACCCCCACTGACCCGTGCAGAAAGCTACGGGCCGATGCGCGACTTAGAGGCCCTCGTCGATGAATACTACGAAGCGGCGGGCGTAGACCCGCGCAGAATCAATCACTTACGGGAACAAATCCTATCCCTCTCGGACGTCACAGGTCTTGCCAAAGACGCAGGTTTTAACGGCGATGCAGACAGCGACTTGGGCAAACTCGACGCCTACCTGTGCGAACTCAAAGAGGCCCAAATCCGCGACGGCCTGCACATTTTCGGGCAATCCCCGACTGGTGTGCTTGAACGCGATCTCGCCATCGCCCTTGCCCGCGTCCCCCGCGAAAACGGCAAAGGGGCCGATGCCTCACTCCTGCGCGCGCTCGCCAAAGACCTCGACCTGTCCTTCGACCCCCTCGACTGCAACCTCGCCGACCCGACAGACGAAAAGCCAAACGCTCTCAAAGACTTAACGCAAGACATATGGCGCACCAAAGGCGACACAGTAGAGCGCTTAGAACTCCTCTCCCAAAACCTGCTGCGGGACGGGGGGTGGGGCGATCTGAGCTTTAGCTCAGGAGCGTCACAACCCGTCCTCGATGAAATCCAAAACCGGATCTTGCCCACAATCCGCGCCTGCGGGCCCGACGAGGGCGCGGGTCTCCTCACCGCCCTTGCAGGGCAGTTCGTCGCCCCGGCACCATCCGGTGCTCCCACCCGCGGGCGGCTCGATGTCCTACCAACGGGCCGCAATTTCTATTCCGTTGACAGCCGCGCAGTTCCCACCCCAACCGCTTGGGCCTTAGGCTGGAAATCCGCAAACCTGCTCATTGAAAAACACCTGCAAGACCACGGCGACTGGCCCCGCACCATGCTCGTCACCGCTTGGGGCACAGCAAACATGCGCACGGGCGGCGACGATATCGCCCAAGCGCTGGCACTCATGGGCGTCAAGCCGACTTGGGACAGCGCCAACAGGCGAGTCACAGGTTTCGAGGTCTTACCCCAAGGCGTCCTTGGCCGCCCGCGCGTCGATGTCACCCTGCGCATCTCAGGTTTCTTCCGCGACGCCTTCCCGCAACTTATCGCCCTGATCGACAGCGCCGCCCGCGCCGTGCAAGCGCTTGACGAGCCCGCCGACCTCAACCCCTCCGCCGCCCGCGCGAAAGCAGGCGAAGACCAAGCCCGCGTCTTCGGCTCCAAACCCGGCGCCTATGGTGCGGGCTTGCAAGCGATGATCGACGAAAAACTCTGGGCCGACAAAGCCGACCTTGGAGAAGCCTACCTCACATGGGGCTCTTACGCCTACGACGCGAAATCCCAAGGACGGGCCGCAAAAGCCGAATTCACCCAGCGCCTGTCCCAAACCGAAGCCATCGTGCAAAACCAAGACAACCGCGAACACGACATCCTTGATAGCGACGACTACTACCAATTCGAAGGGGGCGCTGCGGCGGCCGTCTCAACCATCCAAGGCCGCGACAGACCCATCTATCACAACGATCATTCACGCCCAGAACGCCCCGTCATTCGCACGCTAGAAGATGAAATCGGGCGCGTTGTGCGCAGCCGCGTGGTCAACCCGAAATGGATCGATGGGGTCAAACGGCACGGCTATAAAGGGGCGTTCGAGATCGCGGCAACCGTCGATTACCTCTTCGCCTTTGCCGCAACCACAGGGGCCGTCAGCAACCATCACTTCGATCTGGTCGAAGAAGCATTCCTAGAGGACGACGCAACCCGCGACTTCATCGGTGACGTCAACGCGCCCGCATTGCGCGAGATCGCCGAGCGGCTCCAAGAAGCGATTGACCGCAACCTTTGGACGCCAAAATCCAACTCGGCGCGCGCACGGATTGCAGGCATTATCGGATCTTAGATACCAGTCGCCAAAGCAGCAGTACCAATATATCCGACCAGTAAAAGAAGAGAAAACAACCGCATTTGACCTGCACCCAATTTATGTTTTTTCTCGTAATATGGGTGAATCATGCTTTCTCATAGGGGAATTCTGAACCACAGTACCCCCTAATGCAAAGTGAAACCAAAACCACACAACTTGCCCCGCCCCAAAAGGATAGACCGATGACCGAAGCCACCCCAGACCTCGAACGCCACGCGATGAAAATGGCCAAGAAGAAGGCCGCCCGCGACAAGATCATGGCGACCAAGACCGACAAAAAGGGCCTCATCATCGTCCACACAGGTAAGGGCAAAGGCAAATCGTCGGCAGCCTTCGGCATGATTTTCCGCTGCATCGCGCACGACATGAAATGCGCCGTGGTGCAGTTCATCAAGGGCGGCATGTCAACGGGCGAGCGCGACCTGATCCTGTCGAAATTCTCAGACGAATGCGCGTTTCACACGATGGGCGAGGGCTTCACTTGGGAAACCCAAGACAAATCCCGCGACACGGAAATGGCACAAGCCGCATGGGCAAAAGCCAAGGAACTGATCCTCGACGAGACCAACACTATGGTCCTACTCGACGAGATCAACATCGCGATCCGCTATGACTACGTCGACATCAACGAGGTCGTCGAATTCCTCGCGACCCAGAAACCCGACATGACCCACGTTGTGCTGACGGGCCGCAACGCACATGTTGACCTGATCGAGATCGCAGATTTGGTGACCGAAATGGAGCTGGTAAAGCATCCGTTCCGTTCAGGTGTTAAAGCGCAGATTGGCGTTGAATTTTAGAGCATGTTGAAGGCTCTCACAATAATTCTGGCGTTTGGCGCAACTACCGTTGATGCTAAAGAAATATGGGGCCGGATCGAAGAAGTTGACGGAAGTGGCGTCGTCCACATCGAAGGTGAGCAGAAAGTCATGCTTTGGGGCCTTGACGCAAATAGCGTCGCAAAGCTCGCTGAATTCCTGACTGGCCGTTGGATCAGATGCAATCAGCTTACTTTTGATGATGGAACTTCTTTGGGAGACTGCGGACTTTCGCCGAACTTCTCACCACCAATGAATTCGGCTGTATATCTGCACTTGGCCACTTGGTTGCCCGCTTTTGATATGGCGGTGCCTTCGTGTTCGGTTGGTGGCTTTGAGGAACGGTTCATTTTCTCAAGACCCGTCTTGGGTGATCTTCACTATGGCTGTCGAAATGGGGTGCCGAGTACAGGAATGATGATGGTAGAGTTTCAAAACAAACTTCACTAAATCATACTGCACGACGCTTTCCCGAATTCGACTTGATCGAAATCTAATTTTATAGCGATCTCCTAGCGCTACTTTTCCAACTGACACGAAGGAACCCCCATGCCCAAACACCGCGTCCTCACCGAATTCGGCATGGGCACATCGCTCCGCCGCCAAGACTACACCCAAGCCGCCAAACGCGCCTTGCAAGACGCGCTGTGGCACAACTCGATCAACATGGCGGAACTTTTCGGCTTCCCCAAAGAGGCGATGATCATCGACGTCGAAATCGCCTGCCAGCAGCCAGACCGCGTCGACACATCCGCCCTGCTCGACATCTTCCCCTACGGCCAACCAAGTGTCACCGTCACCCACGGCGGCCTCGACATCCCCCGCCCAGACGGCGCGCCAACGGTTATCGCCAACGCCGCGATTAACGTCTCATTCATGATGGAGCGCACATAATGGATCCCAAAAACGATCAACGCATGATTATTGAAATGGGCATGGGCAACGACCTTCACGGCATGGACTATCAAAAGGCCGCCCGCCGCGCGATCGAAGACGCATTCAGCCACTCGACCCTGCCGATCTTTGGCACGCTGGGCATAGCGACGGACGAAATGCGCGTCGCTGTGACCGTCGGTGTGCAAGAACCCGATAAGCTCGACACAAACGCCCTCGCCGAAATGCTGCCACGCGGACGCGCCACGGTGACGGCCGTTCTCGGCGGGCAAAACGTGAGCAACCCAGAGACTGGCGACACCTCCGTCATCGCCACCGCTGCAGTGGAAGCCTTCCTGCCCAATCAATCCAACAACTGGCTCCAGTCGTGAAGCTAGAGCAATCCCACCGCGACGCGCTGCACGACGTTCTGCAATGGCGGCGCGATGTGCGACACTTTAAGACCGACCCGATTGAACCCGAAATCCTGCGCCGTCTTAGCCACGTCATGGACCTCGCGCCCTCCGTCGGCAACGCGCGGCCTTGGCGTATACTGAACGTCGAAAGCTCTGATCTGCGTGCGCAAGTGATAGCCGACTTTGAGGTCGAGAACGCCAAGGCAGCAACCAAATACAAAGGCACCAAAAAGGTCGACTACATGGCGCTAAAACTCGCTGGCCTGCATGACGCGCCCGTGCATCTTGCAGTCTTCACCGACCACACACCCGCCGAGGGCCACGGATTGGGGCGTCAAACCATGCCAGAGATGCTCAACTATTCCACCGTCGCGGCCATCCACACGCTTTGGATTGCGGCGCGCGCGGAAAACATCGGTCTTGGGTGGGTCTCGATACTAAACCCCGACAACATCCGCACTATCATGGGCGTGCCAGGCACGTGGTCGCTGACGGGCTACCTTTGCCTCGGCTATGCCGCCAAAGACGACGACACGCCACTTTTGCACCGCGCCAACTGGCAAGAGAACACCTCTGCCAGCTGGAAAACGGTCTAACCACGCGTCCAATTTTCGGCGAAAATTGGCTACCCGCCCGCAGCTTTACGCACAGCCGATAAAGTGGCCCCTGTCGACAGCGCCTCCTCATCAATCTTGCAGGCAATAATCGCGACAGTCCCGCTCGCCTTCGCCCGCGCAAAAGCATCCGCAAACTGCACGCCATCTGTGACCAATTCGCCGTGACCGCCATAGGCCTTGGCCAAAGCAACCCAATCAGGGTTCGCCAGCATCGTCCCCGACACCCGACCTGGATAATGCTTTTCCTGATGCATGCGAATGGTCCCGTAACGGCCATTGTCCATTACGATCACAATCGGTTTTGCGCCATGATGCACAGCCGTGGAAAGCTCGTTACACGTCATCTGAAAACAGCCGTCGCCCGCAAGACAAACCACATCCCGATCAGGGTATTCCAACGAGGCCGAAATCGCCGCAGGAAAGCCATACCCCATCGACCCAGAGGTCGGCGCCAACTGCGTGCCATGCTGCTTGTAGACGAAATAGCGATGCAACCACGCGGCATAATTCCCCGCGCCATTGGTCAGCACAGCATCATCGCCCAAGTTGTCCGACAACCACTTGATGACCTGCTCTTGCTTGACCGCACCGGGGCTTTCAAACGGCGTGATCCAGCCCTCGTAATCGGCACGTGCGGCTTTACGCCAAGCCTCCCACTTTGGGGTAATCTCCATCGTCGCCGCCGTAATCGCCAACTGCTCGACCGCCAAATCACCGCGACAAACATAGCCAATATCAGCCCCATAAACGCGGCCAATCTCATCGGCATCGGCATGAATATGAAGGACCGCCTTCTTCGGATCAGCAGGGTCCACAAGCGTATAGCCCTGCGTTTCAATATCCCCAAACCGCGTGCCAATCAGCAGTAAGCAATCCGCCTCGCGCATCCGCGCAGCCAGCTTTGGGTTCACTCCAACATTCAGATCACCCGCAAAATGCGTATGCCTGTTATCCATGTAATCCTGACGGCGGAAACTTGTCACAACAGGTGCGCCTGTAACCTCGGCCAGCTTTGCAACCCCCTTGTTTGCAGCGGCGCTCCATTGCGACCCACCGATCACAATCATCGGCCGTTCCGACGCCATCAGCGCAGACAAAACATCAGGCCCAACGCGCCCCGCACCATGGCTAACCTGACCGCTAAAATCAGGCACATCCGCACGCGCCGACAGCATATTCTCAGGCAGCGCCAACACCACAGGACCAGGCTTGCCGCTTTTCGCCACACGAAACGCGCGCGCGATATATTCGGGCAAACGCTCCGTATCATCAACCTGTGCGACCCATTTGGCGAGCCCGCCGAACATCGCGCGGTAATCCACCTCTTGGAACGTCTCGCGGTCCGTCTGGCGGTTATCAATCTGGCCCACAAACAGCACCATCGGCGTGCTATCTTGCATCGCCACATGCACGCCCGCGCTCGCATTACACGCCCCCGGACCACGGGTGACAAAGCAGACACCAGCCTCGCCCGTCATCTTGCCGTAAGCCTCGGCCATCATCGCGGCACCGCCCTCTTGGCGACACACGACGTTCTGAATACCGCTCTCATAAAGCCCATCAAGGGCCGCGAGAAAGCTCTCCCCTGGCACAGAAAACACGCGCTTAACTCCCAGTTTTTCCAACTGATCGCTCAAAATTTTTCCGCCGTGTCGTTCCATGTCAAATCGCTCCCTTACGCATTTGCGCACAGCATGTGTCAGACTGTGCGCAGTGGCAACAGGCGAAGTTTGCGCTATATAACGATCAACCAAAAAAGGGACGATAGCATGACCAAACTGCTCGGCATTTCAGGCGCTTTGCGCAAGGCCTCCACCAACACGGCGCTGTTGCGCCAAGCCGCCGAAATCTTCACGCACAGCGCGTTCGTCGAGGGTGATCTCAACCTGCCGCTCTACAACGGCGACGTGGAAGAGGCGGACGGGATCCCCGCATCTGTCCAAACTCTCGCCGACCAGATCAAGGCCGCCGACGCGATCATCATCGCAAGTCCCGAGTATAACAAAGGTATCACAGGGGTCATCAAAAACGCCCTTGATTGGGTTAGCCGCACAGAGGGCAACCCTTGGGCGGGCAAGCCTGTCGCGATCATGTCCGCAGCAGCAGGTCGCGCAGGCGGCGAGCGCTCGCAATACGCCCTGCGCTTGGCGCTTGCGCCCTTCGACATTGATCTGGTGCAAGCGCCTGAGCTGCTCGTCGGTTCCAACTTCCAAGAATTCGACGCCACAGGGAAACTTATCAACGAACGCTATGTCGCGACGCTGACAACGCTGATGGAAAAGTTACGCGCCAAGCTTTAATCCCGCACCGCGACCTCGATCAAATTGCCGTCGGGGTCGCGCAGATAAATCGACATGATCGGCCCTGTGGCACCCGTGCGCCTGACAGGGCCATCAATCACAGCGACACCAAGCCCGTCCAAATGCAGGGTCCATTCGGCCAACGGCGTATCGGTCAGAAAACACAAATCCCCAGACCCCGCCATCGGCACCTTTGCATGGGGGGCAAATGGCGCATCGCCGCTGTGCAAATTGATCTTCTGATCCCCAAACTTCAGCGCCCATCGCTGGCTGCCGTCGGCCACGGTAAACGCCTCTGCCATCATGCCCAGCGCATCCTCATAGAACCGCACAGACCGCGCAATATCCGCAACTGTCAAAACCAAATGATCCAAAGCCTTCACGCGTGGCATTTGCGAACTCCTCAAAACCTGCCTAGAACACACCTATGACAGAGCAACCCGACCGCATGCAAACATTAGCCGACCCGATGGATATCGGGCGCGCGCAGGCCTTGGCCGCCACCCTTGGCGACATGACACCAATTGAGGTTGGCGATCCCCTGCCACCTTTTGCGCATCACATCTACTTTTGGGATGCGCAGCCGCCCAACGCCTTGGGCCGCGACGGGCATCCCGCCAAGGGCAGCTTTATTCCCGATCTCGGTCTGCCGCGTCGGATGTGGGCCGCCGGAAAACTCGTCTGGCATCGCCCGCTTCTCGCAGGCATCCGCGCTGAAAAAACCTCTGTGATCGAAAGCATCACCCGCAAATCTGGCCGTTCTGGTCCGCTGGCTTTTGTGCGCGTGCGCCACGACATCAAGCAACGCATGACCCTTGCCCTGACCGAATACCAAGACCTCGTTTACCGCGAAGACCAACCGCAAGCACAGCCAGCGCCACCCATGGCCCCAACGGGCGAGGACCACGCCGAAACCGTGCATTTCGACAGCACACTCCTGTTCCGCTACTCCGCGCTCACCTTCAACGGCCACCGCATCCACTACGACGAAAGCTATGCGCGAGACGTCGAAGGCTACAACGGTCTCGTCGTTCACGGCCCGCTTCTCGCACATCTGTTGATGGGATTGGCCCAGCGCCAATTAGGCACCCTCACCTCATTCGCCTACCGCGCCACATCTCCCCTCATGCACCATGAGACAGCGACGCTCTGCTGGAAAGACAACTCCGCATGGGTGCGCGGCCCAGATGGACGGCAATGCATGATCGCGGAAGCCTCTTAAAGACTACGCTCCGGTCTAAAATCATCAGGGATCGTATCGCGATCCTCTAACACCAAATCGGCCATGACCTCGCCCATTTTCGGCGCCATGCCAAAGCCGATCTTGAACCCGCCATTGGCCACAAATTCACCGCGCCTAAACGGATGCGCCCCCAACATCGGCGCACGGCTCCGACTGCGCGGACGCACGCCTGCCCAACGCTCGATCACAGGGGCATCGGCCAGAACAGGGAACAATTGCCGCGCTTTCGCAATCACATCTTCCAGCAAATCATCCGTCGCAAACGGATCATCAAAATGCCGCTCTGTGGTGGACCCAATCGCCACCGTACCGTCAAAATGTGGCACGATATGCAAGGTCTCGGCGAACAACTGCGGCAGCCCAACCGCGTCGAATTGCAGCAAGGCACCCTGCCCCTTCGCACCTGCGCCAACGAGCCGCGCATGCTGTGCTGTCATCTCCTCTAACCCGCGCCACCCCGTCGCCCATACAACGCGACCCTCGGCCGGTCCGTCACTGACAATCTCACCACCAAGCGCCACAAACGCAGCGGCCAAGGCCTTTGTCGCAGCCCTCGGATGGATCAGCGCAGTCAACGTATCATGCACGAGCATGCCGCTTGGACTAGGCGGCGACCACGTCGCATCACCTACGGGAACAACCTCCCAAACCGCAGCATCGCCCCAAAATTCCGCCGCAGTCACCGCACGCCCCTTGGCCAAGGCAATCGCCGCGCCGTCCGCCAAAGGCTGCAAGCGCCCTGCCCGCACATATCCCGTAGCCAACCCCGTCCGCGCAGTCACCCCAGCCCAGAAATCCGCCTGCATCAAAAGGCTTTCCAACTGGAACTCTTTCTTTTCGCCCCATTTCTCAGGCACATGCGGCGCAAGCGCGCCCACGATCCCGCCACTGGCCCCAGCGGCCACACCGCTGGGGTCAATCACCCGCACCTTTGCCCCACGAAGCGCACAGGCATAAGCAACCGAAAGGCCAAACACCCCCGCGCCCATTACTGTCACATCCATAGTTGCCATTCGCTGTTCCACCGCTCAAAGATAGCTCACCCATAAGGCAAAGACACATGACCGACCAGACCGCCCCCCTCATTTGGCGCGAGACCGACGCAGGCCGCGTGCCAGTCTCGACGCAATTCGACGATCCCTACTATTCGCTCGGCGGCGGCTTGGATGAAACGCGTCATGTTTTCCTCGGCGGGAATGACCTCCACGCACGGTTTACGGATGACCTGCACATCGGCGAGCTTGGCTTTGGAACAGGGCTAAACCTGCTAGTCACTTGGACAGATTGGCTTAAACAACCCCACGGAAAACTGCACTTCACGTCATTCGAGGCCTACCCAATGGCAAAATCCGACATGGCCGAAGCGCTCACAGCCTTCCCCGAGGTAGCGCCCCTAAGTTCAATCCTACTCGACAAATGGTCTGCTGGTGACGGCCCAGTGAACATCGCCGAAAACCTCACCCTAGAGGTCATCATCGGCGATGCGCGTGAAACACTCCCCGCGTGGCAAGGCCGCGCCGACGCATGGTTCCTCGACGGATTTTCCCCCGCCAAAAACCCCGCACTTTGGGAGCCAACACTCTTGCAATCTGTCGCAGATCACACCGCACCTAACGGCACCGCCGCCACGTACTCTGCCGCAGGCCACGTACGCCAATCGCTGACCGCCGCTGGGTTCAACGTTTCCCGCGTGCAAGGTTTCGGACGCAAACGCCACATGACCACCGCAAGGATAGCGCATGCAAAATAACCCGCGCCTTGGCATGATCCTCATGTCGCTCACCGCCTTTATCTTTGCAGTGCAAGACGGTTTCTCGCGCCACCTCGCGGGCGAATATAACGTCATGATGGTCGTCATGATCCGCTACTGGTTTTTCGCGGCCTTCGTGATCACCATCGCCACCCGTAAAGAGGGCTCTCTCAGGGCCGCTGCCGCCACAACCCAACCCGTCCTCCAGATCACACGCGGCCTGCTGCTCGCGGGCGAAATCTGCGTCATGGTCGCGGGATTTGTGCTCCTTGGCCTTGTCGAGAGTCACGCAATCTTTGCCTGCTACCCGCTCCTCGTCGCAGCCTTCTCTGGGCCGATCTTGGGCGAAAAAGTCGGCTGGCGCCGCTGGGCCGCCATCGCCGTAGGCTTCATCGGGGTGCTCGTGATCCTACGCCCCGGATTTGCAGTGTTCTCACCCTACGCCGTGATCCCACTCGCCTCCGCCGTAATGTTCGCGATCTATAGCTTGCTCACGCGCTACGCCTCGCGCCGCGATAGTGCGGCCACTTCGTTCTTCTGGACAGGGGTGACAGGCTCGGTCGCTATGACAGCCGTTGGCCTATGGTATTGGGAACCCATGACAGGCCCCAACTGGATCATGATGTGCGCACTTTGCGTGACGGGGGCAACGGGGCACTTCCTGCTCATCAAAACCTACGAAGTCGCCGAGGCCTCCGCTGTGCAACCCTTCGC
This sequence comes from Loktanella sp. UBA3435, assembly GCA_002378665.1. Taxonomy (GTDB): domain Bacteria; phylum Pseudomonadota; class Alphaproteobacteria; order Rhodobacterales; family Rhodobacteraceae; genus Yoonia. The sequence continues at coordinate 60,076 of DFSO01000078.1, read as the reverse complement.
CTATTTCCAACTGCTGTTCGGCGTGTTGATCGGGATCACCGCGTTCGGCGAAGTCCTTACCACCAACGTCGCCATCGGTGCCGCCATTGTTGTGGCCGCTGGCCTCTTCACACTCCTACGTGCCCGCGCAGTGGCGCTCACGGTCGACCAATAGGGCGCGGACTGGAAATCGGCGTGGGGGCACTTGGCGCAGCAGGGGCCGAGGCGGCGGAGCTCGGCTCGGACAACACTTCGACCGCAGGACGCACCTTTGGGCGCACCAAAAGCTTCTCGCCAATCAGAAGCTCCATAAACTTGATCGGGCCCGCCTCGCCCGTCAATCTGGCCTCATACACAGGGATCGATTCCGTCACGCGCATCACGTAATTGCGGGTCTCGCGGAACGGAATATGCTCGATCCAATCAACAACATCGGCCTCGCCCACACGTGGATCGCCGCGCTCGTCCATCCAGTCACGCGGACGGCTTGGCCCCGCATTATACCCCGCCGCCATCATCACAGGCGAATAGCCAAATTCATCGGCCAATGTGCGCAGATACGTAGACCCCAGCCGCGCATTATAAGACGGATCAGACGTTAATCGACCCTTGCTATAAGGCTCGCCAATCTGGCGTGAGACCTCCTCGGCCGTCGCTGGCATCAACTGCATCAGGCCCAGCGCGCCAACAGGGCTGCCAACGCCTGCGTTAAACTCGCTCTCGCGGCGTGCAATCGACAGGGCAAGGGCGGCAGGAACAGGCAAATCCGCGTCCTTCAACTCATGCAATGGAAAGTAAATCGACGGAATCAAAATCCCCCGCGAAATCGCCGTTTTACCCAACAGAACCTCGTAATAAGGTTCGTCCATCTTGCTCAGCAACGCGCCCAACTGCGACAACTGGGTCGCATCCAACCGCTTGCCCAACTCGGCGAAAAACATCGTCGCGGACCCGCGCTCGCCTGCCTGCAATAACATCAACGCCGCCCGCGTCAGATCATCGTTCAGGAACGGCGCACCTTCCCAATTGGTCGGATCATTCTTGCCCGTCAAATTCGGATCAAGCGACATGCCCAAATGCTCGGCTGCCAGCAATCCATAAAACCCCGTCTGATGTTGCGCGGCGATTGCATAAGCGGCATTTGCAGCCTCAGGATTGCCCAGCACATCTTGGGTCCGACCAATCCAATACTGCATGCGGCCCTCTGAGATCGGGCTGTCCACCGTGGCATCAGCCACTTGAAAATGCGTCAAAGCAAGCTGTGGCTTATCCAAATACGTCAGCGCCACGTACCCTGCGATCCATTCCAAATCCGCAAAGTCGCTGCCTTCGGTCAAAAAGTGGTTTGCCGCCAATTCATAGGCACTTTGCGCTCGGCCCTCGCGCATTTCCCAACGGGCCAAAACCCGCCGCCAACTTGCCCAACGAAACGGCACGCCCAAGGCTACAACCGACGTCGAACGCGCCTTCAAAATCTCAATCGCATCTGTGCGATCCCCACGACTTGCAAGCCAGTTAAAGCGGTCATAGACCAACCCGACGCTGTCCTTCATCGCCTCAGGCACCAACGCGACCTTTGCCGCGATATCACTCTGCTTACGGATATACGCGATGCGGGCATTGGCTAAAGCCACCTGATCCGCGTCCAAAACGTCAAACATCCGCTCGGCCTCTGTCGTGCGCCAAGACCACAAAAGCTGGTCGGTGCGCGCCACATGAAACGGCGCCAAAACCTCTGGGTAAGCGGCCAGCATCGCGTCGTGGCCAGTCTCGGACAAGCGGTAAGTCTTCCAAATCTCGACCAAAAGCGCCTTTGCCTTGGCATCCTGACCCGTCGCAAATAGGGCCTCGGCCAACCTTGCCGCACCCTCGCCACTGTCAGGAATTGCATCGCCGAACCAACCCAAAACAAACTGCGGGTTCAACCCCTCGGGCATCATCTCCTCGCCCGCGGCCCGCACGCGCTCCATGCTCGGCCAATCGGTGCGACGGTTTACAAACCCGCCGTATCCCTCAAATTCCGCCTCGCCCTTGCGCAACTGCAACCACAAAATCACATCTCGGGTCACGGCGTCCTCGGCCACCGCCATGCCAATATCCCAGCCATCATTGACCGCCGCCTTCACAGCAGCCACACCGCGCGTATCCACCTCTTGCGACACCAAAGCCGCAGGAGTGATAAAAAGAGCCGCAGTAAGAGCAAGAAAACGCATGATTATGTCCTGTTTTTGGCCTGCATACCACAGCCTAGCCCGCTTGGGAGAAGGGGCAATGTCAAAACTTGTTCATCGGCGGAAACCCGTCTAATGTCCGCGCGATTTCAACGGTCTGATTCAAGACCTCTCCATAAGGATACGCGTCATGTTCAAAGGGTCTCTTCCCGCACTTGTCACGCCGTTTGCAAACGGCAAAGTGGACATTGCAGCGCTGAAAAAACTTGTGGACTGGCATGTGGATCAAGGCAGCCACGGCCTCGTCCCCGTCGGCACAACTGGCGAAAGCCCGACCTTGACCCACGAAGAACACGATCTGGTGGTGCAAACCGTTGTGGCGCAAGCCGAAGGGCGCATCCCCGTGATCGCGGGCGCAGGCTCCAATAACACCGTCGAGACCGTGCGCTTGGTCGAGGCTGCAAAAGCGGCTGGCGCAGACGCAGCATTGGTCGTCACACCCTATTACAACAAGCCAACGCAACGCGGCCTGATCGCGCATTTCGAGGCCGCCGCCGCAGCCGGCCTGCCGATCATCATCTATAACATCCCAGGTCGGTCCGTCGTCGATATGACACCTGAAACGATGGGTGTTTTGGCAAAACTGCCGATGATTGTCGGCGTCAAAGACGCAACAGGCGACCTGTCCCGCGTCCCAAAACAGCGGATGCGCTGCGGCAACGACTTCGTGCAACTCTCTGGCGAAGACGCAACAGCCCTCGGCTTCAACGCGCACGGCGGGGTGGGGTGTATTTCGGTCACCGCGAACATCGCAGCGAAACTTTGTGCGGAATTCCAAGAAACCACGCTCAAAGGCGACTACGCTAAGGCCCTCATCCAACTTGACCGCCTTATGCCATTGCACGAAGCAGTCTTTCTAGAGCCAGGTCTTGTCGGCGCGAAATACGGCATGTCACTCTTGGGTCTCTGCTCGGACGAGGTCCGCTCGCCGCTCACGTCCCTGACCGACGAGACAAAAGCCGCGATCAAAGCAGGCATGCAGCACGCTGGCTTGATCAACTAAACCTTCGGGGCGGGCTCATGCTCGCCCCAAACGGGACCGTGTCCACCTTGACCGCAAAGGTCAGCATTGCGGACAAAGCCGCCATTGACTACGGCGGTGCCAATGGCTGCTTTTCAAACACCGCATCGGCAGCGAAAAGCGCTATGGGCGGGTTCCGGAATTTCGCTGCGCTCCGATCCAAAGACAGCTTTGGGGCACGGTTTTAGTAGATTGACCCTACCTGCCGGACGAATTCTTTGCTTGGCTTCGCCAAAGGACCGTTTTCGCACATACTCAAGATCGTGCTGTGTTTTGCTTGGAAGGGACAGGGAGGTAGAGTGCCGCGGGCAGGTCTTTCAAACTCAGGGCTGCAAAATCATATTCCAAGGCGCCCAAACGAATTAGGTCCTCGAAGCAATTCTCAAATGCACAGTCATCGCTGCTTCCGCTCAAGACTGCTAATCTGATGATTGCGCATCTGCTGCAACGCCTCCACCAAGATCGCGGTCACAAGGCCAAAATTGAGCAAACCATTTGCCGCCGCCATCCCCGCAAGTAAACGCCATTCAACTGGCAACAGCACATCGCCAAATCCCAACGTCGTGAACGACACCAGCGAGAAATAAACCGCCAGTTCAAGCGTCTCAAATACCCCCAGCCCGACAAAGGCAAACGCCCACATCCAGACCCCCGCCGTCACCTGTGCCAAAATCCGGATCGCAGCAACCACCAGCACCAAGATCAACTTGGGGCGATGCGGTGGACGGGCCAGCCAGACGCTATGACGCACAAACGCCCATTCCATCACCCAGAAACTGACACCCGCAATCAAGATCGACGCCAGCAGCAAACAACTCCCAATCGCAATTTGAACAAACATATCTGACCCCGCTCCGTGACCTATCCACACCATAACGCCACGCGCACAGCTTACCAGTGCACCCGCTCTCTTGTGCAGGCCCGCACCATCGCCTATCTGATAAACACCATGGCAAGCAAAAACGATAACAAGAACTACAAGGTCCTCGCGGAAAATCGGCGCGCACGCTACGATTATGCCATCGAGGAAGATATCGAAGTCGGCATTATCCTGCACGGCTCCGAAGTCAAATCTTTGCGCCTTGGGCAATCCAACATCGCCGAAAGCTACGCGAGCGTTGATGACGGTGAACTTTGGCTCACCAACGCCTATATCGCACCCTACGATCGGGCCATGTTCGGCCACGAGGAACGGCGCAAGCGCAAGCTCCTTTGCAAGCGCAAGGAACTGGTGCGCCTGTGGAATGCGACCAAACGCGAGGGCATGACCATCGTGCCGCTGGTGATGTATTTCAACGACAAAGGCCTCGTGAAGCTCAAGATCGCGACTGGTAAGGGCAAGAAAAACCACGACAAACGCGCCACGGAGGCCGCCCGCGACTGGGGCCGCCAGAAACAACGCCTGTTGCGCCACGGCGACTGATTTTACGGGAAAATCTCCTTATAAAAAACCCCTATTGCGACATAATGCCCACCTGTTAGGGTCGTCGCAACCTTTCGCTTGGGCCAAGCCTTTGGCGTGAAAAATCACGGCCTGTAACAGAAGGATAATGGGGACTATGGAAGCAATTATTGGACAACTCGTCGCTGGCGCAATTGGCGGCAACGCAATCGGCAAAGCAAAAGAAAACATGTCACTTGGCACAGTCGGTAACACGATTGCAGGTCTTGTTGGCGGCGTTGGCGGTGGTCAGATCTTGGGCATGCTCTCGGGCGGCGATGCAATGAGCCTTGTGACAGCGCTTATCGGTGGCGGCGGTGGCGGTGCCATCTTGACGGCTGTCGTGGCACTCGTGAAAAGCAAAATGGCTTAATCGCCACTTATAATTCGTCGGCATTCGGGCGCTCCAATCGGGGCGCCCGATTTACGTGACGCGCCTTGTCAGACAGGGCCGCACGGGATAGTCAGTCGTTGAGTTTTACGACGACAGGAGGCCACCATGACAACCCCTACACTTGATGACCCCAAAACGCTGGTCAGCACCGATTGGCTCGCCGCCCATATCAAAGACCCAGACCTGCGCATCATCGACGCCTCTTGGTATATGCCTGCCGAAAACAGGGTTCCTGCCGCTGAATACGCCGCCGAACATATTCCCGGTGCACGCTTCTTTGACATCGACGATATCTCCGATCACCGCTCCGAACTGCCCCACATGGCACCGCCCGTTGAGAAGTTCATGTCGCGTATGCGGGCCATGGGCATCGGCGACGGTCACCAGGTTGTGGTCTACGATGGTGCGGGCCTGTTTTCTGCAGCCCGCGTTTGGTGGCTCTTCCGCTTGATGGGTAAAATGGACATCGCCGTGCTCGACGGTGGCCTGCCAAAGTGGAAGGCCGAAGGCCGCGCCCTCTCTGATATGCCCCCCGTTGTGCGCGACCGCCACATGACCGTCAGCCGTCAAAATCAGATGGTGCGCGACGTGACCCAAGTGGCCCGCGCGGCAAAGCTGGGCGATCACACCATCCTTGACGCACGCGGTGCGGCCCGCTTCAAGGGCGAAGCACCCGAACCCCGTGAGGGCCTGCGCTCGGGTCACATCCCATCATCGCGCAACGTGTTCTTTGGCGATCTGATCAACGCAGACGGCACCATGAAAACCAAGGCCGAAATCCACGCCGTGATGGACACCGCGGGCGCGGACCTTTCCAAGCCCGTGATCACCTCTTGCGGGTCTGGCGTGACCGCCGCAATCCTTTGCCTCGCACTCGAGCGGATCGGCAAAACCGACCACGCACTTTACGACGGCTCATGGTCCGAATGGGGCATGTACGCCGACCTTCCAATCGCAACCGGAGCCGCCTAATGCTGCATAATCTCAAAGCCCAACCTGCCGATAAAATCCTCGCCCTTATGGCAGCCTACCGCGAAGACCCGCGCGACACCAAAGTCGACCTCGGCGTTGGCGTCTACAAGGACGCGTCAGGCAACACACCCGTCATGCGCGCGGTAAAAGAGGCCGAGAAGCGTCTGCAAAAAGAGCAAACGACCAAAGCTTACGTCGGCCTCGCGGGCGACCCTGCGTTCTCTGACGCGATGATTGGCCTCATCCTTGGCGACACCATCCCGCGCGACCGCATCGCCGCCGTCGCCACTCCGGGCGGCACAGGTGCGATCCGCCAAGCCCTCGAACTGATCAAAATGGCAGCCCCAGAGGCCACCATTTGGCTGTCCGATCCAACATGGCCAAACCACCCGTCGATCATCAAATATCTCGGGCTAAAATCAAAAACCTACCGCTACTTCGACAAGGAAACTCGCGGCGTCGATTACGTCGGCATGCTCACAGACCTCGGCGCGATGCTCCCCGGTGACATCGTGCTGCTGCACGGCTGCTGCCACAACCCAACAGGCGCGAACCTGACGCTGCCACAGTGGGACGGCGTGATCAAACGCATGCAAGAAAAGACCGCCATGCCCTTCATCGACATCGCCTACCAAGGCTTTGGCGACGGGCTCGCAGAAGACGCCGCCGCAACCCGCAAGATCACCGCTGCCTTTGATACCGTCCTGATCGCGGGCTCTTGCTCCAAGAACTTCGGCATCTACCGCGAGCGCACAGGCATCTTCATGGCCATCGGCAAAGACGCTGCCGACACGCCGCTCGTGCAGCAAAACCTCAACTTCCTGAACCGTCAAAACTACTCCTTCCCGCCCGACCACGGCGCACGGGTTGTGACGACGATCCTCAACGATCCAGATCTGCGCGCCGATTGGGAAGCCGAGCTTGAGGAAACCCGCAACGGCATGCTTGGCCTGCGCAAAATGCTCGCCGACGAGCTGCGTCGCCTGACCAATTCTGACCGCTTTGACTTCCTCGCCGATCACCGTGGGATGTTTAGCCAGCTTGGGACGACACCCGAACGGGTCGAAAAACTGCGCGCCGATCACGGCATCTATATGGTCAGCGACAGCCGCATGAACATCGCGGGTCTGAATGCGAAAACCGTGCCGATCTTGGCTGCGGCCATCGTCGCCGCTGGCATCTAAACACATCGGCGCGGGGGACACTCCGCGCCGAAATTGCTGCACCTGCAAAATGCGCCTTGCGATCCGTCGCGCAACATTATAACTCTTGTTGCGATAAAATCGAAATAAAGGTGCGCCACCATGTCATTCCGTCTGCAACCCACACCCCCAGCCCGCCCGAACCGCTGCCAACTCTTCGGCCCCGGTTCCAACGTGAAACTCTTCGCGAAAATGGCGGCAAGTGCGGCAGACGTGATCAACCTTGATCTCGAAGACAGCGTGTCCCAATCAGACAAAGATTCCGCGCGCGCCAACGTGATCGAAGCGGTGAATACCATCGACTGGAACACCAAAACGCTCTCGGTACGGATCAACTCGCTCGACACGCCTTACTGGTACCGCGACGTCGTGGACCTTCTGGAACAAACAGGCGACCGCCTCGACCAGATCATGATCCCCAAGGTCGGCTGCGCTGCCGACATCTACGCCGTCGACGCGCTCGTCACCGCGATTGAACGCGCCAAGGGCCGCACCACGCCGATCAACTTCGAGGTCATCATTGAATCCGCGGCTGGCCTCGTAAACGTGAATGAAATCGCAGCCGCCTCCCCCCGTATGGTCGCCATGTCGCTGGGTGCCGCTGACTTCGCGGCCTCCATGGGCATGCAAACAACGGGTATCGGTGGCACACAAGAAAACTACTACATGCTGCACGGCGAGACACGGCACTACTCCGACCCATGGCACTGGGCGCAAACGGCAATTGTAAGCGCTTGCCGCACCCACGGCATCCTGCCCGTCGACGGCCCGTTCGGTGACTTCTCCGACGACGAAGGCTACCGCGCCCAAGCCCGCCGTTCCGCAACCCTCGGCATGGTCGGCAAATGGGCGATCCACCCCAAACAAATCGGCCTCGCCAACGAGGTCTTCACCCCCTCCGAAGAAGCCGTCGCCGAAGCCCGCGAAATTCTCGCCGCCATGGCTCAGGCCACAGCAAAAGGCGAAGGTGCCACCGTCTACAAAGGCCGCCTCGTCGACATCGCCTCCATCAAACAGGCCGAAGTCATCGTCAAACAATCGGAACTCATCGCAGGCTAAGCCGCCTCGCTTTTTTCCAAATACTCAAAAAACCGCCTGCGACGCACGTCCCTTATAACGTTGCGTCGCAGGCCAGCGCCCATTATATCTATGACAACAAAAATAGAGGCGCTCCCATGATCCAATATCTTGAGTTTGAAAAACCACTGGCCGAAATCGAAGGCAAAGCGGAAGAACTGCGTGCCATGGCCCGCGACAACGAAGATATGGACATCGAAAAAGAGGCGCTCGCGCTTGATAAAAAGGCCGTCGATCTGCTCGACAAGCTTTACAAAGACCTGACACCTTGGCGCAAATGCCAGATCGCGCGTCACCCAGATCGCCCACACTGCCAAGACTATATCGAGGCGCTGTTCACCGAATACACACCGTTGGCTGGCGACCGTAACTTTGCCGACGACCACGCTGTCATGGGCGGCATTGCGCGGCTTGATGGGCGTCCTGTGATGGTCATCGGCCACGAAAAAGGCAACGACACCAAATCCCGTATCGAGCGCAATTTCGGCATGGCCCGCCCCGAAGGTTACCGCAAGGCGATCCGCCTGATGGAACTGGCCAACCGCTTTGGCCTGCCTGTGATCACCCTCGTCGACACTCCCGGCGCATATCCGGGCAAAGGGGCCGAAGAGCGCGGCCAATCAGAGGCCATCGCGCGCTCCACCGAGAAATGTTTAGAGATTGGCGTGCCCCTCGTCTCCGTGATCATCGGCGAAGGTGGCTCTGGCGGTGCCGTGGCCTTCGCATCGGCCAATAGTGTCGTGATGTTAGAGCACTCCGTCTACTCCGTGATCAGCCCCGAAGGCTGCGCCTCGATCCTATGGAAAGACGGCGGCAAAATGCGCGAAGCGGCAGAGGCCCTGCGCCTGACCGCCCAGAATTTGAAAGAACTCGGAGTCTGCGACGTCGTAATCCCGGAACCACGCGGTGGCGCACAGCGCGACAAAGCCGCAGCCATCAAATCCGTTGGCGATGCGCTGATCAAACAACTCGCGACCTTCGACGGCAAAAAGCCTGACGCGATCCGCAAGGCTCGCCGCGCGAAATATCTCGCTTTGGGGTCTAAGGGCCTCGCTGCCTAAGCATCACTTCGGTGCACGTGCGGTGCACGCCCAGTGCACGCTTACCACATCGTCTTTTCGGCGCGGTCGCCCCAAGCGGCATCATAGGCCGCGCCATCAAAATCCGCCTCAGCCTCGTTCAGAAAATCGCCCACAGTCGGCAGCCCCGCACTATGGTCTTCGCCACTCCAAGTGCCCGCACGCATCAAAGCACGCGCGCATTGGCTGTAAACTTCGGCCACGCTCACCACGATGACAGAACGCGGCTTACGGCCCTTGTCGTCAAACTGATCCAGCAAATCATCATCCAGACGCACCTCAGCCAATCCATTGATCCGCACACAAATATTCGCGCCCTGCACCAAAAATAGCAAACTTACACGCCCGTCGCGGACGATATTGCGTAGGCTATCCATGCGGTTATTGCCGCGCCAGTCAGGGATCAGCAGGGTCCGAGGGTCCGCCAGCCGCGCCGCAGGTCCATCATCCCCACGCGGGCTGGCATCCGTGCCCTCGGGGCCAATCGTCGACAGGATACACAGGCGCGATGCGGCGATCCACGTGGCATGCAGCGGCGTCACAAAGTCACGCACCTTGATCAAAGACGCCTTTGCCGGCACCCCATAAATCGCCTCTAATTCACTGATATCGTTAATCTTTGGCAATAAATCCAGCTTCCGCCGCCAGCGCATCAGACCGCGCCTCGACATCATCTTCGAGCTTTTTCATAAACTCAGGCACAGGCATCCCCGGTTGAATAGCGGGCAAGAAATCCACAATCGCGACGCCTTGCTTGCGGTAGACACCACGCTTGGGCCAAAAGACCCCCGCATTGGTCGCGACAGGCACACAAGGCTGATTCATATCCTTATACAGCGCGCCAATACCGATCTTATAAGGTGCTTTGACGCCAACAGCGATCCGCGTGCCTTGGCTGTAAATAATCAACTGTCCCGGAAGAGCTTTGCCAGATTTCACATCCGCCAACATCTGCCTAATCGCCGCACCGCGATTGCCGCGCTTTACGGGAATGCATCCAATGCGAAGGCCGAACTGACCCACAACAGGCGCGTATTTCAGGATGTCTTTGAAGATAAACTTGCCACGCGGCATCGCGTTATAAATCATCAAAACGTCAAGGAACGACTGGTGTTTTGCCGCGACCAGTGCCTCATAGGTTGGCGGCTCGCCGCGCGTTTCAAAGCGCAATCCAATGATCCATTTCGCGGAAAACTCGACCCAGCGGCAATAGGCGTGACAGCCCGAAATCGCCCCATGCGGCGACAAAATCGCCCAAGGCGCCCACAGGATACCCACCACAAACAGCATGATATACATCTGGATGTTGAAAAGCAGCGACCTGATCCATTGAATAGCGTAGCTCATGATTGTTCCCTCAAGGTGCGCAGGGCTGCGGCCCGTGTTGCAAAGAATGCCACCACTGCCGCCAATGGCGGAATGACAAGCGGCCAAAGCCAATTCACGCCCTGAAAGCCAAGTCCCGTCAGGAACCCACCAGCAACATCTGCCGAGGGCAGCAGCCAAACCGCAAACATGCCCGCAAATGTACCAATCGCAGCACCCGCCAAGGCACGCAACGTGAACCGCCGCACAAAGGCGCGAGCAATATAGATATCACGCGCACCAACAAGGCGCATCACACGGATCACTTGGGCGTTTGCAGCCAAGGCCGCTTGGGCCGCCAGCGTAATCATCGCGCCAGTTGAGGCCCCGATCAACACGATCGCGACCCAGCCAAGCGACCGTAAACGGTTCGCGGCTGCAATCAACGGCTCCCGCCAGCGGGTATGGTCATCAAGCACCGCCGCAGGCACCTCTGCTTGCAACCGCGCACGCAGGCCCGTTGGATCATAACCCGTTCCATCTTCAATGATTTCAATCAGTTGCGGGATAGGCAGGTCTTCCACAGGCAGGTCAGGGCCAAACCATGGCTCTAGCAAGGCCCGCTGTTCATCAGGCGTCAGAGCCCGCGCCGCAGCCACACCCGGTGTGGTTTCCAGTACGGCCAAAGCGGCCCGCACCTGCGCATCCGCTTGGTCTGCTGGGGCCGAAATGCGCAACGTCGACGTCCGCGCCAATTCCGACGACCATCGATCCGCCAAACGACCTGTCGCGAACGATAGGGCCATCGCGAACACCGCCAGAAACGCCATCGCACCCGCCGTGAACAACGTCAAACGGGCGGTAAATCCAGTGGGGGGAACGGCACGATCCGCCTGCGGATCACCCGCAATCAATTCAACCACACGCGAAATATCAAACTTCATAGCTCGCCCCCCGCCTGCATCAATCGGCGATCCTTTAGACGCAGCACACGTGTCGTCACCTGAGATTTTGCAGCACGGATCAGGTTCATGTCATGGGTCGCGATCAACACCGTTTTGCCCATGCGGTTCAGCTCGACCAAAAGCGTCAGCAACCGCTGCGACATTTCCCAATCGACGTTCCCAGTTGGCTCGTCGGCGATAATCACATGAGGCGACATGATCACGGCACGGGCCAAGGCGGCACGTTGACGCTCACCACCCGATAGCTGCGGCGGGAATTGCGCCGCTTGATTGCGCAGCCCAACCCAGCCAAGCAAATCACCCAAATTCGCTTCCGCATCAGCCTCGCGGCCCGAAACAGTCAGCGGCAAAGCAATGTTTTCGGTCAGCGGCAAATGATCCAGAAATTGGCAATCTTGGTGCACAACCCCGATCCTGCGGCGCGACATGGCGACCGCATCGCGGTCCATCATCGCGGCATCTTCACCAAACAAGCGGACCTGCCCGCTCGTGGCTTGCAATTCGCCGTAGCATAATTTCAGCAACGTCGTTTTGCCCGCGCCTGATGGGCCGGTTAGAAAATGAAAGGAGCCAGCAGCAAGACTAAGCCTCACTTGGCTGAAAAGCTCAGCGCCACCATAACTATAGGCTACATTGTCGAGATCGATCACGAGGACTATCCTTTGCGCTATTGGATCTGTTTTGCCCAAATTTGCAACAGGTTACAATGTTTCTACTCTGTAAACAGTAGCATTACCTTTGCCTTTCTTTGCCCAAAGGGTAAATAATGGTTAATGATCCTACGCTTATATGCGGTTAAGACGGGCGAAAAGGAAATAACATGCGGTTAATCTGTCCAAATTGTGGAGCACAATACGAAGTTGCTGACGATGTCATCCCCGAGGATGGCCGCGATGTGCAGTGCTCGAATTGTGCGCATACTTGGTTTGAGGATCGCGGTGCGTCCGATGAAGAAGATGAATTCTCTGAAGAGGTTGCTGCACCATCCATAGAGCTGGACGGCGACAAGGACGATGATGACGCGCTTTGGGGGGCCGAAGTCTACGCGCAGAAACCCGCCCCAGCCGCCAAAATGCCGCCAAAGCGGCAAGAGCTAGACCCGTCTATCGCTGATATCCTGCGCGAAGAGGCCGCCCGCGAGGCAGCAGCCCGTCGCGCCGAGGCCGATTCGGCAATCGATGACCAAGCCGATCTAGGGCTTGATAGCGTCGCACCCGTTCAAGACCAGCGCTCTCGCGAAACACGAGTGCGGATGGCGAAACTCAAAGGCGAAGACCCAATCGCCGCGGTAGTTGCCGAAACCGTCGCATCATCGCGCCGTGAACTTTTGCCCGACATCGAAGAGATCAATTCCAGCCTGCGGTCCGACGCAGAACGCGGAACAGGTTACGCCGAGCCCGAGGTCTTTCAAGCCATACAGCGCCGTGGCTTTCGCACTGGATTTTTGTCGGTTCTCCTCATTTTGGCCACGCTCGCAGCTCTCTATATCTTTGCACCGCAAATCAGCGCCAAGGCCCCTGCCGCTGCGGCACCGCTGAACGGTTATGTTACAACCGTCGACAAAGGGCGCCTCTGGATTGATAGCAAATTGCGCGATTTTCTTAAGTCCCTGAATGCAGAGGATGCCGCGCAGGCAGAAGCCGCCGCAGTCGTGGAACCAGCGCCAGAGGTGACAACCGACGCGTCAGCGATGCCAAACGTCGATCAATAACTGGCAATTTGATGCAGAAATTTTCCCTCAAAGGGCACATCGACGTGCCAGCCGACAGGCTAGCTGACGTCGCCGCAGCCCTGCCCGCGCATATCGTGGCCACCCATGCCGAAGCGGGCTGCATCTCTTTTGAGGTGGTGCCATGCGATAGGGTTTCAGGTCGGTTCCTCGTCTCTGAGGTGTTCACCAATCAAGCCGCCTTTGACGCCCACCAAACCCGCACCAAAGCCTCCCCATGGGCCGAGATCACCACGGGCATTCCGCGCGAGTACAAAATCACGCTAGGCGATCCGACTTAGAACTGATCCAGCAAGCGGCGCAGGTAATTGCGCTCGACCTCAGGGCGGGCTTGTTCGGCTGAACGGCGACGGATTTCACCCAGTAGCTCTTCGGCACGACGGTACACGTCTTCGCCCCGAAGCAGGTTATCGTCAGTGCCAAACTGGCCCGTATTCCCCAACTCGCGCCCCAAAGGGTCGCGGCGTGTGGGTTCAACACGACCTGTCGCTTCTCCGCGTTCCGCACCTTGACCGGGTTCGGCGGTATTGTTCTGCGCCAAGGCCTCGTTCAGCGCGCGCATCCCGCCGCGCAGCGCATCCATCGCCTCTGCTTGGCGGTCAATAGCCTCGGCCAAATTGCCGTCTTTCAACGCTTGTTCCGCGCCGTCCATCGCGCCCTCCGCACGCTCCAACGCTTGGCCAGCCGCATCACCCGCCTCGCCCTCAAGCGATGGCAAAGCGTCGCGTTGGCGCTGTAATTCATCGCGCAATGCTTGCTGGCGTTCGGCCAATGAGCCTTCGCCGCCCGTGCCGCCATCGCCTTGCTGACCAGAGGTACCATCCTCGCCAACGCCTTGGCCTTGACCTTGCTGCCCGCCTTGTTCTGCGTCACCGCCGTCTTGGCCCTGCTGGTCGCCGCCTTGCTGACCCTGTTGGTCGCCGCCCTGTTGATTGCCACTTTGCGGCTGCTGGCCCTGCTGCGCGTTCGCGCGGTCTTGCAATTCGCCAAACGCATCGTCTGACAATTGCTCTTGCTCTTTAAGCGTTTCGGCCAAATCTTCCATCGATTGCTGACCAGGCGTTTTCGGACCGTCACCCGACCCGTCGCCTTGGGTCATCCGCAGGTTCTCCATCAGCGCGTTGAGTTGATCCATCAACTCGGCGGCCTCCGCCATGCGTCCTTCTTCCATCAGCTCTTGAATACGGTCCATCAGGGCCTGAATTTCATCCTGCCCGATCTCATTGGTATCTTGCGAATTATCCGCCTGATCAGTGCCATCAGAAGGCTCCATCTGATCGGCCAGCAAGTGCATGTAATCATCTGTCGCGGCACGCAGTTCCTGCATCAGCTCTTCAATCTCGGCCTTAGACGCCCCATCGCGCATCGCCTCTGCCAAACGTTCCTGCGCACGGCGCAGACGTTCGCGGGCATCGGCCAAAGTGCCGTCTTCCAACTGGATCGCAAGATCCCAAAGCGCCTGCACAATCTCGGCCTGCCCCTCGGCAGTCAAACCATCTTGCGCGGCCTTAAACGTTTCCAACCGCCGAATAATAGCCCGCATCCGCAGATACGTGACCTCATTGGAAAACAGACCCTCTGGACGGTGCGAGATCGCGCGCATGATCTGGGCTGCGCGTGGCGCATTGGTACGGCTCCACATAATATCGCGGCGCTGCTCGATGATCGCCTTCGCAAAAGGTTGGAAAAATCGACGACCCGGCAAAACAAGCGGCTCGGCAGGGCTCTGCCCCACCTGACCCGCCGCATCAACCACCTGCAACGCCAGCGTTACAGGCATATTCGCCAGCGGATGCGTCGATAGGTTCTCGACCAAAAACGCCTCGAAATCCGCACGGTCCCCGTTGAACGGCATTGGCAAATCAAGGACCAGCGGCTCCATCAGATCGGGATCAACGGCCAAACCGTGACGGCGATCCACAGCCGCCAGATCAAGCGCAAGAGTAGCCGTGCCGCTTTCAACACCGTAATCATCTTGGGCCACAAACGGTTGCGACATCTCGCCCTCCGCATCCGCCTCAACAGGGCCCGTCAACTCAACAAACGGGGCCTCATCGGCAACCACGGTTACAGCCCAAGTCGCACCATTTTCGCCATCAATCGCCAACTGGCCCGATGTCTTGGCCAAAAACGTTTGCTGCGAATCTGATGCCGCACCCAAATCCTCTGTGCGACCCGAAATCGTCTCGGCCACGGTCAGCGCACCAACTTCGCCGTAAAGGCGAAGCGTTATTTTGCTGCCTACAGGCACGCTCAGGCCACCTTGCGGAATGTCATTGAGGTAAAGCGCGGGCTTGCCCGTATAAGCAGGCGGTTCGACCCAAGCCTCCCACGTTGGCCCTGTCGCGAGAACCTGACCTCCAGAGGCCACATCACCCACCTTGCCCACCCGCAAGAGCGAGCCAAACATCAAAGCCGTGACGAAGAACAACAGCGCCATGAACCGCAAGCCATATGGATCACGATCCGCAATCCGCAAGTCAGGCTCAATCGCTTTCGCCTCACGACTGCGGGCCTCCATACGGGCAACGTGGGCTTTCCAAACCGCCTCGGACGCAGGATCACCGCGCCCAATCGCTTGCGCATCGGCCATCGCAGCAATGGGGCGTCCGGGCATGGCGGCATCAACGCGGGCAATTGCCTCGGCCTCCAGCGGCATCTTAAACCGCCGCGCGCCCCACAATAGGGCGGTGGCAAACGCCAAACCAAACACGACGACCAGCGTCCAAAACGCCTCAAGCGGCAGCCAATCCTGCCAGCCGAACATCAAGGGCGCCAGCGCTAGCAAGACAACCGTCCAAAGCGGCCAGAACGCGCGGACAAGCCTTTCGGCCACCATCCCCAAACGGGTGGCGCGCACAGGCCATTTCAAATGGCGCAGCTGGTTGGTCGGGGTCGTCAGATGGCCTCTCCCATGTTTGCGATCACTCTAACCACGCAGGTATCGTATCTCGTGCAATCATCTCTTCATAGGTAGGGCGTGCGCGGATAACTGCAAATTGATCACCGTGAACAAGCACCTCTGGGATCAACGGTCGCGAGTTATATTCCGAACTCATCACCGCGCCGTAAGCCCCCGCAGAGCGGAACGCGACCAGATCACCCGCCACACAAACGGGCAGCTCGCGGCCCTTGGCAAAAGTATCGCCACTTTCGCAAACTGGCCCGACAATATCGTATTTTGCGGGCATATGGGCCACTTCAGGCTCGATCACAGGGACAATGTCATGGTGCGCGTCATACATCGCAGGACGAATAAGATCGTTCATCGCGCCGTCAATGATCAGAAACTGACGGTCTTCGCCCTCTTTGACGTAGATCACCTTTGACACCATCAGGCCCGCATTTCCCGAAATCAGACGCCCCGGTTCAATCTCGATTTCGCAATCCAGATGGCTCAGCGTGCGCTTGATCATCGCGCCATATTCCAGCGGCACAGGCGGAGCAGCGTTATCACGCGCATAAGGAATCCCCAAACCACCACCCAAATCAAGGCGGATAATCTCGTGACCATCGGCGCGCAGCACCTCAACCAAATCCGCCACCTTGGCATAAGCCGCCTCAAACGGCGCAAGGTCCACCAACTGGCTGCCGATATGCACATCAATGCCGACAATTTTCAGGTTCGGAAGCGAAGCCGCCAGCTTATAAACCGCACGCGCACGGCTAATCGGAATCCCGAACTTATTCTCGGATTTGCCCGTCGCAATCTTGGCATGGGTTTTGGCATCAACATCAGGGTTCACGCGAATCGTAATCGGTGCCTCGACACCCAACTCGACGGCCACCGCCGAGAGCACTTCCATCTCTGGCTCGCTCTCGACGTTAAACTGTCGAATGCCACCCGTCAGGGCCATGCGGATTTCGTCCGCAGTTTTACCCACGCCCGAGAACACAATCTTGTCGCCTGCAACACCCGCCGCCTTCGCACGGAAATATTCGCCGCCCGACACCACATCCATGCCCGCACCAGCAAGCGCAAGCGTCTTCAAAACCGCCTGATTTGACAACGACTTCATCGCGAAACACACCAGATGCGGGATGCCGTCCAAGGCCTCGTCAAACAGCTTGAAATGCCGCGTCAGGGTCGCTGTGGAATAAACATAAAACGGGGTGCCAACGGCGGCTGCGATCTGCGCCACGGGCACATCCTCGGCAAACAATTGACCGTCGCGGTATAGAAAATGATCCAATGCTTTGCCCTCATAAACGCTGTCTGAAACGGACATATCAGATTGGCGGCAAAGCCCAACCCTCTTGCGTCGAAAATCGCATTAAACGATGGGCTTGCTGCGCAGATAAAGATACAGCGGCAAACCACAGCTGACCCCGATGCAAAACGTGGCAGGGATCGCTGCCAGCGCAAGCCAGTTACGGCGCACCAAGGTTTCCGACAGGATAAAAACCGTCAGCGCAAACGCCGCAATCGTCAAATCCCAAACAAGGCCCGAGGTCGCCGCATTCACATGCCACGCCTCAACCATTTTCGCGATGCTAAAGCCTTCGGCCTGAAACCACTGCATAAAATAGGCCATCGGATGCACCGCACCCCAGACCGCCAGCAGCAGATAGACCCAGCGGATCATCCGCCAAAGCCTACCGAAAAGCTGGAATTGGAATTTTGAGCGCCGACGGTCACCGATTGCGACACGCCGCCCGATCCGACGTTGACGCCAAGGCTGGCCGTGGGGCGCAGCGGATCACCTTCCGCGCCACAAGCGGCCAAAAACCCAAGCAATCCGAGTGTGATGACTACTCTCATCCCAAAACCTCTTTCCATTCCGCGATGCGCAAACGCACCTGCGCGGGGGCCGTGCCGCCGAAACTGACACGCGACGCCACCGAATTCTGCACGCCCAGCAAGCCAAACACGGCGTCCGTGATCCCTGCATGAACTGACGTCATCTCCGCCAAAGTCAAATCAGGCAAATCCGCCCCCTTCGCCTCGGCCATCGCCACAAGCGTCCCCGTCACATGATGCGCATCACGGAACGGCAGACCCAATTCACGCACAAGCCAATCGGCCAAATCCGTCGCAGTGGAAAATCCAGTCGCAGCAGCAGCTTCCAACGACGGCACATTGGCCTGCATATCGCCGACCATCCCCGACATCGCAGCCAAGGCCAGCATCAGACTGTCAGCCGCATCAAACGTCTGTTCTTTATCTTCCTGCATGTCCTTGGAATAGGTGAGCGGCAGCCCCTTCATCACGGTCATAAGCGCCACATTTGCCCCGAAAATCCGCCCGATCTTGGCACGGATCAACTCCGCCGCATCTGGGTTACGCTTTTGCGGCATGATGCTCGATCCCGTTGACCACTTGTCCGACATCTTCACAAAGCGGAACTGCGCCGACGACCAGATCACCAATTCCTCGGCCAAACGCGACAGATGCATCGCACAAATGCTGGCACTCGCCAAAAACTCCAACGCAAAATCGCGGTCCGCCACTGCATCCAACGAATTCGACATCGGTCGATCAAAACCCAAGGCCTCTGCCGTCATATGCCGATCAATCGGGAACGACGTGCCAGCCAAGGCCGCAGCCCCCAAAGGCGATGTATTCATCCGCACACGTGCATCAGCAAACCGCGAGCGATCCCGCGCAAACATCTCGACATAAGCCATCATATGATGGCCCCACGTCACAGGCTGTGCGACTTGCAGGTGGGTAAATCCGGGCATCACCCAATCGGCGCCAGCTTCCGCCTGACCAATCAACGACTTCATCAACGCCTCAAGTGCCCCATCAACCGCATCACACTGATCCCGCACCCAAAGACGGAAATCGACAGCAACCTGATCGTTACGCGACCGCGCCGTATGCAAACGCCCCGCAGGTTCGCCGATCAAATCCTTCAAACGCGCTTCCACATTCATGTGAATATCTTCCAACGCCGTCGAGAACGGGAAATCCCCTGCTTCAATCTCTGACAATACCGTGAGCAGGCCTTCCCCAATCGCCTCGGCATCTTTATCAGTAATGATACCACAGGCGGCCAACATGGCGGCATGTGCGCGAGACCCTGCAATGTCTTGGGCAGCCATACGACGGTCAAAGCCGATGGAGGCGTTAATCGCTTCCATGATGGCATCAGGTCCGGCGGCAAAACGGCCACCCCACATTGTGTTCGCAGTCTTGGTCATGTTGAAAAGGTGCTTTCATGCGCAAGTTAAAATCAGTTCTGCTTTATACGGCCCTTGGGCTGCTTGCAAACATCGGACACGCCGAAACGGCGGATCTTGGGTCGCTTCTGGAAGGTGACATGCGCAAATTGACGCTGCACACGGCACCAGAGGCAACCAGCGATGTGGTCTTCCTGTCGGCAGACGGCGAAGAGCTGACCCTCGCTGATTATCAGGGCAAAACGATTCTCGTGAATTTCTGGGCCACATGGTGCGCGCCCTGCCGCAAAGAAATGCCGCAACTGGCAGCACTGCAAACCCAGCTCGGCGGCGACACCTTCGAGGTTGTCACCATCGCGACAGGCCGCAACCCTGTACCCGCCATGAAAGCATTCTTCGCGGAAATCGGCGTCGACAACCTGCCATTGAACACCGACGCACGCCAAGCCCTCGCCCGCTCCATGGGCGTACTCGGCCTCCCCGTCACCGTCATAATCGGCCCCGACGGATTGGAAATCGGACGCCTACAAGGCGACGCAGATTGGGCTTCCGAAAGTGCTGTTGCATTGCTGACGGCGATTACAAAACCAGAATAATCGGTGCACGCGCTGTGCACACTGCGTGCACGGGTTGTGCACACTCCATTTTGCGAAACTGTGTATAATCGGTGCACGTCCTGTGCACACCCAGTGCACGCAAATCACACCCCTCAGGCATGCCCCGCCGTAGACGATAACATCAACGGATCAACGCCCAAAATCTTGAGCGCCGCCGTCCACTTATGCTCGTTTGCACGGCCAAAAACGATAGCGTCCGTCGGGTCACACGTCAGCCAGCCGTTGCGCATAATCTCGCCCTCCAACTGCCCCGCACCCCAACCCGCATAGCCGAGTGCGAGCATTGATGTCGCAGGCCCGTCGCCCTTAGCGATGTCCTCCAGCACGTCAATCGTAGCCGTCATCCCGATACGTCCGTCCACATCCAGCGTGCCCATTTCAGAGCGGTAGTCGCTGGTGTGCACCACAAAACCCCGTGCCATCTCGACAGGTCCACCATAGTGAATACGCACGTCTTTAACGTCCCCATCCGCGGAAATATCAAGCTGTTCCAAAAGCTTAGAGAACCGCAACTTCGACTGAGGCTTGTTCACAATCAACCCCATCGCGCCCTCTTTTGAGTGCGCACAGATATATATTACGCTATGTTCAAAGCGCGGATCGCCCATTTCTGGCATCGCGATAAGCAGCTTGCCGAGAAGGTTTGCGTCAGTAGGTTGCATAGGTCGATCATCTGTCAGACGACACCGATCTGCAAGCCAAGATGTGTCAATCTTATCGCGACCATGTGACTTCCAAATCCCGCCAATTTCCTTATGACTAACGTCATGAAACACACAATCCTCGCCGCCCTTCTCGTCAGTTTTTGCAGCACCGCCCAAGCGGACGCAACTGACCCCCAAGCCACGCTCACCGTGTTAACGGGTCATCAAACAAAGTCGGGTAGTGTCATGGCAGGCCTGCGGATCGACATGGCGACGGGTTGGAAAACCTACTGGCGCGCACCGGGTGACGCGGGCATTCCGCCGCAGGTTACATGGGGTGGGTCTACAAATATCGGCTCCGTCGCGTTTCACTGGCCCACACCAGAGGTGTTTGACCAAAGTGGCATGCGCTCCATCGGCTATCACGACAGCGTGACCGTCCCGATTGAGATTTTCCCAAACGGTGCGGGTGAAATCAGGCTCAAAGGCGAAATCGATATCGGTATCTGCGAAGAGATCTGCATTCCCGCAACCTTCTCCTTTGACACGGTAATTCCTGCGAACGGGAAACGGGACGCGGCGATCACCGCCGCACTTCTTAATCAACCGTTAACCGCTACAGAGGCCGGCGTCGGTACTTTCACCTGCACCCTCAAACCCATCGAGGGCGGCATGCAAATCACCACAATCGCCGCTTTGACATCCACCCCAAACGCGGAATCCATCATCATTGAAACCGCAGATCCTTTCGTTTGGGTGTCAGAGCCAAAAGTCACCCGCACCCCCACGCAAATCACCGCGACGTCCGACCTGATCCACGCGGATGGAAAGGCCTTTGCCGTGGACCGTTCTGGGATCAGAATGACAGTTTTGAGCCATGGCCGTGCCGTAGATATCAAAGGTTGTTCAACACCTTAGGCGTCACTTACGGCGCAGATGTTCGTCCAGCCTCGGCATGATTTCCACGAAGTTACAGGGCTTATGGCGGTAATCGAGTTGCTTGACCAAAATCTCGTCCCACGCATCCTTGCACGCCCCCGGGCTACCGGGCAGCGCGAACAAATACGTGCCATTCGCCACACCACCCGTCGCGCGGCTTTGCACCGCACTCGTGCCGATTTTCTGCATGCTGACAATCGTGAAAACCGTGCCAAAAGCATCAATTTCTTTCTCGTAAACATCGCGGTGCGCCTCGACCGTCACATCGCGGCCCGTGAGCCCCGTGCCACCTGTCGAAATCACCACATCAATCGCGTCATCGGCGCACCATGCGCGCAATTGATCAGCAATTTCAATACGTTCATCGCGGATAATCTTACGATCCGTCAGAGTATGCCCCGCCTCCGCGATACGGTCCACCAGCACCTGACCCGACCGATCATCGGCCAGTTCACGGGTATCACTGACGGTCAAAACCGCGATGCGAACAGGGATAAACTCTTTGCTCATTTTAGCTCTCCAACTTGGCCTTTAATGCCAACAAATCCGCCCAAGCGTCTTTCTTAAGGCTCGGATTGCGCAGCAATTGGGACGGGTGCGCCATCGGCATGGCAGGCCTTCCTAAAACCTCGGCCCAAGTACCACGAAGCCGCGTCAAACCGCCCTGCCCCAACAACATCTGGCAAGGCGTATTGCCCATCAGAACAATAACATCAGGGTTCGCCAGCGCGATGTGACGCTCTAAAAACGGCTTTATCATCGCAATATCTTTGGCGGCGGGCATCTCAAGACCAGCGGGCCACGGAAAGACGGACGTCATGTAGGTTTTAGTCTCGGTTTCCAGCCCAATCGCCTTGAACATATTGTCGAGCAAAACGCGGGTATCGCCGACAAACGGCTTGCCTGCGCGGTCCTCGTCGCGGGTAGGCACCTCGCCGATAATCATCACACGCGCCGCAGGATCGCCTTCGGCAAAAACCAGCTTCCGCGCGCCCCGCTTCAGGTCGCAATGCTCGAACGCCATCAAAGCGGCACGCAAGCCGTCAAGATCAGCAGCACCAGACGCCGCAATCACGGCCTCGGCTGCGGTGTCAACTTCGACGGGAGCAGGGACAGACTGCGGGCCACTCTTGGCGGCGACAGCCACAGGTTTCGCAATCGTTTCAGGGACTTCATAGCGGTTCAGCGGCGCGTCAAGCATCGCCTCGGTCGCGCCAAGCTCAACCTGCCACTCTAACGCAGCACGATCCGCCCAATATGTATCCACAGAATCCATGACCCTACCTTAACGCCGATTTGCACCATGTGTAAGGTGGCGCTTGCCCCCCTGCCGCGCAGTTTCTATAACCGCACAAACAAAAGCAGGAGAAGCGATGACCTTTCGCGCGCAACACCTTTTAGGGATCGAGCATCTACACCCTCTTGAGATCACCACATTGCTGGATTTGGCCGATAAATACGCCGATGAAAACAAGCGCGGTATCCGTCACAAAGACGTGCTCGCGGGGCTGACGCAGATCAACATGTTCTTTGAAAACTCGACCCGCACGCAGGCGAGTTTCGAGCTGGCGGGCATGCGTCTGGGTGCTGACGTGATGAACATGTCGATGCAAGCCAGTTCGATCAAAAAGGGCGAGACGCTGATTGATACGGCGTTGACCTTAAACGCGATGCACCCTGACTTGCTGGTTGTCCGTCACCCACATTCTGGCGCCGTAGATTTGCTGGCGCAAAAGGTCAACGGCGCCGTTTTGAACGCAGGTGACGGGCGGCACGAGCATCCAACGCAGGCCTTGCTCGATGCGCTCACTATCCGCCGCGCCAAGGGCCGCTTGCACCGCCTGTCCATCGCGATTTGCGGTGATATAGCACATTCCCGCGTGGCCCGCTCCAACATCATGCTCTTGGGCAAGATGGAGAACCGCATCCGCCTGATCGCCCCGCCCACCTTGATGCCCACCGGTATGAACGAGTTCGGCTGCGAGGTGTTTGACAGCATGGAAGAGGGGCTCAAGGACGTCGATGTCGTCATGATGCTTCGCCTGCAAAAGGAACGCATGGACGGAGGATTTATTCCGTCCGAGCGCGAGTACTTTCACCGATACGGGCTGGACGCGACCAAGCTCGCCTATGCCAAACCCGACGCGATTGTCATGCATCCGGGACCAATGAACCGTGGTGTCGAGATTGACGGCAACATCGCCGACGACATCAACCGATCCGTTATTCAAACTCAGGTCGAAATGGGTGTGGCCGTGCGTATGGCCGCGATGGACCTGCTGGCGCAAAACCTACGCGCACGCCGCGCAGAGCGTGAGATCACAGCATGATCGAAATTCCCGCAAATGATCACGGCGCGATTTATGTGCTTGAACTGCGACGCCCCGATCCCGAAGGCCTGACCGAGAAAACCGACGCCGCGATGATGGCCGTACTTGGCAATGTCGTGGTGAACACCGATTACGTTGATGCAATCATCCGTGGTATGTTGTCTGACATAACCCTGCCCGATCTGATCCGAAACGGTTATGAAATGCCGATATCAGAGATGGATGCCGAAAAGTTGCGTGGGCTCTTTGGTACAGTGGTCTTGGTGATGTCAGCGGCCTTTGGTGATAACGCGCTGACAGTTAATCTGCCCAGCGACGTTCGCCTTGTCACAACTCTGCGCGAGACCCCGCAGATGCATGCGCCACAATCAATTGCCACCCAAAGCGCCAAGGGCATGTTGGGTCAAACAGTTAAAAAGCCCGTCTCTGACGCGGCAATGTCGGGCAGGATTGCAACGATTGTTTTGGTCGTTTTGTTCCTGCTGGTTGCCATCATGATCTGGATCGCTGGATGACACCTCAAGCTACCCCCCTGACCCCAAAAGGTGACGCATGACACAGACCCTCTTTATCAACGCCCGCCTGATTGATCCCGTGGCGCAAACCGATAGCCTTGGTGCGCTGCTGATTGAGGACGGGTTGATCGTGCAGGTCTATGAAGAGGCCGCGCCGAAAGTTAAAGGTGCGCTGGTTGTGAATTGCGCAGGCAATTGCCTTGCGCCTGGCATTGTCGATATTGGCGTGAAGGTCTCTGAACCCGGTGAGCGGCATAAGGAAAGCTTTCGCTCTGCCGGACGCGCTGCTGCCGCGGGTGGCGTCACAACGATCGTGACACGCCCCGATACCATGCCTGCGATTGATACCCCTGAGACGTTGGAATTTGTCGCCCGCCGCGCTGCGATTGATGCCTGCGTGCGCGTTTTGCCGATGGCTGCCTTGACCAAAGGCCGTGAGGGCCGCGAGATGACCGAAATCGGGTTTCTCAAGGATGCGGGTGCCGTGGCCTTTACCGACTGCGACCGCGTTGTCACGAATACCAAAGTGTTCAGCCGCGCCCTGACCTACGCCAAGTCGCTCGACGCGCTGGTGATCGCCCATATCCAAGACCCCGGATTGTCGGATGGTGCCGCTGTCACGTCGGGCAAATTTGCGTCCTTGCGCGGCCTTGCGGGTGTATCACCGATGGCCGAGCGTATGGCGCTGGACCGCGATATCGCCCTGCTGGAAATGACTGGTGCGCGCTACCACGCTGATCAAATCACCACCGCCCGCGCATTGCCCGCGCTTGAACGCGCCAAGCGCAATGGATTTCAGATCACCGCTGGAGTTGGCATTCACCACCTGACGCTGAACGAGTTGGACGTGGCCGATTATCGCACGTTTTATAAGCTCAAACCGCCGCTGCGCTCTGAAGACGACCGCGTTGCCGTAGTGAAAGCCGTGGCCGAAGGCCTTATTGATATCATTTGCTCCATGCACACGCCGCAAGACGAAGAGAGCAAGCGCCTACCATTTGAAGAGGCCGCATCCGGTGCTGTTGGATTGGAAACAATATTGCCCGCCGCCTTGCGCCTTTACCATGCCGAGATGATTACGCTGCCACGTCTCTTCGCGGCCTTGTCGTTGAACCCGTCACGTTTGTTGGGCTTGCCGTCGGGCAGGTTGCGCGCCGGTGCGCCTGCCGATCTGGTGTGGTTCGACCCTGACGCGCCGTTCCAATTGGACCGTGCGACGTTGCAGTCCAAATCGAAGAACACGCCCTTTGATGGTGCGCGTATGGAAGGTGTCGTCCTTGGGACGTGGGTCAACGGAAACCTTGTGACGGGAGCAGCCTGATGCAACTCATTCAAACATCAACCGCAGTTTTGCTCGTTTGGGCCATCGCGGGATACCTGCTTGGGTCGATCCCGTTTGGCATGGTCGTGGCCCGCTTTATGGGGCTAGGCAACCTACGCGAGATCGGCTCTGGCAACATCGGAGCCACCAATGTTTTGCGCACGGGCAACAAAAAGGCGGCGGCGCTGACCCTGCTGTTTGACGCGGGCAAAGGGGCGGTGATTGTTCTACTTGCGCGCAAATTCGCAACCGAGGATGCCGCACAAATTGCAGGGCTTGCGGCGATTTTGGGCCATTGCTTCCCTGTCTGGCTCAAGTTCAAAGGCGGCAAGGGGGTTGCCACTTATTTCGGGCTGATGATTGCGCTGTCCCCCGTTGTCGGGCTCGCGGCGGGTGCGATCTGGCTCGTTGTTGCAGCCATAAGCCGTTATTCATCGCTCGCCGCGTTGATGGCGGCGGGTTGGGCACCCATTGTCGTAGCCTTTATAACCGATGGGCAAATTTTCGCATTGGCATCGGTTTTGGCCGTTCTGATTTATGTGCGCCATGCGGCCAATATCGGCAGGCTACGCCGTGGCGAAGAAAGTAAAATCGGCAAGAAGTAACGGCATTTCACCCGATCAAATCAGACCCGTTTTGCGACCCTGCTTGAGCCAGAGCAAAACTGCGCCACCGCCCATGACCTGCCCGCCAAGGCCGATGTCAGTATCTGTGAGATAGAACATCAAGAGCGTGAGGCCGATCAGGATCGGCAGACGCGCCAATGGGCGCAGCAATTGACCAATCGTCCGCAACCCCAACGCCCACATGATGATCATCAAAGGCGGCGCCACCAAAAGCGTGCCCGCCCAAGCGCCCATTACAAAGGCGCTCGCACCATGCGGATGCACTACAGCACCGCCCGCCAATGGCATCGCCACCAGCAAAAGCATCGCAAAGCGTGGGTTCAAGAAAAACGGCATGAAGGCCCCTCCATTGTTCTCAGATAGAAAACAATGGAGGCGGAATTATGGCATTTTTAGTAACTGTATTCGTCGTAAATCTTGCTGATATCGCCGTTCCAGTCGCCGTTGTAGCGATCGAGCAGTTCGTCGGCAGGTGTCTTGCCGGTCTCGATGGTTTCTTTGACGGCATTGAGGAAGTGGGTTTCATCAGGAAGCAAGCCACCCGCACCAGCACGCGCACGCGCTTTCAGGCCAGCCTCTGAAATCGCCACAACTTCGCGGGCGAGGTCATGCATGTTGATCCCGTCGACCTTTGCCTGAAGCCCGTCGATAGAGGCTGCGACCCGCAGCGCATCACGCTGTTCGGCTGCCCAGTTTTTGCAAAGATCCCACGCCGCATCGAGCGAATTTTGATCGTACATCAGGCCAACCCAGAAGGCAGGCAATGCGCACAGACGACGCCAAGGGCCACCATCTGCACCGCGCATCTCGATGAATTGCTTGATCCGTGCCTCTGGGAAGACGGTCGTTAGGTGATCGGCCCAATCGGACAGCGTCGGCTTTTCACCGGGCAATGCAGGCAATTCGCCTTTGAGGAAGTCGCGGAACGACATGCCCAGCGCGTTGATGTATTTGCCGTCGCGGTAAACGAAATACATCGGCACATCGAGCACCCATTGCACCCAACGCTCGAACCCCATGCCGTCCTCAAACACAAACGGCAACATGCCTGTGCGGTCAGCATCAAGGTGCCGCCAGATTTTCGCACGCCACGATTTATGGCCGTTAACTTTGCCTTCAAAGAACGGGGAGTTCGCGAATAGCGCAGTCGCTACGGGCTGCAAGGCAAGTGACACGCGCAGCTTTTGCACCATGTCGGCCTCTGACCCGAAATCGAGGTTCACTTGCACGGTGCAGGTGCGGCGCATCATCGCCGTGCCCATCGTGCCGACCTTTTCCATATAGCTGTTCATCAGCTTATAGCGGCCCTTTGGCATCAGCGGCATTTCCTCGTGCATCCATTCAGGTGCAGCACCAAGGCCGATAAATTTAACGCCGATTTCGTCGGAAACGGCCTTCACTTCGCGCAGGTGATCATTCACCTCGTCGCAGGTCTGGTGGAT
>DFSO01000078.1:0-31875 GCA_002378665.1 Loktanella sp. UBA3435 | reverse complement strand
ACCTCGTCGCAGGTCTGGTGGATCGTCTCTACTGGTGCGCCAGACAATTCCAACGCGCCACCTGGCTCTAGGCTGACGTTGGCAAGACCCTTGTTCAGGCCAATCAGCTTGCCGTCTTCTTCAACAGGGGCCCAACCAAAACGGTCGCGCAGGCCAGATAGGACCGCGTGAATTGAGCGCTCGCCCTCATAGGGCAGCGGTTTGTGGGTGTCTTTGCAGTAACCGAATTTCTCGTGCTCGGTGCCAATGCGCCAATCTTCCTTCGGCTTACAGCCTTTCGCCAGAAGTTCCGCGAGTTGTTCGTGCCGCTCGATCGGGCCGCCGCCGGACTGTGGAATGGACATGGTGGAGGCTCCGTCTTGAGAATGAATAAGGATTATCGGTGCAGCCAAAGGGCGGCGGTGTCAATGCAGCAGGGGTCGTGTTTTTGTCCAAACCTCGACCTTGTGATCAGGTTTACGGGTCAGAACTGCTAACATGGCCTCTGTTTCAATCCCGTCAAGACTGCCGAACAGATCAAAAAGCGCATCAGCCCCTTCTGCGTTGATCGGGATCGTGAGGATTTGACCGCCCATGCCCGTCAGCACCCAACTTGGCGCGGGGTAGCTGGATGGATCAAGGTCAAGCCGCGTGAGGTCAGCGATATCCATCGCCCCACCCTCAAGCGGCCCCATATAGGCAAGCCTGCGTTCGGCCACTTGCACGATTCCCGGCCCCTTGCCTGCTTGGCGAAACCGTCCGCGCTGGATACCTGCGATGGCGAGGATGAGGGCGAGTGCGATCAGAATAAAGCCGATCCATTTCACGATCCCCAAGCCGCCCCACGCCCACCAAAGGCCAAACGCGGCAACCAGCCCCGCATAGAGCACCTCGCGCCAACGCCAGAGGGCGGCGCGGGCTTCTGGGCGCATGAAGCTAGACATTTGAGGTCTGCGGCGTGTCGTACAGGACGATCATAAAGTCTCCGATTTGCTGGAACCCGATAGCGGTATAGGTCTTGGCTGCTATGGCATTGGCCGCAGACAGCACGGCGCGCTTGACGCCTTTGCTACGGGCCTCTGCAAGATGTAAGGCGAGAGCCGCCCGCGCAAAACCCCGACCACGCAAATATTTAGGGGTATAGACGCCACCGATCATGACGGCCTCGGGGAGAATCGCGTTGAAACCTGTCACTGCAACGGGTGCGCCGTCAGCCAGAAGTACCCGATGTGTATTGCGTGCGATCATACGATCAACTGCGTCAATGGCCTGAATACCCGATTCCGAAGGCTCCAAATCAAGGGCATCGATGCCGTATTGCCTGCGCCAGACAATCATTTCCTCGCGCGGGACCGCCGCGACTGGGACGATGGAAAGCCCTGTCGTGTTGGGCATTTTCAAGCGCTCTAAAGCCAATTCAAAATGAGGCTCTACGCGGTTCAACGTGCCGTCAGGTAGCTCAAGAGCCGCTTTGACCTCAGACACGGGGGCCCCTTGTCCGATGATACCTGTGATATCGCAACTTTGCAGTGCTGCGCGGATGTCGCGGGGCTGATTGGTTGAAAATACTGGCAAGACGACGCCGCTATCGCTGATACCCAAAACATCGGTGATTTGTCCGCCGTCTTGTGCCATCCAAAAGCGCATCGCCTTCGGATGCCCGCCTTCCATGCCATGATCGCGCAGGTTGGTGATCGGAAACATCGCGACTGTCGGTCGCGTCATCAGAAACGCCATAATCGCGTCGCGGTCAGCAGGCGTAGCCCTGATCACGACCAATCGCCTAACGCGTTTTGCCACAAGGTGAGGGCAGCAACGGCGGCGGTGTCTGCACGCAGGATGCGGGGGCCGAGGCTGACGGGGTGCGCGTAAGGCAAAGCGCGCAGCTGACCGCGTTCTTTATCAGAGAATCCACCTTCGGGACCGATGAGAATTGCCCAAGGGCCGCCGTCGGTTTGGGTCAGCGCAGAGGCCTCGCCCAGCAAGGTTTCATCGCAGAACATGATTTTGCGGGTCGGATCCCAAGAGGTCAGAACTTTTGAGAGCTTCTCTAGGTCCGTCACCTCTGGCACATATGTCCCGCCGCATTGCTCTGTCGCCTCTAGCGCATGGGCGCGGAGTTTATCGATGCGGATGCGGTCGGCGTTATTGGTGTAGGCGGTTTGCACGGGCATAATCCGCGCGGCACCAAGCTCGGTGGCTTTCTCGACGATAAACGCTGTGCGTTCTTTGCGGATAGGCGCGAACATCAGCCAGACGTCGGGGGGCATTTGCAGCGGCTTGGTTTGCGCATCGCACACCAACAGCCCGCCTTTCTTGCCAGCGTCTACCACGGTTGCGTCCCATTCGCCATCGCGGCCATTTATGAGAGACAAAACCGTCCCCTCAGCCATACGCATGACGCCAAAGAGGTAATGCGCCTGATCCCGCGTTAACGGAACCGATTGCCCTCCCCCCAATGGGTGCTCTACAAAAAGTCTAACTTTAGATGCCATGAAAGCGAACATATGACCGCCAAGGACCAGATGCCAGAGGGTGTTGTCGCAGATAGTGCAGGAAATTGGGTTGATACCGCAGCACCTGCGGCCGCGCGCCCCTATTTGCGGCTGTCGAGGGCAGACAGGCCTATTGGAACGTGGCTGCTTTATCTGCCGTGTCTTTGGGGACTGGCGCTGACGATATTAGCCGATGGGAGCATGAGCGCCTTTGATCTGTGGATCGTGATTGGCGCAGGCATTGGCGCGTTTTTGATGCGCGGCGCCGGCTGTACGTGGAATGACATCACGGATCGCGAGATTGATGCGCAGGTCGCGCGGACACGTTCGCGGCCAATTCCATCGGGCAAAGTTTCGGTGCGAGGTGCTGTGATTTGGATGTGTGCGCAGGCTGGTGCCTCGCTCTTAATCCTGCTCACCTTCCCCGCCCTTGCCATCGCCTTGGGCTTTCTCGCGATTGTGCCCGTGCTGGTCTATCCCTTTGCCAAACGGTTCACGTGGTGGCCTCAGGTTTTCCTTGGGGTCGCGTTTAACTGGGGGGCCTTGCTGATTTGGGCAGCCCATAGCGGCACGATGAGTTGGACGCCTGTTGTGATCTACGCCGCAGGGATCAGCTGGACCCTATTCTACGATACGATTTATGCACACCAAGATGCAGAAGATGACGCGCTGATTGGCGTCAAATCCACGGCAAGGCTTTTTGGAGATAAAACCCCAATGTGGCTGCGTGGTTTTCTGGCGGGCACAGTCTTGATGCTGGGCTTGGCTGTCATCCTCGCCTGTCAGGACCGCTCGATTTTGTCCTTGGTGACGGCTCTTGTCGGGCCATGGGCGCTTGGTTGGCACCTGACGTGGCAATTGACCCAATTCGACCCTCATGACAGCGACAAATTAATGCGGATATTCAGGTCCAACCGCAATGCGGGGCTGCTTCCTCTGCCATTTTTTGCCTTAGCCATGTTCCTTTGATTGAACCTTAGGCTTTCCCAGCCTATTCAGTGAATTGAATTGTTAATGTTGATCGGATGCCCATGCGTCTTTCCGCCCTTTTTCTTCGTATCGGTGTTTTCGTCTTTGCGGCGCTTGTCTCGGTTTTTGCAGCCAAAGCAACAGTTGCTGTTGTTGAAGACCGCTCCGTCGTTTCTGTGCGCGAAACCCTTATAGATCGGGGCTATGATTGGACTTCTGTCCTTGGTGACGGCCTTCAGGTGATCCTCGAAGGGCAAGCACCAACAGAGGCCACACGTTTCCGCGCGATTTCGGCCGCAGGCAGCATCGTGGATGCAAGCCGCGTCATCGACAACATGGGCGTTGCCGAATCGGCAAACTTCGCAGCCCCCGATTTTGTTGTCGAAATCCTGCGCAATGACAGCGGAGTTTCGCTTATTGGTTTGATCCCGACGGCGACAGATCGCGAGGCTTTGGCCGCGCGCATTACGTCGCTCGCGAAAGGGCAACCGGTGACCGATCTTTTGGAGACTGCGGACTACCCGATGCCTGACACATGGCGCCCTGCGATGAACTATGCACTACGTGCTTTGGAAATTTTGCCGCGCTCAAAGATTTCGGTAAAAGCGGACCGTGTGACCGTGAATGCGATCTCGGATAGTGCCGCCGAAAAGTCGCGCCTTGAAACGTCTCTTGCACGCAACAAGCCTGAAGGGGTGCGTATCGGAGTGACAATTTCTGCACCGCGTCCGGTCATTTCACCCTACACAATCCGCTTTACGAAAGACGCGGAAGGCGTGCGTTTTGATGCCTGCGCTGCTGATAGTCCCCAAGCGGAAGGCGCCATCGTCGCAGCCGCGATCGCGGTTGGCTTTGTGGGCAAAAGCAACTGCGTGCAGGCCTTGGGCGTTCCATCACGGACATGGTCAGCCGCCGTCGTGAAATCGATCAATGCGGTTGAAGCATTGGGCGGCGGAACCTTTACGATTTCGGACACGGACATTTCGCTCTCCGCGCTGGAAGGAACCGATCAAGTCACGTTTGATACCGTTGTCGGAGAACTTGAGAACGCGCTTCCAGATGTTTTTGCTTTGGCCGCCGAACTTCCGACTGCGCCACAGGCTGGTGCCGTTGGACCTCCCCAGTTTTCAGCGACATTGGGCCCAGAGGGTGCCGTTCAACTTCGCGGTCGCGTGCCTGACGATCTTGTAAACGTTACTGCCGAAAACTATGCCATGGCAAAGTTTGGACAGTCCAAAGTGACCATGGGAACGCGCGTTGTTGAAGGTCTTCCCAATGGCTGGCCAGTGCGTGTTTTGGCCAGCATTGATGCTTTGTCGAAGCTGTCGAATGGGTCTGTTGTGGTTGAGCCCGATCTTGTGACCATCAAAGGCAACACTGGCATCCCGACAGCCCAAGCCGACATCACCGGCTTGCTGATTGAAAAACTTGGGCAGTCTGCGGAATTTGACATCGACGTTACTTACGTCAAAGAGCTTGACCCAATCGCAGGGCTACCAACACCAGAAGAATGCGTCGCACAGATCGGCTCGGTAACCAAGGACCGTAAAATCTTGTTTGATCCCGGCTCGGCATCGATCACGGTTG
Organism: Loktanella sp. UBA3435; assembly: GCA_002378665.1. GTDB lineage: Bacteria > Pseudomonadota > Alphaproteobacteria > Rhodobacterales > Rhodobacteraceae > Yoonia. The sequence continues at coordinate 26,845 of DFSO01000078.1, read as the reverse complement.
ATACCCAACCTGTTGTCGATGACATCGCCGACATCCTCAAGAAATGCTCTAACCTGCGCATCCAGATTGCGGGCTATACCGATAGCCAAGGTGGCGAAGACATGAACCAACAGTTGAGCCAGCAGCGTGCGACGGCCGTGCTCGATGCCTTGCGTGTACGCCGTGTCCCCGTCAATACGTTTGAAGCGGTGGGTTACGGCGAAGCGGACCCAATTGCCACGAACGACACCGAAGATGGCCGCGAAGCGAACCGCCGCATTGAATTCAAGCTGATTGTACCTGAAGCTACAGCAGAAGAACCGACAACCTTGGAAGCCGTTGAAGAAACGCCCAGTGAATAAGAACGGAACCAGACCTTGAACAGAACAGAATTTATCATCGCGACCGCAATTATCTTGTTCGTTGCATTCGCATTGGGGTGGTTTTCCAGCTGCCTGGTCAACCGGTTTAACCGCGTGACCAAGGCCGAAATTGGCGAGTTGGACAAGATGGCGCAGGCTTTGCACGAAGCAGAAGAGACCCGCGATCAGGCGATCACGTATCTGCAACAGCGTGAGGCCGAGATCACCAACCAGTTGTCCCAAACAGAAGCGGAACTGCGCGCGGCCATGGACGGTTTGCGCGAAGCCCGTCAAGAAGCCGAAGAATTACGCAGCTATATCGAGCGCCAGAACCTCGCTTAATCGCGGGGGGCTGCGGCCCGTTTGAGGCGGTCATTGATCGCGCGGCCCAAGCCCCGATCTGGGATCGGCGAGACTGCAATCGCCGTCGCCCCCATCGCGTCAAGCTGGTGCAGCATCGCAAATAGGTTCGCCGCTGCCTCGACCAAATCGCCCGATGGCGACAAGTTGAGGGATGCATCAACAGCCCCAAACCCTAACCCTGTTTCGTGGCGGTCAAAGTGCCGTGCGTTTAAACGCACGCTACCCTGTGGCGCATAATGTGACAGCAGTTGTCCGGGTGACGTTGGCGTTGCGGGGTCGCTTGGCGTGGCGAGCGGCATACCAAGGCAAGCCTCCAAGGCCTCTGCCGGAATACCCCCTGCCCGCAAGATCACCGGCTCGGCACCGCTACAATCGACAATAGTCGATTCAACGCCAACGGTGCAGGTGCCGCCATCAACGATTGCATCGATTTCCCCTGACAGGCCAGCGATCACATGCGCGGCCGTGGTTGGGCTAATCCGCCCTGATGGGTTGGCAGAGGGCGCGGCAACGGGGCCGTCAAATGCGGCAAGCAAACTTTGCGCCAAAGCATGATCGGGCACGCGAACCGCAAGGGTCGAAAGCCCTGCCGTCACCAGCTTTGAAATCCCTGCATCAGCCCGTAATGGCAGCACAAGCGTCAAGGCGCCGGGCCAGAATGCGGCGGCCAGTCGGTCTGCCACATCGTTCATCTCGCAATAACTGTGCACCGCTGCGACATCCGCCAGATGCACGATCAGCGGGTTGAAACTTGGCCGACCCTTCGCTGCGTAAATCCCTGCCACTGCCGTATCATTGCGTGCATCAGCCCCCAGCCCATAAACCGTCTCGGTTGGGAAAGCTGCAAGCCCACCGCGCCCAAGAACCAAAGCCGCTTGAGCTATGCCATTGGTATCTGGCTTCAAAATGACTGTTTCAGTTTTACTCATGACGTGGCGTTTCTGTTGAAGGGCCGCTGTGCTACGGTACCTTGGTGCAAGAATTTACATTGCATACTTGTGCGACTACCTTTTGCCAAGTGACCCATCAATTGGAGACCAAAATGCCATATCGCGCGCCGGTAAACGACTACCGCTTTTTGATGGAGAATATCGTTGGCTTTACCCAAGTCACGGCCACCGAGAAATATAGCGAAGCCACGCCAGATATGGCCGACGCAATCCTGACGGAAGCGGCGAAAATGTGTGAGGCTATCCTTGCCCCGCTCAATCGCAGCGGCGACCTGCACCCCGCGCATTTGGAAAACGGCAAAGTCCGCACCTCCCCCGGTTATGCCGAAGGCTATAAGGCCATCGCCGAAGGTGGCTGGATCGGCATGTCGGCCAGCCCTGAGGTTGGCGGTATGGGCCTGCCGATGACCCTAACCACAACGGTCAACGAGATGATGTCCTCGGCCTGTCTGGCGCTACAACTCAACCCGCTGATGTCCCAAGGCCAAATCGAAGCGCTGGAGCATCACGCCTCTGACGAGATCAAGGCGCTGTATCTGCCAAAGCTGATTTCCGGCGAATGGTGCGGCACGATGAACCTAACCGAACCACAAGCGGGATCGGATGTGGGTGCCTTGCGCACGAAGGCCGAGCCGAATGGTGATGGGTCCTACGCGATCACGGGTCAAAAAATTTACATCAGTTGGGCCGACAATGATTTTACTGAAAACGTCTGCCACCTCGTGCTGGCGCGTTTGCCCGACGGCGTTGAGGGAACCAAAGGGATCAGCCTCTTTATGGTCCCCAAATTGATGCCGAACGACGATGGCACGGTGGGCAAGCATAACGACCTGCGGGTTGTGTCGTTAGAGCATAAGATGGGCCTGCATGGATCACCTACCGCCGTCATGGAATATTCAGGTGCCAAAGGCTGGCTCGTTGGCGCAGAGAATGGCGGGATGGCCGCCATGTTCACGATGATGAATAACGCCCGTTTGGGTGTTGGCGTGCAGGGTTTAGGTGCGGCTGAGGGCGCGTATCAACACGCGCTGTCCTACGCGATGGACCGCAAGCAGGGTAAGGCTGGCGGCTCTGGCGCGATTATTGAACACGCCGACGTGCGCCGTATGCTAGCCACCATGAAAGCGGACGTTTTTGCCGCCCGCACCATTGCTTTGATGAATGCAGTGGCGATTGATATGGCCTCGGCCACAGGTGACGACGCATGGAAATCCCGCGCTGCGTTCCTCACGCCGATTGGCAAGGCATTTGGGACCGACGTTGGGATCGACGTGGCAGGCATGGGCGTGCAAGTGCATGGCGGCATGGGCTTTATCGAAGAAACAGGTGCTGCGCAGTTTAGCCGCGACGTACGCGTGACCGCGATTTACGAGGGCACCAACGGCATCCAAGCGATGGACCTTGTGGCGCGGAAGATGATGGATGGTGGCGAAGCTGCCTTTGCCATTCTTGATGAAATCGAAGCAAATGCGGACGTGGCGAAAGCCAGCCTGCCTGAGCTCGCAAAAGCGGTTTGGAATGCAGCCGAAACCCTGCGCGAGACGACAGAGTGGCTGGTTGAGCAAGACATGACCGACCGCTTTGCAGGCTCCGTGCCTTATCTACGTGCCTTTGCGCGGGTCTTGGGTGGTCATGCGCATTTGGCAGCCGCTATGGCAGGTGACGCGGGTCGCTTGCGCCTTGCCACGCTCTATATCAAGCGCCTGTTGCCAGAACATGCGAGCCTTTTGGCCCATGTCCGCGAAGGTGGGGCCGACCTGATGGCGATCACTGTTGACGATTTGCTGGCCTGATGGGTCCTACGACTGCGGGAATCCGCTACCCCCACGCGACTGCGCCTGAGGCAGGGGAAGCGATAGAGGTTGCCAAAGGTGTGCTTTGGATGCGCCTGCCGCTGCCTATGGCGCTCGATCATGTGAATGTTTATGCGCTCGACGAGGGCGATAGTTGGACGGTGATCGACACTGGGTTCGACTCCCGTAAATCGCGGGCGATCTGGGCTGATTTGTTGGCGGGGCCGATGGCTGGCAAGCCCGTCAGCCGCGTTGTGATTACCCACCATCACCCCGACCATGTGGGCCTGGCTGGTTGGTTTGTGGAGCAAGGTGCGACGCTTCACATGCCGCGCACCGCTTGGCTGATGGCGCGAATGCTGACGCTTGATGCGCATGATGTGCCAACCCCCGAAACGCTCGCGTTTTACCGCCATTGCGGAATGGACGCGCAGGTTTATGACAGCCGCAAGGATACGCGGCCGTTCAATTTTGCAGATTGCGTGGCGCCGCTTCCCGTTGGGTTTAACCGACTGAAAGACGGCGAGACGATCATAATGGGCGGGCGCGTTTGGGATATCCGGATGGGCAATGGGCACGCCCCTGAACATGCAACATTCTGGAGCCGCGACGACAATCTGGTGATCGGCGGGGATCAATTGCTGCCGTCAATCAGCGCCAATCTGGGTGTTTACGCGACCGAACCTGACGCCGATCCTGTGGCAGAATGGCTGACAAGTTGTGCCGCGTTTATCCCATTGGCGCGCGACGATCACTTTGTCTTGGGCGGGCATAAGCTGCCGTTTACGGGGCTGCCCCTACGCCTGCATCAAATGATCGAGAATCATCACGGCGCACTTGCGCGGCTCGAGGCGTTTCTGGAACAACCACGACGCGGCGGTGACTGCTTTATGCCTGTGTTTAAGCGTGAAATTACAGGCGACGCTTACGGGCTGGCACTGGTCGAAGCGATTGCCCACCTTAACCATTTGCAGCAAGCGGGGCGCGTGAATCGCTGGCTCGATGCGGACGGCGCTTACCTTTGGCAAACTGTGGCCCGTAGCAAGGAAAATTAACCAGCGGCGGGTAAGACTGCTGCCATGGCTTTCCAATACTATCATAAGCGATCAAAACAGCCCCCCGCGACCATGCAACTCGCGGAACTTTTGGGGATGCTGTCCTATGCCCTTGATATGACCGAGGGGCAACCGCAGGGACATTGCATTCGCTCATGCTGGATCGGCACAAAGCTGGGCATGGCAATGGGAATGGATGAGCGTGATCTTTATGATCTCTACTTCACACTGCTGCTGAAAGACCTTGGTTGTTCCAGCAATGCGGCGCGGATTTGTGCGCTTTATCTTACTGATGACATCAGTTTCAAACGGGATTTCAAGTATATCGACGGAAGCCTCAACGCCGCGCTCCGCTTTGTTTTTGCCAAAACAGGGCTGCAAGCGGGATTGGCAGAGCGATTTCGCGCCACCGTGCACATTTTGCAGAACGGCGGCGAAATATCGAAAAGCCTGATGGAAACGCGGTGTCAGCGCGGGGCGGAAATTGCCGCAAAACTGCGCTTTGGCCCTGCGGTGCAAGACGGTATTCGGGCCTTGGACGAGCATTGGAACGGCGGCGGGAAACCCTTGGGGCTGAAAGAAACGGCTATTCCAATGGCCGCGAATATCGCGCTATTGGCGCAGGTCGTGGATATTTTCCACACTGCCGAGGGCGCGCCTGCCGCATTGCGAGAAATCGAATCGCGCAGTGGAACTTGGTTTAACCCTGATTTGGTAGCCGCCTTTGCTGCCCTTTCTGCTGATGGAGCTTTTTGGCGAACGTTGAAAAGACCGGACATCGATCAAATCGTTTTTGCATTGCCTCCCGGGCAGAAGCCAACGAAGGTGACCGAAGGATACCTTGATGATATCGCCGCCGCTTTTGCCTCCGTTATTGATGCCAAAAGCCCCTTTACCGCCGACCATTCCGCCCGCGTCACGCTTTATACAGATACGATTGCCGAACAGTTGGGGCTGGATCAGGCGCATCGCCGCTGGTTGCGACGGGCCGCGTTATTACATGATCTCGGCAAGCTGGCCGTCAGCAACCAAGTGCTTGATAAACCATCGAAACTAGATGACGACGAGTGGCAAGCAATCCGCGCCCATTCGCGTCACAGCGAGGAAATACTGACCCGCGTTTCCGCATTTCACGACATTGCCCCTATTGCGGGGGCACATCATGAACGGCTGGACGGACACGGTTATCCTTACGGGCTCAAAGGCGATCAAATCGGGTTGGAGGTTAGGATTTTAACCGTTGCCGACGTGTTTGACGCGCTGTCTGCTGAACGCCCCTATCGCGCCGCGATCCCGATTGACGAGGTGTTCAAGATCATGGAACGCGATATTGGCACTGCCTTTGACGCAACATGTATAGACGCGCTGAAACGCGGGATGCAGGCGATGAATGCGCGGGCGGCTTAAGCGGCGAGCATGAGGCCCGCTTGCGTGTCACCCCGTTCATCAACCTCGAAAATGCAATCGGTCGGCACTGTCGTCCACTTGCTCGCATCACCGCAAAGCGGCTCTGACGCCAATGACCTGCCGCCATTGTCCAACACGCCTGAAAGATAGAGCGTCGGACAACACCCGTCTGAGGCATAGCGGAATGCAAACAACGACGACCCGTTTGAGAAAACCGTTGTGAGCCGAATCGGCCCTTGGTCAGTCGCGGGGCCGATGATGTCTAGCGTGGTGCGCATCGCCTCGCTGGGATTGTTATCCAAGCCATTGGCCAGCAGCGTCAGGAAAATCATCTCGCTATCCGTTGTGCCACGGCGTGACGCAAACAGGTTATCTGGGAGTGCAGCCTCCATCCGACGGCGGATCGACGCGAAATGCGGGATCTGGCCGTTATGGCAAAACGACCAGTTATCATAGGTAAACGGATGGCAATTCGCACGGCTGGTTTCGCCCACGGTGCCCGCGCGAACATGCGCGATAAACTGGCTGGAGCGCATCATACGGCACAGACTAAGCAAATTGCCATCGGCCCAAGATGGCAGCACATCACGGTAAAGACCAGGACGGGTATCGTCGCCATACCAAGCGATACCAAATCCGTCGCCGTTCACCGCCAACTTCGCCTCGTTGGCATGCTGGCTTTGGGTCAAAAGTGAATGCGCAGGGCGCACAACGATGTTTTCAAGTGGAATGGCAGGTCTAGTATAGGCGGCGATACGGCACATGATTAATGGCGGGCCATGATTTTTGCGTGCAGACGCTTGAGAATACGGCTCGCAGTTGTTTCGCAAAGCGCTGGAATAATCGCATGAACAAGGGCAGCCATAGATGCCACACCCAGCCAGAAAGAGAAGCCAAGTGCAAAGCGCATGTGCTGCAAGAATGTCTCGTTTACCGCTGCGGGGTGATCGGTGAACAATGTGGCAATTGGGCTACGGCGCGTTGGTGTTTGGCTCATATCTGACATCGGTAGGTTCCTTGTGAGAGGTGGTGTTACAGATAACTAGCCAAATCAGCCTGCATAAATGTCCCAAATTGCACTGTATTTATCGAAAATATTGGGATAATATCCCATTATGGAGCACAACCTCGATACAATAGACCGAAAAATATTAAAAATCCTTCAACGCGACGCAACGACTTCAGTCGATGACATCAGCGAAGAGGTCGCATTGTCACGCAATGCCTGCTGGCGGCGGATCAAGATGATGGAGGCCGCAGGCGTGATCAAAGGTCGCGTCGCATTGGTTGACCATGCCGCTGTCGGCTGCCCGCTCTCGGTGATGGTTTTGATACGCACCAATGCCCATGACGCCGCATGGATGGCAAAGTTTCAGACAGCCCTTGCCGCAATGCCTGAAGTGGTCGGCGCCTACCGCATGACGGGCGAACTGGATTACGTGCTGCGCGTCCGCGTCGCCGATGTGCCTGCCTACGATACGTTTTACAAACGCCTGACATCACGGATTTCTGTTTCGGATATTTCTGCTAGTTTTGTTATGGAAGAGATCAAAGACACAACGGCGGTGCCCTTATGACCCAAATCAAAAGCCAAGCGACCATAGAAACCTCTGCGGATGCGATGGAAAATGCGCATCTGCCAGGCTTGTCTGAAGTCCATGTCCAAAACCGTGGCGCATGCCCAGACAAGGATACGCTTCCAAAGGCCCTCAAAGAATCCAATGCCAAGAAAAGCCCTGCGCAATGGGCCTATGAGCGGATCATTTTGTATATCCAAAATTTTGAAAAACAGCTCGATAACGAACATGAAGTCGGCATGGGTCTTGCGGGTGGCGGCGCAGGCGTGATCAAAATCGAAGGATTAGGTTATTACGATCCTGACATCGTGACTTATTATGGCACCAACGAATTGGGCGCAAAGATGCAGCTGATCCAGCACGTGACCCAACTTAACGTGATGTTAATCGCGAACCCTAAAAATATCGACCAAGTTGAGCCAAACCGCATTGGGTTCCAATTGGCAGAAGGCCTTGAGCGTACCGAACCATCAGATGAGACGACATAACGCATCTGAGAACACGTGACATGGCAACTTGAATCGTCTATGCGACACCCAATACCGTTTTCAAACCAGAGGACCACGACAATGGCCAACCACAAGCACGGCGAAATGGACATCAAAGTTCAGGAAAAAACCTTCAATGGTTTCATCAGCATGGTCACCAAAGGGTCGATCGGCATTATCTGCCTTTTGATCTTTATCGCGCTGGTCAACGGCTAAGCTTTTGCACCGCCGCACATTTATTCTTGGCGCACCACTTGCGCTAGCTGCATGCGGCGGTGGTGATCCAATTTGGGCGCCCGATGATGTCGTAAACGCGAAAATCTATCGTGGGACTGGCCAAAAATCGATCACACTCTATACTATGATCAATGTGTGGTCAGGCAATGGTGCGCATTCGTCTTTGCTAATTGATGCCAGCCAAAGGGTGATGTTTGACCCTGCGGGCAGCTTTAAACATGAGACGATTCCTGGGCGGAATGACGTTCTTTTTGGAATATCGCCCCGCGTTGAGGAATTCTACGTCAGCTACCATGCGCGTCAGACCTACTATGTAGAAGGTCAGCGCATCCTTGTTTCTGATGAAATCGCAGAACGCGCGTTGCAGCTGGTCATGGCCAATGGTGCTGTGCCAAAATCAGCTTGCGCACTGGCAGTTTCCAAAGTTCTTAGGGATATTCCCGGGTTCGAGAACATCCGCCGCACGATCTCGCCAACCCGCATTCGTGACGATTTTGCGAAAATTCCAGGTGTTGTGACAACGATCTACCGCGAAGATGATGCCGACGATAAATCAATTGCGGCGGCCCAAATCGACGCGGCGCTTAAAACTGACCAGTAGTCCAAAGCCCTGCGTAAAACACGACGGCCCCTGCGACCATTCCCCAGACAATTTTCTGAGACCGATACGCCACCAATACGGCAGCGAGGGCGGCCAAAATGCGCACCGCGTCAGGCTGCCCACCCGTTGCGGCAGGCCATAGCACCAGTGGCGCAACCATGCCCGGTAGAACCGCGACAGGCGTATAGCGCAGCAGGCGCAACACCAAAGCCGGCATCGGCCTGTCTCCAATGAGCCCCAAAAACGAAAATCGAATAGCGAATGTGCCGACCGCCATGATGCCAATGATTAGCCAGATTTCACCTGCTGAATAATTCACGCCGCTTTCCTTTCCATCCAAGTCTCGACCAGAACGCCCGCAACCATCGCACAGAACGCCGCGATCAACAGGCCACTGCCTGATGGCAGGCCGATCAACAACAAGCTGACCACGATTGACACTAGGGCCGCCGCGACATGGGCTAAGGTCCGCAACATCGGTGCGACGAGCGATAGGAACGCAATCGGCAAGATGAAGTCGAGCGCCAATGCGTCAGGAATGGCCTTGCCGATCAAGGCCCCCACAATGGAAGCCGCGATCCACAAAGGCGCAATCGCGCTCGATACGCCGAGAAAATACGCAACGCGTGCCGAAACAGGCAGGTCAGGCTCGGCCTCATATTTCGCGATGGAGGCGACATAGCTTTGGTCGAAATTCAGGTAGCTGACAAGCGCACGTTGCCATAGCGGAGCGGACCCAAGGTAAGGCACCAAAGCGGCCGAATACATCGCCATGCGCAGGTTAACCGCCAAGGCCGCCAACAAAACAAACCCAATCGCCGCATTGTCGAGCATCAGTTGCACGGCTGCAAATTGTGCGGCCCCTGCGATGACCAACACGGTAAAGCCGATTGTTTGCGCCAAGGTCAGCCCCGCATCCAAAGCCGCCACACCAAATAGCGTCGCAAATGGCACAACGACGAAACTGAACGACAACCCGTCGCGTAGACCTGCCCAAAAGGCGGATTTCTCGGTGGAAGTGGTCATCGGATTGGCCTAGCTTGGGATGAGTTCACATCGGTTTTAGGCGCGCAACACAGGAAAGACAAATGTCAGTTAACGGCACCACCCATTCTTATCTGATCGCACCAAATCCGGACGGCGGGCGCTTGACCCGCTCAGTTACGGGAACCGATCAGAATGGCGCACAGATCGACCTAAACGTGGTGGAAGAACGCCCGCTGACGATTTACCTGAACGCCCAAGAGATCGTGACCGCCATGACGATTGGCGACTACCCCGAATACCTCGCCTTGGGCTTTTTGCGTAACCAAGGCATGTTGCAAAACGGCGAAGATATCCTGCGCGTGGACTACGACGAAGAACTGGAAACCGTTGTTGTGCGCACCTCGTCGAAGACGACCTTCGAGGACAAGCTCGCCAAGAAAACCCGCACCAGTGGATGTGCCGTTGGCACGGTCTTTGGCGATATGATGGAGGGGCTGGAAGGCGTTAAGCTCCCCGCAACACCCGTGCGTACATCGGACCTTTATGCGCTGGCCGCCCAGATCAACACGACCCCCTCGCTTTACCTCAGCGCAGGCGCAATCCACGGCACGGTTCTGTGTCAAGGCAATCGTCCACTGGTCTATATGGAGGACGTGGGTCGCCATAACGCCGTTGATAAAATCGCGGGTTGGATGTTGTCCGAGGGTGTCAGTGCCGAGGATAAAATCCTTTACACAACCGGCCGCCTGACGTCTGAAATGGTCATCAAATGTGCGCAGATGGGCATCCCTGTGCTCGCCTCCCGCTCTGGCTTTACCGCGTGGGGCGTCGAGATTGCGCAACAAGTCGGCCTGACGTTGATCGGTCGGATGCGCGGACAGCGGTTCGTTTGCCTTGCGGGTGAAGACCGCCTGATCCGCGATGCTGACCCCAGCAAAGTCGCCGAAGAACCCCGCAAATCTGGCCGCAAAGGCAGCGAAACATGAGTGCCCCGCTCGGTGTGATCCTCGCAGGTGGTCTGGCCACGCGGATGGGCGGCGGCGACAAAGGACTTTTGCGCCTTGGAGACCGTAGCATTCTCGACCATGTGATTGATCGGCTTGAACCGCAGGTCACTGGCCTTGCGCTCAATGCCAACGGAGATGCGGCGCGGTTTGCGGACCTTGGCCTGCCTGTCATTGCCGATAGCATTGACGGTTTTGCAGGGCCGCTTTCGGGCGTGCTCGCAGGTCTTGATTGGGCCGCAGCGCAAGGGGCCAGCCACATCGTCACGGCCGCAGCTGATACGCCATTCCTGCCCTGCGATCTTGTCCCGCAACTGCAACTTGCTGCCGAAATCGCAGGCGTTGATCTGGCCCTCGCCGCGACACCTGACGGGCGGCAGCCGACCTTTGGCCTCTGGCCCGTGCGCCTGCGCGATGACCTGCGCGAGGCGTTGAATGGCGGTTTGCGAAAGGTCGTGATGTGGACCCAAAAGCATAACGCCGCAACAGCCAATTTCCCAGACAGTGCCGCGTTTTTCAACGTGAACACACCCGAAGACCTAGAAACCGCGCGAGGCATATTATGAGAGTATTTGGCGTTGTCGGTTATAAGAACACAGGCAAAACGGGCCTAATGGAACGGCTCGTCACTGAGATCACAGGGCGCGGTTTTACTGTCTCAACAGTGAAACACGCACACCACAATTTCGACGTCGATCACGAAGGCAAAGACAGCTACCGCCACCGCACGGCAGGTGCGTCACAGGTCCTGCTTTCCTCAGGCAACCGCTGGGCGCTCATGTCGGAATTGCGAGGCGCGGACGAGCCTGCGCTCGATGTGCTCTTGGGCAAACTGGACCCCGTTGATTTGGTCCTGATCGAAGGTTACAAACGCGATAGCCACCCCAAGATCGAGACCTACCGTAGCGCCACTAATGGCAGGCTGCTTGCCCCAAATGACCCGACAATTCTGGCCATCGCTGCCGATTGCGCCGTCGATGCAGAGCAACCCAAATTCGATCTAGATCACACAGCTGCGATCGCCGATTTCATCCTCGCACAGGTCGGCCTATGACATTTGATACAATCGTTATTGTCGATTGGTCGGGCGGAAATGATCGCGGGCCTACGCCTGTCAAAGACGCGATTTGGGCCTGTGTCGCAGGGCAAGACCCCATCTATTTTCGTAATAGAATACTGGTCGAAACTTGGCTCATTGAGCTGTTCGAACGCGAATTGGCCGCTGGAAGACGCGTCATGGCAGGCTTTGACTTCCCCTTCGCCTACCCCGCTGGCTTTGCCAAAGCGATCACAGGAACCGACGATCCGTTCGCTATGTGGGCATGGCTAAACGACCACATCGAAGACGCAGCAAAGGCCAACAACCGCTTTGATGTGGCAGGTGCGCTGAATACAAAGTTTGACGGTATCGGCCCCTTTTGGGGCAACGGACTTGCGCGCGATATTCCGCATCTGCCCAAGAAAGGCAACATACGCACCAACACCGATTTCCCCGAACGTCGCGCTGTCGAAAACCACGCAAAGGGGAGCTTCACGTGCTGGCAACTTGCGGGCGCTGGTGCTGTTGGGTCGCAAGTGTTGATGGGCCTGCCTGTGCTGCATCGCTTGCGGGAACGGTTCAAAGACGCGGTCTCGGTCTGGCCGTTCGAGGCCCCTTCGAAACAGATCGCACTCATTGAGGTGTGGCCCACGCTTTTCGCGGGACCCGCCCCAGACGGCATGATCAAAGACGCCCATCAAGTGAAGACAACTGCGGCGTATTTTGCAAAAACCAATCTTGCCGCATTGCTCAATGTGACGGCCCCCGTTGAGGGTTGGATCCTTGGCGTGCCACAGGAAAAACGCCCCACGCCCCCCCTACGCAACGACTGTTTTGCGATGCCGCAAGGGGCGCATTGGACACCCGTTGACGTAGCGCTGGCGCATTTAAAATCGAATCTTTTGGCGGTAACGGGGACAAAGACCGTAACCTTGAAAAAGGCAAACAAGCGCATCCTCGCAAGCGACATTGCAAGCCTGCGTGCCCATCCACCGACCCCGAATTCTGCGGTGGATGGCTATGGATTTGCGGGCGGCGCTGCGTTGGGCGAACAGGCGTTGACGCTTGTCGATGGGCGCTCTGCTGCGGGGCAGCCTTATGATGGCTATGTTGAAAAGGGTCGCGCGATACGTGTGCTGACAGGTGCGGCTCTACCAAGTGGCGTTGATACGGTCGTGCTGCAAGAAGACGTCGTCATTGACGGCGATCAACTGCGGTTTCACGGTCCGTTAAAGCAAGGCGCAAACGCGCGGCGTGCGGGCGAGGATATGGTTGCAGGGCAAAATATTTTCTCCGCAGGACACAAACTTCGCCCCGTCGATCTCGCCACACTTGCCGCTACTGGCATTGGCAAAGTAGCCGTCCGCAAAAAGCTACGGGTTGGCATTTTATCGACTGGAGACGAGTTAGCGCAGGCAGGTACGGCCGCCCGCGAAGATCAAATCTACGACGCCAACCGCCCGATGTTACGCAGTTTGGTGCAGACTTGGGGGCACAAAGTGGTCGACCTTGGATGCGCCCCTGACCTGCGCGATGAACTGCGGAAAACCTTGGATGCGGCAGCAAAGAAATGCGACGTGATCCTGACATCTGGCGGGGCCTCGGCGGGGGACGAAGACCATATGTCCGCGCTACTTGAAGGCACGGGAAGTTTCGCCCTTTGGCGGATCGCGATGAAACCGGGGCGGCCTTTGGCGCTTGGTCTTTGGAATGGCGTACCCGTCTTTGGCTTGCCCGGGAACCCCGTCGCGGCTTTAATATGCGCGTTAGTATTTGCGCGGCCCTCATTGTCGGTTTTGGCAGGTGGCGCGTGGTTGGAGCCGCAGGGGTTCACATTGCCCGCCGCCTTCACCAAATCCAAGAAGGCGGGCCGCCGCGAATACATCCGCGCGCGGATTGAGGACGGCAAAGTCACTGCTTTCGTCTCTGAGGGATCAGGGCGCGTTTCGGGTCTGTCTTGGGCTGAGGGGCTGGTCGAGTTTGGCGACGAAGCCAAGGTCATTGTGCACTGCGACCCTGTCCGTTTCATCCCTTACTCAAGCTTTGAACTATGATTACAAGTAAAGGCATCAAACCAGATGAGCGCGAACAAGTGGCGACACTTTATTGGGAAGCATTCGGCCCGAAACTTGCCCGCGTGATGCATCCAGAACCAAAAGCAATGGCGTTCATTGAGAAGGTTCTTGACCCCGAACACGCGATTTGCGCCCATGACCGCGAGGGCAAGCTGCTTGGCGTTGCGGGATTTAAGACTTACGAAGGTGCCTTGGTGAACGGAACGTTCGAGCAGCTTTCCCAAGCCTACGGGCCGTTTGGTGCCGTGTGGCGGGCAGCGCTGCTTTCCCTTCTTGAGCGCGACACTGAGGATGCCCGCTTCCTTATGGATGGTATTTTTGTGGAGCCTACCGCGCGTGGTCAAGGCGTTGGAACCACGCTCCTAAAAGCGATTGTTACCGAAGCCCACCGGCGCGGATTTGGCGAAGTGCGCCTTGATGTCATCGACGCCAACACCCGCGCCCGCGCATTATATGAGCGGTTCGGTTTTGTCCCAAAGCATACCCAAAACATGGGGCTATTGCGCCACATCTTTGGCTTTAAATCCGCGACGACGATGATCTATCAGGTCTAGCCAGACCCGATCAGAACACCCGCCGCAAAGACCAAGGCGCCACCAACAACCACCTGAAACGCAGCCCGCAAAAATGGTGTCTGCATATAGCGGTTTTGAATCCACGCGATCGCCCAAAGCTCGATGAACACAACCACCAAGGCGACACTTGTTGCGGTCCAGAAATCAGCGATCAGGTAGGGCAGAGCATGGCCCAAACCACCCAACGTCGTCATCACACCCGCCGCGATCCCGCGCTTAACGGGCGACCCACGACCCGAGATTTGACCGTCATCCGACGCGGCCTCAGTGAAGCCCATCGAGATACCCGCACCGACCGAAGCAGCTAAGCCCACAAGAAACGTCGTCCATGTGTCATGTGTCGCAAATGCGGTCGCGAAAATAGGCGCGAGGGTCGAGACGGACCCATCCATCAAGCCCGCAAGACCCGGCTGCACCCATGTCAGAATGAACTGGCGGTGCGCGGCACTTTCCTCGTCTGAGCGTGCGTCATCACCAAGGTGCTCGGCCGCAAGCGCGCTTGCATGCTGTGAATGGCCCGCCTCGGCGGCGGCCAAATCACCCAGTAACTGGCGCGTCGCAGCGTCCGTCGTGACGGCAGCAGCGGCACGGTAAAACCGTTCCGCGTCATGCTCCATTTGGGCAGCCTCCTCTCGGATACGCTCCAGGCCAAGGTTTTCGACCAACCAAACGGGGCGGCGGGCGTAAAAGCCTGACACATGCTCGCGACGGATCAGCGGGATCACATCGCCAAAGCGGCTGACGTGCAGCTCGATCAGAAGGCGGCGGTGCTCGTCTTCCTCCTTGGCCATGCCGTCAAAAACGGAGGCACTCGCTGGGAATTCCGCACGCAACATCTGCGCGTAAGAGCGGTAGATACGGGCGTCGTCCTCTTCTGAGGAAATCGCGAGAGCGAGAATTTCTTGCTCTGACAGGTCACGGAAACGACGACGGTTTGCAAGTCCTGGGATCATGGCACGGCTCACTTATTAGAATGGTTCTAAGGTAGTCACCACCGCGAATAAGGCAAGCCCTGAAACGCAAAAGGCCCCGCAGATCGCAGGGCCAGTCGCAAATATGGAGGGCGATTTAGAACTCAACAACCGCACGAATGGATTTACCTTCGTGCATCAAGTCAAAGCCGTGGTTGATGTCTTCAAGCTTCAATTTATGGGTAATCATCGGATCAATCTCGATTTTCCCGTCCATATACCAATCGACAATTTTCGGCACATCAGTACGACCAGACGCCCCGCCAAAGGCAGTCCCGCGCCAACTACGACCTGTCACAAGCTGGAAAGGACGCGTCGAAATCTCGGCACCTGCAGGGGCAACGCCGATGATGATGCTCTCTCCCCACCCCTTATGCGCGGCCTCAAGTGCTGTGCGCATCACGTTCACGTTGCCTGTGGCATCAAATGTATAGTCAGCACCGCCTTTGGTCAGCGCAACCAAATGCGCCACCAGATCACCCTCTACCTTGGACGGGTTCACGAAATCGGTCATGCCAAAACGTTTGCCCATCTCGATCTTGCTCTCATTAAGATCAACGCCAACGATCTGATCCGCACCTGCAAGGCGCAGCCCTTGAATCACGTTCAGGCCAATGCCGCCCAGACCAAAGACAATCGCGCGGCTGCCGATCTCGACCTTGGCGGTATTGATCACAGCACCGATGCCCGTCGTGACGCCGCAACCGATATAGCAAATCTTGTCAAACGGCGCGTCTTTGCGGACCTTGGCCAGCGCGATTTCAGGCACAACCGTGTGGTTGGCAAAGGTCGAGCAGCCCATGTAGTGATGGATGGGCGTGCCATCAAGCATCGAGAAACGGGTCGAACCATCTGGCAAAAGCCCGGCGCCTTGGGTGCTGCGGATCTTCTGGCAAAGGTTGGTTTTGGGATTGAGGCAATACTCGCACTCACGGCACTCAGGCGTGTAAAGCGGGATCACGTGATCACCGACCTCAAGGCTGGTAACACCTTCGCCGATCTCAATGACAACGCCTGCGCCCTCATGGCCAAGGATCGCAGGAAAAATGCCCTCAGGGTCATCGCCAGAGCGGGTGAATTCGTCTGTGTGGCATAGGCCAGTCGCCTTGATCTCGACCAAGACCTCGCCTTTGCGCGGCCCCTCCAAGTTCACTTCCATGATTTCAAGCGGTTTACCCGCAGCAACGGCA
Source organism: Loktanella sp. UBA3435 (assembly GCA_002378665.1). Taxonomy (GTDB): domain Bacteria; phylum Pseudomonadota; class Alphaproteobacteria; order Rhodobacterales; family Rhodobacteraceae; genus Yoonia. The sequence continues at coordinate 10,192 of DFSO01000078.1, read as the reverse complement.
ACGGCGGCACGTGTTCTCATCATTTGAAAATCCTCTCCAATTTGTCACAAGGATCACGCATTGCGCCGCCCATTTCAACCAGCGTTTGCGCCAAAGGGGAGCGAAATCAATTTTGAAACCTTGCAAATGGAACAAAATTTCACGCATTCTGCGAGTATGAAAAAACTCATTCTCCTTTTGGCGCTCGCCGCCTGTTCCCCGCAAGCGCCCAGCGCACCGCAACCCGTTCAAAACGCCCTACCTACGGGCATGGATGATACGTGTAATGCAGTACGCTATCATACGCTGCTGAACCAGGATGCCACAGCGCTTGAGCGCATTTTGATCCTTGGCCAAGTGCGCATTCTCCGCCCCGGAACGATCTCAACGCAGGATTACGCCCCTGCGCGCATGAACTTCCACGTGGGAGAAGACGGCAAGATCAACCAGATCAGCTGCGGGTAATTGGGGATAAAGTGGAGGCCTTGAAGGGATGCACTGGGCGGGGGCTATAAAAGCACCCCCTCAAGAACCTACTCACTATGAAACTGATTTCGCAGGCAATCATGTCAATTGCATGAACCCCCCGCGACATTTCAAAGATGATTTTCGGTTCGCATCGCTTCAGAACGCTTGATTTCAGGGGCAATCGGCGCAAGTCTATTTCCATGAACATCGACGCCCCCCTTTCCCTTCCGTCAAGACAACCCGAGCAGGTTGCGTTCCACCGCACCGAACTCAATTTGATTCTGGGTCTTTACGGTCGCATGGTTGCTGCGGGTGAATGGCGTGACTATGGCATGTCTTTTCTGCGCGAAGCGGCCGTGTTCTCGGTGTTTCGCCGCACCGCTGAAAATCCGCTTTATCGGATTGAGAAACGACCAAAGCTGCGGCTGAAGCAAGGGCAATATGCGGTGATCGGAATGGACGGTCAGGTGCTCAAACGCGGCACGGAACTCCGCCAAGTGTTGCAGGTACTCGAGCGTAAACTGATCCGCGCCGTCAACTAAAGCATCAGACGCTTTCGCGCGGTGACATCCCCATCGCCCTGCGCCTTGATCCGTAAGGTCGCATTTGCGACGAGCTCATAAGCCGTGCTCATGTGATGGGCATTGGCATGGATCATCGTTTCCGCATCGACCATCATGCCCACATGCCCCGTCCAGAACATCAGGTCACCGCGCTGAAGCGGCGCATCGTCGGGCAAACCCACACCAAGCCCATCGCGTTGCAAATCACTATCTGCTGGGCTGATGATGGCACACGCCGTCAGAGATGCAGCGACAAGACCAGAGCAATCGATCCCACTGATCGAATTCCCCCCCCAGAGATAGGGCACGCCAAAATGCATCTGGGCAATAGTCGCAGGATCGGTGAAAGGCTGCGTCAAAGGTCGCAAATGTTTCTTGGGGATAAACCCTTTCGTGGTCTCAAAAAATTTCTGCCGTTCATCCACAACACGGACCCGCGATCCGAATGACAGATACATTAAATCGGCGGATTTCATGGTCTCTTGGGCATAGGCGTGGGTCGCGGGGGTCGCTACAAAATGCGTAGGCACGACCAAACCGCCGAGCGCAGACAGCGGCACATAGCCGACATAGCCATCAACCGCCTGCACAAAGGCCCAGCCATCACGCTCTTCAAAAACCTTAACCTCGGCACCCAACAAAAGCTGCCGATCTCGCATCGCATCGGGCGCAGGGCAGAGATCGACGACAGGCACCGCCACACTTTTCCCGACACCCTCAACAAAGGCGTCTGCCGCAACGTGACCCTTCAAATAAGCCGCCGCAACACGCCCATTCGCTGGGGTTAATCTTGGGTCGCTCATAGCTTCAACAGTTTTGGCAAAGCTTCCAGCAAAGCCCGCGCGCCCATGCCAACACCACCTTTCGGGCGTGCAGGCGCGGCGGTTGGGTTCCAGCCATAGATGTCAAAATGCATGTAAGGGCTTTCGACAAAACGGCGCAGAAACAAGGCCGCAGTAATCGCGCCCGCAAAACCGCCACTTGGCGCATTGTCCAGATCGGCAATGCCAGGTTCAATCATCGCCTCATAAGGCTCGTGGAACGGCAAACGCCAGACAGGATCAGCAACGCGGGCCGCAGCCAGTGAAACCTCGCTCGCAGCCACATCATCATCTGTGAAAAACGGCGACATATCAGGGCCAACCGCCACACGGGCAGCGCCCGTCAGCGTTGCCATGGAAATCACCAGCGCGGGCTGATCCTCATCCGCGAGCGTGAGCGCATCGGCCAACACAAGGCGTCCCTCAGCATCGGTATTGTTAATCTCGACGGTCAAACCTTTGCGGCTTTTCAAAATATCTTGCGGGCGGAACGCATTGCCATCAATGCCATTTTCCACCGCGGGCACCAACACGCGCAAGCGGAGCGGCAGACCAAGTCCCATAATCATATGCGCAAGGCCCAGCACCGTCGCCGCCCCGCCCATATCCTTTTTCATCAGGCCCATGCTCGACCCAGGCTTGATATTCAGGCCACCTGTATCAAAACAAACCCCCTTGCCCACCAGCGTCAAAAGCGGACCCTTTATGCCCCAGCGCATATCAAGCAAACGCGGCTCACGCGTGGACGCACGGCCCACCGCATGGATCATCGGAAAATTCGCGGGCAGCAGGTCATCGCCCAAGATGACATTGACTTCGGCCTGATGCGCATGAGCCAAAGCGCGAAATGCCTCTTCAAGCTCGAACGGTCCCATATCAGAGGCAGGCGTGTTGATCAGATCGCGGGTCAATACCTCGCCAGCTGCGATCACTTCGATCCGCTTAGCGTCGATCCCTTTGGGCGCGACCAACGATGCAACGGCGCCTGCAGGCTTCACATAGCGGTCAAAACGGTAGGTCTCCAATAGCCAACCAAGGGCGGCCTCTTCCAACTCGGGCCTCGGCAGGTCGCTTACAATTCTATACGTCGCAACTGGCAATTTCCGCGCAGCCGCACCGACAAAAAACCGCCCGCGTTTGCGCAGCAAGGCGGTGCCATACCCAACGGCAGCACAGGCCAAAGTACCGTCTTCACGCGGCACAGCTAAGACCTGCCCCAAAGCCCCCGTAAATCCATAGGTCTGCGCCCATTTCTGAGCAAACTCTGGCAATGTATCAATTGATCCTGTCTCTATGACGTAAAGATCAACCGCAGGTGTCGTCGGGTCAGCAAAGGTAAAAGGCATTTGAAATCCTTGGTTCATTTCTGCCAAAGATTACCCCTCAGAATATAAAGTGCAATGACCCAATCAGGAACGTTCGCGGTAACGCCACACCTCGGACACGGCCGCATCAAAGGCACGCTCCAAACGTGCCAAAGTCGCACTTAGGGCAACACCATCCTTCTGTTGCGCGGCGATTGCGACATGGTCAGCGCCCCACCACACATCGGTCAGCCCAAGCTGTGATGCAATGGATGAAATTCTGCGCGCAGGTCCCAAAATATCCTCAAACAAATGCGCCCGATGCGCGATCTGAAGCGAATCCAACTTATGCGCAATGTCCTCTAGGATTTTACAAATCATGGCCTCGGCATAGACTTCTCCTTTCATGGCGAAAATCTCGTAGATTGGCTCTGGATCCAGATTGACGACATCAAGGCACCGTAAATAGGTGACTGAATTGGGGCTCTGGGCGGGTGCGGCCATCGCCGCGAATTGTGACTGATTGTGTTCCATAAATTCGTTCTAGGCCCAGATGGTTTTCAGAATATGAAACATGCAATTGAAATTATTCCAAATTCGTGAAAATGCATGATAAACCAAGCGAAATCACGACGGAGTACATTGATGAAATCTGCCCGCCCCCTGCCTTCCTACTTGGTCAGCCGCTATCACGGTTGGAAAGCAACGACATTTACCGAGAACAAAGGGTGGTACAAACGCCTAGCAGAAGAGGGCCAACGCCCCCGCGCAATGGTGATTTCCTGCTGCGATAGCCGTGTGCATGTGACGGCGATCTTTGGGGCCGATCAGGGCGAGTTTTTCATTCACCGCAATATCGCGAACCTTGTGCCGTCCTACCACCCTGACGGCGCACAGCACGGTACATCTGCCGCCGTTGAATATGCCGTCACCGCCTTGAAGGTCTCGCACATCGTTGTGCTCGGTCACTCTGGCTGCGGCGGCGTTGAGGGATGTTACAACATGTGCTCTGGCCACGCCCCAGAACTAGATGAGAAAAGCAGCTTTGTGGGTCGCTGGATGGATATTCTGCGCCCCGGATTTGAGCGCTTGGCCGAAGGCACTGACGAAGAACGCAAGCAGGCTCTTGAGAAAGAAGCCGTGTTGGTCTCGCTCGAAAACCTGATGACCTTCCCTTTTGTGAACGACGCTGTTGAAAGTGGTGAACTCACACTACATGGCGTCTGGAACGATATCGGCGACGGCAGCCTGGAGGGCTACGACGCAACTGCGGAAAAATTCCTACCTATTTAAAAGGCGTAAAATCTGTGTCATCCATCCTTGATCTCGCTGCAGCCAACCTGATTTCCCCGATTATCCTAAGCTTCGCGCTTGGATTGCTCGCCGCATTTGCGCGATCCGATCTGACAATCCCAGAAGCCGTGGCCAAGGGCATGTCGATCTATTTGCTTTTTGCAATTGGCTTCAAAGGCGGGGCAAGCGTGGCCTCACATGGCGTGGATGCGACGCTGTTGTTGGCTGTCGGCGCAGGCGTGATCCTGTCATTCGGTCTGCCGCTCATTGCCTTTGCCCTACTCAAGGTGATGACAAACCTCTCCAGAACCGACGCCGCAGCTGTGGCCGCACATTACGGTTCGATTTCTATCGTGACTTTCGTCGCCGCAACCTCCGTTCTTGAGGGCCGCATGATCGACGCCGAAGGCTATATGGTCGCCGTCGCCGCCGCTATGGAAGCCCCCGCCATCCTTTCGGCACTCTGGCTCGTTGCGCGCAGCGGTACAGGCGGAAAAATGGAAGAGGGCTTGATGCGTGAAATCATGCTCAACGGGTCCATTGTCTTGCTTGTTGGGGCATTTGCTATCGGCATGATCACAGGCGAAAAGGGTTTGGCCGACATCGCGCCCTTTATCGTGAGCCCCTTCAAAGGGGTGCTCTGCCTGTTCCTGCTCGACATGGGGCTTATCGCAGGGCGTGGGCTACGGTCTGCCAAGGGGATCGTCACCCTGCCCATCGTGGCATTCGGGATTGCAATGCCGCTCATAGGTGCCAGCTTTGGTCTGGCTGCGGGTCTGCTGATCGGGCTTTCAACGGGCGGTATTCTCTTGATGATGGTGCTTGCAGCCTCTGCCAGCTATATCGCTGTGCCCGCCGCCATGCGCGTGGCCCTGCCCCAAGCGAACCCTGCAGTCTATCTCACATTGTCGCTGGGGATCACCTTCCCGTTCAATTTGACGCTTGGAATTCCACTCTATCTTACCGTCGCGCAGATGGTCACAGGAGCCTAAAATGGACATGCACACCGCAAAACGAGTCGAGATCATGATCGAAGCCCCATTAGAAAAGCGACTGACAACCGCATTGGAAAAGGCAGGGGTGACTGGGTTCACCGTACTGCCTGTCTTGGGGGGCTCTGGCCGCTCTGGGCGCTGGTCGCGCGAAGGGCAAGTCGGACGCGCTGGCATGGTCGCGGTGATTTGTCTGATTAGACCTGAGCGGCTAGACACGCTCTTGGATGCGGCCTTTGCGGTGGTTGAGCCGCATATCGGGGTCGTCAGCGTGACAGATGCAATGGTCCTGCGCGCCGAGCGATTCTAGGCTTAACGACGCGCGGCCGTCTTCTGGGTCAAAACGTCTGCGAACAAATCGCGCATTTCTTCGCGGGTAATCTTCGCGTCTTCAACGGCCTTATCGATCAATGCCTCAGCCTTACGGCGCGACGTCCAAGTTTTAATAAATGTTAACATATGTTCCACCTAATTTACGCTCAACTGATGTGCCTCTTTTCGCAGAATCGGCGGCAAAGCATCAGTTCAGGAATCGGCGGTAACATGGGGCATTGGACTCTTGCTACTTATCCTTTCGGATAGGTTTACTCAAATTATAAGGGCCCCAGCGTGATGCAGGGGCCCTTACTATAGAATCGGTTGAAAGGGTTTAGCCCTTCTTAAGGCACTCACGGCCCAACAATTCTGCGACCTGCACGGCGTTCAATGCCGCACCTTTGCGCAAGTTGTCGGACACGCACCACAGGTTCAGGCCGTTCTCAACTGTCACGTCCTGACGGATGCGGCTGATGAATGTGGCAAAGTCTCCGGCGCATTCAACAGGCGTCACATAGCCGCCATTCTCGCGCTTATCGATCACCATGATACCTGGTGCTTCACGCAGGATATCGCGGGCTTCGTCTTCGTCGAGGAATTCTTCAAACTCGATGTTGATCGATTCAGAGTGGCCAACGAACACAGGCACGCGTACGCAAGTTGCTGTAACCTTTACGGATTTGTCCAAGATTTTCTTGGTCTCAACGACCATCTTCCACTCTTCTTTCGTGTCGCCGCTATCCATGAACACATCGATATGCGGGATCACGTTGAAGGCGATCTGCTTGGTGAAAACCTGCTTTGGCTTGTTATCAATCGGGTTGTACATCGACTTGGTCTGATCCCAAAGCTCGTCCATCGCATCCTTGCCCGCGCCAGAAACGGCTTGGTAGGTGCTGACAACAACGCGCTTGATTTTCGCGCGGTCATGCAGTGGCTTAAGCGCCACAACCATTTGCGCCGTGGAGCAGTTCGGGTTCGCGATAATCATTTTGTTTTTGTACATGTGAACGTCTTGCGGGTTCACTTCTGGCACGATCAAAGGAATCTCTGCATCGTAGCGGTAAAGCGACGAGTTATCGATCACAACGCAGCCAGCCTTAGCAGCCAATGGCGCGTATTTCTTTGTGGCTTCAGAGCCAACAGCAAACAATGCCATATCCCAGCCCGTGAAATCAAACGTGTCAAGATCTTGGGTTTTCAGGGTTTTCTCGCCAAAGCTTACTTCCGTCCCCAGCGATTTACGGCTGGCGAGGGCAGCGATCTTGTCGATCGGAAAGGCGCGCTCGGCGAGGATGTTTAGCATTTCGTGGCCCACGTTACCTGTGGCACCAACGACGACGATATTATAACCCATTTGTTGCTTCCTTGATGAGAATGCCGCCTATTACCCCGCCTGCGCCCTAAGGGAAAGAGCTTTAGTCGGTGCGGTCTTGGGCAAACAAATATGCCGCAAGCCCAACAACGGTCATGACAGTGAAGACCGCAAAGATCGCCGTGTAGGCCGTGCTTGGCACGTCAGACAATCCCGCGCGGTAAATCGGCCCTGTCGCAAACTGCATAATGCCCGCACCGCCAATGCCAAACAGGTTCATCAAAGTCACACCGCGCCCTGTCAAATGCGCTGGAAAGAACGCCTTGCCGTGCCCGATAATCACCGCAAACGTCGATCCTGAAATGCCAACCGCCGCCAATAACAGCGTCGAGAACCAGAGACTGCGATCAGGGAAAGCCCAAAGCAGCGCAAGGGCTACTGCGCCAATCGCGATGCCCGAAAACACAACCCATTTACGCGTGCCAAACAACCGCTCAAGCGGACCAAAGGCAAAGTTTCCGATGACCATCGCGATAGCCATGACAAACGTCGCCCGCCCAATCGCCGTAACATCCGCGCCAAACACGTCGCCCAAATAGGGCCCCGCCCAAAGACCGCGCAAACCCGCCGCAGGGGCATAGTTTACCAGCATCATCGCGAAAATCGGCCAGAGGATCGGCATTTTGAGCAGGGTCAGAACAGAACCTTTTTCCTCCGTCTCAACCCGTTCGGGGTCGCGGATCACCGCAATCAGAGACAAGCCCACCACAAGCGAAACCGCAGCCAAGCCCAACATCGTTGGTCGCCAGCCAAAGGCCTCAATCGACCACGCCATCGGGGCCGATCCTGCAAGGTTCCCAATAGATCCAAACCCGATCATGCCACCCGCAAGCGTGCCAAAGGCCGCCGCCGAATAGGTCCGCGCAATGATATAATAGGCCGCCATCAAGATAGGCGAACAGCCGATCCCGATCAGCCCCATCGCGATGGAAACATGCAGCGGCGATTGCGCAAGGCTAAACAGCAACGCCCCACCTGCCCCGCCAAAAATGAACAGGGCCGAGGCCGTCCGCTTGGGCCCGAGCGCATCAAGCCCGATCCCGACAGCGATTTGCATCGCCGCGAAAACAACGAACCAGATGCCCGACGCATAGGCCAGATCATCAGGTGTCGCGCCGATTTCAGCAGCCAAAACGGGGGCGATAACGGGCAAAAATGCACGATAAAATTGTGAGAGAATATAGGCCATGCTTAGGGCCAGCAGTCCGCGCTTCATACCAATACTTTCGCTAGTTGTTAACGATTGGTCGCACGGACCATTGCCCTCGGCAACCCGCCTTAATCGCGCACAGGCAGGGCCGTTGTTTGGCGCACGGTACGCAAGGCAAATGACGACTGCATCTGCGCCACACTAGGTAATGTCGCGAGGTGGCGGCGGTGGATGCGGGCGAAATCCTCGGTGTCGCCAGCGACAACCTTTAACAGATAATCAGCCGACCCCGCCATCAGGTGGCATTCCAAAACATTTGGTACCCGCGCGACAGCTTTTTCAAAGGCATCCAGCACCTCATCCGCCTGACCCGACAACGTTATTTCGACGAACACCGTCGTCGGCAGCCCAACCTTGCGTGGATTCAAAAGCGCCACGTAATCGCGAATGAACCCGTCCTTTTCCAACCTTTGCACACGTCGATGACAAGCAGACGCCGACAGGTGCACCATCTCCGACAGCTCCGCATTCGACATGCGTCCTGCCTTTTGCAAAACCTCAAGGATTCGGTAGTCTATGTTATCAAGTTCCATTTGGCGCAGCTTTCTTCGAATTTGCATTCTCTTTGCGCAAGTTCCTTTCACAATTAACACTAACAACCAAGTGGATTTACCAAGAAATTGCGCCAGATCAGGCAGATAATGCGGGAAACACGTTTCAGGGAGGAAACACGTCATGCACATCGGTTGCCCAAAAGAGATCAAACCACAGGAATTCCGCGTTGGGATCACACCTAACGCAGCCCGCGAAGCGGTGAACGCAGGTCACACCGTGACGGTAGAAACGCAAGGCGGCATTGGCGCTGGTTTCACCGACGAAGACTACATTGCAGCAGGGGCCAAAATCGCGGGCACAGCCGCCGAAATCTTTGCCGCCGCCGACATGATCGTGAAGGTGAAAGAACCCCAGCCTGTTGAGCGTAAAATGCTCCGCGAGGGTCAAATCCTCTTTACATATCTGCACCTTGCGCCCGATCCAGAACAGACCCGCGACCTGATCGCATCAGGGGCGACCTGCATCGCATATGAGACAGTGACCGACCGCAACGGTGGCTTGCCACTTCTTGCGCCAATGTCTGAAGTGGCTGGCCGTTTGGCACCACAAGTCGGCGCTTGGACCCTACAAAAGGCCAACGGCGGACGCGGTGTTTTGCTTGGCGGCGTGCCGGGTGTTGGGCCTGCGAAAGTGATGGTTATCGGCGGGGGTGTTGTCGGCACCCATGCTGCCAAAATCGCGGCAGGCATGGGCGCGGATGTCACCGTGCTTGATCGCTCCCTGCCACGCCTACGCTACCTTGATGACGTTTTCGGTGGCACGTTCAAAACCTCCTACGCCTCTGAGGGCAACACGATTGAACTGGCGCAACAAGCCGATCTGATCATCGGCGCGGTTCTGATCCCCGGTGCTGCTGCGCCAAAACTGATCAGCCGCGCGCAACTGTCGGAGCTGAAACCCGGTGCCGCCCTTGTTGACGTAGCGATTGACCAAGGCGGTTGTTTCGAGACATCCCGCGCAACCACCCACCAAGACCCGATCTATGAGGTCGACGGCATCATGCACTATTGCGTCGCCAACATGCCTGGCGCCGTGGCGCGGACATCCACAATCGCACTCGGCAACGCGACGATGCCATTCATGCTGGCACTTGCGAACAAGGGCTGGCGTCAGGCTTGCGAGGACGATCCGCACCTTCTCGCGGGCCTGAACGTCCACGCAGGCGAGCTGACCTACTACGCGGTCGGGAAAGCACTTGGGATCGATGTGATTGCGCCCACGCTTGCCTTGAAGAAGTAACGCACATCAAACATAACGCAAAAAGGCCCGCCGTTCTGGCGGGCCTTTCTACTTTTAAGGTACCGAAAATTACTTCTT